>NZ_AP023032.1:1704500-2338000 GCF_019670105.1 Agarivorans albus | reverse complement strand
GGAGACAAAAAACAAGGTTAAGCCTTGGTTTTTCACCAAGCCCTTAAACAACTCCATGATCTCTTGCGCCGATTGAGGATCTAAGCTGGCGGTGGGTTCGTCGGCAAACAATATAGAGGGTTGCTGCATTAGCGCCCGTGCAACCGCTACGCGTTGAGATTGCCCGCCAGACAGCTGATCGCAGCGTTTATTTGCAAGGTGAGCTAAACCAACTTGCTTAAGGCAATCCATTGCACGCTCTCGCGCTTCTTGTTTAGCCAGACCTTGTAGCCAGTTTCTGGGGCCTTGGCTATAGGCTAAGTTGCCATGCAGCACATTACTTAAAGCTGACAAGCGAGGAACCAAGCAGTGTTTTTGAAACACAAAACCCACTTTGTTTCTGGCTTTACTTAAGAGGCGACCCGATTTTTTATCTATGGTTTCGCCATCAAGCACAATTGAACCAGCATCGGGTTCAATTAATCTTAAGCAACAGCGCAATAATGTACTTTTGCCTGCCCCGTTGGAGCCGATAAGCGCAACCGACTGTGAAGCAAAAATGGAAAAGCTAACATCAGAAAAAATGGGAGTGCTGCTATTATCAAAGCTTTTAGTAAGCCCGCTCACTTGGAGCAGGCGCGAAGTTGCCGATACACTAGCTTCGGCTAGTGTATTCGGCTCAGCGGCGTAGTTGCTCATATAAACTAATCGCCAATAAAATCTGAGTATTCTGGGTAACCGGCAGTGGCGTACATTGCTCGTACGTAGTTGTAATCACTGTCTTTAATGCCAGTTAAGAAGCGCATGCCCGCGTACTTTTGGTTGTCTTCACCGGTTAAGATTGCCGCAACCAGTTCTTCTGAGTGTTCTACAAATGCCTTTTTCATGGTTTCTAGCATTTTGTCGTCTACATGGCTGCCGGCCATTAATACGTCGTTTGGTAAATCTGGCCCACGTGCAACAACGCGAAACTCTCCAGGTTGTAAGCCACCTTTTTCAATCTCTTTGTTACGTAGCGAGATAAACTTTAAGTGGTTGATTCCAATTGCCGCTACGTCACCCTTCTTCAATGACTCCCACAAAACTGGAACCTTGGTATTAATCACATCAACGTCGTTTGCTGGGTTTAGGCCGGCATCTGCAAGCGCTTGAATAGGACCAAGGTGTTTAGAGGTAGAACCCACTGAACCTAAACCAATTTTGGTTCCTTTTAGAGACTCTGCGTTAGTGTATGGGCTGTCGGCCATGGTTATGATTACTGCAAAGTAATCTGGGCGGGAGAAACCGGCTACAATTTTAGCCTTTGAGCGTTTCTGCATAACCACGTATTCGGCTGGGCCGGTAAGTACAAAGTCGACTTTATTGAAACGTAGCGCTTCTACCGCTGCTGTACGGTTAGTAACAGGTAAAAACTCGATGTCGTAACCTGTGGCTTTAGACAGCGTTTCTTTAAAAGCGCCAAATTCACGCTGAAGCTCTTCAAGACCTACTAAATCTGTTACCGCTAGCTTTACTGTTTCTGCATTTGCTTGTGAGGCACACGCAAGAACTAAAGCGGCTACCATGCCTATTTTCTTAATCCAATTAAACATTTTAGTTCACCAAACTTTTTGTAATTTACAGGAATGTAAATCCCATAATTAACTAGAACTATTATGTTTTGATGGTTAAATAGTGAACAATTTATGACCTGTTGATTCAATTGATATTAAAATAAGCGGAGAACTTAACGAGGATTAAGTAGATTTGAGCTAGTTACTTTGGAGATTTTAATTAGGTCTATATCAAGCTTTCGTTTAATTATGCTTTAGGTCAATTAAAAGGCTTAAGCGCTATCATAACTTATATAATCGCCCTCACTACTGCTGAACGTAATTAGATTAAGCAGCTAAACGCTTAGCGCTAATACTTTATTGCTGGTGTTTAAATCTAAACAGTCGCAAGCAGCATAGGGCTAGTCACGCCCGTGTTTGTTGCGACGGTATCAAAGAACATTTAGCAATTAATAAGCATAACTAAAGCTTAATACGTGAATACGGTTTTCTGTTACTCGGCCGTCAAAGTAAGAATACCTGTTAGTTTGTTCACTCATTGAATAATTTACGTCATGATTGCCGAGGTGACGGTATTCATAAGCGACGCCAAACCTATGCCCATTACGCCTGGTTTTCTCTGCACCAATGCCTGCAGACCAGTTTTGAGAAATAGTTAGTTCTGGCACCATATCTTCTGTATCAAACATGGGTGAGTCGTAACGCACTCCCGCTTGGTAAACCCAATCATTAGCTTGATAGGCCAAAGCTGTACCTACACTAAAAACGTTGTTTGCATCGAGTTCAGCGCTATTAAAGTCTGACCACTTTTCAACGCCTGTCATAGCTTTAACAGTGAACTGATTACTTAAAGAATGGGAAATACCAAGATCTAAACGGCTAGGCCAAACAACACCAACATCAAGCGGGATGCTTTGGTCATTAGATACATCTAGATCAAGATGAGTATCTTGATGATCTACCCGATGTTTATAGTTTGCAGATAATAAGGTTTGCGGGTTTAGCTGATACATACCTGAGAATATAAAGCTGGCTGCAGTACTGGACACATCACCGTTCGCGTTTATATCGCCCAAATTCAAATCAACACTTGTCATTAGATGTTGCACAACTAATGCCCCACCCAAATGGAGCTTGTCGTTTACTTGATATGCGGCTGCAAGATGCAAGTTTAGCGCTTCTTGGGACTCTAGGTTTATTATGCCTAAACCTGCTCGGCCGTTTTGGTAGTCCATGCCCAAACCGCCATCGCCATGTAACGAGGCTGCAATTACCCATTGCTCATCTAAACGAGTTGCATAAGCCAAACTTGGCACAAAGGACTTATTCTCACCGTAAGTTGACAGCTGAAGCTCTGTGTTTGGTAGCTGCCCAACATGTTTAGAATAAGCATCGAGATACTGTATGCCTAAAGTAAAGCTACTTTCTTCGATGTAAGACAAGCCAGCTGGGCTGGTAATAGCCGCGCTTGCATCCTTGTTGTTGGTGGGGTTGCTAACGCCCGCCGAAGAGACACTGTCGAAGGTAGCTACTTCGTGCAGCAATATACCTCCGGCCATGGCGTGTGAGGCAAACATGCTAGATATGGCCAAAGCCAATAGATTTTTGTTCATTGAAAACCAAAATAGAAAATTTTGGCTAGTGTAATAAACCTAAAGTTTTAACCTTGCACTGCGAGTGCATAAATCGAAATTGCTTAATTAAGCTTATGCCTATGTAGCTTTAGTAGTTTGGCTAAGTCATTCGAACAAAATGCATGACATTTAATTGACTTAAAACATATTTAATTTGGATAGCACTTTATGTATTGCAGAATGGCCTAGAATTTCTTTAGGCCTAGTTTTACTGAACACTCTTTTCAGCAGCCTCTTACAACGTAATAGATATTTTTAGTAAGCCCTAAAAAGGACACTGTTATGAAAGAGCTTATCGTTTTAGCCGTACATGGAATGGGACAACGAAAACCTAACTTTGCCGATGGCTTAGAAGAAAAACTCACTGAGTATCTTGGCAACGATGTAATGAATAAAGTGTCGTTGCAGCGAGTAAAATATTACTCGGCATTACAAGCGCCACAAGACCAATTGATTAACGATATTTGGCAAACCTACCACAATCGATTTAGTACCTTATCAAACCTTGGTCGTCGGTTTTTTATGAACTCTTTTTCAGATGCTACAAGTTTAGAAGTAGCTGGACGCAGGCAAACTGACGACTACATGGAGATTATAAAAGCGGTACAAGCTGCCTTTTTTAAGGGTATGAACGAATGTGGTTTTAACACAAATGTTCCCGTAGTGATTATTTGCCATAGCCTTGGGGCACAAGTTATTTCTAACTACTTTTGGGATGCCCTAAATAGAAACGATGCCAAGGTATGGGACAAAAATCACAACGATTTTTTACAAAACATCGACGACGATAAGTTAGCCTATCTAAAGGGGAACCGAGTAAAACTGCTATTCACAACAGGATGCAATATTCCCCTATTTTTAGGCGGCTTACAAACACGAGAGTGTTTTACCAAGCCGAGCATCGAGTTTAGTTGGTTAAACTATTTTGATGGAGACGATTGGCTAGGCTGGCCGCTAAAAGAGCTTGGCCCCAGCTACCAATTTGTTATAGACCAATGCGTGAGTGTCGGCGGACCCATTAGCGGTAATACACCGTGGAGCCATACTTTGTATTGGACAGATAAAGACGTTTATCGGGCCTTTGGCGATCGGATTAAAGGCTTTCTTGGAGCTTGAACATAGATTTGCAAGGCTGCCATGTTTAACAGCCGTGCACTGTTTACGTATGTGCACGGCTTAACGACTAAAGCACTTGGGTTTTGCCATTGCTATCGTAAGAAATAACTGGCGTTAATAAGGGTTCATCCCTACCTAAGTATTTCGCTAGTACAATTAACAAAATAATTGTAGTTTTAGGAATTGCTTCGCTAAACAAACCGCTAAACCAACCTTGTACTTTAATGAATGACTTCATGGTAGCAACGAGCTCATCATTGGCTTGGTTAACTAGCTTTATATAGGCTTTTGTGTCGTTAGTCTGCAGGTTTTCTATTTGCTGGCTTAGCTTCCGATAGATACCAATAAATGTTGATAAACGATGTGCATTAGCCAGTATGTCTTTTACACGTTGCTGTAGTTGTTTGAAGGAGGATTGCGCACTGCTTGGCGCAGAACTGGTTAAACTGGCATCGAGAAAAGCGTTTAGTTGAGCTTTGCTCTGCTCTGCAATTTTACTTTCGTGGGCTATTTGCCCTCTTTCGTTGCCCGACAGGGTCATATTACAAAGTAACTCGATGGCACTGGCTTCTATGTCAGTTTCATTGGCTGCTGCCAGTCCGTGGATATCGCTGGCATCCAAATTTAACTGGCATTCGATGATTGAACGAGACAAGCTCTGGCTTTGGTAAAGCAGGTTAAATTGCTGTAAAGCTAATAAGTAACTAGTTCGGTCTATTAGTGGAAATGCTGTATTGCTTAAGGGTGCTAAAAACTGTTCCATTTCTTTTGGGGTCATTACACCTTTGTCTTCAAAGCTTAAACCAATACCGATGTTGGGGCTGGCACCAAACTTTAAGGCTGCGAGTACATCAAATGCACTTACAAATTCAGCAGTTCTACTTTCTTTAAGCGTTTTTGATTGGTGTCTTATTACGCTTTCGCCAGTTAATTCCAGTAGCTGACCGGTATGGTCGACTTTTGCACTGGCGACTTTCTCTATAAGGCTTTGCTGAGAAAACTGGAAGTTGTCTCCTAGGTTAAGTTTAAGGCCAATTTCTTTTCTGATTTTGCTGCTGCTAACTAACCAGCCTGATAAATCACTAAGCTGACCATCACGCTCTATTAATTGTAGTGCGTCTAGATTTATAGGTTTGCCTAGAAGTAGGTCTTGATACAAATCTTGGCATTCTATAGCGCTGGTTTCTATTAGCTTAAAACTTAACATGGCTTGTTCGCCGTTATCTTTACTACTAGAGCCGTAAACCGATAAACCTAATTGTAATTCACCTGCCTTTTTAATGGCTTGGCTAAAGGTAGTACGTGCTTTGTTGTATTGTTCTAACCATCGAGTTACGCAGTCATTTAAAGTTGAAGCTAACTGTTGGTTGTTTAACTGATCTTTTAACTCTGTTTTAGCCTCTTTTAGTTGTTTAAGCGGGGTTAGTAAGGGCGCGACTTTCCCCTGAGATTTATCGGCAATAGCGGCTATTTCGTCTACCAGCTTTTGTTTGGCTTTGATGCAGTTTTTTGTAAGTAAATCATTTAGTTTTAAGCGCTTTGATAATGCAGGCGTTAGAAAGGTATTTTGTTGCAGGTAGTCACTTATTTTTTGCGAGGTTTCATCGGGTTTGCTCAACCACTCTAAAGGTTGGGTGGTTAAGGCTAGCTCCAACTTATCTTTTACCCTTGCTCCTAGCTGCTTTGCTAATCCATCACTGTCACCATCGGCCAACAATAGCGCGATGTCTTTCCAATCTTCGTCGCTAATTGCTTGGGCGAAATGCTCATCAATGTTTTGTAGTAACCAGGTGCCAGGTTCCTTAAAACGTTCTAACAAAGTTTGTAACTGTGCAGCCTCGCCCTCTAATTTTTTTAACGGCGCTGCTAAGTAGGTTTCTGCAACTTTGTCTAGGCCATGCAGTTCTATTAATGCATCTAAGCTAAGCCCAGCTTGTTTAGTGCTGTTGGTAAGTTGATAAAGCGCTATTTGCACGCCAATATCAGCAGGTTTTATTACCAGCTTAAAGTCACCGCTAAACGCGTAACTGGCTTTGAATGAAGCACCAGCACTGGCGTTAACTTTTACATCGAGTAACTTGTTGTTACCAGATACACTCCAAACATGGCCCAAAGTTGCAGTGGCGGAAGCAGATAGCGCTCTATTTTGTTGGATAACTACGCCTTGAATTGCATGGCTAGAATACTGCGCATTAATTACATTAGATAAGGACTCTAGTGAAAACAGCGGTAGTGCTTCTTTAGCTAGTTGCCCTAAAAAGCGGATAAGTTTTTGATCGTGGGCAACTGCACAAACTACTTTTACCTGCCATTTAAGGTGGCCTTCTGCGTTACTAGAGATGTTAAGGATTTTAACTGGCAGGTTTATGCTTACACCACTTTCTATTTGTAACTGCTGGTCAATGGCAACCGTGGCCATATTGGTTTGCTTAAAATCGCTATATTGTTCAGCATCGCTCGGTAGCACTATATCGATAATTAAGTGCCCCCCTACTCGGCCTTTTATGGATAGTGCAGAGCCTAGGGGGACTTGCCATTCTTCAAGGTCTAAGGTTAGTGAAGGATCTGCCGAAACTTGATCGATAAAAGCAAAAAGGTTTTTTAACTCAGCGGCATCAACACCAATCTTACTAAGAAGCTTTTTAGCGCCTTGGTCTAACGCATGCCAAGCTTTGTTGGTGCCTTGCTCAACAACGATACCTTCTACTTGGTCGATTTTCTCTACTAACTTGCCAAGCGCTTTATTGATGTCTAAATCTGTCATTTTGAATCCCTTCGATAAATAGACTATTTCGACCAATGCTGTTTATAAAAACAATAATAAGTTTAGTCCAGTTACTGTGTTTAAGTATTTGAATATTTAGCAAGATTAGTAAGCTTGTGCGGCTAAATCGTCAGCTTATCCATCGAGTTTAACCATAGGTGTTGCTCGATATCCGTAGCTTCACAAAAAGATAAATGAGTTTTGAGTCAACAAGGAATCGTGAAGGGCTTCACTTTCCTCACACTCTCTATCGATATACTTATCATTAAGGTTTTATACCTTACATGTACTTTTTCATTAGAAAAAAGACATTAAATCAATAGCTAAAGTGGGAAAATTGAATGAAGACTTTACCAATTATGGGCAAAGGCTTAGTAAGTCTTGCGTCTGTATTAATATTGAATGGCTGCTTGTCTGATGACGAAACGTTAAACTGCCCTGATACTCAAACGCCGAACGGGGAAGGTACAGCTTGCGTAAGCCTAGCCCCCTACTCCGTGCCCTTGTATCTGAAAGGAAGTTTTAGTGGTTGGTCAGCTGAAGAGCAATTCCAACTTGTTTACGACAGCGACATATACCGTTTAGACAACACAGAGTTTGCTGCTGGCGTACATGAGTTTAAAGTGGCTGACGAAAACTGGACCTTGGAAACAACCTTTACCGCTGACATTGATCAGCTTACTCAACTTAGTGCTGATACAGAATATCCCCTTGTTACCGGCGAAGCTGCTGCCAATATGGCTTTGGTGTTAAATAGCGCAGGCATATACGATTTTGTACTTAAAGTAGGTGATGATTTAAGCAGTCCGGTATTTAGCTATAGCGAAGATATTCCACCTTTAGCACAAAAGATCTATGTGCGTGGCGGCTTTAACGGCTGGACTAGCGACGATGAACTTAAATACTTAGGTGACAATAAATACCAGCTTACTAAACAAATTTCGCCGGGTAATCATGAATTCAAAATTGCCTATGCCGACTGGTCTAGCGAATGGGTACTGGACGCTGATAACCCGGTTGTAGCGAGGCTTGATGAGACTTATGTCCTTAGTAATGGCGGACCTAACAGCAGCTTTTTTGTAACCGAAACCGGCTTTTACCAATTTAATATTGATGCAAGCCAACCCTCTGCTTTGATGTTTACAGTTACCGAAACCGATGGCAGTGGTGATGTAACGATTGATCCCCATTTAGACCATGAGTTAAGCACCGAACTGGTTTATGACAATGTATTAGATGATGATTCAAGTAAAGCTAAGTTCTCGGTTAAAACTGCCAGTGATGAGCTACGAGAATACGCTCAATCTACCACTCAAGACTTACGAGACCCAGGCAATAACTACGTTGTTTATAAAGAACTAGCTGACCAAGCTAAAACACGTACAGGTAATATTGCCTTTGATGCCCTGTTTGCTTTGGCTATCAACGAGACAGTTCAAAATAGTGTTAGTGAGATTGTGGACGACAACTATAACGGTGGCGAAGCCATTGACTGTGATTGCTTTGAAACAGGTGCAAAATGGCATTATGTTTGGACAAGAGACTTATCCTACGCAGCTAACCTTGGTTTAGCTTTAGTTGACCCGCAGCGAGTTCAAAATTCATTAGAATTTAAGCTTTCTCCTTATCGTGAAGGACTTAGTAAACCTAGTTTTGCTAAAGGCTCTAATGATGGATTACAAATAGTCCAAGATACCGGCACCGGTGGCAGTTGGCCTATTAGTACCGATAGAGTAGCTTGGGCCTTAGGAGCCGAAAAACTGTTACACAACTTAACTGGAGATGCCCGTAGCACTTTTGTCGCTAAAGCTTATTCGGCCTTAGTGAATACCTTAGAAAATGACCGAGTAGCAGCATTTGATGAGCAAGATGGTTTGTACCGTGGTGAACAGTCGTTCTTAGATTGGCGTGAGCAAAGCTATGCAAGTTGGATAGTAAACGACATCGCAAGCTTGGGTAGCAGCAAGGCTTTATCAACCAACGTGTTGCATTATAAAGCAATGCGACTGACAGAATCTTTAGCGAACGAGCTAGGCAACAGCGCAGAAGCAGCAAAGTATCAATCTTGGGCAAATACGTTAAAAATCGCTATAAACCAAGAATTTTGGCTAGCAGACAAAGGCTTGTACAGCAGTATTATTGCCGGACATCAAGATACAGCGCCGCTGTATAAATTTGATTGGTTAGGACAAGCATTAGCTGTAGTAAGCGGCATTGCCGATGAAACACGCGCAGCAAGTGTTGTGGCCAATTATCCGCATGGTGATTTAGGCGCACCGGTCATTTTCCCCCAACAACCAAATATAGCGATTTACCATAACCGAGCGGTTTGGCCATTTGTAACGGCATATGGCTTAAAAGCAGCTATTGCTACCAACAATGTTGCAGTTGCAGACGCCGCTTACGATACCTTAATACGAGCAGCCTCACTCAACATTTCTAACATGGAAAACCTTGAGTGGTTAAGCTTAAAACCCAACTTATTGGATATCGATAATCCAGGTTTGTCTGGTCCGGTGATTAACTCCACCCGGCAGCTTTGGTCGGTTGGTGCATACCTAGGAATGGTAATAGACAGTGTATTTGGCGTGCATACTAGTGAAGACGGTTTAACCCTTAAACCCTTTATCACCAGTAAACTACGAAGAGATATGTTTGCCGACAGCAGTACCATTAATTTAGAAGGGCTAACCCTTCGTGGCCATACCATTAATCTGCAAATCAACTTGCCAACAGCAAGCCAAGATAGCGGCTATTACCCTGTGCAAACTGTCAGCTTAAACGGGGTAAACTCGGGTACGACGATAGATTGGAGTGCATTGGCAGATACCAATAATATCGTGATCAATCTAGCTGATCTTGATACCGGGAGTAGCGATATCACAATGGTTAGCGCTGAGCCTTTAGATAGTGTAAACCCAGCAGTATTCGCACCTATAGAGCCAATGATTGAACGGGTATTTTTAGACAATGGTTTGTTGGCTGTGGAGATCAGCGATAATCAAAACAATACTGCAAGCACTTACCGTATTTACCGAAATGGAGAAATGATAGCCAGTAACCAAGGCTTAGGAGAATACAAAGATAGTGTTGCCCCACAGCAAGGTGTAGCAGCTTGTTATAGTGCCGAGGCTGTATTTACCAGCTCTGGCAATGTATCGCATCGCAGCGCGCCACTATGTTACGCAGCAGGCCAAGAGATTAACGTAGATGACGCTAGGCTGGTTAGCAACGTTGAAGTAAGCCCAGCTGATACAGAAATTACCCAGGCTTATTTAAGCCAATGGGGAAAGACTAACGACAGCTTAGCCCTTAGTAACCTGCAAGTTGCTGTAAATGGCCACTACAATATTCAGCTTAAGTATCACAATGACCACAATGCAATTAACTTAGGTGTGACCAATGCGGTGAAGTGGATGGTTATTACAAATAGCGATGCAGACATTGTTGCGCAAGGCGTTGTACAAATGCCACATGCCCGCACCGTTAATAACACTAAACCACTAGTTTACTCTACGCCTCTAGTTGCGGATCTTGAGGCCGGAACTTACAGCTTATCACTGCACGATTTTTACAATATGAGCTATTTAAATGCCAATAGTACCTTTACCGATACGCGCGATGGTGCAACTAATTTGGTTGATATTGCAGCTATTAAGATAGAACCTACCTTTAACTAAACCACCTTAGCCAGTAGTTCTACTGCTGGCTATTCTTTCCCCCATGGAACTTGCAAATGCACTGGGCAAGCGCTTCACCTCCTAACATCAACTAGAAGGCAACTTGCCACTAATTAGCCACTTAGACTGTTTGAGTGAACTTTCCTAATGGCTTATTCGTTACACCTTACACGTGTTTAAGACTCAACAACCAAGGTGTTTACGGTGAGTGGCGTAAAGTTGCAGCACAACATAGGGGCGAATAGATGAATAAGTCACAGCTTCCGCGAAAGGTTTGCCCGGTATGTATGCGTTCGTTTAGCTGGCGAAAAAAATGGCAACGCGATTGGGCTCAGGTTAAATATTGTTCTAAACGCTGTGCTGGCAACAAACATCAAACTAAAAACGAGTACATCCATGACTTTGCAGGCAAAAAAAAGCTATAAAACATTACGTTTAATATTAGGAGACCAGCTAAATGCCAGCCATAGTTGGTTTAAACAGCAGGATGAGCAAACACTCTACCTGATTGCAGAGTTACACCAAGAAACCTGCTATACAGTGCACCATAGACAAAAGATAGCCGCCTTTTTTGCCGCAATGCAGCAGTTTGCCTTTGCTTTGCAGACCGCTGGTCATCAAGTTGCTCATTTAACTTTGGACGATACCAAGCCCTTTAAAGAGTTGCCTGCACTACTAGACCACTTAATAGAAAGCTACAGTATTCAACGTTTTGAATATCAACTGCCCGACGAATATAGGTTAAGAGAACAGCTAGCAAACTTTAGTGAGTCTCTACCGTTAAATTCCGCTGCTTACAGCACTGAACACTTTTACTTGCCCGATGAGGAAATTGGCAAATATTTTCAAGCGAGTAAAAGTCATCGTTTGGAAAACTTTTATCGCAAGATGCGACTTCGTTTTGATGTGCTGATGGACAAGGAGGTACCGCTTGGTGGTAAATGGAATTATGACGCTAATAATCGCAATAAACTCAAGACCGACGATTTAGCTAATGTTCCTGCGCCTTTACTGTTTTCAAATGACGTTACCAGTATTCTTGAAAGAATTGATAAACATAAGATAAGTACAATCGGACACTCCTATACTCAACTACTTTGGCCAGTTAACCGAAAACAAGCAACACAATTGCTAAGTTTTTTCTGCGAGCAGTGTTTACCCCGTTTTGGACAATTCCAAGACTCAATGACTGGTAAGTTGTCTCTATTAGGAAAAGATAATGGATGGAGCTTGTACCATTCGCGGATTTCTTTTGCCTTAAACGCAAAAATAATTAGTCCTCAATACGTAGTAAAAACGGCAATCGAAGCGTTTGAACGAAGCGAAGGCAGGATTGATATCAGCCAGATTGAAGGCTTTGTTCGTCAAATTATCGGCTGGCGCGAGTTTATACGAGGTGTGTATTGGGCAAACATGCCCGACTACGCATCACTAAATGCTTTAGAGGCTAAACGACAGTTACCAAGTTGGTTTTGGACTGGCGACACTAAAATGAATTGTTTGCAGCATGCTATCAAGCAATCGCTAGACTACGCTTACGCCCACCATATACAACGCTTAATGGTTACAGGAAATTTTTGTTTATTGGCTGGCGTTGACCCTACCTTTGTCGACGATTGGTATTTAGGGATCTATATCGACGCTATTGAATGGGTAGAAATGCCTAACACCCGAGGTATGAGCCAGTTTGCAGATGGTGGCATTGTGGGCTCTAAAGCCTATGCTGCGAGTGGTAACTATATTAACAAAATGAGTGATTACTGCTCCGACTGCTTATACAAAGTGAATAAAACCACTGAAGACCAAGCTTGCCCCTTAAACTCCTTGTATTGGCACTTTATGGACAAACATCAGCACCAGATGGGAAACAATCCAAGAACCAAAATGGTGTTTAGCTCATGGCTTAAAAAGTCTGAGCAGCAACGCATAGAAGTGCTTAACAAAGCTAAGCACTGCTTAGATGATATCGAAAACCTTTAAACTCATCGTTGTTGAGTTTAGCCAAGTCTAAGCTCGGGTATTCGATTAATGAGAAATTCAATTTTGAACCGCAGACACGGCATGGATGCGTTGATTCCGTTGATCATTACATAGCTAATTAACAAACTAAATTATAGGTAGCTTGAACACTGGACTTTGTCAAACTGTTAACATTGACAGTAACTAAATCACCGAGTAAGTGCTTTAATTTACTTAACTAATCGTTACAACGACTAGTTCTCGCGTTCTGTTCAACTTGAGAGTGGTTGGCTATGGCCACTCCCAACCCTAAACATTTGGTTGAATATGTTTTGCCTTTGTATTGCCACTTTTATTAAGTGGCTTTTTTTTGAGCTTATTTCTTTGATGCCCCTCATTACGACCCTACAACTTCCGTTTTAGTTTATTTGTGTAAAATATTGCTGTATAAGCCTGCTCTAAATATTTTTATCTGGGAGTACATTCATGTCTAAGTTCTTTTTTAAAGGTCGTATCGAGAAAAAACCAAAACATGAAAGCTTCGGCTTTAACACAAAGCGTGATGTAAAAATTGGAACCGAAGAAAACCCTTTGCCGCTGTTGGTAAGCACTGAAGAACGAAAAGAGGAACTTCAACTGCGTGCTGCAGAGTATGGGATTGCGATAAACGTTACGGTAGATTCCGAAGCTGAAGAAAACACTGAGCAGTTAGAGCTATTGATCGCCAAGCCAGCAACCAAAGTAGTTGAAAAAACGCCTAAACGTAATGACCCGTGTAGTTGTGGAAGTGGTAAAAAGTTTAAAAAGTGTTGCGGCTAAGAAGGAAGCCTAAGCTTCCTTTATTCAAAAACTACTTTAAGTTCTTCCAGTGAATCTCAATTTCGTTTTCATCGCTGGTTACATAAGCAGATTCTTCGGTAATAGTGACTGACATATCCATGGTGCGTTGAGTAAAGCTGGCTAATCTGACCATTTCATCCCAACTCAACTGCCATACTTCTGCGTCCAACAGGTTGATTTTATTCTCTGTTTGTTGCCACCAGGTATCGGATTTTGAATTAAAGCTATATACCTTGGCGCGTTTAGCCGATCTGCTTGCTTTCTTGATTCGCTCTGGGCTTGGTTCGCCAACATCAATCCACAGTAAGGTGTCACCTTCTAAAGATTTTTGCCAAATGTCGGGTTGCTCTACTTCACTAAGTCCTTTGGTAAACTCTAATTCTGCTTCGGCATTCAAGCAAAAGGCCATTGTGCGCGCCATCATCCGCTCTAGGGTTTCTGAAGGATGCTGAGCAATAGTGAGGTTAATGGTGTCGTAGTAATTGCGGTTTAAATCCGATAGAGATATTCGCAATTTATAGATAGTAGGTTTAAGTGCCAAAAGAAGGCCCTTCTCAAAAGTAATGCTAAGCAGTGAACTTAGCTGAATAATGCTGTGAGAATGCGCCTTTTAAGGGTAAAACTCAATAAAAAACTTAGTCGGGGTAAGCGTTTCTTATTTCGAGGAATTCATCAAAGTCATTTACAAGAATATCAACCAGTTGCGGGTCAAAGTGCTTGCCTTTTTGCTCAATAATGAATTGCTTGATTTCGTCATTACTCCACGGCTCTTTGTAAGAGCGTTTAGAGCCTAAGGCATCAAATACATCAGTGATGGCCATGATACGACCAACTAGTGGAATATCTTCTCCAGCCAGCTGACGGGGATATCCGCTACCGTCCCATTTCTCATGGTGACATAAAGAGATCTCTGCACCTAAACGCGCAATGATTTTATTTGAATCGGCCAATAAGTCATAACCCACTTGAGCGTGAGTTTGCATAATCTTCCATTCCTCGGCATCTAACTTGCCAGGCTTATGCAATATCGACTCTGGAATCGCAATTTTTCCCAAATCATGTAGCGGCGCTGCGTGCTTAAACGCTTCTACAAACTCGGGGTCAAAATCGAGCTTTTTGGCCATTAACTCACAAATTAACGATACTCGTTTTACATGAGAACCGGTCTCTTTGCTGCGTTGCTCGATGGCATCACCGATAATGAATATCAGCTCTTTTTGAGTGTCTTGAATTTCTTCTTTAATGGTGAGGTTTTCGAAAGTAAGTGCAATGTTGGTGGCGAAAACTTCAAGTAAGCCTTTTTCGATATCGTCTAAGGGGTTTTCGTGTTGCACGTACAATAGGCTAACGCTACGACTATCTGTTGGGTAAAAACCTACATAGCAGTTTTCGGTAACCAGCGTTTTCTTCTCGTCCAACGCACGCTTGAGTAGTTGTTTTACATCTTCAGGGATTTTACTTTGGTCGAAATTATATTCGTTATGCTCATTGGTAACAAAGTCACCAGTGGCAGCCAGCACGTTAAAAGATTGATGGCGCAGTACATCTTCGGTAAGCGTTGTAATGTACATGGCTGAGCTTTCTAATTGGAAAAGCTCTACTAGTTGTTTTAGCACCGCTGAACCAAAGTGGTACAAGGTTTTACTTTTAAGTACCAAAGATGTGGATTCTATTACCTGCATCAAGCCTTGACGGTGACGCTCAATAAACAAAATATCTCGGTAGGATCGAATGGCTGAATAGGTAATGGTTTTTAGCTTAGTGGCTGTTAACTCGGTTTTACTTTTGTAATCGTTGATATCGTAATCTTTGATCACCGATTCTTCTGGTGCTTGGCCTGGTTGTCCGGTTCGCAAAATTAGGCGTGTTGCATGATTTTCTTTTGTTTCTCGAATCCACCTAACTAGTTCTAAACCAGCATGGTCGGTTTCCATTACTACGTCTACAAGTGCGATGGCAATATCGTTATGTTCTTCAAACATTCGTTGCGCTTCTTCAGCACTGTATGCTGATAAAAACTCGAGCTTATAACCATCAATCTCCACATCAGACAATACTAATCGTGTTACAGAATGAATTTCGGCTTCATCATCTATGACCAGTAACTTCCATGTTGGTCTGGTAACTTCTTCTGAAGGCTCGTCGATATCATCGATGAAAAGAAAGTCACTCATGCCCTGCTCCATTATTCTTAGTTACACTAAAATTAGAACAGCAACTGCATAATATCAAAGACTATTATGCAGTTGCTGAAGAAAACTTAGAGGCTAAGCGCGTTATTGCTTCGTTATTGATTCAAAAACTAGTAATAGTTCGATAAAATCGATTCAAACTCAATCACTTGAAATCTATGGAAAGTAGACTTACAAGCCAAAACATACTGCCTCCTGTAATCATCTTATCGATAGCGAGTGCATTGCTTATTTGGCATTCATCTTTATCGGCGAATACTCAAGATATTATTTATTGGATGCCTTACGGTTTAGCAGCAATTACCGCAATGTTAGCTCTGCAATTTAACCGCCGACAACTTATTGCAGTGGTGATTGTAAACACCTTTAGCTACTGGCTTATCGCCAGTTACTTACAGCAACCACTAAGTATTTCGGAAGCAAAATTTGCTTTTACATCAGTGTGTTTGTTCATTCCGATTAACTTGGTATTGAATCAGTTCATTAATGAAAATGGCAGTACTACTCCAAGAGCAATTGCCATTTATGTTTTTTTGTTAGTACAAATGGCGAGCATATCGCTAGCTCTTAACTTTTTTGTTGCCGACACCGCAGAGTTTATTACCGAATGGTTTGAACCTAGACCTAGAGAAGGTTTAGTCATGAGCTTAGCTGCATTGGGCTTGTCTGTGGTTTGTATCGTGGCGGCTTTTTTTCGCTGGGCGTATAAGTCTACCAGTTTAACCATCGGGTTATTTTTTAGCTTTGTCGCAAGCCTATTCCCTCTGATGTTTTTAGACCGTGAAGCTATCTCTTCGGTATTTTTCACCGCGTCTATGCTCATCATGCTTTATGCGGGATTTAGAGCCTCTCATGAGCTGGCTTATCGTGATGAGTTAACTGGCTTACTTGGAAGACGGATGCTTTTTGAAAAACTCGCAGGAATGTCTAAAAATTACAGCCTAGCGATGGTAGACATCGACCACTTTAAAAAGTTTAACGACACCTATGGTCACGACGTTGGAGATGATGTGTTAGCAATGGTGGCATCTAAACTCGATCAAATTGAAGGTGGTGGCCAAGTATTTCGCTACGGCGGTGAAGAATTCACCGTACTATTTAAAGGTAAAAAGCTTGACCATGCCATTGCGTTTTTAGATGACATTCGTGAAATCATCTCAGAAACTCCGTTTGCAATTAGGGATAAAACCAGCCGAGATAAAGGTGACAAAACTGCTCGAAACGAAGAAGCTAAACCTAAAAATACAGTTCAAATTACTGTAAGTATTGGTGTAGCAGAAAAAGCAAATCATCATGCCAATGCCGAAGAAGTGATAAAGGATGCAGACAACGCACTTTATAAAGCGAAGAACAAAGGTAGGAATATTGTTGTTGGTTAATTTAAAGAGCTAAATAAAAAGGGGTTAAACGAGAAACGTTTAACCCCTTTTTATTGTATCTAAACCAGTGCTTATACTACTGCGGCAATAGCAGCACAAAGCGCTTCCATGTTGTCTTTAGTCATACCTGCTACGCTAATACGACCAGAACCAACGATGTATACGCCATGTTCTTCTTTTAAGGTTTGTACTTGCTCTTTCGATAAACCAGAGAATGAGAACATACCGTTTTGGCGTTGAATAAAGCTGTAATCACCAGTTGCGCCTTTAGCGGCTAAAGTTGCTACGAACAAATCGCGCATTTCTTTAATACGGTCACGCATTTCAGCTACTTCTGCTACCCATTGCGCTTTTAACTCAGCATCTTGCAAAATAGTGGTTACTACCGCAGCACCATGTGATGGTGGGTTTGAGTAGTTTGCACGAATACCAGCTTTAACTTGGCTAAAGGCTGTTGCACCTTGCTCTTTATCAGCAGCAACTAAGGTAAATGCACCAACACGTTCGTTGTATAAACCAAAGTTCTTAGAGAAAGAACTGGCTACAAGTAGTTCTTTAATCTGTTTAGCGAAGATACGTAAACCTGCTGCATCTTCTTCAACGCCAGTGGCAAAACCTTGGTAAGCAAAATCGAACAAAGGCAGTGCTTTTTTAGCTGCAGTTAAGCTGGCTAGCTGTTCCCATTGTGCTTGAGTAGGGTCGATACCCGTTGGGTTGTGACAACAACCGTGGAATAGCACCAAGTCGCCTTCTGCAACTTGCTCTAAAGACGTTACCATTGCGTCAAAGTCAAGGTCTTTAGTTTCAGCATTGTAGTAGTCGTATGCTTTAACTTCTAAGCCAAGCGCTTTAAAGATGTTGCCGTGGTTAGCCCACGTTGGGTTGCTTACCCAAACAGTGCGCACACCCAAATGGTTGTAAGCAAATTCAGCCGCGTTATGTAGAGCGCCAGTTCCGCCAGGAGATTGAGCGGTAAATCCGCGTTGGCTAGCTACGATTTCACTGTCTTCACCAAAAAGTAACTTTTGAACTTCTTTTCCGTAAGCCGGGTTACCTTCGATACTAAGGTAAGATTTAGTGGCTTCGTTTTCTAAAAGACGTTTTTCGGCGATTTTAACGGTAGCTAAAACCGGGGTTTGACCTGCTTCATTCTTGTAAATGCCAACACCAAGATTGATTTTGTTAGGACGGGCGTCAGCTTTAAAAGCTTCAGTTAATCCTAAGATTGGATCTGCGGGGGCTGCGGATACGCGCTCAAACATATTTTCCTCACTGCTAATTACATACCTGTATGGTGCGAAGATTACCTTAAGTCGCTAAACCTGTCTTTAGTCACAGAAAAAAATTTCGGGAAAATTTTGATTTAACGCATTAATTTGGATTAAGCCGCTATTTTTGGTAATTTTTAAGGTCTGTGATTCCACCGAAGAGTGCAATCAATTAAGATGCCTGTAAGGCTTATGAGAGAAACCACTATATGGATTTAAGTTTAGGTTTTATCGTAAAAAAATGGTTAGGCTCGCTACTGATGCCGCTTAACATTTCGTTGTTCTTTTTGTTGCTCTCTTTTTATTTCGGCATAACAAAACGTCCCTACCGCGCTGCAGCGACTTTAGTCCCTGCTTTGGCAATATTGTTGGTTACCAGCAACCCTTGGTGGGTAAATCAACAGTTGCTAGAAAATGAACGAGTATTAAAGGCGCCAAGTCAGCTTGTCGATAGTTTCGACTTTGTAGTGGTACTAGGCGGTGGTCATATTAGTGATCCAATGCTCTCGCCTACTGAGCAGCTTAGTCGCTCATCGTTTGCGCGTATCACAAAAGGGATTGAGTTAAGTTTAGTTAATCCCCAGAGCCGTTTAATTGTATCGGGCTATGGCGGCAGCGATCCAAACAGCAATGCTGAGCTTATGGAAAAAGTAGCAAGGCAAGCTAACATTCCTCCTGCCAACATTATTACCATTCCTAAAGCTAAAGATACCGAGCAAGAAGCTGCCGTGATTGCTACCTACATAGGACAACGCCCTACCGCGTTGGTGACTAGCGCTACTCATATGAAGCGTGCACTGCAACATTTCAACAAGTACTCAAGCAATATTAGCCCTGTACCTACTGATTACCTTGGAAAAGAAGTTCAAGGAGAACAACGGCTTTATGAGTTTTTGCCCGATGCGCGCTTTATTCATAGGTACGATGCTTTATGGCACGAAAAACTTGGGATTTGGTGGCAAAAAATACGTACTTATTTTTCTTAATCGTTTGTTTTAGATCAGCAATTTACAGTTTTAGGCAGATAATTTCGCGGAAACACTACGTTTTTGTAATTTATTCACTATAATCGAGCCAATTTATTTAAAGGAGAGACGCACAATGAGAACACCTCTTGTAATGGGTAACTGGAAACTAAACGGTACTAAAGATTCTGTTACCGCATTAGTAAATGGCTTAATCGAACCAGCTAAAGCAGCTACTAACGTGCAAACTGCAATTTGCCCACCAGTAGTATTTTTAGGTCAAGTTGAAGCCTTAGTGGGTGATGCTCCAATCGCTTACGGTGCACAAGATGCAAGCGTAAACACCTCTGGTGCATTCACTGGTGAAAACTCTCCAGTAATGTTGAAAGAATTTGGTTGTACTTACAACCTAGTGGGCCACAGCGAGCGTCGTCAGTACCACAACGAAACTGATGCTGTAGTTGCTGCTAAATTCAAAGCGATTCAAGAAAACCAACTAGTACCTGTACTATGTATTGGTGAAACTCTTGAAGAAAACGAAGCAGGTAAAACAGAAGCTGTAGTTGAAACTCAGCTTAAAGCTGTTATCGACCTTTGTGGTGTTGAAGCATTAGAAAATGCTGTTATCGCTTACGAGCCTGTTTGGGCTATCGGTACTGGTAAATCTGCTACTTCTGAGCAAGCTCAAGCTATTCACGCTCACATTCGTAGCTGGTTAGCAGCGCAAAGTGCAACTGTTGCTGAAAAAGTTCAAATTCTTTACGGTGGTAGTGTTAAAGCTGCTACGGCTAAAGAGCTTTTCTCTCAACCAGACATTGATGGCGCGCTAGTTGGCGGTGCTTCTCTTATGGCTGAAGAGTTTGGCGCAATTATCGCTGCAGCAAACTAAGATTAGTTCTATAAAAAAGCCGCTGTAAATACAGCGGCTTTTTTTTATGCCTTTTGCAGCTAACTCATTTTTACCAGTTGCTCTTGCAACTCATTTATTTCATCTCTTACCGCTGCAGCCTGTTCAAACTCTAACTCTTTTGCATGATTGATCATTTGCTTTTCTAGTTGCGCAATATTCTTCAACATAATTTCAGGCGTAAGTGCTGCGTACTTAGCTTTTGGCTCTGCCGCTTGAAGTACTTTACTCTTCCCAAAGTTGCTAATATCAACCACTTTCTTGTTAAGTTTCTGCGGAACTATACCGTTATCTAGGTTGAACTGATGCTGGATTTCTCTGCGTCGATTATTCTCACCAATTGCTCGTTCCATAGAGCCGGTGATCTTGTCGCCATAAAGAATCGCTTTCCCCTGAGGATGACGCGCCGCCCGGCCAATGGTTTGAATTAAAGACCGCTCTGAGCGAAGGAAGCCTTCTTTATCGGCATCTAGAATCGCTACCAGCGATACCTCTGGCATATCGAGGCCTTCTCGTAACAAGTTAATGCCCACAAGCACATCAAATACTCCCATACGCAAATCACGAATGATCTCTACCCTTTCTACGGTATCAATATCCGAGTGCAAATAACGCACTTTCACTTGATGCTCAGTGAGGTATTCACTTAGATCTTCGGCCATTCTTTTGGTAAGCGTGGTCACCAATACCCGTTCATCGATTGCCGTGCGTATACGAATTTCTGACAACAAATCGTCGACTTGAGTATTTACTGGGCGAACTTCTATTTCTGGGTCTAATAAACCTGTGGGCCTAACTACTTGCTCAACAAATTCTTGGTTGGTTTTTTCTAACTCATAATTACTTGGCGTAGCTGATACAAATATGGTCTGTGGTGCTATTTGCTCAAACTCTTCAAACTTAAGAGGTCGATTATCTAACGCAGAAGGTAAACGGAATCCGTAGTTAACCAAATTTTCTTTGCGCGAGCGGTCACCTTTATACATTGCGCCAATTTGAGGCACGGTTACGTGTGATTCGTCGATAATGAGGATACCGTCGGCGGGTAAATAATCTAATAATGTTGGTGGTGGCTCGCCTGGTGCGCGAGTCGATAAGTAACGAGAATAGTTTTCGATACCCGAGCAATACCCTAGTTCGTTCATCATTTCGATATCGAACAATGTACGCTGAGAAATTCGTTGCTCTTCTATTAACTTGTTAGCATCTAATAGCTGTTTTTTGCGCTCGTTTAACTCTTCTTTAATTGAGGAGATGGCATTAAGAATGGTTTCTCGCGGCGTTACATAGTGGGTCTTAGGGAAAATAGTCACCCTTGCCATTACCGCCTCTTCAGCCCCAGTTAGTGGGTCAAAGCTGCTGAGCCGTTCTACTTCGCCATCGAACAATTCAATTCTTACTGCATTTTTGTCAGACTCTGCTGGAAATACGTCAATCACGTCTCCGCGAACCCTGAAGGTAGAACGCTGGAAGGCAGCATCATTACGCGAATATTGTAGCTCTGCCAGTCGGCGAAGAATGGCGCGTTGGTCAATCATATCGCCAACACTTAGGTGCAACATCATTTGTAAATAGGACTGAGGATCACCTAAACCGTAAATGGCCGACACCGAGGCTACCAATACCACGTCACGTCGTTCTAATAAGGCCTTAGTGGCAGACAGCCGCATTTGTTCGATGTGAGAGTTAACTGATGCGTCTTTCTCTATGAATGTGTCAGTGGTCGGCACATAGGCTTCAGGTTGATAGTAGTCATAGTAAGAAACAAAAAACTCTACCGCATTATTAGGGAAGAACTCTTTCATTTCGCTATAAAGCTGAGCGGCTAAAGTTTTGTTTGGCGCTAAAACTATGGTTGGTCTATTTTGCTCTGCGATAACATTCGCTACTGTAAATGTTTTACCTGAACCGGTAACCCCTAATAGCGTTTGATGAGCAAGCCCATCTTCTAAGCCTTCTATTAGACTTGATATAGCCGTTGGCTGATCCCCTGCCGGTTTGTATTCCGATATTAGATCAAATGGTTTTTTCACTGCTCTACTACCAATCATCTGAAAGTTTTATCATTGGTCCATTCTACGCAAAACCTAGCGATAACAAAAAGGCGTATTAGTCTTGTACAGAAAATTAGCGTTGTTTAGCAGAGAATATCGCAAACAGAAAATCGATAGCAGATAACCCTAAATTGTGCACAGTAAGAAGATTGTAACGAAAAGTAATGCACAACACTTTTTTTGTAAAAGCAACTACTTTTTTTGTAGGTCAAAAATTGAGCTTTTACACCAATAATTAAATAAGTCATTGAATAATAGCGATTAAATGAAAAACAGATGTAGATCAAATTTAGGCTCGTGCTAGGTATCTAGTGGGCTGTAGCCCATAAGCGACTTTTAATGCACACAGTTATCCACAAAATCAGTGGATAAGTCACGCTAACTACCAGCACCAAAGGCTTTTACATATTGTGCATAATTATTAGGCAATCAAGCTTAGCTATAAAGAAATGTGTTTTTATGAATATTAATTATCTGCGCATTTTTTATACCAGCTGAACAAGTTTCGATCTGTAGTTTGCAACAACTGGATGTAAGTTGAGCAAACAAACAGAAATTGTCATTTTTGACGTAGAATTAGTTGACACTTATAGGGGCAATTATTACTATGCGCCCCGCACTTAAGCAAAGCGATTCCCCAATAGCTCAGTTGGTAGAGCGGTGGACTGTTAATCCATGTGTCGTTGGTTCAAGCCCAACTTGGGGAGCCAAATCTCCTTTGCTAAGTGATAAATCAAGATTCCCCAATAGCTCAGTTGGTAGAGCGGTGGACTGTTAATCCATGTGTCGTTGGTTCAAGCCCAACTTGGGGAGCCAATCTTGATTACAATAGGTCAATACCTTATATGATTCCCCAATAGCTCAGTTGGTAGAGCGGTGGACTGTTAATCCATGTGTCGTTGGTTCAAGCCCAACTTGGGGAGCCAATCATATAACTAGATATACCTTACGATTCCCCAATAGCTCAGTTGGTAGAGCGGTGGACTGTTAATCCATGTGTCGTTGGTTCAAGCCCAACTTGGGGAGCCACTCCTTTTATCTAGTAAGCCTTATAATTCCCCAGTAGCTCAGTTGGTAGAGCGGTGGACTGTTAATCCATGTGTCGTTGGTTCAAGCCCAACCTGGGGAGCCACATTTTTATCACTTCCTGTTATACCCTTTCCGATATTTGTTAATCACTAAATATATTACTTAATCCTAAGCATCTGATAGATAAGTCTAATGTTTGCATGTATCATTATTAGAGATCGCTGATTTATTAAACAGGTAGGATATGAAAGGCCTTAGAACATTTTTTGTTGTAAATGCTTTTTTATTTATCGCGCTATGGATTGCGCTGGTGGGTGTTCATGTACAGTTGTTTAAACTTGATCTGGCCCGTGAAAATCAGCAGATTAACTCCCTGCTCTCTCTGCAATTGACCAGAATTGACCAGCTCAATCAAGAGTATCTAGCAACTTTACGTGATCAACACCAACTTAGTTTTATCTCTACACAGTTAGCTGTTGATAATACTTTGGCATTGGTTGGTGCGCCGCAGCACTGGTTAGTTGACTTAGCCGAACCTAGTAAAACATCAATGCAAACCATTGCAGTAGATAAGTTCCAAGTTAACTTTAAGCCCTCATTTGAATTTGTTAGTGACGGATACTTACGCCTCTATCTAACCATCGCAGCGCTTTGTGCAATGGGCTACATGTTAACCAGCCTTCTTTATATACGAGCTATGTCTCGGGTTAAAAGTAAGCTCAAAAAGCTGGTTAATGCCGATCGATTAGTTGATGAAAAGCCGGTGCTTGGTGCAGTTGGCGAGTTAATTAAGGATCAGAAACAGCAGTTTACTCAGCAAATCCGCCAACAAAAACATGCAATTCAACAATTAGAGAAGCAAGTTGCCCTAGACCCATTAACTGGCCAGTTTAATCGACACTCGTTCCGCCAAAAAATGCAGGAAATGTTAAAGACAACACCTAAAGATACGGTTTTGTTTTTGGTTAGAGCCTCGCAACTTGAAGAAATCAACAAAGCACGTGGTCACCAAGCTGGCGATGACTACATTAGAGATATCGCTAAGATCATCGATGTTAATCGCAAAGATTATTCATCAAGCAGCTTGTTTAGACTTTTGGGAGCTGAGTTTGCCCTGGTATTGCCTAAATTCCCAGCCAGCAGAGTTAGCCAAGTCGCTCAGGCACTAAAAAGCTCTCTAAACGAGTACAGCAACGGTAAGCAAATGCAAAGCGCAGCCTATACCGGCGTAACCGAGCTTAAAAGTGGTGACTCCATTGAACGAGTGATTGCTCGTGCTGATGCAGCCTTGGCTATTGCCCAAAGCCTATCTCCCAATGGTTGGGAAATAGTGCTCGAAGATGACGAAACATTAGAAAGTAGTGAACTACAATGGCACTCAACCATTAGCTCGCTTATTAACAAAAATAACTTCCGCCTAGCTTCACAAGCCATCCAGTCGTTGCATCGCACTATGCCGGCGTACCATGAAGTATTCATTCGTTTTTTGAGTGACAATAACCAGCAGCTTCCTACAGAAACAACCATGGTAATGGCACAACGCCTGGGCATGATATTAGAGCTAGAAAAAGCAACAATTGGCTACATCTTGCATACCATCTCTGGACAAAACGCTGAATACCGCTGGGGGATAAACCTAAGTAAACTTATCTTAACTGACCCAGATTTTTGTTCTTGGCTAACCCAACAGCTACTTACCTACCCTAATTTAAAATCTCGGGTTGTTTTTGAGCTAGAAGAAGAAATTTTGGATATGCATTTGAGCAACGCCAGAAAGCTGTTTGAAGTACTTCGCCGAAACAGTTGCCACACTGCAATTTCAGATTTTGGTAACGGTATTGGCTCTTTTAAATTGTTTAAAGAGCTCAAGCCTAACTATGTGAAGATAAGTAGCGATTTAGTGCAAGCACTAGAAAGTGACAAAGCTAATCAGCAATTCGTGAGTATGCTGGTAGAGGTATCGCATCGTTTAGGTTGCCAAGTAATTGCTCAAGGTGTTGAAACCTTAGAGCAAAAACAGCTACTTGAATCTATGTATGTCGATAGCTTGCAGGGCTACTTAATTTCGCGTCCTGAGCTTATCGCTTAACTACTGA
This sequence comes from Agarivorans albus, assembly GCF_019670105.1. Taxonomy (NCBI): domain Bacteria; kingdom Pseudomonadati; phylum Pseudomonadota; class Gammaproteobacteria; order Alteromonadales; family Alteromonadaceae; genus Agarivorans; species Agarivorans albus. The sequence continues at coordinate 2,312,585 of NZ_AP023032.1, read as the reverse complement.
AGGGGTTGGCAGTGAATAATTTGGTTACTACTGCCTCGCCATTGTAATTTTGGGTCGGCCAGCTCTTGTTCAAATTTGCCGTCAATTAAGGTATCAACTTGCTTAACAATTGCCTGCTGTTGCGGGTTTAGTTCTTTAAGTTGATAGCCTGTCCACATCCAAATATCTTTGCCTGCGCACTCTTTTCTAACGCGTTCAACTAATCGTTGTACAGCGTCTAAGTTATCTGGATGTAGTGGATCTCCACCACTCAAGCTAAGCCCTTTACGTCGAATCCTAGAATCGTTCAAATCATTGATAATCTGTTGTTCTAAGTCATCAGTATACGGGTGGCCGGAATCACAGCGCCAGGATTTCTGGTTATAACAACCTCGACATTGATGCTCGCAACCAGCAACAAACAAGGTACAGCGCGTACCTTGCCCGTTAACTACGTCGACCGAATGGTAACTCAAATAGTTCATTTACAGATGTTTCACTCGGCGTTTAACTTCTTCTTGCTTACCATAGTTAAATGGTCGTGCATCAGGGCTACCTAAATAGCCACATACTCGTCGAGTAACAGATACCTTACTGGATTCTGCATTACCACAAGAAGGACACTCAAAGCCTTTACTGGTGCAGTTAAACTCGCCAGTGAAGTCACATTCGTAACATTCGTCAATTGGCGTATTTGTACCGTAATACGGAACGCGACTATAGCTATAATCCCAAACATCCTCTAAGGCCTCAGTATTGTGCTGCATATTTGGGTATTCACCGTAACAAATAAAGCCGCCACTAGTTACTGAAGGATAAGGCTGTTCGAAATCTATTTTGTCAAAGGGGTTTACCTTCTTTTCTACATCTAAGTGGAAACTATTGGTGTAGTAACCTTTATCTGTTACGCCCTCGATTACACCAAACTTTTTGGCGTCTAAACGGCAGAAGCGATCACATAGGTTTTCACTTGGGGTGCTGTATAAACTAAAGGCGTAACCACTTTCTTTTTCCCAACGTAAAGTAGCTTGTTTTAATGCAGTAACAATACCGATAGCTTTTTGTTGTAACTGTTTATTGTCGTAAACGTGTTCACTGTTTCCGTATAGCGCGTTCACAGTCTCATGCAAACCGATGTAACCTAAAGAAATTGACGCACGACCATTTTCGAAGATTTTAGATACATCATCTTCGGCATTTAACCGAACGCCACAAGCGCCTTCCATGTACAAGATTGGGGCAACTTTGGCTTTAACACCTTTAAGGCGAGAGATGCGGCTATCTAAACCATGTTTGGCAACACTTAAACGTTGTTCAAGTAGTTCGAAGAAACGTTGTTCATCACCTTTAGCTTCAATAGCAATGCGGGGTAAATTCAAGCTCACTACACCAAGGTTATTACGACCATCGTGAATGTCTTTACCTTCTTCTTGGTAGTGACCTAAGAAACTACGACAACCCATAGGGGTTTTAAACGAGCCCGTTACTTCAACAACTTTGTCGTAGTTTAAAATATCTGGGTACATGCGTTTTGACGCACATTCCAAAGCTAACTGCTTAATATCGTAACTTGGATCTTCTTTTTTATGGTTTAAGCCGTCTTTAATGGCAAATACCAGCTTAGGGAATACGGCCGTTTTAGCATTTTTACCTAATCCGGCAATACGGTTCTCTAGGATTGAACGCTGAATTAGTCGCGAGGCCCAGCAAGAGCCTAAGCCAAAACCAAAGGTAACAAATGGTGTTTGCCCATTCGCAGTGTGTAGAGTATTTACTTCATACTCTAAAGACTGGAATGCATCATGACATTCTTTTTCGGTTTGTGCTTTAGCGTAAGCTTCGGCGTCGGCTATTTGCCATTTTTTAGCAGTAGCTAAGTGTTTTTCATGGCTTTTGGTGACGTAAGGCGAAAGAATCTCGTCGATGCGGTTAATCGTCGTTCCACCATAAATATGGCTCGCTACTTGAGCGATGATCTGGGCTGTTACTGCAGTTGCTGTTGAAATTGATTTTGGGGTTTCAATTTCAGCGTTACCCATTTTAAATCCGCCGGTTAACATGCCTTCTAAGTCGATTAGCATGCAGTTAAACATTGGGAAAAATGGTGCGTAATCTAAATCGTGAAAGTGAATTTCGCCGGTTTCGTGAGCTTTTACTACATCTCGCGGAAGCAAATGAGTTTTAGCGTAGTGTTTTGCAACAATGCCCGCTAACAAATCGCGTTGAGTAGGAATGACCTTACTGTCTTTATTCGCATTTTCGTTAAGTAACGCGGCATTGCTTTGTTCAACCAAACCACGGATCTCAGCATTTAACACGCTGCGCTTTTCGCGAGCAACGTCGCGGTCGTGACGATATTCAATGTAAGCACGTGCTAAAGTCTTGTTATCACTTTCCATTAAGTAGTTTTCAACAGACGATTGAATATCGTTGATATCTACTTCAGGTAAGTTCAAAAACTGTTCTGTTACTTGTTGGGCAATTTGCAATGCAACTAGGTTGTCCTTAACACCTAAAGCTTCAGCTGCTTTTAGCACTGCATCAACAATCCGCTTTGCGTCGTAAGGTACACGGCTTCCGTCTCGTTTTATCACGACTGTTTTCACGATTTACGCTCCAATTTCACTCACTCATTAAATAAAAAACTGTGGAACCCGCGCCACTAAAGGCTTCTAACAAAGAAACGCTCAAAAAAGCATCCAATGTGATGGTTATCCATATATTGTGGTTAAGGATTTTAGATCCCACTAGATATAGTAGTCGAGAGATTTTAAGGATAAAGCAAATACAAATGATCGAGATCAACCGAAGGGTAAAAAGTAAATTTAACCGCTCAAAAATGATTCACAACTCACAGCAAATTTTTAGCGCCTTTTCCACATTGAAGTCACGGTTGTTATACGCACCACAAACAAGGATAATAGCGGCTCGTTCCGCTGCATCTTATTTAAATGACTGAATATTTGTTGTTATTAATCAGTACCGTACTGGTTAACAATTTTGTGCTGGTTAAGTTCTTGGGTTTATGCCCATTTATGGGTGTGTCCAGCAAAGTAGAAACCGCCATCGGCATGGCCTTAGCAACCACTTTTGTGCTTACCCTTGCGTCAATGAGCTCCTATTTAGTAGAACAATACATATTGTTGCCACTAGATATTGTTTATCTGCGCACCATGAGTTTTATTTTGGTTATTGCCGTTGTGGTTCAGTTCACCGAGATGTTTGTGCAAAAAGCCAGCCCCGCACTTCACCGTGTATTAGGCATTTACCTACCGCTTATCACCTCTAACTGTGCAGTATTAGGTGTGGCGCTACTAAACATTAATGAGCAGCATGATCTATTTGAATCAATTATCTATGGTTTTGGAGCAGCAGCTGGCTTCTCGCTAGTGTTGATTCTGTTCTCAGCAATGCGTGAACGCCTTGTGGTAGCAGATATCCCGCTACCTTTTAAAGGCGCGGCGATCGCCATGATCACAGCTGGGCTTATGTCTTTAGCCTTTGTAGGTTTCACTGGATTAATTAAGTAGTATGTTTAGATGTTAGAAGCACTTATTGCAATCACCCTTCTAGCCTTGGTATTTGGTGGAATACTGGGTTATGCGGCCATCAAATATAAAGTTGAAGGCAACCCCATTGCCGATCAAGTGGAAGCACTGCTACCTCAAACACAGTGCGGACAATGTGGTCATCCTGGTTGTCGGCCCTACGCTGAAGCCATAGCCAACGGCGAAGCAATAAACAAATGCCCACCAGGCGGCGAAGAGACTGTAGTAAAACTAGCAGAATTGCTAGGCGTTGAAGCGATCCCTCTGGATGAGTCAGCCGTAAAAGAAGATGACCGTAAGAAAGTAGCCTACATCGTAGAAGATGCGTGTATCGGTTGTACCAAATGCATTCAAGCTTGCCCTGTAGATGCCATTATGGGCGCAAATAAACATATGCATACGGTTATTACTAAAGAATGTACCGGGTGCGAGCTATGTGTGGCGCCCTGCCCAACCGATTGTATTGAAATGCGCCCAATACCAACAACAACCAAAAACTGGGATTGGAAATTGAACCAAATAGATGTCGCAATCATCGAGGAACAAAAATAGATGGTGGCGTGGTTAGACAAAATTAAACAAGGTTTTACTTGGAACTACAAAGGTGGTGTCCACCCAGAAACCAATAAGCAGGATATCAACTGTGGTAAGCCTGAACTAATCAACTTGCCTAACGAGTTAAGCATACCTGTCCAACAGCATATTGGCAGTGCAGGCAAACTACTCGTAAAAGTAGGTGATAAAGTATTACGTGGACAAGCCTTAACTGAATCTCAGTTCTTTCAAGCGCCACCAGTTCATGCGTCCCTTTCCGGTGAAATCATCGCGATTGAACCAAGAGTTTCTGCGCATGCTTCAGCCATTCCTGAATTAAGTGTCGTTATTCGCGTAGACAAAGCGCAACAAGACGCGCAATGGCCAAGCCCTCTGACTGATGAAGAATTAACTCCAGAAGCGATTTGCCAACGCGTTCATTTATCGGGTATTTCCGGTATGGGGGGCGCTGGCTTCCCTACTGCTTTAAAGATTACTCCGCATAAACCTTTAGACGTACTGATTATAAATGGCGCAGAATGCGAGCCCTATATTTCGGCCGACGATTGTTTAATGCAGAACTATGCGGCTGAGATTATCGGTGGTGTGGCCTTACTGCAAAAAGTACTCAAACCAGCGCTTACCATAGTTGCCGTCGAAGATGACAAACCCAAAGCCATTAAAGCGTTAGAAGCGGTTGGCAATCAAGATATCATCATTCGAAGCATCCCTACCAAATATCCCTCTGGTGGTGAAAAGCAACTTATCCAAGTGCTTACTGGAAAAGAAGTTAAAGCTAACCAGCTACCTATTGACCTAGGCATGCTAGTGCAAAATGTCGGCACAGCTTACGCCGTGTATCAAGCTGTAACGCTAGGCGAACCGCTAATTTCTAGAGTTGTCACCCTTGCCGGTGATTTAGTCACCAGTCCTAGCAATTACTGGGTGCCGATTGGCACAGCAGTAAGCGATGTGATCAACAAAAAACTACAGGGTGAGCCTAACGCGCCAACCATTATGGGCGGTTCGATGATGGGCTTCATGCTCCCCAGCAACCAAGCACCGGTGGTAAAAACAACTAACTGTCTGATTGTTAACAATCCGATGGCAGCTGAAAATGAATCACCGTGTATACGTTGCGGTGAATGTGCTCAAGCCTGCCCAATGGGCTTATTACCTCAGCAGTTGTATTGGTACGCCAAAGGGGATGAACTAAACAAAGCGCGCGATTTTAATATAATGGATTGCATCGAATGCGGAGCCTGCGCCTTTGTTTGTCCAAGCGAAATCTCTTTGGTACAACACTACCGAACAGCAAAAGCTAAAATACGCAGCGAAGATATTGCACAAAAAGAAGCCGACATAGCCAAACAACGCTTCGATGCACGCCAAGCTCGTTTAGAAAAAGACAAATTAGAACGTAAAGCGAAACACCAACAAGCCGCTTTGCGTAGACAAGCTCAAACAGAAGACAACGCTAAGCAAAATAAACCTGATCCTGTCGCAGCGGCCTTAGCAAGAGTCAAAAACAAGCAAGCCGCCAGTCCAGCAGCAAAACAAGACGAAACTGGTGAATGGGTACCAGATAATCAAGCGGCCATAGCTGCTAGAGAAGCTCGCAAAGCTGAGCGAAGAGCCCAAAAAGAAGCCAACGAGAGTAAAGCCAGCGCTAACCCGGCAGTCGCTGCGGCCATCGCGCGTGCTAAAGCTAAAAAGCAGACTGATAACAGTGAATCGATAAACGAGTCTAAGCCTAGCGCAAACCCCGCAGTAGCAGCGGCTATCGCGCGCGCTAAAGCCAAGAAACAACAAAATCAAGATAACGAAACTACCGCTGAAGACAACACAGTTGAATCAAGTAATTCAGCTGTGGCTGCTGCCGTAGCTAGAGCTAAGGCGAAAAAAGCACAAGCTCAGCAACAATTTGAACCAACAACCGCCACTAATCCGGCCGTAGCCGCCGCTGTAGCAAGGGCTAAAGCTAAAAAACTGGCTAACAAAGAGGCAAGTGCGGATCAAGCCGACGACAATCTAAATAAGCCTGCGGCTAAATCTTCAGCAAACCCTGCTGTTGCCGCAGCAATAGCCAGAGCTAAAGCAAAAAAAACCGCGCTAGCAGCAGCCGACGAGTCTGTTGATACCGGTAAGGCAAACAATCAAGATGATGAAGCTTTAGAGGTCCCTCTTGCTCGAGAGCAATCGGTTCAACAAAATACTCAAGATAGTACTACTAGTAACAACAACGCTAAGGCTAAGGCCATCGCAGCTGCGGTTGCAAAAGCTAAGGCCAATAAGAAAGCGGAGGACGCAACTGAAGCGCCCACGCCCGCAACCGTAGAAAAGCCAGCCAAAAAAGTTAACCCTGCAGTCGCCGCAGCAGTTGCTCGCGCTAAAGCTAAAAAACTAGCAGAACAACAGCGCGAAGAGAAAGATACCAATGAATAGCACTAGCATAAAAAGTTCACCTTTCGTTAGAAAGCCCTTAAAAACAAAAACATTGATGTTTTGGGTGATTCTTTGTCTTTTGCCAGGTTTATTAGTTCAAAGCTTTCATTTTGGAATAGGCACCATAACCCAAGTATTACTGGCATCTATGGTTGCAGTGCTAAGTGAAACCTTAGTTCTTATATTACGTAAGCGACCTGTTTGGCCAACCTTAAGTGATAACAGCGCGCTAGTTACTGGCATTTTGGTTGGTTTGGCACTTCCAGCCTATGCCCCTTGGTGGATTGCGCTTATTGGCAGTTTCTTTGCCATTGTTGTAGTTAAGCATTTGTATGGCGGTCTTGGGCATAATATTTTTAACCCTGCTATGGCTGCCTACGTGCTTTTATTAGTGTCTTTCCCAGTAACGATGACAAGCTGGATGCCTCCACAAAGTCTGTTAGTTGAAAGCTTATCTAGCATCGATGGTTTATCGCTCATTTTTAGTGGTTTTACCGTAGACGGCTTTAGCATTAAACAAATTGCCAGCATCGATGGCCATACCATCGCCACACCGCTTGATGAGATGAAAACACAACTTACTTTAGGTTTCACATCCAATGAAATATCAAGCCATGAGATTTACAGTAGTTTTGCAGGGATTGGCTGGCAATGGATTAATTTAGCCTATTTAGCAGGAGGTCTTGCGCTTATCTACTTAAAGGTGATTCGCTGGCATATTCCTTTGGCTTTTTTGACCACCCTATTTGTTTTGAGTCTACTTTCCGCAGCCATCAACCCAGATCACTCAATTCCAGTGCTGCTGCAGCTGTTTTCCGGCGCAACCATGATTGGCGCATTTTTCATATTGACCGACCCGGTAAGCGCAGCAACGAGCAACTTAGGTAGGATTATTTACGCAAGCTTGGTTGCGTTATTGGTATTTGTTATTCGAAATTATGGCGGCTATCCAGACGCAATCGCCTTTGCTGTATTACTAGCAAATATGGCAGTGCCGATGATAGATCACTTCACCAAGCCCAGAGTATATGGTTACGGCGAGGGAAATAGTAATGACAACTAAGCGCCAATCAATGACTAAAAACGCGGCGATGTTGGCCCTATTCGCCTTTGCATGCACCTTGTTAGTTGTCATCGTTAATTACTTTACCGAGCCAAGAATCGAGCAACAGGTTAAAGCACAACTGATTAGGTCAACTAATGAAGTCTTATCAAAAGAGTTAGCCAATAGTGCTTACCAGCAACGATGCGTAGTAGTTAACGAGCCACAGTTTTTGGGTAACGATAAAGACCAAACCATCCGGCTAATTGAATTAAATCAACAAACAGCGGCTTTCGTTTATCAAACAATTGCACCAGATGGTTACAGCGGGGAAATTCGCCTGTTAGTAGGTTTAAATGCAGACTCAACTATTAGCGGTGTGCGTGTTGTACAGCATAACGAAACACCAGGCTTAGGTGATAAAGTTGAAACCAGAAAATCAGATTGGATTTACCAGTTTAATGGACAACGTTTAATGGATGCCAAGGATCCTCGTTGGGCTGTAAAAAAAGACGGTGGCCAGTTTGACGCCTTTACTGGCGCTACAATAACGCCGCGTGCTGTTGTAAAAGCAGTGAAAAACGTGTTGATTTACCACGCCACAAATCAGCAAAGCATTAATGACAATGCGACAGATTGTTAAAGGAGTTATTTGATGAGCGAATATAAACAATTAGCTTGGCAAGGCCTTTGGAAAAACAATCCTGGTTTAGTACAATTACTCGGCTTGTGCCCTCTTCTCGCGGTTACCTCGACGGTAACCAACGCACTCGGCCTGGGGGTTGCCACCATGCTGGTACTGATAGCCTCAAACACCACGGTATCACTCATTCGTAAATGGGTAGCTAAAGAGATCCGCATTCCTGTATTTGTTATGGTTATTGCATCCTTTGTTACCTGCATACAACTGTTAATGAATGCTTATACCTACGGCTTGTACCAAAACCTAGGAATATTCATTCCGCTCATAGTGACCAACTGCATCATCATCGGTAGAGCCGAGGCATTTGCTGCACGTAACAGTGTTAAGCCAGCTGCGTTCGATGGATTAATGATGGGAATTGGTTTTGGTTTGGTACTTGTTGCAGTAGGCGCAATTAGAGAGCTTTTAGGAAATGGCAGCTTGTTTTACGGAATTGAATTGCTGTTAGGCGAATGGTCGTCTTTCTTATATGTTCAAATCGTTGATTTTAACGAACACTTTTTGGTTGCAATACTTCCGCCGGGTGCATTTTTGGTGATGGGCTTTATCATCGCTTTTAAAAATGTCATAGATAACCGCGCTAAAACCAAACAAGCTCCGTCAGAAACCCTTTCAAACAATACTCAAAGCGCATGAATAAACAGAAAAGATTAGAAATCCTAACACGACTTAGAGATAACAACCCACATCCAACTACAGAGCTAAACTTTTCTAGCCCTTTCGAGCTACTTGCTGCTGTATTGTTATCTGCTCAGGCCACCGACGTATCGGTGAACAAAGCTACCGACAAGCTTTACCCAGTTGCTAATACCCCCCAAGCTATTTTTGACTTAGGGGTAGATGAGCTTAAAACTTACATAAAAACAATTGGCCTGTTTAACTCTAAAGCTGAGAACTTAATAAAAACCTGCAAGATCTTGATTGAACAACACGGTGGAGAGGTTCCAGAAAGCCGAGAAGCCTTAGAAGCATTGCCAGGCGTTGGCAGAAAAACAGCCAACGTAGTACTAAATACTGCCTTTGGCTGGCCAACTATCGCAGTAGATACACATATATTTCGGGTTTCTAACCGCACCAAATTCGCCATGGGGAAAAATGTTGATCTGGTCGAAGAAAAATTACTAAAGGTAGTGCCAAAGGAATTTAAAGTAGATGTGCACCACTGGCTAATTTTGCATGGCCGCTATACCTGTGTTGCACGAAAGCCTCGTTGCGGCTCGTGTATCATCGAAGACTTATGTGAATTTAAAGATAAAATCGATTAAGTAAAGAAGCTAGCTAATAGCAGCTATATATCAGTACCTTAGATAAATTTAGTAATGCGAGTTTATTGGCATTTTCACCAATGCCTGCTGCGATTCTTAATAAAATGTAAATACTGATTCAATTGAATGCCCATTTATCAAAATAACGAAACATAATAAGTTTGCTCTCAAGCAATTCGGGAACCCCGGTTGCAAAACCAGGAGAGCATAAATGAACAATGCAGCTGTAAACGTAAGCAGTCAATTAGAACAAGCCCAAGCATTAACCCTACCCTCTAGACAAGAAATGCTTGCACGTTCTCCTTCTGTTAACGCTTTCTGGAATAATAACCAACAACTACTAGTTAGTGCTTGGAAAGAGTGGGAAGCATCAAGCAGTGGTTCATTGCTTGTGTCTAGTGAGACTCTGTTAGATGAAAAGCTACATAACGCCGTCAACTCAGCTTGGGATGACCCATCAACGGAAAACCAAGTTAAAGATCTGTGGCAAGAAGCTGCCCCAGGTGTATACACCGCACAGTTTTTTAAGCCTGAAAAACTTATTGAATTACGCCACTACCTAGATGACGTAACTACAGCAGGCATTCCTTTAAAGCCACCTTATGGAATAGTGCTAAATAGGCATGGGGCTATGCTTGACGAACGCTCTGAAGGCTACCTTGCCACCCCCAGTTTTCAAGCGTTTTACCGCAAACTACTCGATAAATATATGCGTCCAATCGCTCGCTTGTTGTTCCCAGAAGTATACGGATATGACAGCCAAACATTTGGTTTTTCTATTCAGTGGCAAGCAGGAATGGACACTTCGTTGAGGCTTCATACCGATGCGTCGTCGGTAACAATGAATATTAATATGAACTTGTCCGATGAAAAATTCACGGGCTCAGAGGTTGATTTTTATGACCCTATTACCGGAAATATTAAAAGACTTTCTTTCGAGCCGGGTACAGCAATGATTCATCGTGGCAATGTACCTCATGCATCACAAGCAATACGAAGTGGTGAACGTTCTAACCTGGTGCTTTGGTTATATGGCGATCAAATGCAAACGCCGTATGCCAGCAAGCAACAAAATCGAGTTTCTGCTAGGGAGCGTTGGGCTAAACCTTCTGGGTTACGTGACAGAAGTGCGCCGTTCTAAAGATAAAAGAAAAAGGTAGCGCAAGTTGCTCTACCTTTGTTTTTATAGCAAGTCTTTGCCTAACGAGATAACCACTCTTCGGTTACGTTCTCTGCCCATGGTGTTGTCGTTACGGGCAACGTGCCTGCGCTCACCATGTCCGGCCACCTCAATGACACTTTCATCTAACCCGCCAGACTTAAAGTAATCCTTAACCATGTTCGCGCGCTTTTCCGAAAGTTCTTGGTTAATCCACTTACCCCCGTAACTATCGGTGTAGGCATCAACCAACACTACATCTATCTCTGGGTCATGTTTTACGTAATCACCAATAAGTTGCAAACGTTTCTTAGAGCGCGGGGTCAATTCATTGCTATTCGATTTGTAGGTTAAAACTGTAAAAGCAATATCGTCAAACGAGTACGGAAGTAAGCGCCCTACACATTTTAAAAAGTCGTTGTATTGGGTTTTAAAGTTGATCGAAGAGATGCCCACTGCAGTTGTATTATTGCTGGCGTACCAGTCATTAAAGTAAAAAGTAGGTACGTTACCGTCTTCCAACTCACTCAGCATTTGCCACGCTGGCTGGGCATTTACGTAACCATCAAATTGCTGATAAAAGGATAATTCGCTAATACGCTTAGAGCTTGCACCTGGCTTCCATTTCGGTGGAACACTTCGTAATGAGACTTGGTGAGTTTCTGCGGAAATCCTGTACATATCCAAATAGAAATCTAGATTTACATTTTTCGATGAGCGACTAATGAAACTCGCCACACCAAAAGAGGGAATGAAATGGTCCATTCTACATTCAATAGGCGTTTTATTTGACACAACCCAAGTTGAGTCATCTAGCGATGCTGAATAATTGCGCACGTTTGCTTGAGCAGACATTGCGCTTAATGCCAAAGGCAGCAATAAGTAATGTTTCATTAGCAGAAATCCTCTCTTCTCCATAAATTATCGGCATCTAAGCGATAATCTTTAAAGCAAATTAGCGATTCTTTGCGGCTTTTGTAATAATGCGCGCTTCTAATATTAGTTACCCACATTATGACCATTACTGAACTCACGACCGAATTAATGTCTAGTCGATTTCGCGGCTACTACCCTGTAGTTATCGACATAGAAACAGCTGGCTTTAACGCTAAAACAGATGCGTTACTAGAGATTGCAGCTTGCTTGCTTAGCTTTAACGAACAAGGCGAACTTTATGTTCTTGAAAGCTTACAGTTTAACGTTGAGCCTTTTGAAGGCGCTAACCTAGAACAAGCCGCTTTAGAGTTTACCGGAATAGAGCCTAATAACCCTTTACGTGGCGCAGTAAGCGAAGACTTTGCGCTGAAAGAGATGTTTAAGCCAATACGTAAAGCATTAAAAGCCCATGGCTGTAACCGGGCTGTAATGGTGGCTCACAATGCAGCCTTTGATATGGGCTTTTTTAACGCAGCAGTAGAGCGCTGTAATATTAAGCGTAATCCTTTCCATCCTTTTGTGAGCTTTGATACTACCAGTATTAGTGCCCTAGCCTTAGGCCAAACTGTTTTAGCCAAGGCATGTAAAGAGGCTGGCTTAGAGTTTAGCAACGAAGAAGCACACTCAGCACTATACGACGCGCAAAAAACAGCATCGCTGTTTTGCCTGATTGTTAACAAGTGGAAGAACCTAGGCGGTTGGCCTCTACCAAAACCAGATCAAGATGAGAATCAATAATCGATGATTACTAATCCTGTTGTATTGTCGGTTTGCTTAATGTTGGTACTAAGTTTACTGCGTGTAAATGTAGTATTAGCTTTATCGATAAGTGGAATTATTGGCGGGCTTTTATCCGATTTAAGCTTGACGGAAACCATAGCCGCTTTTGAAGCCGGTTTAGGAGATGGCGCTCAAATCGCGTTAAGTTATGCTCTGCTTGGTGCGTTTGCTGTTGCCATTGCCAGAAGCGGCTTAACCGATATGATTGCTAACAAGATTGTACGTTTAGTAAATTTGCATAAAGATCAGCACCTTTCTTTGGTGAAGTGGATGATGCTTGGCGCCATCATATTAATGGCAGTAAGCTCGCAAAACTTGGTTCCAGTGCATATAGCCTTTATTCCAATATTAATCCCGCCCTTAATCGCTGTATTCAATCAACTAAACATGGATAGGCGAATCATTGCCTGCTGTATCACTTTTGGTTTAGTCACCACTTATATGTGGCTACCCTATGGCTTTGGCAGCATATTTTTAAACCAACTGTTACATGGCAATATTTTGTCGGCAGGCTTAACGATTGATAAAAGCCAGTTACCCATTGCTATGACAATACCAGCCCTAGGAATGGTGTTAGGTCTGCTTACAGCCATATTTTTTTCTTATCGGCAGCCAAGAACTTACCAAACAACGATCAATACTAGTGAAAAACGCACAAGCGAAATACAGACTAGCCCCTTAAAAACCTGTTTGAATATCACCATTATAATCGTTGCCTTAGTGGTAAACGTTTATACTGAGTCGATCATTATGGGCGCTTTAACTGGCTTCCTCCTGCTCACTACCGCGTCAGGCTTAAAGCCCCAGAATAGCCAAGACTTGTTTGTTGAAGGCGTTAAATTAATGGCCTTAATTGGATTCATTATGATTGCAGCAAATGGTTTTGCTGGCGTAATGAAAGCTACTGGTGGTGTACCAGATCTAGTAAATAGTGCTCAAAGTATACTTGGTGATAATAAGGCCTTTGCTGCTGCAATGTTGTTGCTAATGGGATTGCTAATTACTATGGGAATAGGTTCATCATTTTCAACCATTCCCATTATTGCCGCTATATACGTTCCACTCGCTCTCTCTCTAGGTTTCTCTGAGTTAGCAACAGTTGCCTTGGTTGGAACATCTGCAGCACTTGGAGATGCAGGCTCGCCAGCTTCAGACTCTACACTAGGCCCGACTGCAGGCTTAAATAGCGATGGCCAGCATGACCACATATTGGACACCGTTGTACCCACATTTTTGCACTTCAACCTACCACTGTTGGTTTTTGGTTGGATAGCAGCTATTGTTCTATAGAGCTAACAAACTGTTTTAATTACACATTGCACGTTTAACACCGGAATACGAATTGACTGAATCAGCCCTAAGCATTGAAAAACTAAAACCTAACTTTTCGCTAGAGAACATAAACCCAACTAACGGCATTCAGTGGTCGAGTTTATTACCTATAGCTAAATCTAGTTTTGACCACTTTACGCACGCCAATAATCATCAACAAGTTATGGTTTGTCAGGCCCCTAGTTTTTTCAATTTGCATTCAGTACTCGCAGACTTTGCTAAAGACCTTAATATTGAGCAACAAGCTTACGCCTTAATATTCAACCCTACCCAGCCACAGCGCCCTTATTGTGTTGAGCTTTCACAAAAAGCTCAACAAGCTTTTGAGCAAACTATGCTGCAGATGGAAGATTTGCTAAACAAAGATTTTGGTTCAGAACTTTTAGCCAAAGAGATAGGTGAAGAATTAGCGTTTATGGAAGAGTCTCAATCCGACTCCCTTAGCAAAATTCTAAAAAGACTTAACCAAGCGCAGGTTCCTGAGCAATTATTAAATCTCATCAAACAGCTATTTGAATACCTTGTTGAGTTACCTTCTTTCACCTCGATTCAAAAGTTCTATAAGACTTGGCTTAACAAGCCAACACTAAATTATTGTTACGAATTCACTAGAGCAACTATTTTTGGCCAATATCTTGCCCAACCTACAGCTAATAGCGCTGAGTTGGTGGAAGTGAATTTAGGGGCTATTCATCATTCAGCTTCCGGGATACTGGTTTTAAATGCCGAAGATATTCTTGCAGAAGCGAAGCTTTGGTTTGAACTAAAAGCTTGTTTAACTACCTCAATTTTTTCGTGGGATAAATTGCAAGGCGAAAAGCTAACTAGCCAACCTCAACATTTGTCGGTAACTACCAAGTTAGTGCTTATTGGTAATGCCAATGCCATTGCCGATTTATATGAGCTCGACCCAAGTATAAAAACCCTAGGGCTTTTAGAAACTGAACTGCCATTAGAAGTAGAAGCAAGCTCAACCAACATCAATTTGTATTTAAGCCACCTAAATGGTGAGTTACATCAATGCGGCTTATCCAGCTTAACAACGGAGCTCTATGAATGTGTATTGAACTACGCGGCGAAGCTTTGCGAGCATCAACAGTATTTAAGTTTAGATGTACAAGAACTAATTACCCTACTTCAGTCACTAGAACTCAATCAATTTACAGCGAACAGTCAAGGCTTTACCCAAGCACTAAAACACTTAAACGATAACGTTAACAACCAACAAAAGTTTAGTGATCTCTCCTATACAGAAAGACAAACCAATATTTGTTTAAGTGGTGAGCAAGTTGGCCAAATAAATGGTTTATCGGTTATCGACTTCGCTGGCTTAGGTTTATCATTTGGTGAGCCCATCAGAATAACTGCAAATGTGTTTCAAGGTGACGGCGACTTTAACGATATAGAAAGAAAAGCAGAACTAGCAGGGAATGTTCACGCTAAATCAATGATGATCATTCATGGCTTTCTAAATCAATTGTTTGCCTCTGAGCATCATTTCCCTTATTCCGGCAACATAGTATTTGAACAGTCTTATCATGAAATAGATGGTGACAGCGCTTCTCTCGCATCAGCCTTGGCTTTACTAAGCGCTATCTCAAAGCTTCCCATTCAGCAAAATACCGCAGTAACCGGCGCCTTAGATCAAAAAGGCAATGTATTAGCTGTAGGCGGCATAAACGAAAAGATCGAAGGTTACTTAAGGGTTGCGCAACTTGTTAATACTAACCAGCCTATCCGGGTAGTAATACCGGAAGCTAACCTTAATCAACTGAATCTTTCGCAAGAGGTTTTAAACGCGGTTGAGCAAAAACAACTAAGCATTTTTGCTGTTTCTACCATTAGCCAAGCGGTGCCCTATTTGTTCAATCTGCCTGCTGGCGACCTACTCGATGAAGAAAGTGTTTACGGAAAAATTAACAAATTAATCAATCTACCAAACGATGAACCTGGTTTAATTCGCTGGCTTTTGAAGAAAGTATCTGACTTATTCAAGTTTTAGCGAAATTATCGGACATCGGACTTGTTTAGCTTACACGTGTTAGCTAAAGTATCGGCAAATTTTTTAAAGGTAAAATTCATGACTCAGGTTTCGCAAAAAGAACTAGGTAAAACTAGCTATGAACGCCAAGAATTGCTTGATTGCAGCCAAGGCCTTTTATTCGGTGAAGGAAACAGTAAGTTACCCGCACCAAACATGCTAATGATGGACCGCATTCTAAAAATCACCCACGAAGGTGGTGAGTTTGGCAACGGCGAAATTGTTGCTGAGTTAGATATTAACCCTGATTTATGGTTTTTTGACTGTCACTTCCCTGGTGACCCGGTAATGCCTGGTTGCTTAGGCTTAGACGCAATGTGGCAGCTTGTTGGATTTTTCTTAGGTTGGAGTGGCGGTCCGGGTAAAGGGCGAGCTTTGGGTGTTGGCGAAGTTAAATTCACTGGCCAAGTATTACCTACAGCTAAGAAAGTCACCTACCGCATTCAGATGAAGCGTGTAATTATGCGTAAATTAGTTATGGGTATTGCGGATGGCATTGTAGAGGTAGATGGTCGTCAGATTTACTCAGCAAATGATTTGAAAGTAGGTTTGTTTACCGACACTTCAACTTTTTAGTACTCCTAATACGCTGATATTAAAAAGCCCTATTTATAGGGCTTTTTTTATTTAGTTATTGTCTAATCCTGAAACGCGTTCTTCAACAGCCTCACGCCACCCACCGTACCAATGACCTCTTGCGTCTGCTCCACCATACGGACAGGTCTCTTTAGACCTTCCTGATAACCCTGCTTGATAACCTTTGGCATGCGCTCTTTCTAAACGATCGCGTTTTTGTCTTTTCATAGACTTCTTCCTCATCAAGATCAGAAAACAAATCAGGAGCCCACTTGGACTCCTGATCTACTATCGCTTATCGTTTTTAAAAGATCAAAAACTAAATTTTTAAGTATTCGCTAACTAATTGATATTTTTGTTGCACTAAAAAGACAATTTATCTTTTTATGAAACGCCTCACAAAAACAACAGGTAAGAGCAGTAAGCCTAACCACAAGCTAGAAGCCCCTTTACGTTCATACTTCACTTCTTCTATTTGCGGGCAAGTTGCTAAGTCATCTATATCTGTCACCGCAGGGTTTCTTACCAATTTAAGTAACACCGCACGAGGATTTACTCCATTAATAAACTCTTCAGCACTTTCATAGTGATAACCGTTGGCAAATATTTCACCTTCATCATTAATATGAGTTGCAAACTCGAACCGGTACAGCGGTATCTGTGGCGTTCCGTCTTGCTCATAACAGGTTAATTGATTAAGCGTCCAGGTGTATGTCTTGTTACCTTCTAGGTAACGATTGTAATCTAATAAGATACCCGTTTGTCTACGTGTAGTACCATTATAAGCTGGCTGTTCTTCACTATCCCCATCTCGCCAACCTACGATTAAACCGCTATTATTGATATCGCTGAATTCGCTGTTAGCACCAGAAAATGGCTTGTTACGTAATGGCCAATTTACCTCTTGGTATGTTTCTGAATTTTCATCACCATCATATACAAAACCTTCTACCGGACGGTTACGTGATTTAACTTCTACGTATCGCAAATTACCGACAATTAAGTTGGCGTCGTTTACTGAATTTGCCCAAGTATGTGATACGGAGTCTTCAAACTTGTCATTATCACCATCAATCCGAATATTTGGTATTTTATTTAGACTATAAGTACCATCACCATTGTCGGTATAGTAAGTAGCGCGGCCACGTGAACCGTTAGTGCTGTCATAGACATCATCTGAAGATATACCTACCAATATCTCGTTATTGGCATCTTTTACCAAGTTAAAATCTGGAGCATTGCCATAACGAGAACGAACGTAGCCTTCAACTAGTTGTTGCCCAACTACTTGCTCTCCATCTATTGCGTCTGTAATGTCCCATACCCATGCTTGAGTATCAAAACCTGAACAACGGTAGTAGTTTTCTCGGTTACCTGTTTGACACTCACCAAAGCTGTCGCTATTGGAATAACTGACACTACCTATGCCAATAACAAGGGTACGGCCATCTTTTTCGATAATTTGTAAGCCTGATGATAACCCACCTTTATCATCTTCTAGCTCGCCACTACTGTTAAAGGCTGTTGGTAGCAAAGTAACTTTAGCTTGGTCGCTTAAGCGCAAAGCAAACCCACGTTGAATAAAGTCCCTTGTATAATTTCCACCATCAGGATTGCTAAATGGCGCTGAGTCGTAGCCTACAGCCCAACCTAATTCACTATTGATATCATTCACTCGTGTATCAGTTGTGTAGTCACTGTTAGCAATATCATCGAAAACATAAAGTTTTTCGTTAATGGTATCCCAAGTAGGCAACGGCGGCAGGTTCTTGCCATCGGTATGCATCCCACTAATATTTCGATTGGCTAAGAAAGAGAGCACATTAGATTGGTACAAAACGGTTCTTTGTTCTCTTAAGCGTTTACGATAGGTATCGTAAAAACTATTATCTCCGTAGAAGAACAAGTCACATACTTCGCTAGCGTACTGGCAGCCATAGTCAAAAGTGGTTCTGTCGGAAAAGTCGTAAAAGCGAAAAGCACTTCTAAAAGTTTGAGCACTACCCGCTACATACTCCCCATCATTACTTGCGGCAGTAACAACTAGGTCACCATTAGCTTCGACAAGTCCGTTACTGGTTTCTAGTGGAATTTCTTCTATAAGATAATAGGATTCGGTTTGTGCTGCTTGAGCAAAGCTAGCAGACAATACTAAAGGCGCGAATGCCATTGCTAAAGAGCGTTTCATCATAGACTTCTTCATGAATTTTTTAGTTCTTCCAATTCTTCCCAGCGCATAAACAGGTCTTCTAAACTCTGCTCTGCTTTGGCTAAATCATTTAAAGTATTTTGAACGACGTCTTGTTCTAAATTAAAGAACTCAGGTTCGTTTACTTTACTTTGTAATTCTTCTACTTGCGCCTCGGCAGCTTCCAATTTTTCGGGTAGCTGGTCAAGTTCCAGTTTCAATTTATATGACAACTTCTTCGATTGTTTTTGGGCTCGCTGACTAGAATCAGTTTTCTCAACAGCTTTTACAACAGGCGCTTTTTGCCGGTTTTCTATGTAATCTGCTACTTCAGAATATCCGCCTACATAGCTGTCTACATTACTGTTTCCATCAAAGAACCAAACATGACTTGCTGTATTGTCGATAAAGCTTCTGTCATGGCTAACCAATAACACTGTTCCTGGATATTGGCTTACCAACTCTTCTAGTAACTCCAGCGTTTCGACATCCAAATCGTTGGTTGGTTCATCTAAAACCAACAAATTGGCTGGTTTCAAGAATAATTTTGCCAACATGAGTCGATTTTTTTCGCCACCAGAAAGCGCTTTAACCGGAGTAAATGCGCGTTTAGGGTGAAATAAAAAGTCTTGTAGGTACCCCATTACATGGCGTTTATTACCGTTGATTTCAATTTCTTGTTTACCGCCAGCTAAATTATCTAGCAAGGTTTTTTCTGGGTCTAGCTCTTGGCGATACTGATCGAAATAAGCAACATTGAGATTAGTCCCTATTTTTAGCTTGCCTGAGCTTGGAGTTAAATGCTCAAGTAACAACTTGATAAGGGTTGATTTTCCACAGCCATTGCCTCCAACTAAGGCAATTTTGTCGCCTCGCATTACAAGTAAATCTAGCGGAGAAATAATAGGATAAGCATCATCAGGGTAACCGAAACTTAGTTGTTCGGCTTCAAATACAATTTTTCCTGAACGCAAACCATCGTCGATTTGCATATTGGTAGTACCTTGGCGATTAACGCGTTCACTGCGTTCATTACGCATAGCTTTAAGCGCTCTAACTCGCCCTTCATTGCGGGTTCTACGCGCTTTAATACCTTGACGAATCCAGGCCTCTTCTTCAGCCAAACGTTTATCGAACAAAGCATTTTGCTCTTCTTCAACACGTAGCCACTCTGCTTTACCATCTAAGTAGGCATCGTAGTTGCCGGGCCAGGAGGTAAGCACACCACGGTCTATGTCTACAATTCTGGTGGCGATTTTACGAATAAAAGCCCTATCGTGACTAATAAACACAATAGTGCCTTTAAAATTAAGCAAAAACTCTTCTAGCCATTTGATGGTATTAATATCCAAATGGTTAGTCGGTTCATCAAGCAGCAAAATATCTGGATCACCTGCCAACGCTTTTGCTAACGCAACCTTTCTTAGCCAACCACCGGATAGGCCTTGCAAAGGAGCTTCTCCATCTAGCTTCATGGTTGTGAGAACTTGTTGAATTTCGTTATCAAATTTCCAGCCGTCTACAACATCTATCTCATGCTGTATTTGTTGCATACGTTTTAATTCGCGTTCACTGGAGTTTTCATTGATATTCGACGTTAAGTGGTGAAACTCACTGAGCAATTTACCGATATGTGGTTTGCCTTCAGCGACGTAATCAAAAATACGTTGCTCACTCGCCTCAGGTGGATCTTGCTGTAATCGGGTGATGACAACGTCATTAACTAGTTGACGTTGGCCTGAGTCTAACTGAATAGCGCCTTCGATCACTTGCAACAAAGTGCTCTTGCCAGCACCATTACGGCCAACTAGACATACTCGTTCAGCTTTGTTTATTTGCACATTTGCTTTGTTTAACAGTGGCGTGTCGCCATATGCCAAAAAAGCGTCTTGTAAGTTTACTAACACGCACAACTCTCTATAAATTGTTCTAACTGGCTCGCGTCAAAAGGCCAGTTAATTCTTTGTTGACTGGGTTCGTGACACAACACAGGAATGCTATAACGGTATTGCTCGACTAAAGACTCGTCTTCGATTATGTCTTGTTCTTTTAGCTCATTAATATTGGGGTTAGCTAAAATTAACGCACGAGCATCTTCGCAAAGATGGCAACCATCAGTACTATATAAAACCCAAGTCATACAACTATTCCTTGTGTATCATCCAACAATTATGAATTTGTTTATTACGTTCAAAATCAGGCGATAAAGACTGACTTGAAATGTTCTTAACTTTAAGCCCCAGCTTTGCTAAGGCTTCTATATCCATTTTGAATTGGCGTTTATTGTTTGAGAAAATCAACTGTCCGCCCGGATTAAGCAAGCGCGAAACCGAGCCCAACAAATCAACGTGATCTTTTTGTATATCAAACACTTCATCCATCTTTTTTGAATTTGAAAAAGTAGGCGGATCGAGAAAAATCAAATCCCAACGTTGTGATATTTGTGTTTTCAGCCAAGCCATACAATCAGCACGAATAAACTCATGTTTGCTAATCGGAAGCTGGTTTAATCTAAAGTTATCTTTTGCCCAGTTTAAATAGGTATTAGACATATCTACAGTTGTAACTTTAGAAGCCCCACCAAGCGCTGCATGAACCGAAGCTGAGCCGGTGTAAGCGAAAAGATTGAGAACCTTTTTACTTTGGCTATGCTGTTGAATGTAATGCCGCATGTTCCGGTGATCTAAAAACAAACCAGTATCTAAATAATCGGTAAGATTAACGTAAAACTGAGCACCATATTCTTGAACAACAAAACGCTCTTTTTCGTCACTATTGCGTTCATATTGCTGGCGCCCTTTTTGTTGAGCACGTTGCTTAATTACTAACTTATCGTTAGCCACTAAATCACTTTGTAAAAGCCCGGTTAGCAAATCCATTAAACGACGACGCGCTTTTGTGGGTTCAATACTCTTTGGAGCTCGATACTCTTGTACAATCACGTAGTCGTCGTAGCAATCTACAGCCACATTGTATTCGGGTAAGTCTGCATCATATAAGCGGTAACAAGTTATGTTGTCTCGCTTGATCCATTTCTGCAGCTTTTTCTTGTTTTTAAGCAATCGATTTACAAAGTCTTCAGCATATTTACGTTGAGTCCCCTGCCCACCTTCACCAATTTGATAGATTTTCAGCACACAGTTAAGTGCACCATTTAAAAACTTATATTGCTTGTCACTACGCAGGCGCAGATAGTCGAGTAATTCTGGTGCAGCGGTAAACAGCGACAAACGCCAGCCAGGATAGTTTTCGCGTACGCTCGCACCAAAGGATAAGAATAAGCCGATAAGCTTAGTCAGTTCGCCCAGACGTTCACCATAAGGCGGATTAGACAAAATAAGTCCGGGCTCACTTGGCGCGGCTGGCAGATTTGCAGCATCATGAACATGTACTGAAATAATGTCACTAAGTCCAGCACGCTCAATGTTCGATTTAGCTAAGGTCACCATGCGACGATCAATATCGTAGCCAATAAGACGCTGTTTACAATTTGCTAAGCCATATTGGGCTCTGGCTTTGGCATCGTTTCGAATGTCTTGCCAAGCAGAAGACGCAAAGTTGCGTAAGCGCTCAAACCCAAATTGTCGATTTAAACCAGGTGCGATGTCGGCGGCTTGCATCGCCGCTTCAATCAAAATTGTCCCGGAACCACACATTGGATCAATCAGATATTTTTCTTGCCAGTTACTACGAATCGTCAAGGCTGCTGCAAGGTTTTCTCTAACTGGTGCTTCACCCTGCTCTAAACGATAACCACGTCGATGAAGGGCTGCGCCAGATAAATCGATTGAAATGGCTAAATGTTTACCCGCTAAACGAACCACTATTCGCGCATCTTCGTCGGTTTTAGCGACATTGGGGCGAACGCCTTCCAGCTTATTAAACTGATCAACAATGGCGTCTTTTACTTTAAGCGCACCAAACTGGCTATTGTCTATATAGTGGTTTGTTCCACTACAATGCACCGAGAACGTTTGATCTACGCTAAAGTACTTATTCCAACGTACTGAATAGGCTGCTTCATATAGCTCATCAACGTTTTCTGCTTGAGTCTCTACTAAGCGCAACAATATGCGAGAGGCAACACGTGACCACATACAAATTTTGTAGGCGGTTGGCCAGTCACAACTAAAGCTAACACCGGCTACTGTTTGTTTGCAGTTTTCTGCACCCAGCGCGGTAATTTCATCTAAACATAAGCTTTCTAAACCTTTAGCGGTCGAAGCGAAAAAATCTGCCATTTCGATACTCTATTTATTTAACCCGTGGATTATACCTGTTTTGCTAAGGATCAGTAGTAAAAGCCTCATTCGGATAAATAATCGGCACTTGGATAATTAAAACAAATAATCTCTTGTATTATCACTACTCTGTGCGTACTATGCGCTCCGCAATAACGGACGCGGGATGGAGCAGTCTGGTAGCTCGTCGGGCTCATAACCCGAAGGTCGTTGGTTCAAATCCGGCTCCCGCAACCAATTCTTTATTTAAGAATTGCTTAGTTCGAATAGCTAAGCCAAGCAACTATTCAAATCACTTAACTACTTTAGTTAAGACCGGACGCGGGATGGAGCAGTCTGGTAGCTCGTCGGGCTCATAACCCGAAGGTCGTTGGTTCAAATCCGGCTCCCGCAACCAATTCTTTATTTAAGAATTGCTTAGTTCGAATAGCTAAGCCAAGTAACTATTTAAATCACTTAACTAATTTAGTTAAGACCGGACGCGGGATGGAGCAGTCTGGTAGCTCGTCGGGCTCATAACCCGAAGGTCGTTGGTTCAAATCCGGCTCCCGCAACCAATTCTTTATTTAAGAATTGCTTAGTTCGAATAGCTAAGCCAAGTAACTATTTAAATCACTTAACTAATTTAGTTAAGACCGGACGCGGGATGGAGCAGTCTGGTAGCTCGTCGGGCTCATAACCCGAAGGTCGTTGGTTCAAATCCGGCTCCCGCAACCAATTCTTTATTTAAGAATTGCTTAGTTCGATTAGCTAAGCCAACTAACTATTCAAATCACTTAACTACTTTAGTTAAGACCGGACGCGGGATGGAGCAGTCTGGTAGCTCGTCGGGCTCATAACCCGAAGGTCGTTGGTTCAAATCCGGCTCCCGCAACCAATTCTTTGTTTAAGAATTGCTTAGTTCGAATAGCTAAGCCAAGCAACTATTCAAATCACTTAACTACTTTAGTTAAGACCGGACGCGGGATGGAGCAGTCTGGTAGCTCGTCGGGCTCATAACCCGAAGGTCGTTGGTTCAAATCCGGCTCCCGCAACCAATTCTTTATACTCTTCAAGCTAACAGCTGCTTAATCAGCAGCAAGCCCTTAGTTAAAATCCATACAAACCAATATTTTCTAGGTGAACCCTTGCCGGTTGTTTAAGCACAAACAATACTGCTTCGGCTAAGTCACTTACTTGTAGCCACCCGGGCTTTATATCTGATTCACAGTCTGGAGCAGGTACTTGTACCAAGCCTGGACACAAACTATGTACTCTAATGCCATGCTCTCTTACCTCTTCTTGTAGTGCTGCAGCTAAACCGAGCACTGCGAATTTTGCCGCGCAGTAAGGTCCAGCATTGGCATAGCCATTTTTAGCTGCTTGCGAAGCAATATTAAGGATAAAGCCACTTTGATTAGATTTCATGCTTGGCAGTACCGCTTGGCTCATTAAAAAAGTTCCTTTGGTACAAGTGTCTACAACCAAGTCCCAGTCTTCTTCACTACAATGTTCAATAGATTCACCAACACCTAGTCCACTGTTGTTTACCAGTATATCTACACGACCAAACTGAGTTATAACGTAGTCTTTTAGCGCTTGTACTTGTTGTTTGATGCGGATGTCAGCAGCATAGCAATGAACGCTTAAACCATAATCATTTTTTAGCTTGCTTACCGTTTGCTCAAGCTTGGTTAAATCTCTCGAGCTAATGACAACTATAGCGCCCTGCTCCGCTAAGGCTTTTGCAGTTGCCAAACCTATACCGCTGCCACCACCAGTTACTATTGCAACCTTTCCATTCACGCTTTCCATTTACATACCTTAATTCGATTTAATGAAGTGAGTATTCTGCAAGTTTACTGGACACAATCAATACTATAGTGCTAGTTTTGTCGTACTTTGGTACGAAGCAAACAAGGGTATTCGATTGAACGAGTTTTCAGATCGCCTAAAAGAATTAATGGGTGAACAAAGCGTTAGCGGCTTTGCCCGAAAAGTAGAATTAAACGAGAGCCTAATCAGGAAATATTTAAAAGGCTCAGAGCCAAGTCTGTCTAAAGCTAATCAAATCGCACAAAAAGCCAATTGTTCACTAGAATGGTTAGCTACCGGTGAAGGCTATCAATACCGAAAAGCAGAAGTAGTTGACATGGAAGCGCTTGAAAAAGCTGTAGAGCTTACCTTGGCGGCAGCTGAACAACACGATTTAAGCGTAGAAAATGAAAAAGTAATGAAGGTGATTGTGGCTACATATCAATACTTAAGAACGACACGTAAAAAAGATGGCTACTTTGATTTAGAAGAAGCAAAACCCTTTGTTAGGTATGTGATGGGATTGTGTGGTTAAAAAAAGAGTTGCCAAGGCAACTCTTTTTTTTAGTATTTACATTTAGAAGGTTTAAAACTCTTTATAGTCGCGATACTTCACGTTAAAGAAGATAACGTACAATACCGGAACGATCAGCAAAGTAAGAACGGTTGCTACACCTAAACCAAACATTACTACCGCAGCCATAGACTCGAAGAACACATCCGAGATCAATGGTGCTACACCTAAAATGGTTGTTACTGCGGCCATACATACCGGCCTAACCCTGCTTACGGTAGATTCAAATACAGCTTGGTAAACCTCTTTACCAGCGGCTATATCTGCACTGATTTGATCGAGTAATACAATGCCGTTTTTAAGCAGCATGCCCGATAAACTCAGCATCCCAAGCAGCGCCATAAAACCAAATGGTTTTCCTAGGAACAGCAAGCCAGAGGTAATTCCGATTAACGCTAAAGGTACACAACACCAAATCACTAATGGCTTTTTAACCGAATTAAACAGAAATACCGTAATCAAGAACATGATTAAATAGCCCATCGGTAAAGATGCAAATAAAGCTTCTTGTGCATCGCCCGAAGACTCGTATTCACCGCCCCATTGTAATTCGTAACCTGGAGGTAGATCTAAAGCTTCTACCTGAGGTTTTACGATAGAAAACAATTCAGCTGGAAGGATGTCATATTCAAAGTCTGCATCAGCAAATATGGTTAAGGTACGCTTTTTATCACGGCGTTGGATAATAGGGTCTTCAAACTTAACGCTAAAGCCGTTCACAACTTGTTGAATAGGAATATAGCTATTTAGGGTCGGGCTCCAAATACGTAGGCTATCCAAAGAATCAATATCAACACGTTCTTCATCAGGCAAACGACCTACGATTGGCATTAAGTTTGTCCCTTCACGGTATAGACCAAAACTTAAACCGGCAAAAGCAAATTCTAAGGTTTGGTCAACATCCGATTTATTGATACCTAAGCGTCTTGCCTGAGTTTCGTTAAAGTTAGGTTCTATGTATTTAACGCGGTCACGCCAGTCATGGCGAACATTCACAGTACCTGGAGTGTCATTGAAGATCTTCTGAATATCTGCCGAAATTGAGCGTAATACATCCGGATCGGCCCCTAATACGCGAGCTTCTATTTTGGCATCTGTTGAAGGTCCAATTTCTAAATTCTTGAACTTAAACTGAGCCTGAGGAAACTGCTGTTCAACCCCTTTACGTAGCGATGACATAGCTGCCGCGGCAGTTTCTGAAGTGGTTGTACGTACCGCTATTTGGGCAAATGCACCATAGTTTTTCTCTGGCGAGTAGGTCAACATAAAGCGTTGAAAGCCTTTACCTACCGTAGATGACACAAATTCAACTGCGTTTGTATCTCGCGCCATTTGTTCCATCTCTGAAACAGCTTCTCGGGTTTCTCTAATGTCAGTACCTTCTGGCATCCATACATCAATTAAAAATATCGGCGTAGAAGATGGTGGGAAGAATGATTGCTTTACATAACCAAAGCCCACAATAGACATAACAAAAAGCACAACAATCACAATTACGGTGGGCCATTTGAAGCGTAAACAAAAATCTAACAACACTTTGTAGGTATTAAAGAACGCACCTTTGTAAGGGTCACTGTCTTCACCTTCAACTTGCTTATCGCCTTCTTTGCCAAAGAACAACTGGGCAAAAAATGGAGTAATGGTAATCGCGGTAATCCAAGACAAAAACAACGAGAACAACAACACGTAGAACAACGATGCCGCAAATTCACCAGTAGAATCCGGAGATAAACCAATTGGAGCAAAGGCTGTAATAGCGATAATTGTTGCGCCTAGCAACGGCCACATGGTTTGCCCTACAATTTCTTGAGACGCCTTTAAGGTACTTAAACCTTTTTTACGCCCCATTAGTATGCCTTCGACAACAACAATGGCGTTGTCGACTAACATTCCAAGCGCGATGATTAATGCCCCAAGGGAAATCCGTTGTAGTTCAATCTCCGCTTGCTTCATTAAAATAAATGTTCCTAAGCAGGTTAAGAACAAAATTAGTCCAATCAGAATACCGCTTTTAAGCCCCATAAAGACTAAAAGCACAACCACCACAATCGCTACCGCTAAAATAAGGTTCCAAACAAAAGAGCTGACGGATTTATCAACTTCTTGAGGCTGGTTATACATTGAATCAATGGTCATACCGGCTGGACGTGCGTAGTCGATTTCTTGCAACTTAGCTTCAATCGCTTTACCTACTTCTACAACGTTAACTCCACTGGTAAACGACACGCCGATGTTGATGGCTTGGTTTTGATTAAAGCTAACCAGATTGCTTGGAACTTCTTCGTAGCCACGGGTAATGGTAGCTACATCTTTTAAATAGATAAGCTTGTTACCTGTTGTTCCCGGAATAATCAGGTCACCGAGCTCTTCTACAGATTTAAACGAACCTGTTGGACGAAGGGTTAGTTGGTCTCCTGCAATTTTGATATTGCCTGCTGAAGTAACCATGTTTTGTGAATTTAGCAAACTGGTAATTAAAGCAGGATCAAGGTTGAAAGTTGCCATTTTTTGCACCGAGATTTCTATAAACACTTGCTCGGTTTGCGCGCCAGCTAAAGTTACTTTACCAACACCAGGAACTAGTTCTATTTCCCGACGAACATAATCAACATAATCTTGAATATCTTTGTAGTCGTAATCTTCTCCAGACACCATATACATAATGCCGTATACATCACCAAAATCGTCATTAACTAATGGTGTAGATACCCCTGGTGGTAAAGTAGGTGCCATATCACCTACTTTACGACGTAGCTCATCCCAGATTTGCGGTAGTTCGTCGGGACCATAAGTCCGCTTCATGGTAACCGTAATTTGCGACATACCTGGCGTGCTTAAAGACACGATGTCATCTACATAAGGTAATGCTTGGATGGCTTTTTCTACCGGGTAAGTCACTTCCTCTTCTACTTCAGTAGAGGTAGCCCCTGGGTACATAGTAACAACCACCGCATCTTTAATAGTAAACGGTGGATCTTCTAACTGGCCTAAGCCGGTAAAGGACAAAATACCGCCAATGAGAAGGATAAGCGTAAACATCCAACTGATTATTGAGTTTTTTACGAAATAGCCTGCAATATTCATTGGTTATCCTTCTTTAACACTACTTTTTGACCTTCTACTAAACGATTTGCACCTAAAGAAACAATGGTATCGCCATCTTCTAAGCCTTGTTTAATCTCTATCATATCGCCTGCTATGGTGCCGATAACGACCTCCTGCATTTCTACAGTTTGATCGTCTTTATAACGCCACACTACAGGCCGTTGCTGACTAATCGTAGAACCATCTGGCATTATCACTGCCGCCAAAGGAACCAAGTGATCGCGATTATAGGTATAGGTCATATCTGCTAAATCGATAGAGACCTTAGCTTGCATACCTTCTAGCACAGCGTAATTGGGATCATAAGGAACCAACATGGTGGCTATGTAACTTCTACTCGCGCTATTTTTCTCAAGGTTCAATTCGTAAGGTAAGCCTTTAAACTCTTTCTCGGGAAATGCTTCAAACCCTACGGCTATATCTATTTCAGAAATTCGCCTTTTACCAAGTTTTGCTACGGAAATAATCATATCCGGTAGTTCTACATCCACCTCAACGTAATCAACTTTATGCATACTGAGTACCGCTGAACCAGGCTGAACATTCACAAAAGAATCAGCAAACACATCACCAACAACGCCATCAAACGGCGCTTTTAGCTCGGTGTAATCGAGCATCAATTTAGCTTTTTTATAATCTGCTGAGGCAACCAAGTATTCGGCGCGCATTTTGTCGTATTCGCTTTGTGATAACAGCTTTTGCTCAAGTAAGGCTTTTGCGCGTTCAAATTGTTGTTTAGTTAGCGTTAATCTAGCTTGGCGGTCGTCAACCACAATTTGATAGTCGCGTTTGTCTAACTCTGCGAGTAAGTCACCTTTTTTGACAGGCTGTCCTTTTTTAACTGGAATGGTTTTAATTTCCCCGTCTACACGAAAAGATAAATCGACTAAGTCGTGCGCGCGAGCAATGCCATTAAAGTTTCGGTCTACCGAGTTTGAGGTCTCTGGTAGTTTGAATACATCGACAACTTGCGAAGATTCTTCTACTGCTTTGTCTGAACCACAACCCATTAACAACGAGGCCAATAAACCACTTAAAAGTTTTTGTTTAAACTGCATTTTATAGTCCTCGTTCCTTAACCCACTTAACCGCGGGTTGCCCATCACTAAGCTCTGACGCGCCCGCAATAACAAGCCAATCACCATCATTTAAACCTGACGTAATAGCATCGTCTTCTAGCTCAACTTGGGTTTTAGTTACGGTTTGCTTTTGGTCATCCCAAACAAATACAAAGTTTTTACCGTCTTCTTCCACTAGGCTGCCTGCTGGTGCACGTACAAGTTTTGAGCGGCTCTGACCCGTTGATTTAATTTGAACATTGGTGGCCATGCCAGGAAAAATATTAAGTTCTTCGGGAATCGGTAAAGTGACAACAATGGTATAACTACCTGTTGATGAGTCTGCGACTGTTGATAGCTCTTTTAACGCAGCTTGATACCACTGCTCTCGACCTTGGAACTGGACACTAATAATTGGTTGCGGCTCGCCTTTACGCCTAGCATCTTGAAAGTTACCAATCAAACTTTCAGGTAGCTGAAAGTTTACATCAACGGTGGACTCTGTTTGTAAACTTAGTACCTTTTGTTTTTCATAAACAAATTCAAATTGCTCAGCGTATTTGCTGGCTATTAAGCCATCGTATGGCGCTAAAACTTGGGTATAGCTCAAATTAACTTCGGCTTTATCTAAGGCCGCTTGGCTGATGGTGTATTCACTTTTAGCTCGGTCGAAGTCGCTACGAGAAATAACACCCCGGTCAACCAGTTGATTTGCTCGGTCGAATAGAACCTTTGCGAGATAGTAATTCGCCTTAGCCACTTCTAACTCTTGGTTGTACATCGCAGGGTCTAATCTTGCTAAGGGCTGACCAGCTATTACTGCATCGCCAGGCCTTACCAATATTTCGTCCAATCTGCCGGCGACTTGAAACGACAATATAGCTGTATCTGAGGCAAAGGTTTCTCCAGGTAACGTTCTTACCCGAGCGCCGTCGCCAATCTCTATTTGTTTTACCTTAACCGGTCTTAGATGGTTTACTGTTGATTCAATGGGTTCTTTATTACAGCCAACAAGCAAAAAACTGCTAAAAGCTATAACACTTAATACACTGGACGTTCTAAACGACATAGAGATCCCTAAGTTAATTTACCAATACTTATTCAACGTTAGACCTATAAAGGCTAATCATCAAAATATTTGAGCTAAATTAGACTACGAAATTCTATAAAGTTCAGATTGTTAGCAAATATCGTTATTTGCTTGTGGTGAGATCAATTTTTAGGCGAGAATTTCACTTAAATTGATTTAGATTTAACCATTACGGTAAGTCGAGAGCTACATACCAAATCAGATTTTTGGTGGATATCTATTTGCCATACATGCAAAGTTTTGCCTAGTTTTATTGGTGATGCAGTAGCGAGCACTTCACCGTGCCTAACAGCTTTTAAGTGATTGGCATTAATTTCGACGCCAACTACCATAGCGTCTTTGCCAACGACGCAATATGAAGCACAGCTGGCAAGGCTTTCTGCTAGCACCACGTTTGCGCCGCCATGCAATAAGCCCATTGGCTGTTTTACTTTGGCTGTAACAGGCATTTTAGCAACAAGATACTCTTCACCAATTTCGATAAACTCGATATCAAGATAGGCGAGCATATTGCCCTCGCCCATCTTATTCAATCCAGCCAAGCTCATTGGCATATTCCAAATACTCAAGGCAGTAAACTCAACAACACTTGTAACGGATGCTTTGGTTTTTCACCTTCTAAGCGTTTTACTTGGCTTCGGCAAGAATAGCCTGTAACCATACACCGCTCTGTTGGTAAGCTTGCCATTTTTTGCTTCCAGCTCAACTCATAAATAGCTTTCGAAGTGGCTAACTGCTTAGCATCATGTCCGTAAGTACCGGCCATACCGCAACAGCCTACAGCGACATCTTCTAACTTACCGCCAAAGCGATTGAACACTTGCTGCCATTGCTTAAATGCATCTGCTTTTAATGCTTTTTCAGTACAGTGACCGAATAGATACCAGGTATCCTTATCAGTCACTTGTTGGTTCTCAAATAAGCTTTCATCTAATGAATCGAGCCACTCTTGCACCACCAAGACATTGAAATCACCTCTTAAATCGCCAAGCGCGTGTTGATACTCATCGCGGTAACAAAGTACTAAAGCAGGCTCAACACCAACCATTTTTATACCTAGTTCGCTAACTTGGTTTAGAAACGCAGCACTTGTTTGCGCAGATTTATTAAACTTACTCAAAAAGCCTTTGATATGCTGTGGCTTACCATTAGGTTTAAACGGTAACAGCACAGGATTTAACCCTAACTTTTTCGCTAACTTAACAAAGTCTTCAACCAACTCTGCTTCGTAAAAACTGGTAAAAGGGTCTTGAACTACCAATACCGTTATTTGTTTTTGTTCTTCGCTTAAACTTTGTAAAGCTTTGTAGTCATACTTGGTGGTCAAGCTTTCTGGCAACCGTTGCGCCAATGTAGGAAAGCTTAAAGTCGGAATATCGACCATACCGATGGTTTTTTCTACCGCTATGCTTGCCCACTTAGGAGACATAGCGGTATTAAATAAACGCGGCGCTTTGGCCATTAAAGGCGCGTAACTCTCTACGTAAGCGACAAAATAATCTTTAAGCGGTCGTAGGTAACGCCCATGGTAAACATTTAAAAAGCGAGAACGAAAAGTAGGGACATCTACTTTAATTGGACACCCTGTTGTACAAGCTTTGCACGCTAAACAAGTTTGCATCGCATCATATACTTCGTGGCTGTAGTCATACTCGCCTTTAGATTTAGCTATGCTATTTCTAATTTTTAGCAAAATACTGTCTGGAGAAATGAACCTAGAGTTTAGCTTTTGTTCTTGAGCTAGCGGATCAACTTTTAACGCAGCTAACTGGCGAAGCCATTCGCGCATTAAGCCAGCCCGACCTTTTGGTGAATAACGGCGGTCTCCGGTAGCTTTAAATGAAGGACACATTGGACTACTTGTATCATAGTTAAAGCAAAGTCCGTTGCCATTACATTCCATGGCATTTTTAAAGCTGTCGCGTACCTCGATGGCTATTTCACGGTCATAAGCACCGCGTTTTGTTCCATCAACTGAGACTAGTTGCTCTTCGCTATGCAAAGGCGTGCAAATCTTGCCCGGATTTATTTGGTTGTAAGGATCAAAAGCAGCTTTAATTTTCCGAAGCTCAGAGAACAGTTCTTGACCAAAAAACTCTGGACCATATTCGGAGCGAAAGCCCTTTCCGTGTTCGCCCCACATTAAACCTTTGTACTTGGCGGTAAGTGCTACCACTTGATCCGAGATCTCGCGCATAAGGATTTCTTGTTCGGGGTCGCACAAGTCTAAGGCTGGACGAACATGTAATACGCCTGAGTCTACGTGGCCAAACATACCGTAATGCAAACCTTTACCATCAAGTAACTCTCTAAACTCTACGATAAAGTCAGCTAAGTTCTCTGGTGGTACACAGGTATCTTCGGCAAAGGCTACCGGCTTAGCACTACCTGCCGTATTGCCTAATAAACCAACCGCTTTCTTACGCATGTTGTAGATGGCATTAATGCTGGTTAAGTCATCACAACTTTGGAAACCAATAACACCTAGTTCGGTAACTCCCGTTTCCGATAGGGTCTCAACAAGATTAGTTATTTTTTGTTGTTGAATGGCTTCATCATTTTCGGCAAATTCAACAATGTTGATGCCCTGCATTTCTTGCTTGGGTACATCACTAATTAACTCTCTAACGCTGTCCCAAACAACGTCTTGTTGCGCGAGGCTAAGCACTTTTGAATCGATGGTTTCAACTGATAAGGCTTGCGCCGCAACTAGACTAGGAGCATGGCGCAATGCCGACTGGAAAGAGTCGTATTTAACTGTGACTAAGGTTCTAAACTTGGGGATGGGGGTTAAGTCCAGTTTAGCCTCAGTGATAAACGCCAACGAACCTTCCGACCCACACAAGATACGGGTCAGATCCACACTATCTTCTTCAGGTAAATAGGCATTTTTTAGATCGTAGCCGGTTAAAAAGCGATTAAGTTTTGGGAACTTATCTTCGACAAGCGAGCGCATATCAACACAGGCGTGCTTAACTGCAGCATAAATATCAGTTAAGGACTCTCGCTGCTGATCTAAGTGATCAACCCTAACTGGGTCAGTGTCAATTTCTTCGCCACTAGCTAGTACGGCTTTTAAGCCAATAACATGATCGCTGGTTTTACCGTAAACCATCGAACCTTGACCAGAGGCATCGGTATTGATCATACCACCTAAGGTAGCGCGGTTACTGGTGGACAAATCAGGTGAAAAAAACAAACCATGCTCTTTTAACACGCTGTTGAGTTGGTCTTTTACGATGCCCGTTTCCACCCTAACCCAACGCTCTTCAACGTTAAGTTCAATGACATTATTCATAAACTTAGATAAATCGACAACGATACCTTCGGTTAAAGACTGGCCATTGGTTCCAGTACCGCCGCCCCGAGGGCTAAGTTTAATTGATTGGAAAGTTGAAGCGGACGCTAAACGGCAGATCTGCTTTATGTCGTTGCTTGTTTTTGGGAAAACGACTGCTTGTGGCAAATATTGATAAACAGAATTATCGGTAGCGACCGCTAAACGACTGGCATAAGAAGTTTGAATTTCACCAGAAAAAGCCGATTGTTCAAGCTTCGCTAGATAATCTAAATACAGAGCCTCAAGAGAATGCTGAGGGCTTAACTTAGGGATCATAAATCCGTTGTCCCACTCTAAGGTATTAAAAATTGGAAGGATTATATCACGGGATCTAGTGCTTCAATACGTCTTTGATTGTAACAATGTGTTGTACTGTATTTTGTTTACTAGCTAGCGTAAACGCAAAGTTAATGACCTGCATAACAGATTATAAGCTAGTGATGCATCGTGAAATTAGAATCACTAGCTTTATATTCTTATATCAGCCTATGTTTTTTTTCTGCTTGGACAATATCTGATTGAGTCATTCTTTTTACTAACAATACTGCTCGTTGACCAATTGCTACCTTGTCATTAGGAAATACAATGGCTTTAGGACCGTTACTAATAACTACTCGTTCACTACCCTCTTTGGCGAGCTCATAACCAGTTTGGTATTCAGTAAAGTTGGCTTGGCTTTGATTGAAGCTAAAGCAAAAATCTTCTTGATGCTTGTTAACCACATCACTCACTTCAAACAAGATAGCTTTGTTAGCTTCGAATTCTAATGAATTTAATTTGCTAGCACTAAGCAGTTGTTGCAGCGTAGAAACTAGTTGGTCTAGCTTACTTAAATCATTCTGACCAAAAGCATGAACTTTGCCTAGTTCAACGGTAAAAGCTACCGCATTGTATTTAGCACTTGAATGATAGCTAAATGTTGATGCTGGCTCGTTTGAAAAAAGTACACAGTCCACTCCACAAGATTGCAACAGCGCTAAACTCGATTTTTTCCATGGCTTACCTTGGGTAAAGGGATAAACGGCAAACTTTTCGTGTTTGGAACCTCTAATCGCAGTATGTAAATCTAAATGATAGGCGGGTAAATGCTGATAGCTTTGGTAGAAATTGTCTAAAAGTGTTTCTAATTGATTAGCCCGTTCTACTTCATAGCAGCGCTCGTAATTTTTATGCTTACCTATAAACAAACGATTTAAATTTACACTTAACTCTCTTTTAGCCTCCATCATCGCTGGAGGGTTACCAAGAATAACCAACAGAGGTTGGTCTAGTGTTATTTCCAAGGCAAAAATATCAGAAACTAGTCTATCTAAGAATTCAATGGGCGCGGTCTCGTTGCCATGTATTCCGGCAGACAACACAATTGCTCGACTAGATGTTGACTCTTTAGGTTCGAATTGCAGTACACCAGATGCTAACAACATCACCTTGGTATTATTGGCTAATTCAAAATCAAAGGGTTTGGCGTTTTGCGGAGAGTTTAAGGTGAACGCTAGCAGACCCTGTTGGATTAAAGCTGTTTTCGCCACATCTTGTCCTTAGATATCTTAGAAGTGGCCAATAGTATGCTAGTTTTTCACACATAAAAAAAGGGAGACATTGTCTCCCTTTTTTAGCTAAGAACTAAGGTTCTTAGTTAGGCATAACTTTTTCAAGTTTCCAGATACGATCTACGTAATCTTCAATAGAGCGGTCTGAGTTGAACTTGCCTACTGAAGCAGAGTTGATGATAGCCATCTTAGCCCACTTCTTCTGGTCACGGTAAGCAACGTCTACTGCAGTGTACTGAGTAGTGAAAGACTCGAAGTCTGCCAATACTAGGTACGGGTCACCACCTTCTAGCAAGCTATGCTTGATTGAAGCTAGTTCACCAGGTGCGCCAGGAGTGAAGAAGTCTGTTTCTAACCAATCTAGAACAGCTTTCAGCTCAGGGTTACCGTAGTAGTAATCCCATGGGTTGTAACCAGCAGCCTTAAGGGCTTTAACTTCGTCACAATCCATACCGAAGATGAAGATGTTTTCGTCACCAACTTCTTCACGGATTTCTACGTTTGCGCCGTCCATAGTACCTAGAGTTAGGGCACCGTTTAGAGCAAACTTCATGTTACCAGTACCTGATGCTTCGTAACCTGCAGTAGAGATTTGCAGAGATACGTCACCCGCTGGGAATAGTTTCTCAGCTAGCGTTACACGGTAGTTAGGCATGAACACAACTTTAAGCTTGTCTTTAATGCGTGGGTCGTTGTTCACTTTATCTGCAACTTTGTTGATTGCGTAGATAATGTCTTTAGCTAACTTGTAACCAGGAGCAGCTTTAGAACCGAAGATGAATACTTGTGGGCCCATATCGTAATCTGGGTTTTCAAGTAAACGACGGTAAAGTGCAAGGATGTGTAGAAGTGCTAAGTGCTGACGCTTGTACTCGTGTAGACGCTTAATAAGAACGTTGAACATTGCATCAGGGCTTACCTTGATACCACAAAGCTCTTCGATCTTGTCAGCTAGTTCTACTTTCTTCTCGCGTTTAATCGCCATGAAGTTTTTCTGGAACTTAGCGTCGTCTGCAAATTTAGCAGCGCCTTTAAGCTCGTCTAGTTTTAGCGGCCAATCAGTACCAACGGTTTCGTTGTACATGTTAGCTAGCTGTTCGTTACATGCAAGCAACCAACGACGTGGAGTTACACCGTTTGTTACGTTAACGAAACGCTCAGGCCATAGTTCGTAGAACTCTGGGAATAAATCTTCTTTAACCAACTCTGAGTGCATTGCTGCAACACCGTTAGTTTTGAAACAAGTAACAACACATAAGAACGCCATGCGAACCATGCGAGTCTCACCTTCTTCAATAATAGAAAGGTGACGTTTCATTTCGTCGTTGCCAGGCCATTTAGCTTCAACTTCGTCTTCTAGGAAGCGACGGTTGATTTCGTAAATGATTTCTAGGTGACGTGGAAGTACTTTCTCGAACAAGTACACAGCCCATTTTTCTAGCGCTTCTGGCAATAGAGTGTGGTTAGTGTATGCGAAAGTTTCTTTACAGATAGCCCACGCGTCATCCCATACCAAGCCTTCTTCGTCGATAAGAATGCGCATCAACTCAGGAATAGCAACAGTTGGGTGAGTATCGTTCAACTGAATAACAGCTTGCTTAGAGAACTGAGAGAAATCACTGTGGTTACGCTTGTAACGACGAATGATGTCTTTTAGTGAACAAGCACAGAAGAAGTACTGTTGGATTAGACGAAGTTCTTTACCAGCTTCTGACTCATCGTTTGGATACAATACTTTAGATACAGCTTCAGCTTGAGATTTCTCAGATTGAGAATCGATGTAACCACCGGCATTGAAAACGTCCCAATCAAAGAAGTCAGCAGCTTTAGATTCCCACAAACGTAATACGTTTACAGTTTTAGCTTCGTAACCAACTACTGGGATATCCCATGGCACACCTTTGATTTGACGACCAGCATGCCAAACTTTGCGCATTTTGCCATCTTCGCCAAATACAGTTTCTACGTAACCGTATAGAGGAACTTCTTGAATTGATTCTGGACGGCAGATTTCCCAAGGGTTGCCGTATTCACGCCAGCTATCAGGACGTTCGATTTGACGACCGCCTTGAATTTCTTGACGGAATAGACCGTGCTCGTAGTGGATACCGTAACCTACCGCTGGGTAGTTAAGAGTAGCCAAAGAATCGATGAAACAAGCAGCTAGACGACCTAAACCACCGTTACCAAGCGCCATATCAGGCTCTTCGTCACAGATGTCGTTAACGTCTTTACCAAGATCTGCCAATGCATCACGTGCAGCGCCAAAAACGCCTACGTTGTGCATGTTGTTCACTGTTAAACGGCCCATCAAGAATTCAAGTGATAGGTAGTGAACTGCACGAGAATCTTTCTCAGCATTCGCTTTAGAGGTTTCAGTTAAGCGTTCGAAAACCAACTCGTTTACTGCTGCACAAGTGGCTTTCCACCAAGCTTGATTGTTAGCACGAGCTTCGTCAGTACCACAAGTACTACGAAGATGTTTAACGATAGCATCTTTAAACTGATCTTTTGATAACGCTACTGTGTTTGTTGCTTTTGCCTTTTTAGCGGCCATGTGAATTTCCTTTGTATCTAACCTTTGTGGTGACATCTTCCAACGTAGCATTCGATGGTTAACCGAACAACAAATGCTACAAAAGACTGTATGTGCTCAAAAATCCGAGCTCATGTTACCGATGCGGAACGATATTATATACGTTCTACATCACATTTAGGTAAAAAAGCCTCTCTCAAGACTAAATTTTTATGCATTTTTTGGAAAAAATGCTTTTTCACTCAAAGAACCGAAATGAAGTGTAAAGAAAACCCGCCAAAAGCCCAGCATTTGAAAATGCTTTCATAAGTAAATCGGAAGCAATCTTGATCGGAATCAATTAATACGGGGCTTTTGACTCAAATCGTTCAAATTATAGACCTATACCATTGTAATGCGCTTTTGTAACAAAACTATTACAGAACTTGCAATTTGAAGCAGTTGGCATACGTTTTCAGGCGGAATTTATGCACAAAAAAAGGGTATTTATTCAATACCCTTCATTCGGTGCTTATAGATTATAGACCAGCTTTTGCCAATGCTGCAGAAACAATGGTTTGAGCTTCTTGTTCAATTAAGGCTAGATGCTCTTCACCTTTGAAACTTTCCATGTAAATCTTATAGATAGCCTCAGTTCCCGACGGACGAGCAGCAAACCAACCATTCTCGGTAACCACTTTTAGTCCACCAATAGCTGCACCGTTACCTGGTGCAGCAGTTAACTTGGCGGTAATCGTTTCACCAGCTAGGGTTTCTGCTTCAACCATGGCTGGGTCTAGTGCGCTTAACACCGCTTTTTGTTCAATGCTGGCTGGTGCGTCGATACGTTTGTAGCAAGGCTCGCCAAACTGTTCAACAAACCCCTGATAATGTTCACCAGGATCTTTACCGGTAACAGCGATAATTTCTGCCGCGAGTAAGGCTAATATGATTCCGTCTTTGTCGGTACTCCAAACACCACCGTCTTTACGTAGGAATGAAGCACCAGCACTTTCTTCACCACCGAAGGCAATGCTGCCATCGAATAAACCGTCTACAAACCATTTAAAGCCAACTGGTACTTCTTTAAGTTCACGGCCTAGGCTAGTTGCAACACGGTCAACCATTGAGCTTGATACTAATGTTTTACCAATTGCTGCATCAGCTCCCCACTGGCTTCGATGTGAGTACAGATAGTTAATCGCTACAGCTAGGTAATGATTAGGGTTAAGTAAACCGCTGCTTTTGGTCACAATGCCATGGCGGTCGTAATCTGGATCGTTAGCTACTGCTACATCGAACTTATCTTTTAATGCGATGAGGCTTGCCATTGCATAGGGAGACGAGCAATCCATGCGGATTTTGCCGTCTTTATCCAAGGTCATAAACGAAAAGGTTGGATCAACACGGTCGTTAACTACTTCAATGTCTAAACCGTAGGTTTCAGCAATTACCGACCAATACGCGATACCACTACCGCCTAATGGATCAACGCCAATTTTTACTTTGGCTTTAGCAATCGCATCCATATCTAACACGTTTGCTAAGTCGTCAACATAAGGCTTAATGTAGTCAATAGCGACAATAGAAGGTTTTGCGATAGCCTCGTCGTAACTAATGCGCTTAACTTCTTTTAAGCCATTAGCCAGAATTTCATTGGCGCGGTCTTGAACCACTTTGGTTACGTCACCGTCAGCCGGACCACCGTTCGGTGGGTTGTATTTAAAGCCGCCATCTTCTGGTGGGTTGTGTGAAGGTGTAATTACTACACCGTCTGCTTGTTCTTTACCTAAACGGTTGTAAGCCAAAATGGCGTGAGAAATAACTGGCGTTGGCGTGTACCCCAGCCCTTCTTGATAGCGTACTTCTACACCGTTTGCTGCAAACACCTCAATAGCTGAGCAAAAAGCTGGCTCTGATAACGCGTGGGTATCTTTACCTATATATAAAGGACCAGTAGTTCCTTGAGCTAAACGGTATTCTGCAATTGCTTGGCTTACTGCCAAAATATGGTTTTCGTTAAACGCTTTTTTGCTTGAGCTACCACGGTGGCCAGAAGTGCCGAATGCCACTTGCTGCTCTCGAACAGATACGTCAGGTTCTAATAGATAATAATCAGCCACTAAACGTGGAATGTTTGCAAGATGCTCAGCCTGAGCTGGCTTACCTGCTAAAGGGTGAATAGCCATTAATAGCTTCTCCGATGCTTAAGTTAAAGATAAAAAGTTAGACCGCTTCACATAAGCGTTCAATTTGAAATTCTTGTAAGCCCATTTCACTGGCAACGTGTTGCAGGATATGCCTTTTACGCGCAGTGTTGGTATTTGTGATCACCCAATAAGGACTGTTTGGAATAGCTTGAGGCTTGCTGGTTTTTCCAGAGGCCAATAATAAGTCTTTATCTTGCGAGAAGTATTCACGCTTACTTCCTTTTAATACACAAGCTTTAGCAAACCGCTCACCATCAATAGCATAAAGACCAGAAAGCAAAGATAAGAAACGTTTAGTAGAACTGCCCGCTTCCGATATTTCAGAAAAATTGAAATAATTTAGAGGGTCAATATCGGCCACATCAGTTTGCGCTAGCGAATCAGTGTTTACTGCTTCAACTACTAGCTCTTGCTCAACGTTGGCCTCTTCGTTACTTACAACTACATTTTCTGCCTGTGCTTGTTGTAATTCTTGGCCATCTACTTCCAGCAGTCGCCTAAGGATATCTGAGGCACTTTCACCAATGTGTTTAGTTTGGCTGGCAATGTATAAATACAAATCTTCTTCAATTTCTATCGTTTTCATCGTTTCTTTCTAGGATTGCAAAGCTCTTAACATAACTAATTATTATACATAGCAGCGTTAATAACTCACCAACAATCCGAGTTAGATCCTTCGAAAGGCTAATTAGTGAACAAAGAAATGCCTTTCAAATACTTGTAGTAATAGAGCTGCAAAGGCAGACTAACAATTTTGTGACATTTGCGGAGCAATATTGTTGGACCTACATTATAAAGAACAAGGGCAAGGCTACCCTATCCTGCTCATTCATGGGCTATTTGGCAGTTTGTCTAATTTAGGTTTATTAGCAAAGCACCTTACGGAACTATCATATCGAGTTATCAGTGTGGATACCTTGAATCACGGTTTGTCTCCTCGCTCAGATTCTATGGACTACCAACATCAAGCAAAAGCGATTAAAGCCTTATGTGACAAGCTTGATATTCCCCACTGCGCAATTGTTGGCCACTCCATGGGTGGCAAAATAGCTATGGCTACTGCGCAACTCTACCCTGATTTAGTTAACACTATTGTTGTTGCTGACATTGCTCCTGTAGCTTACCAACACAACCATGCTGCGGTTTTTTCAGGATTAAATAGCTTTGATCCTAAAGATATAAACTCGCGTTCTGAAGCAGAGCAACTGTTAGCGAAGCATATTCAAGAAGCAGGCGTACGCCAGTTTTTACTTAAGTCATTAACGAAGACAAACCAAGGCTGGCGATGGCTATTCGACGTAAAGCAACTAGCGCTATGCTACAACAACATCATTGGTTGGAAAGAGTTTGGGCAATTTAAGCGTCCCTGTTTGTTTATAAAAGGCGAAAACTCAGACTATATTGTGAGTGAATATCAGCAAACGGTAGGTCAACAATTTCCTAAGGCCGAGCTCAAAATGATTGCCGGAACCGGACATTGGTTACACGCTGAAAAACCAGCTATTTTCAACCGTTTAACTGAGCAGTTTTTAGCCAAGCATATTTAACACCTTGTGACGCTTTATGGTATAGTGCGCGTCGAATTTTTATCTCAAGGATAGTGATGTTCGCAAAGCATATAGATCTTATAGAAAGCCTAGCGCTAAATATTGGCTTCGTTGTTCTATTTTTCTTTATCGGCATGGCTATTCAAGACGTATTAAAAAAAGGCAATGTACCTCCTTTCGGCCGCGCAATAGTATGGCTAGTATTGTTTTTGGGGTGTGCAGGCTTTATTGCAAAAGGGCTAATTCAGCTATCTTGGGAAGGCAGCGGCTTAGCTTAGACGGTTGTTTTATAATTAATGGCAAAACAAAATACAGATCGAACCACTATTGATCTATTCGCCAGTGAAAAAAGAGTTGGGCGACCAAGAACTAACCCTTTAGAGCGAAAAGATCAGTTAAAAACCAATAAGCGCAACCAGCTGAAACGCGATCGTGCAAATGGTCTTAAAAGAATCGAGTTGAAAGTAGAGCTAGCTCTCTTCGAACAGTTAAATCAATTGGCTACTGAGTCCGGCATAAGCCGCAGTGAGTTAATCGAAAAGATGCTAAACAAACAAGTTAGTCAATTTTCAACAAATCAATAGTTTGTATTACAGGTAACATTTATGGCGAGTGTAGGAATATTTTTTGGTAGCGACACCGGTAACACCGAAGCTGTTGCGCAAATGATTCAAAAAGAGCTAGGTAAAAAACTAGTTGAAGTAAAAGACATTGCCAAGTCTTCTAAAGAAGACATTGATGATTTTTCACTAATTCTATTGGGTATCCCCACCTGGTATTACGGTGAAGCTCAATGTGACTGGGATGACTTTTTCCCTGACCTAGAACAAATTGATTTTTCTGAGAAATTAGTAGCAATATTTGGTTGTGGTGACCAAGAAGACTACGCCGAGTACTTTTTAGACGCCATGGGCACTATCAACGACATTGTAGTAAATAAAGGCGCTACTGTTGTGGGTCATTGGCCAATAGAAGGCTACGATTTTGAAGAATCAAAAGCACTTGCAGATGACGCACACTTTGTAGGTTTAGGCATTGATGAAGATCGTCAGCCAGAGCTAACCCAAGAACGTGTTAAAGGCTGGTGTAAGCAAGTTTATGAAGAAATGTGCTTAGCTGAATTAGCTGACTGAAATTACTGGGCGAAAGCCCAGTTTTTGTATCTGGCCCTCGTATAGTTGGCCAAGTTTATGCTTAACTTGGTTAAGAGGGAGAGCAAATTGTTTAAATACTTATTATTAATTTTAATTGGGATATCTAGTGTAGCTAGAGCCGATGTTTGGTTTTATGAAGACCAACATGGTGTGATGCACTTTGCTCAAGAAAAGAAAGGCTCTAAATGGCGTTTGTTGATGCGAACGCCTAAATCGCTAGATCCCCCAAAAGCTAAATCATTACCTCAACGTG
This sequence comes from Agarivorans albus, assembly GCF_019670105.1. Lineage (NCBI taxonomy): Bacteria > Pseudomonadati > Pseudomonadota > Gammaproteobacteria > Alteromonadales > Alteromonadaceae > Agarivorans > Agarivorans albus. The sequence continues at coordinate 2,269,626 of NZ_AP023032.1, read as the reverse complement.
CACCCAGTGAGCGCCCATACCATCAATTAATTGTAGACAGCGCAAAACGTCATAAACTTGACCCTGCATTGGTACACGCCGTTGTAGCGACGGAATCAAACTATAAACATGATGCAGTATCCCGTGCCGGTGCCATGGGTTTAATGCAGTTAATGCCGGCTACCGCAGAGCGTTTTTCTGTTACTGACCCTTTCATTCCAGAACAAAACATAGAAGCAGGTAGCCGCTACTTACGCTGGTTACTAGACGAGTTCGAATCACTGCAACTCGCGCTAGCGGCTTACAACTCAGGTGAAAATACAGTTAAGCGTTATGGCTTTACTATTCCACCGTTTAAAGAAACACAAAACTACGTAACCAAAGTTATAGAACGCTACAAGAAAAACTTAAGTCTGATTCAGTAATGCATTCAAGCGACTTGCTTCAACTCGGGGCGATACTGCCGCTTAAGTCGGATATATAGCTTACGTTTTATAACCGCAACAACTTTGCCCTTCTCGTCAAAAACCTCTGTTGACACTTCAGGCTCAAATTTTTCTCCAGAAGCTGCCGCGTTCAAAATGGTTTCAATGAATGCTTTATCCAATTGGAACTTTGCAAACACTTTTGTTCGGCCAGGCGTTACAAACTTAATCGAAGATTCACTGTCCCAAATATGGTATTTGTTGCCTAAAATTGCCATTAACATTAACGGATAAATAGGATCGGTCATCGCAAACATTGCTCCACCAAACTGTGAGCGGTTAGCATTTTTATTCCACCATCGAAATGCTAATTGAACTCGGCAAAAGTGAAAATCCTTGCTGAGCTGGGTGATCTTAATCCCAGAACCCCAAAATGGTGGCCAAAGATTAAGGACAGATCTCGCAACGGCTGCTCTTTTTAGTAGAATATCCATAAACTCAACTGGTCAGACATGTTAACGATAGGTTAATAAATATTTAACTGTGCTACAAGTTTTCTTATCAAGCTTTCTGTTTGTCATGTAAATCCGTATACTACTGGGCAGTTATGGAATGAATAACAGCAAGGGAAAAAATTTCACCTATGTCTGATAATAATTTAGCTCTAAAAAAAGCGGGCCTTAAAGTGACCTTGCCAAGAATGAAAATTCTAGAGCTGCTGCAAACACCTAATAACCAGCACATTAGTGCGGAAGACTTATACAAGCTCTTAATTGACCAAGGCGAAGAGATTGGCTTAGCAACGGTTTACCGCGTACTTAACCAGTTTGATGATGCTGGCATTGTTACCCGTCACCACTTTGAAGGCGGAAAGTCGGTATTTGAATTAAATAGCCAACATCACCACGATCACTTAGTGTGTTTAGACTGCGGCAAAGTGATTGAATTTAACGACGATATGATTGAACAAAGACAAAAAGATATCGCCGAAGAAAACAATATCAAACTGACTAACCATAGCTTGTACTTGTACGGCAACTGCACCAAAGCAGACTGCGAAAGCCGCGAAGATTAGTATCTAAAAATACAGGTGATCTAATCACCTGTATTTACCTTCCCCTATTTATTTAGCTGAATATCCCCAACGCGCTACTAAGTCATTTTCTATGCCTATATGGTCAAGAATCCGCGCAGTTACATGTTCTACTAAATCTTGAATGGTCTCTGGCTTATGATAAAAACCAGGATTAGCTGGCAGTATATCCACCCCCAACTTAGCTAATTTAAGCATGTTTTCTAAATGGATCGCCGAGAAAGGCATTTCTCTAGGCACCATTATCAACTTACCTTTCTCTTTAATTACAACATCGGCTGCTCGTTCAATAAGGTTATCTGAAAGCCCCATAGCAATAGAGGCTAACGTCCCCATACTACAAGGGCACACAACCATTGTTTTTGGAGCAGCAGATCCAGAAGCAACTGGTGAAAACCATTCATTTTTACCTGGTACAACAATTTGTCCGGGCTTAGCATTAAACCTCTCTTGCAAGAATGCTTGTGCTTTCTCTGGACTACTCGGCCACTGTTCATCAACTTCCGTAGCTAATACTACTTTTGCAGCACTAGAAACTAGCAGGTGAATAGTAAACTGCTTTTTGACTAGTTGCTCTAATAAACACAGCGCATAAGGCGCACCTGAAGCGCCAGTAATAGCTAAAGTAATCTCTTTATTTTTCATGATTTTAATGATGATTATCTCGTTATTGAAAACTGTAACTCACTCGAGAAATCAAGTTGTTTAACCTAGCAAATATACTTAAAGATGATTGTAGCGGTAATAAGTGTGCTAAGCGACTTGTTATGAACAATCAAGCATTTATAAATCTGTGACTATTTACTACAATTACTCAAAGGATTAATAAAACTAGGCCTATGTCTAAAACGGAAATACCCACTCAGTCCTTACAAGTCGGACATTACATCAGCCTTCCTCTAGGCTGGACAGCGCATCCTTTCATGCGTAACAACTTTCTCATCAAAAATGATGAGCAGCTAACAGTTGTTAAATCCTTAGGATTAGATCTCATTGAAATTGTTCCTAGTAAGTCTAAAATAGCGACTCCTGAAGTTAACCTAAATGATGCACTGAAAGAGGATAAAGCAGAGGTAGCAGAAGTAGACCCAGATCAAGCCTGGCTAGATGAGCTTAGGGAAGGACAAAAACGGGCAAACAAAGCCTATTTACAAAATGCAGAAAACTTCCGTTTAGCGTTAACTAAGTTTACCAGTAAACCCGAAGAGGCTTATTACAGTATCTTTGAGCAAGTGAACATTACATTACAAATGATGTTCAAATCATCGGCGGCTCATAGTGTTTATGTAAGCTTGGAGCCTAGTAGCGATGAAGACATTTTCTTTCATAGCGTAAATGTAGCTGTGCTCTCAATCTTAGTTGCCAAAAACCTTGGGTTTACCGAAAAAGAATGCCAGCATTTGTGTATTGCAGCGATGATTCACGATATCGGTGAGTTGAAAGTACCTCAACAGATTCGTAGAAAACCAAGCGAATGGACTCAAGCCGAACAAAACTTCTATCAAACTCACCCCAAATTTAGTGCTGAGCTTATAAAAAAGGCCGGTTCTTTTCCTGAAGAAGTATTACCAATAGTCGTTAATCACCATGAGCGCCTTGATGGTTCTGGCTACCCTCAGGGGTTAAAAGCTAAGGAACTAAGCAAAGCCACCCAACTTTTAGCGATTGTGGATGCGTTTGAACATTTGTGTGCGCCCTTGCCCAATCAAAAGGGTATGACTCCCCAAGAAGCCTTCGCTTCTCTCTACAAGAATGCCGAAACAAAATACAACAAGCTCTACTTAGAGCAACTGATGAATACTTTGGGTATTTATCCGCCTGGCTCAATAGTGAGTTTATCGAATAGCGGCTTCGCAATGGTGATGTCTAGTAATCCAAAAGAGAAGTTAAAACCAAGAGTATTGCTACTAGAGAAAGGTAAAAACTTTGCAAACGCAAATATTATGGATTTGACTAAAGAAGAGCTGAAGATAAACAAAACCGTTAGATGGGAAGATGTGCCGGCAAGTTTAGTAAAAAACTTCGATCCTAAACTACGCTGTTGTTACTTTTTCGACCCTGAACAGTAAAACTTCATCAATTCTAAGCAATAAAAAAGCCCGATATTTCGGGCTTTTTTTGCATTTAAACCTTTGTTAACTATTGGTCTTCAGCATCCTTAACGCCTTTTACTTTTTCTCGTAAGCCTTGCAGCATTACATAGAAAACAGGCACTAAACAGGTACCAACAATAGTTGCAGCTATCATCCCACCCATTACGGCGTAACCTAGAGAAATACGGCTAGCTGCACCAGCACCAGTCGCAATCACAAGAGGAATAACGCCAAGAATAAATGAGAACGCAGTCATCAATACTGCTCGGAAGCGTAAGCGTGCAGCTTTAACAGCAGCGTCTCGAATGCTCATTCCACCTTCACGTAATTGCTTAGCAAACTCCACAATAAGGATCGCGTTTTTACACGCCAAGCCTATCAGCAATACTAAGCCAATTTGGGTATACAAGTTTACATCTGAACCCATGATCCAAATGTATACAAATGCACCTAAAATAGCGATAGGAACCGCCAGCATTACGGAGATAGGAACCGTCCAGCTTTCATACTGAGCAACTAAGAATAAGTAGGTAAAAATTAAAGCCAAACTAAAAATAAATGGTGCTAAGTTACCCGCTTTAAGTTCTTGGTAGGTTTGACCCGACCACTCATAGGTATAACCTGCTGGGAAGGTGGTTTCGGCAATCCGCTTCACCGCATCAATCGCTTGACCAGAACTAAACCCTGGTGCAGGGAAAGCGTTCATCTTTACTGCGCCATACAAGTTGAATTGGTTGATGTACTCAGGCCCTAACTTAGGCTCTACTTGAACTAAAGTGTTGAGAGGAACCATTTCATCAAACTTATTTCGAATATAGAAACGAGCAATGTCTTGCTCTGAATTTCGAAATTCAGTTTCGGCTTGCATGTTTACCCGGAAAACTTTACCAAAGCGGTTGAAGTCATTCACATACATTGAACCTAACATAGTCTGTAAGGTCATGAAAATGCTGCTTAACTGCACTCCTTGAACCTTAGCTTTCTGTCGGTCAACGTCTACGAACAATTGCGGTACATCTGCACGATAAGTACTAAATGCAGCTGCTAATTCGGGTGCACTACCCGCTTCTACAGCTGTTGCACGCATCACGCTTGCTAAACTAGCAGGTGTACGACCTAGCGTGTCTTGAATGAAGAACTCGACACCAGCAACCGTACCAACCCCTGGAAGTGCAGGTAGCGAGAAGCCAACAGCCTGGGCTTCGTTGTAGCTGGCTAACACACCATTCGCTCGCTGAACGATATTAGATTCAACTAAAGCAGGGTCTTTACGTTCATCCCAGTGAGATAGAATCACCACCATTAAGCCTGCGTTTGAAGAAACGGCGCCAGAGATAATCGAATAACCACTAGCTGAAATAACGTTAGTTACCCCCTCAAGCTCATTTAGCTCATCAACCATTCTTGAAACAACTTCTTTAGTACGGTTAATGGATGCGCCATTTGGTAGCTGCACATCAATAAAGAAGGCTTTTTTATCTTCGGTTGGCACAAAGCCAGAAGGAAGTGAGGTAGCCAAGTAACCGGTAGCACCAATTAGCAACACATAAACGATGCCAACAATAGATAGCTTTCTTACCATTCCGGTAACAAAACCGGTGTATTTGCCGGTGGCTTTATCAAAGTGTTTGTTAAAAAAGGCATGAAAACCTTTTTCGTGAACTTTAGGTTTCTTCAATAAAGAAGCACATAAAGCAGGACTTAACGTTAGTGCGTTAATTGACGAGATAAGCACAGAAATACAAATAGTTATAGAGAACTGGGCATACATTTGACCAGTAATACCAGGCATTACGGCGGTTGGTGCAAATACAGCTAATAGCACCAATGTAGTGGCAACAACTGGCCCTGTAACCTCTTGCATAGACTTAGTGGTCGCTTCAACAGCATTTAACCCTTCGTCTTGCATTAATCGCGTGGTGTTTTCTACAACAACGATGGCGTCATCTACCACAATACCAATCGCAAGAATCAAGGCGAACAAAGATACAGTGTTAATGCTCATGCCAGTTGCAAGTAAAAACGCAAAAGTACCTACAAGAGACACCGGAATTGCAATAGCAGGAATCAAGGTTTGCCTTACATCTTGCAAGAAGATGTAAACAACAAAGATTACCAGTGCGATTGCGATAAGCAGTGTTTCAAGCATTTCGTCAATTGAAGTTTCAACGAACTGGGTAGTGTCGTACAACACTTTGTAGTCCATATCTTCAGGGAATTGCTCTTCTAAACGAGATAACTCTTCGCGAACACCTTTTGCCACCTCTAAAGCATTTGCGCCACTGGCTTGATAGATAAACAATAACGCTGACGCTTTGTTATCTAACATCGCTTCTGCATCATAACTCGCAGCGCCAAGCTCTATTCGTGAAATATCTTTAAGGTATACTGCACTACCATCAGGGTTTGAACGAATAATAATTTCTTCAAACTCTTCTGGATGGCTTAAACGACCTTTAGTAGATAAGGTGTACTGGAACTGTTGATCGCGCGGAACTGGTGCTGCGCCAATTCGACCTGCTGCAACTTGGATGTTTTGTTCTTGAATCGATGCAATAGCATCATCTACGGTAACACCTAAACTGGCCATGCGGTCTGGGTTTAACCAAATACGCATCGAATAGTCCATGCCACCGATAATGCTTACTTTAGATACCCCGTTAACCCTAGCAAGGTTATCTTTAATGTTGATCCCCATATAGTTATTTAGGAACAGGTTATCTAGAGATTCGTTAGGAGAAACAAGGTTAAGCATCATCAGAATACTTGGATCTTGTTTCTCTACTTTCACACCATTTCGTTGCACCTCGGAAGGAAGACGGGGCATTGCTTGTTGAACACGGTTTTGTACGTTGACCTGTGCCATGTCAACATTACTGCCCACTTCAAAAGTTACGTTGAGGGTATAACTACCATCATTCGCACCTTTTGATTCCATGTAGATCATGTTTTCTACACCGTTTACTTCGGCTTCAACTACCTTAGCGACGGTATCTGCGACTACCTCTGCACTAGCCCCTGGGTAACTGGTGGTTACCGAGACCATTGGCGGAGAAATATTGGGGAACTCTGCTACCGGCAATACCGGTATCGACAAAAAGCCAGCCAAAGTTAAAACAATAGAAATAACAAAGGCAAACTTGGGTCGATGAATAAAAAACTTACTAATCATCACCGACTCCTTAAGATTGGGTATCAGAGAATGGTTGAACAGTATCCATTTCGTGGTCTACTTCAGCGCCAACTCGGGCTTTTTGTAAACCTTCAGTGATAACCAAGTCGCCTTTTTCTAAGCCTTTCTCTACTTCCCAGTCGATACCATAGCGCTGGCCAAGTTCAACATTACGACGACCAACCATGTTCTTTTTATCAACGGTTAGCACATAACGACCTTGTTGGTCTTCTTGTACCGCACGTTGAGGAATTAACATCACCTCTTGCATTTCTGGCGATTCAATAATTACGGTTACATATAGGCCAGGAACGATGATGTGTTCTTTGTTAGGGAATTCGGCACGAATTGCTAAGGTACCTGTGGTGGCATCAACTCGGTTATCAACAAAATCCATTTTGCCGACTTCATCGAACATGGTGCCGTCAGGAAATTTAATTTTTACCGGGAAGTCGCTAAGTTTAAAAGGAGTAGTAACAGACTTATGAGCACGTTGAGCCTCAATAAGCACCTTTTCTGGTAGTTGGAAGTTAACCCAAACAGGCTCCATTTGAACTAGATCGGCCAGCTCGGTTTGATCAGGTGAAATCAAATCACCGGTAAAAACAGCCGCTCGGCTAATACGGCCAGTAAACGGCGCATAAATTTTGGTGTAGCCAAGCTCAAGTTTTGCGTTATCTAATTCGGCATTCGCGCTTTGTAAAGATGCTGCTGTTTGTAATTTACGTGATAGTAAGTTGTCATAGTCAGACTGGCTAATGAAGTTATCCTTAATAAGGCCTTCACCACGCTTAAAGTTTAAAACAGCTGTATCGTAGGCAGCTTTTGCTTGTGCAACTAGGGCTTTAGAAGCCTTAACTGCAGCATCGTATTGCGCAGGGTCTATTTCGAACAGTAAAGCGCCCTCCTCTACAATGCTACCTTCTTCGAAGTTGGTTTTTAACAAGTTACCACGCACTTTAGATTTGATAGTGATATCTTGGGTTGCTTCAGTTCTGCCAACAAAATCATTACTTGGCGTTACTTCTTTCATAGCAACTTCAAGAACTTTCACGTTTGCTTTAACAGCAGGAGGTGGAGGTGGTGCTGTGTCACACGCACTTAAAAACGAAAGTGAGGCAATTGTTAGGCCCAAAGCCTTTGCCACACGAGCTACAACAGGTGTGCGGTTCATAAACATTCCTTGTATATTTTTGTGTACCGAGTAAACCATAACTAATCATAGTCGTTATGTGGAAGCATGAAAACTAAAGTACTTACTTTTAACCAACATTTTTCTAAATATTAAACAACAGCTTACTTTATGCCCAGAGTTGCTTTCCATTTCCTGGAAAAGCCTGATTTTGATACCATCTAAGCCAAACTAAACTCTTTGGCCTAAACATGCAGTTTCAAAAGATTAACAAAACCGTTTATCAACAACGTTCTCGCTATACCTATATCGGTATTTCTGGTTTGTTGATTTTGTTCACCCTATTTTGGTCGAGCCTATTTATCGCGCTGTTTTCCAAGGGTCCTGATAATTTCTATCTAAACTTACTGGGTGTGGTAGCAGCTGTTATTAGCATTGTCCCTGTGGTTTTAACGTTGAAAGACAGAGTATGGTTTTATGAGGTCATGTATGTTTGGCGCTTAAAGCAAGAACTCAACAAAATTAATCGCAAAATGGCCGCTTTAGCCAAAGCCATGAATAAAGGAGATGAAACGGCTTTTGAGATCGTTAAGTTTTCGTATTTAGGTAGTCGTCAAATTTGGGAGTTAGATGACAATACCCTTATGCTCAACGAGTTAACAATTTCTGAGAACAAACTTGAGCAACAAGCAGCACAGTTTAATCTAAACATTAATGCCAACAACTACTCCACCAGCGCATTAGAAAAGTACTAAGTTCGCTTTACTAAGCAATTTGAAAGCTAAAAATCAGGCTTTTAAATGAAGACAAGTATGACCGTCTACTAGGATCGGAGAAATGGCTTTATCTTCAGCAAAAGCCTTTTTAAGCGCCCCCTCAAGGACTAACTTGTCACCTATATTTGCCTGTTTATCAATTAGTTCTGCGGGATAAGCCCATAGATTGCAATTAACTACATGTTGTTGATCAGATTGATCAGTAGAAATTTGCAACTTTAAATAGCTTTGATTGTTTATACTCTTTCGCAAAGATGACTTTCCGACAATTTCACCAACCAAAGTAACTTTATTCCAATAGAGTTGAGAAGGTGCGCCAACAAAACTCACTTGTTCAACCTCGATGGCACTAGAGATAACACCTTTGCTGCCTTTTTGGTTTTTTAAGTGGCCACTGATCACCACACCATCGCCCGCTTTTGCATACTGTTTAATTCTTTCCGCCTGCTCTCCTCGAGCATTAAGCTGAAATACTTCTACTTGCTCCTTGCCACTTCCTTTAGGCTTTCGCTTGAACAACACTTCAAACTGGGTAATGGCAGTGCCATCACTAAAGTAGCGTAGGGTAATGTCCTTAGACACAACGTTGCCTAGAATCTCTACCGATGAGCGACAGATTACTTGCAAAAACTTTTCTCCACTTAAAGCCTTTAACGGCATTGTTTAGTAAACTTGTGCCACAGCAAAGTAGCAACAGAACCCCATTATGAAATACCCTTGCCGATTAGACAAATTCCTATCTAAAGCCGGGCACATATCACGAAGCGATGCTAAAAAGTATATCAAAAACAAACGTGTGACAGTGAATAGTCAAATTCAAACAAATGCACAATTTGCTATTGGTGAAAGTGACAACGTTGGTTTAGATAGCAAAGAATTGAAGCTAATCGAACATCAGTATTTCATGTTAAATAAACCAATAGGCTATTTAAGCACTGAAGCTGAAGCTAACCACCCCAGCGCCATGTCATTAATAGACTCACCACTTAAAATACATGCTGCCGGACGCTTGGATGTAGACACATCAGGTTTATTGCTTTTGACCAGTGATGGCCAATGGTCACATAAAGTCACGAGCCCCAATAGCAAAAAGTTTAAGGATTACAGAGTTAGCCTTGCCGATGCGGTTAGCGACAATGACCTTCAGCTACTTGCAAAAGGCCTTTTGCTGCGAGGTGAAGATAAACCTACTCTCCCCGCCGTAACTAAACGTATCAATGAAAAGCAATTCATTCTGAGTATTAGTGAAGGGCGTTACCACCAGGTTAAGCGAATGTGCGCCGCGATAGGCAACAAAGTTATCGCCTTACACCGGGAGAAGATTGGTGACGTAATGCTAGATAATGAATTACAAGCTGGTGAGTATCGAGAGCTAACAGAAATAGAAATAGCGAGCTTCAACTAATCCGTTTCCATCAAAGATGCATACTCAACAACCTGGTTACGCCCGTTATTCTTAGCCGTGTATAGGGCCTTATCTGCCTGCTTGTATAGTATAGCAAAGCTACTGTCTTTTTCGCTTTGAGTAATACCAAAACTACAAGTAAAACTAGGCACAGCTTTATCTTGCTCGAAGGCCAGCCGCAGTCGTTCAGCCAAATTTATTGCCTGTGTAAGGTCGGTTTCGGGCAGCAACATAATAAACTCTTCTCCACCCCAACGGGCGAGTAAGTCAGTTTCTCGTTTTAACTTAGTAATCGTTTCAACTAAACGAATCAAACACAAATCACCCGTATCGTGGCCATATTGATCATTGAGCTGTTTGAAGTGGTCCACATCAATCATTAATATTGAAAACCGAGAACCATTGCGATCGCTACGGCTCTGCTCTAGGAATACGCTGTCTTCAAAATGACGACGATTTGCCGCACCGGTTAAAGGATCGGTATTGGCCAGCTGCATAAGTTTGTCTTCAAGCGTTTTTTGCGCGCTAATATCAATGCTAGAGCAAACAAAGTTATGCAGTTTACCTTGCCAATAAACAGCCGTTACGGTCATTTGTTGAATAGTATTGAGGCCATTATTACCAAGTATAGAAACCTCTCCTAACCAACTACCTTCTTCAGCTGCAATTTTAAGTACTTCATCAAATCCAGGGTCAGATTGGCCAAAATCCGTAAGCTTAGTGCCAATCATTTGTTCAGCATCTACACCTACTTTTTTTGCTAAGTATTGGTTCACCTGCATTACCTTCCCCGTAGGGTTAATAATAACTTGTGAAAACTCTCCTTCAAAAGCAGCTTCTCGCAGCGCGTTAAGTTCTTCAACAACTGCTTTTTCACGGCGAATCATCTCGGTTAAATAAGCGGCAAAGAAGCATCCAACAATCGATACCAAGTAGACAATTGCGATAAATATTAACCAGTGTCGGCTGTCTGTAGCTAAGTCTTTATAAGAGATATACAAAAACGCAGTGTTAGGGTTTGAATCTTCGTATTCATCAAGTACTGAGGTAAACATTAAGCCGCTGCCTACATCATAGGGCGAAGCACCATCTCGATAAGGCTTGTCATCGAAATAGTCACTAAGTGATGAATAATCTAGTTTGCCAACCAAGTTCAGTAATTTCTTGGAGGTATCTTGGCTAAAGTCGCCTTCTATAACGATATCGTCGCTAGTTACAATAACCGCGCGCTCGACTAACATCGGACGACCAACGAAGTGTACAGTTTGATTAATCGCCTGCTGATCGTACTCATTAACCATCCAACCCACCAGTTTTGACCACTTATCAAATACCGGTATATACAAAACATAGTAAGTTTGTTGGTTAGATTTGTCGTAGATAACCTTGGTAGATATAACTCCCTCGTCTCTCCATGAGAGGCCTTTAAAATAGTTTTTAATGATTGGGTTAATACCAGAGCTCCACTCTAAAGTGTGACCCTCTTTACTTTGGTTTAGAGCAAGGTCTACGCGCCCATCACGGTGAACGTAGTAAAAGTTGCCCTCTAAATTCACATCGCGAGCAATTCGCTGCCACTCGGTAGCGAGCGTGACCAGTGTTAACTCAGATTCATCATTAACGTAGTTGAGTAGGCCTAACGTTCGGGTTAACAGTGACAGCCGTTGAGACAACAGGCTTATTAAGTGTTTGTTAGCTGTCTTAAAACCACCAAAAGACAATTCAACTTCTTCTACTATTTGATGCTTTATGGTTTGGTAGCGATGAGAAAGCACCGCAGCGAACAATAAGGTGACCAACAGCGCCCAAAAGCCTGCCTTTTTTTGCCAAGAAATGTTGTTTTTAAGAAAACGTGAATTCAATTGCGCACTTTAAAATCTATTTAGATACAAACTATTATTAAACAACTGAAGCGTTTTTGCTCTTTAAAACTGCTGTTAAAGTTAAAAAAGCAAAGGCTAAATCAAATAATGTGAAATTCAATATTCATACTTGAATGCTTGCCCTGCTGCTAGGATACTTAGCAAAAAACAAAAAAGGTAAATACATGACTGATTTTCGCTTTCATCCACAAAGTCAGGTTATACAGCAGCAAGACAGCTATTTAATTACTCTCTATACCGCCATTAATCACAACTACCACAAGGTGTTTGTACGAGTAGAACCAGACCACGAAGAATGGTTAATGGAAATGACTAAGCCGAGTATTGAAGGTAATTGGCTTAAATGGCAAATCAACATTCCTGTTAGCCCGCACTCTCCGCTAACACTTTATTGCTTTAAGTTTTTAAGCAAAGACAACCAATGCTATTTACATGCAGCGGGAGAATCTTCTCGTCTACCACAAAAACATTTCCACTTTAGAATTAACAGCCAAGCTAAACCGCCGGAGTGGGCGAAACAGCAAGTTTTCTATCAGATATTCCCGGAACGCTTTGCTAATGGCAACCCAAGCTTAACGCCAAACAAAGACAATTACAGTTACCAAGAAGATGGTAGAAAAATTGTTCAAAAACAATGGGGAGAACCTGTCGCTAAATCTCATTCAGGTACCGGCGCTACAGAGTTTTATGGCGGCGATTTAATTGGTATTGAACAGAAGCTAGATTACCTGCAAGAGCTGGGAATAACAGCTCTCTACCTTAACCCCATTTTTTGTTCTCCAAGTAACCATAAGTACGATTGCACCAACTACTTTAAGGTTGAACCCCACTTCGGTGGAGACGAGGCTTTAATAAGCCTATCAGAAAATATGAAAAGCCGTGGGATGAAGCTAATGCTAGATGCGGTAGTTAACCATACGTCTAATCAACATCACTGGATGGATTACTATCAGCAGCATCAAGGCGGCGCCTACCATAACCAAGATTCACTGTTTAAAGATTGGTATCACTTTGATGAAAGCGGCAACTATTGGTCATGGAAAGGCGTTGAAACCTTACCCAAGTTAAACTTTGCTAATGTTGAGGTGCAACAAGCTATCTATGAAGGTGAGCAATCAGTACTAAAACACTGGTTAAAACCGCCCTTCTCTATCGACGCTTGGCGCTTCGATGTCATTCACATGCTTGGTGAACATAATAGCGCACAAAACAATGCCCATTATGTAGCTAAGTTTAGAGAGTCTATCAAGCAAACAAACAGCGAAGCCTACATGATAGGAGAACACTTTGCAGAGGCAACACAATGGTTGCAAGGTGACCAAGAAGACGCAGCCATGAACTACTACGGTTTTAACCAACCCATAGTCGCATTCTTGGCGGGAGTTGACGTTCCACGCTACGTGCCTCTTAAACTTAACGCAGCTGATTTAGCCACCTGGCTGGCCGAAGCGCGCGGTTCTATCCCCTTCGCCAATCAGTTAGCACAATACAACCTATTAGATAGCCATGACACGCCGCGTTTTTCTCACTTAGTGAACGAAAGTGAAGAGCTTACAAAAATTGCTGCTACCATGCTGCTCACATATATCGGTGTGCCATCAATTTACTACGGTGATGAAGTAGGCCTAACTGGCGCTAATGATCCAGACTGTCGACGTTGCTTTCCTTGGGATGAGAAGCAATGGAAACACGCTTTGCTTAAGCATTACCGGCAACTAATTTCGCTGCGCAAACAGCGTAGTGAGTTACAGCAAGGTGACCTTATAAGCCTGCTTGAGAGTGACGACGTATGGGTGTTTATGCGTTGGCTTCCAGAGCAACATAGTATTGTGGTGATTAACCGAGGAGAGTCTCAAGAGCTAGACTTAAACCTAACCCACTTACAAAACCAAGTTCCTTACAAAGTATTTGATAGCAGCGAAGAGTTGGTTGCCGATAAAGATGGAAAATTGGCGCTATCACTAGCTGCTCAATCTTCCATGGTATTAATTAGCCAATAGGCTTATTCCTCATACTGGCTATCTGTAAGTAATTTCGCATCTAAAGACTTGCTAGCGTTTATCTGCAAGTCTTTTAGTTGCTGGGCTTGCCTAACCAAGTTTCCTTTACCAGTGCTAAGTTTATTCATGGCGTTTTGATAGCTATCATTAGATCGCTGCAGTTGCTGTCCATGACTTTTTAAATCTTCCGTGAAGGCAACAAACTTATCGAATAACTTGCCTGCCCGTTGTGCGATCACTTGGGCATTTTGTTGTTGGTGCTCAGTTTTCCATAAGTTCTGAATTGTTCTAAGCGCCACCATCAAACTGCTTGGACTCACCAGCAATATATTGGACTCTAGTGCAAAGTTAATTAGCGAAGGATCTTGCTCTAAAGCGCTAAGGTAAGCGCCTTCAATTGGGATGAATAACAATACATAATCTAAGGATGGTAGTTGATACAAAGTATGGTAATCCTTTTTGGATAAACCAATAATTTGTTGGCGTAAGCTTTTAGCATGCTCTTTTAACGCAGCTAACTGAGCTTCACTATCTTCGCTGTTGTAATAACGCTCATAAGCAACAAGGTTTACTTTTGAGTCAACAATAACTGACTTATTGTCCGGCAGTTTCACTACAACATCGGGTTTAATGGTTTGACCATGTTGGTTAACCCCTACTACCTGGGTTTGATACTCGTGCCCTGCTCTAAGACCTGAAGATTGCAAAATTTGCTCTAATATCAGCTCTCCCCAATCACCTTGTTGTTTATTATCGCCTTTTAAAGCTTTAGTTAAGCGCACTGCATCTTCACTAATCTGCTGATTAAGCGATTGCAAAGTAACAATTTGGTCTTTTAAGGAGTGGCGCTGCTTAGCTTCGTTTTCGTAGCTTTGTTGAACCTGCTGCTTAAAACCATCCAGTTGCTGCTTTAAAGGCTGTAATACCGACTCAATACTCTGTTTACTTTGTTGTTGTAGTTCTAGGCCTTTCTCTGCGAATATTCGATTAGCTAACAGCTCAAACTGGTTGTTGACTCGCTCTTCGCTTTTTTCTAAATAGCTGATTCGTTCTTGTAGCGCAATGTCTTTTTGTTGCAGTAAAGCACAGCGTTGCTGTTCACGTTGTAACAATTGCTGGCAGGTATCTAAGTCTTGTTTAAGCTCTCGCAGGTGTTGCAGTTCGGTATGTAACTCGGCTAGTGAGATGTCTTTGTCGTGGTCTTGCTGCTGTAATTGTTGATTAGCTTGGTTTTGCTCTATTAATTCAGTTTCTAGCTGTTGTTTTACCAGCGTAAACTCATCGCTTTTTTTGGAAAAAGCTCTACCTTTTATGCTATTTACCAACAGGCTTACAATTAGCAAAAAAAGTAAGGAAAAAGTAATAGCAGCACTCATTTGGTTAAATTGAGAAAAAATAGTCTCTAAGTTCACAGTAAATCCATTGTGATTATGTTGAATTGCTCGTTATCATGCATCATACAGTATACAGCTCGCCAATCTTAAAGCTGTAGTACATGTTTTAGCTTAAATTTAGGAAAATCATTAAGATGAGTATCTTTTCAGCTTTAAAGAAAATGTTCCAAGCTGCGCCAGTTACCCCCAAAAGCTATCCAGCAGAAGTTTACAACGAGTTCACCATTGCTCCTCAGCCACAATCTGCAAATGGGCAATACCGTGTGGCGGCTCAAATCAGTAAAACTGTAAATGGTGAATTGAAAGAGCACATGTTTATCCGCTCTGATACATGCGCTAGCTCAGACGACGCCGCCGAACTAGCCATGCACAAATGTAAAACGTTCATTGATCAAATGGGTGATCAAATTTTCGATTAAGCAACAGCGGTGCTAATCAAACAACCGGGTTAGCACCTGTTTTACCGCGTCAATATCAAACGGTTTGTCGACTAAAGCTGATACGCCGCTTTGCCTTACACCATCAAGCTTGGCGCAGTTATTTTCAGACGTCACCATTAGAGCCGGGATCTCACAAAAGGTTGGATGTTGGCGCAATGCTTCAATTAATGCCGCCCCATCCATTATCGGCATGTTGTAATCGGTAATCACCAAATCGACTTGGTTGTTTACCATCAACGATAAAGCTTCCTGACCATTTTCTGCCAAAATCAGTTTAGTTAACCCTATGTTTTCTAATACTTTTGAAATATGACGGCGAGCCGTTTGGCTGTCATCTACAACCAGTACCGTTTTATCAGAAAAATCTAAGTTATCGATAACTTCACTATCTGGCTCTATATAACTAATGGTTGCTTGCAGCGCAGACAATAGGTGTGTGAATTCGAAAGGCTTAGGCAAAATAGCAATAACACCTGCTTGCTTAATTGCATCTAAGGTGTGGTGACAGGCTTCACTAGAAATCAGCATAAAGGCCACATCACGGCTTAAATCATTAGCTCGTAACTGTTGCACTAAATCGGTAGCAGTACCGTCGCTGAAATACATAGAGCTAACCACCAAATCTGGTGCAGTTTTAATTGCGAGGTCCAGGGCCTGTTGACAGTTCTCTGCCATTAAAAAATTATCAATACCCGCTTCATGCAATCGCGTACGAATGATGTTGCGTTGCATATTTGAAGGTTCTACTAATAAGATCGTAAGATCAGCTAACGACAGTGTATCCATAACATCCTGTTTCACTAACAATAGGAATGTCCATAGTACCGCTTTAAGCTATCCATTTTTATCGCTAATTTGCTAATCTAGCATTCTTACTTGAAAAACATGCTTTTAGTCACCAAATTAAGGCTAAACAACCAACGGAAAACGCTATGCAGCCCACAACGTCTGTTATCGATATTAGTTTTGAGAACGCCCAACAAGTGTTAATTGAAGGTTCAATGAACCTGCCAGTAGTGGTGCATTTTTGGTCGCCTTCTAGCCCTCAGTGCGAGCCACTGTTTTCTTTACTACAACAAATCCATCAACAAACTGGCGGAAGCTTTACTTTAGCTCGGGTTAATATGGATGAGTTAGCGCCGCTTGCTCAGCAACTTGGTGTTGCTCAAGCCCCAGCTGTAGTAATCCTAAAAGAAGGTCGCCCAGTTGATGGTTTTGCCGACATTCCTTCTCCGGAGCAAGTTACAGAAACCATTGTTCGTCATTTACCTGCACCTGAGGAGCAACTGTTAGCAAAAGCTAAAGAGCTACTAGCAGAAGACCAATCGGTAGAAGCATTAAACGTGATACGTGAAGCTCATAATCTAGCCCCACAACGTAACGACATTATCTTAGTATTGATTAGAGCCTTGCTTAATAACCAAATCGCTGACGAAGCCGAAACACTATTAAACGGCTTGCCGCTAGAAGACCAACAGGCCGATTTTCATGAGTTAAAAAGCCAACTTGAGCTGCTAAAAGCAGCAGCCGAAAGCCCTGAAATTAAAGCGCTTGAAAGCAAACTAAACACAGCTGACGATAGCGCTGAGTTGCGCTTAAGCTTAGCTATTCAGTATTCTCAAGCAGGTCGTAATCAAGAAGCTCTTGAACTGCTGCTAGCGATACTTCAAAAAGACTTAGAGTGCCTAGACGGCCAGATTAAAAAGAACTTCTTAGACATGTTAGCCACACTAAATGGCGACCCTTTATCATCTCAGTACCGCAGAAAGTACTTCAGCCTTTTGTACTAGCAGTAAAGCTAAAGCCTAATACAAAAAAGCCAACATCGATGATGTTGGCTTTTTCTATTAAATGCTATTTGGCTTACACTGCATCGGCAGCTAACTTGTTAGCTTGCTCTGGGCTTTGCTGTTTTGCCAGTTCTAAGGTATTCGCATCTAAGCGATAGAAATGCATAACAAATACCAAGGAGAAGAAGAACACACCAGGGATAAAGGTGTACAGTAGGTTAATCCACGTAGTTGCCTGAGTTGATTGGAGCTCTGCACCACCAACATAGCCTGCACCAGCTAAAATCCAACCCACCATGGCGCCGCCAATAGCGATGCCAGCTTTAATTGCAAACAGGTTGGTAGAAAACACCATGCCGCTTAACGAACGACCACTGCGTGATTTTTCATAATCAACTACATCGCTCATCATGCTCCATAACAATGGCGTAGTGCTCATTTGCACAACGCTTAGCACTATCATTACAACAAACACTAACATCACATTGCTAGGATCAATAAAGAACATTGCAGCTGAGAGTATTCCAGAAATGCCAATCAGCACTTTATAGGTTTTAATCTTGTCAAAACGGCCAAGAACTGGCGAAGACGCCATTGCACCAACAATATTAGCCAGCATTCCTGCCACCATCATCATAGTGGCTAGATCGGCGCGCCCCATCACTGTGTTTACGTAATACATGGTCGAAGCTGCTTTTAAAACAACACCAGTGAGCAAAACAATATTTAGGATAAACAATACCCGCCACTGGGTGTTTTTCCACAGTAACTTCACATCACTAAAGGTAGAACCTTTTTTGCTTGGGCTCAGCTCAGCAGTATGGTGCTCTTTGGTATTTGCGAAACAATAAAAGAACAACAACATTGCGCCAATACCCATCACAACCATCGCACCAAGATAACCTTTTTGTTCATCACCTTGTCCGATGTATTTAACCAAAGGAAGAGCTACCAGAGCTACCACTAAACCGCCTGCGGTGCTTAAAGCAAAACGATAAGATTGCAAGGACACACGTTGTTTAGGATCATTGGTCATGGCATTTGCCATCGCACAATAAGGTACGTTTATGGCGGTATACATTAGTGTTAGCAGAATGTATGAAGCATAAGCATAAATTACCTTGCCAGTAGAACCTAAATCGGGAGTATAGAATGTCACCATACAGGCGATACCAAACGGAATGGCCATCCATAAAATATAAGGTCTAAATTGACCATGCTTAGTCCGTGTTCTGTCTACTAACGAGCCCATTATTGGGTCGGTTATCGCATCGATAAAACGAACTAACAAAAACATGGTACCCATGTGTACCGGGGATAGGCCATATACGTCGGTGTAATAGTAAGCTAAGAACAGCATCACCGTTTGCCAAACAAAATTACATCCCATGTCGCCCAAACCGTAGGCTACTTTTTCCTTAACCGTTAGGTTAATTGTGCTCATTTGATCTCCGAAATCATCTTATATTTTTCGGAAACAATTTTGGTTCAACAAGTTTAACCAGGCTATTATTTTATAGTTAACCTTATTTACGATATCCATCATATGCGACATAGCTCATAAGCAACATATATAACTAAACACTAAAACGTAATTTTGTAACGAGTGGAATTAGTGAGATGTTAAACAACAATCAAACTTAGTGGGCTATTTGTAGACAATTAAGCGTTAGTTTTTAACAGCGATTTAATGCTAAGCAGGCTTTGTTTAGTGCTTGAAGGTAATGGAGCGAGTGGTTCTAATGTTGATTCTAGATTTAGTACCTCTTGGTTAAGCTGTTCGATTAACTCATCATTGCTATTGCTAGCTGACTTATTGCCGTTAGCCATCGCACCACTAAAATAAGATACTAAAAACGGAACACAGTAGGTGAATAATAGCGCGCCCCACTTAGGGCTCGCACCGTTAACAATATCCCATTGGTTTATTAGGTTTAAGATCGAACCAACGATGACAGCAACAACTATAGCTCTTGCCATGATTTGTTTATTCATAATGATCCTTATCTATACATTGCAAACCAAACACATGGTTTATTCTAGGTAAAACTCGTAATAAACATCTAGTGCGCTATTTAAGCCAGAGAATGCTTCAATAAACAATTTGGGCAAGATCTCATATTTAATGGTGAGTTCGTTAACCGGGTCAAAAACTCCCATGCCATATCTTACTTGAACCCCAGGTAATACATAGGCGCTTACTTCTACTTGAGTGGAGCTGCCCGAACCAGCGGTACTTAGTGACAAATCATTTAAGCCAAGTGTATTACCTACATTACCCACTAGCCCTTCTGCTCTGCCGAGACCGGCACTAAGTAACATCGATGACAAGGCATTATCATCTTGCTCGCTATCACTTAATGCTCGCCCGCGCAGTAGATAAGATAACATTTCATTTTGCGACATAGATGGCTCAGAAAACAAACTAACCTGCGGCGCATCGGCTAAGCCAACAACTTGCACCCCAACGGTGACATCGTCTGAAATCGTATCTGGATTACGTACTGCTTGAATATCAAGATAAGGTTGCTCTAAAGGACCAGTAAACATGATCCAACCTTTCTCAATAAGTAGGTTTTGCCCGTAAGCTCTAAAGCGCCCATCGACTAACTCAATGCGTCCATCTGCTAGCAAGGGTTCGCTAGGTTGTTGTTTTAAGTTTAAATGACCTTTTAAGTTAGTATTCAAACCTAAGGCCTCTAGGGTAATCTCCTCGGCTAAAGTGACTGTCACATCTATCTTTGTACGTTGAGAAGCAACAGCTTCGCTTTGCTCTTCAATGACAATCGCATCCGAAGACTCTGAAACTGCAGACTCTGGCAAAGATTTAACTTTTATCGCGCCCTCTTCGACTGCGACCGTGCCGCCAATGTCGATAAGGTCGTCGATTAACTTAATTTTAATATCTGGCGAGACAGCTAAGGTAGCGTAAGGATCAACAATAATTGGAAGTAACTTGGCATTAATATCTAACTCGCCCTCTAAGTTATTATTGGGCCACGCAAATTCGCCCTGCCATTGAGCTGTTCTTCCCTCACTATTAAATTTACCAGCGATATTGGCTTGCTGGTTGTCTAGCAAGATTTGCGTTTCTAGTTGCTCAATACTCAGGGGGACATCGGGACCAGATACATATCCTTCAGTTAGATTTATTTCTCCATCTAACTTAGGTGAAATGACCTGCCCTTTAACTATAACTTCACCGTCTATTCGACCCTCTAAGTTATCGAGAACCGTTACAAATGGAAGCAAAGGCGAGAGACGAATATTGTCGATATCTAATTTGCCGTCTATTTGTCCTTCTTTATCAATCGAAGTTACTCCCGATGAACGCAAGGCACCTAACTCTTCTGACTCAAATAAGGCTTGCCACTGCAAGTTATCACCTTCTAGATCAGCGTCTAGGCTTAACACTTGATAACTTAAGGTTACTTCATTGAGTTCAGTTTTTTGTATAACTGAACCCGGATTTAGATGTAAGTTTATTTTTGCTGTCTCAGGAAGCCATTGACTAAACTGCGCGTTAACTTCTGCAGATGCTTGCCCCTGCAACTCAGTTCCTTCTGGCAGTAGGTGATTTAATACCAGAAAATCAAAGTCTTTTACCCGCAAGTCCAGCTTACTATTGCCGTCAGTAGAAAATGGCGATAACAAACACAACTCGCTGTCATCGCGAGACCAGCAGTGCTCCCCAACACTTGCGACCGAATCTTGATAAGCAAGATCGATAGGATTTGATAAGTACCAAGTGCCCAATTCTGCGGTTAAATCAGCTTTTAACAACTGACCTTGCCAGGACGATAAGGTGCCTCCACCGGTTAAATCCAAATGTAGATTACGAGTCGACTGTTCAACAGCCAGATTCAGCGTTTGATTTTGATTCTTGCTCACATACTTAAGCGTTGCTTCGTTTACAGTTTCACCAGCAACTTTGAGATTAGCTAGAGCAAGATCAAGCTGACCAGAAAAGCTTTCATCTAAGCTCAGGTTTCCTTTACTGGTTAAGGCATCAAGTGTTATTTGCTTGTTTGCAATCTGCTCGCCTTTAATTTGCCAATTGACCGCGGGCTGGTTGAGGTCGCCAGTTACTTTAACTTGCGCTGTTGCTGCCCCACTTTCTAACCAAGGTAACTCTGCTAATTGAGTTGCTGTTAAATTGGCATTTACTGCGATGGTTTGTTCGTTTAACTGCACACTGCTATTAATTTGAGTATTTGCTAGAGCGATTAATGCATCAACTTGATTAGTTTGTTTTGCTAAGTCTCCACTTGCTGATGCCTGAATACTCAAAGGAAGCTTTAACCACTCACCTGTAATATTCGCGTTTTCTAGCGACCACACTTGGTCTTCGATGCTAGCAACAAGTTTGCCATCTAAGTCCGGCAGGGCCATATCTTCGCCGAGATCTAGCCAATGACTAAGCTGCAAATTATCTATGTCAGCATTTAGTTGAGCACTTAAGGTAGGTGACCAAGCTGCAGCGCCGCTAAACTGAAATCCACCAACCACCTTGCGGGTTGACTCATTAAACTCAGTACCATTTAACTTATTCTGATCAAGCGATTGATCTTCGCTGCTTTCATCTATGACTAGTTTCTCAAGTAATTCACCTTGAATGTCAAATGCTTGTAATTCGTTCAAGTCACCTTGTAATTGTGCGTTTAACCAAAGATCTTGAACACCGGCTAAGTCGCTTTGCAGCTGTAATTGATAACCACTTAGGTCACCACTGGCGTTAAGACTTAGACTGGTCAACGTGAGCTGTTCATCAACCAAGCTAAACGCTTTGTTTAGGTCAGCTCGTAATTCAAAAGGCAGGTTTGTTTGTAGCCAAGCTATTTGGCTATCTAATTGGCTTTCAATCAATCCGGATGTGGTAATTTCGGCATTTAGCTCGTCACCATCGCCGTTTAAGCGAAAGTTGGTGCGCAATTGTTGGTCAGCCAGCGGCATATCCCAAGCACCTTCTAGCTGAGATGCATACCGGTTTTGAAATGCCTGCTTACCACTGAGTTGCAGATTTCCCCATGGGCTTTCTAAGTATAAGTTCGCTAACTCTAGTTCTGCAAAACCCAAGACTCCACGTAGTTTAGCTACAGGAAATTCTAACTCTTGGGTATCCAGCTTTAACTTACCTTCAGTTAATTGAAGATCGCCAACATCTACCCGATATGGCATGGTGATCTGTGGTACTTCGATGAGCAGTGGTAATAGTGGCTTAGATTCTTCACTGCTTGTCTTGGCTTGCTCTTCTTGCTCACTACCTGCTGGTAGCGCAACTTGCCAGTTGTTTAAATGCAACTGCTCTACTCGAATATTGTCTTCTGCCCAATGGGCTTGAATAAGCACTTTCTGCCAAGAAATATCTATCCCATCAATGATGATAGAAGCGTTACTCACATTGAGTAGATTAACCACAAATGGAAATGGAGGCTGCCAAGGGCCGGTGTCTTCTTCTGGCTCAAGAGGCTCTGGCTCACTTGTTGAGGCTTGGGCCATAGCTTGAGTATCGACCTCAACAGTAAGCGTTGAGCTAATTAGTTTTTCGACACACAGTTTAGTTTGGCTAATGCACACCCAGTCTAAAGCAAGCTCTAAATCATTTAACTCAACCAACAAGCCGGCTTGCCGCCAGCTCAGCTTTTGCGCCTTTATGCCCTTATACAGATTACCATCGGGCTCAATGATGCTTAGACCATCAACTAAATCACTAAGCTTAGTTAATATCCATTGGGTACTTGGCGTAAACGATAACGCAAGTATCAAACAAAATAGTAAAGCGCTTATAGAAATTAGCGTGTATTTAACAGCCCGAAAAATCATAAATCAGGCCCTAGAGAAAAGTGAATACGCCACGGATCAGACTCATTTTGTAAGCCCTTCGCAACATCTAAGCGTAATGGACCAATTAACGTTAGCCAACGAATACCCATACCAACACCAACAGAAACCGGCTCAGAAAAATCATTAGTTGCGGTACCGGCATCTACAAAAGTAGCCCAGCGCCACTTTTCAGCAAATTGATAGTTATACTCCACGCTACCCACGGTGAGATATTTACCACCAATCAATTGGCCGTCGTCATTTTTTGGGCTAATGGTTTTATAATCATATCCACGAATACTTTGGTCGCCACCGGCAAAGAAACGCATAGATGCAGGTACATCGGTAATATCATCAACTAGAATGCCACCAAGATCGGCTCTAAGTAAGATGCGATGATTTTGATAAGAACGTAGCCATTTACCCAAACCCGCTAAGCGCAACATTTCTACATCTGAACCCCAATAAGGATGACCCACTTCTAAGCTAGCTTGTAAGTTATCACCCCAGTATGGGTCTAAACCACCACGGGTACGCAAACGAGCGAAGTTAGCACCGGGTAGCACCAAATCAGATACCGAATACTGATCAGCCTGGCGATATTCTTCGTGTTGCCACTTTAAAAACAAAGAAGGCTTCCATTCGTTATCTAAACGCCATTGGCGGGTGGTAGACAAAATAGTCTTTTCACTTTCGGTGTCATTGGTTTTTTCTCGAATATAACCGGTTTGAATATCCACGTAATCGTCTACTGGATTATCTATGGGGATCCGGTAAACAAACTGAGCGCTTTGCTTTGGCTCTGCGGCTTCAATTTCAAAAGTAATACTATGGCCATTTTCGTTCACCCAGGGTCGGGTCCATTTTAATCTAACTCTAGGGCCAATATCGGTAGTGATACCACCACCCACCTCAAAGGTATCGCGCGGCTTTAATTGCAAACCAACCAATAAATCGATTTCACCATCATGTCGATTGCCAATATCCGGTCGTACAGAAATCACTTGGAAGTAGTCCGTTTCACCCAGTCGTTGGTTAAACTCGCCTACCTTTTGTGAATCGTAACGATCTTGCTTATTAAACTCAGCCAAATTAGCAAACATGGTTCGTGGTAATTCAGGATTTGTAAACACGATGTCGCCAAAACGATATCGCTCGCCAGAGTCATAACTTAAATAAATGTCGGCGGTATTATTTACAATACTGATCTGAACTTCTGCTTTATGGTAAACCGCATCGAAGTAGCCATATCGAGAAGCTAGGCGGTCGAATTCTGATTTAAGGCTGTCGTAGGCGGCATGGGTAAACACTTGTCCTTCTGCTAAGCCACTGCGAGCTATAGCGCCGGTATAACGACTGTCTTTAGTTGCTGCGCCAACAAAATCCAGTTCAAACTTGTTTACTCGCAGCCGCTCACCTAGCTCTACATCCACCAAGAACTTTTTCTCAGCGGTTTCTGTTATGGTAATTTCACTTTGGTAATAGCCTAGGGCACGCAGCGCGCGTTTGGTTTGTTCACTACTGGCGCTGATTATACGGCGAGCACTACTGTTATCGGGAAAGGTTTGCGCTTCTAGGTAGACCTTTACATTATCTTTTGACTCACCAGAAATGCCTTGGTAATCAAAATCTATCGCTGCTACCGAAGTGGTAAACAAAACAAGCAACATCGGCCACAAGCGAAAAAACAAATGCACAAATCCTTAGAAAATCCTTTAAGCGCTCAGTTTAATGTTTTTTTGTAAGTTTAAAACCACTTATCTGCTTAGGCTTTGTTAAATTGGTAAAAAATAACTAACTTGGAGATAAAATGACTAGAAACTGGCCAAAACCAATCATCGCCTTGGCTGGCTATAGCGGCAGCGGAAAAACCACCTTACTAAGCCAACTTATTCCTTTGTTAAAGGCACGGGGTTTAAGTATTGCGGTTATAAAACATAGCCATCACGCAATAGAGTTGGATAAACCGGGTAAAGACAGCCATAAGTTTGCAGAGGCCGGCGCCGAACAGGTGATACTTTCATGCCCTCATAAACGGTACCACTTTAGTCTTCAGCAGCAACATGACGACTTAAACGAACAGTTGTCTTGGATAAACTGGCAACTATGCGATTTAGTGATCATCGAAGGCTATCGACATAGTGAAGTGGCAAAAATAGAAATTCATCGAAGCGATCTTGGTAAACCTTTGTTGTTCCCAAATGACAAGCACGTCATCGCTGTGGCTAGCCCCGATAAGCTTAATACAGACTTACCTTTGCTAGATTTAAATAAGCCTAAGCTAATCAGTGATTTCATATTAGCCTATACTAACAACGTTAAAATTGTGAAATAGAATCATAAGCTTATCGGTCTATAAACTGTCACTACTGTTTAGAGAACAAAATATGAAACCAAATAAACTGATTGTTGTAGCAGTGCTCGCTGTTATTGTCGGTCTTATCCTGTGGTTCGACTTAGGCCAATGGCTTAACTTCGAAACCATTAAACAAAGCCAAGCTGATTTACAAAGCACTGTAGAAAATCACTTCTTAGTGTCTATTGTTGCTTATTTCTTTTTGTATGTTTTTGTAACCGCATTTTCGATACCAGGCGCCGCCCTACTTACTTTGCTGGCCGGCGCATTATTTGGTGTAGTGAACGGCGTAATAATGGTTTCTTTTGCCAGTACTATCGGCGCGAGTTTAGCGTTTATAGTAGCTCGCTACTTAGTTAGAGACAGCTTAGAACAGCGCTATGCCGACAAACTAAAGAGTATTAACAAAGGTATAGAAAAAGAAGGTGCTTTTTATCTTTTAAGTTTAAGGCTAATACCAGTCTTTCCTTTCTTTTTAATCAACCTTGTAATGGCATTAACCAAACTGCCTCTTAAAACCTTTTATTGGGTAAGCCAAATAGGCATGTTCCCCGCAACCGTAGTGTATGTGAACGCAGGCACCGAGTTAGCAAAGTTAGATAGCTTATCGGGAATATTGTCACCGTCTCTACTTATCGCCTTCACCCTATTGGGTATTCTTCCTTACATTAGTAAGGCTATATTAAACGGCATTAAGCAACGCAAAGTCTACGCCCCCTACCAAAAGCCAAGTTCATTTGATAACAACATGTTAGTTATTGGAGCCGGTGCAGGTGGCTTAGTGAGTTCGTACATCGCTGCAGCTGTTAAAGCAAAAGTCACCTTAGTTGAAAAGCACTTAATGGGCGGCGACTGTTTAAACACTGGTTGTGTACCCTCTAAAGCATTAATACGCAGTGCAAAGTTTGCCTATGAAGCGAGCAATGCAGAAAAACTTGGTTATGAAAAAGTTGATGCACAAGCAAATTTTGCCAAGGTAATGCAACGAGTACATGATGTTATTCAACAAGTTGAACCACATGACTCGGTAGAGCGTTATACCAAATTAGGGGTTAACTGTGTTCAAGGCACCGCAAAAATCATTAGCCCTTGGGAAGTCGAAATAGACGGTAAATCAGTGACTACCCAAAACATTGTAGTTGCTACTGGTGCTCGACCACTAGTACCGGGCATCCCCGGTTTGCAAGAGGTCGAGTATTTAACTTCAGATACGCTTTGGCAGCTTAAACAACTCCCAGAGAAGCTACTCGTGTTAGGTGGTGGTCCAATTGGCTGTGAATTAACCCAAAGTTTTGCTCGATTAGGCGCCGAAGTCACCCAAATAGAAATGGCCGACCACTTATTAATCCGAGAAGACCTAGAGGTGAGTAAGCTATTAGAAGAACAGTTTACCAATGAAGGTATCAATCTATTATTGGGTTGGAAAGCGGTTAGCTTTCATAATCAAAACGGTCAGCAAAGTGTAAAACTGATTAAAGGCGAGCAAGAAAAAGAAGTTGTTTTTGACAAAGTGATACTCGCATTAGGCCGTGTTGCAAATACTAAGGGCTTTGGATTAGAAGAGCTTGGTATTGAAAACTCAGAGCGTGGCACCATTGCGGTGAATGAACATTTGCAAACCAATTTCCCCAATATTTATGCTGTTGGCGATGTGGCAGGGCCTTATCAATTTACCCACTTTGCCGCTCATCAAGCTTGGTATGCCGCTGTAAACGCGCTGTTTGGTCGATTCAAAAAATTTAAAGCCGATTACTCGGTAATTCCAGCCGCAACCTACACCTATCCCGAGGTTGCTCGTGTAGGCTTAAATGAGCAAGAAGCTAAGCAACAGGATATTGGTTACGAAGTGACTAAGTTTGAGCTAGAAGAACTAGACCGCGCAATTGCTGAAGGTGCAACTAAAGGCTTCATTAAAGTGCTTACCGTACCAGGAAAAGACAAAATACTTGGTGCAACCATTATTGGTGAGCATGCTGGAGAATTATTAGCAGAGTTCACCTTAGCAATGAAACATGGCTTAGGTTTAAACAAAATCTTAGGAACAATACATGCCTACCCAACCATGAT
Organism: Agarivorans albus; assembly: GCF_019670105.1. NCBI lineage: Bacteria > Pseudomonadati > Pseudomonadota > Gammaproteobacteria > Alteromonadales > Alteromonadaceae > Agarivorans > Agarivorans albus. Next base: position 2,241,798 of record NZ_AP023032.1, on the reverse strand, counting down.
GGAAGCAAACAAATATGTAGCGGGTGAATGGAAGCGTAATCACGCTCCCGAGAAAATCCTATCCTATCTTGAGAAGTTCCACTCTTGGACAAGAAAAGCGTAACTAACCTTATTGGTCAGGCTATTTCAGCCTGACCAATAAACAAACGTTCCTCAAAGATTTCAGGCTCAAGTGCTTCACTAAAATAGAACCCTTGGTAAACCGTACAACGACGGTACTTTAAGAACTCTAATTGATACTCAGTCTCCACACCTTCTGCAATAACTTCTAAGTCTAAGTTTTCCGCCATTGAGATAATGGTGGTAATAATGGCACATTCACTGCCACCACTTTGTAATTCGCTCACAAAGGATTTATCAATTTTTAAACAGTTAATTGGCAACTTGTTCAAATACGCCAGTGACGAATAGCCGGTACCAAAATCATCTACCGAGAAACGAACCCCTATATCACGCAGCGCTTGAATTTTCTCTACCGTGTCTTGCACGTTATCTACCAATACACCTTCTGTAATCTCTAATTCAATGAGTTTAGGGTCACATCCCGCTTCTTGAATAATCGCTAGCGTTTCTTGCACAAAGGTATTGCGGTGGAACTGATTGGGGCTAACGTTTATTGATAAGGTTTTAAAGTTTTCTGGTAAACCTCTATCTTCCCAAGTCTTCAGGGTTTCACAGGCACTACGCATAACCCATTGTCCTAGGGTAACAATTAAGCCTGTTTCCTCAGCAAGAGGAATAAACCGTCCAGGAGAAATCCACCCTAATTTGGTGTCGAACCAACGAAGCAGTGTTTCGGCGCCCACCATCTCAAAATTGGCGTTATAGCGAGGCTGAAAATATGCCACCATATCTTCGTTTTCTAGCGCTTCTCTCATCATTTTTGTTAGTTGGTGACGCTCTTGAATTTCGTCTGCCATTTGATCAGAGAACACATGAACACTGGAGCGTTCATTATCTTTACCATGATAAAGCGCAATGTCTGCCTGGCGTAAAATCTCGGTAGCATTACTATCGTGATTAGGGAACAAGGCTACACCTGTGGTTAAGTTTAGCGATATTTGGTTACCTTTAATCACAAACTCTTTGTGAATAACCCGTCCTAAATGCTCTGCCATGTTGCTAGCAAGCTGCTTAGCTTCTTCGCGATCGGTAGATAAATTTGGCACTAATAAAGCGAATTCATCACCGCCAAGGCGGGCTACAGTTTCGGTACTGGTGCGCCCCTCACGCAAACGGTGAGCGATCAAGCGAAGCAGTAAATCACCTGCAGCATGACCTAACATGTCATTTACGTTTTTAAAGTGGTCAATGTCGAGGTAAATTAACGCGCCAACTTTGTTAGATTTACGCCCTCTTTCGATTTCGAGGTCTAAGTTTTCAAGAAGTTTACGGCGATTTGACAATCGAGTAATGTCATCATGAGAAGACTGAAAGCGCACTAGCTCTTGAGCTGAACGTACTTCGGAAATATTTGTCTGTGTGCTAATCACTCGTGAAGGTAGACCGCGTTCGCTGCGCTCAACGACCATGCCTCGAGATAATACCCACAAATAGTGACCGTCTTTATGCTTAACCCGGTGCATTGACTCATACACTTTATTTTTCTTTTTCAAATGCTTACGCAATTCATTAAGGGTTTTGTCTAAGTCTTCCGGGTGGATCCTAGATTCCCACTCCTCAATCTTTTCACCTATTTCACTATCTTGGTAACCCAACATGGCTTTCCACTGTGGCGAGTAGTACACAGAGTTAGTGATTAAATTCCAGTCCCAAATGCCATCGCCAGAGCCACTTAAGGCGAATTGCCAGCGCTGTTCACTGCGTTGCAGTTGGGCAAAGCTACTATGAATGCCATTAGCCATTTTACCAATTGCATGTTCTAAAGCGCCGATTTCACCTTGGCTTTTTGCTGCAATATTCGCATTGCGATGAGTTTGAATTTGTTTAGTGCGCCCCACCAATTTGTTAATAGGTGCAACTAATAGTCGGTTAAGCATTAATACTAACAACAGCATAGCCACCGACATGTAGATGAAGGTTTTAATCGCTTCATCGATAATCATCTCACGCTTTACTAGCCAAGTATTTTGTAGGTTATAACTTACAAATATTGCGCCCTGCTCAGCTCTTCGCAGGCTGTCTTCTCGAGGTCCCATATCTAATGGTAGATACAAGTTCACTTGCCAATGTTCAGGTAATACTTGCGATACTGGTGAACGCTTGTTCTTTACCTGATTAAATAGTTCGGTATTGAAATAATTAGCATTGTCTGCAGCAAACAGGCTCTTTTCTGCACGTTTATTAGATATTTGAACCAGACCTTGCGGATCGATAACCTGCAGTGAGTCCAATTGTTGATTTAAAGCTACAAGGGTTAGCTGTCGCTCAGCAATATCCCATTGATGACGAGATAAGCTGTCTGAAAGGCTTTGCTGAAGCTGATAGCCAATATGCAACAAACGTTGGCTAGCATGTTCAGCCATTTTATTACGTTGCTCATGCAGCGTACCTAACAATAATAAACTTTGAGCAATAACTAATAATACCAAGGCCAAAATAGGTATTACTACACTCAATGAAATCCGTTTAAACCTATACACCGTTCAACTCCAATAACCACTCGCTGGTAAAACTACGCGATAAATCAGGTGCTCGGTGGATCAATTCCAACTCAGCCATACGTTGCGCTTTTTCCTGCGCAAGCCCCAAAATAAAATTACCAGAGAAAAGTGCAATGCTTTGCTGAGCATTAAGCATTTGAATATTTCCGTAAGCTTGGCGAACTTCTTTACTGTAAAGCTGAGTTCGCTTAGCGATTAACTTGTAGCCTTCTCTTGAATGCTCCTCTAACCAAGTGTTGGCTTTATAAAAGTTTTTCAATAAATTCGAAATACCGTTTCGCTTTTTTTGTAAGACATCAGTTCTTACCACCATTACGCGATAATACGGTTGGCCTTGTGCAGCGCTTTTGTATAAAACGTTGGCTGATAGGTTATCTACCAAACGGCTTTGAATTGGACCTGAGGTCATCACCGCGCTAATTTCACCTTTGCGAAATAGGGCCAATTGCTCATCAAGTTTAGCTTCTACCAAGACAAAATCATCAGCATTAACCTTGGTGTCTTGTAACCAGTCATCCATCACTAAAGAGGCTACCGATAGGCTCTCGTAGCCGATGCGTTCACCTTTTAGTTGTTCGATATTCTTAATATCTTGGCGTGTGACTAATGCATCTCCACCGACACTTCTATCGATAATCGCAACTACAGTTAAATCTACTCGCTCGGATAATAAACTAATTGTTTCGGTGAGACTTAAGAAACCAGCATCCACCTGCCCACTTTTAAGAGCGTGCATGACATGGCTGGGAGTTGTTAGTTCATTTACGATATATGCATTAGAGCCTTCGAAAGAAAGCTGCTTAGACAGGAATATAGGTTCAAAGCCCAGCCAAGGAGACACGGCTACACGTAGAGCTTGGGTTTGGCTTTGACATGCGAGTAAGACACTACTAAAAAAAAGTAGTATTCCAATCTTACTTGCGTTGATTGATAAAAACTTAAATTTCATATCCCTGATAGTTCTTAACTCTTCCTGAGCATACAACTAAAACTAGCCATCCATTCTGCTTGCGCCGGACGCAAAAAGAAAGCAAACAGTTTAAAAAATTATGAGGATATTACAAACTTAAAAGTTTACGCTCAAAAATTAAGCGCAAGATCAAAAAAGTGCCGACAAAGCGGCACTTTCATTAAAGTTTTTGGTCGATTGACCGAGCTTAACGTGCTCGTAATGCGGCAATGCGTTTTTCTAAAGGTGGGTGGCTTAAAAACAGCTCGCTCATTGCACGTTTACCATTAATACCAAAGGCCATCATAGAGCCTTCCATTTCTGGCTCTCTACTTCCACCTAATCGTTGTAGAGCATTAATCATTTTGTCTTTACCAACTAACTTGGCAGAGCCTTCGTCTGCGCGGTACTCGCGTTGACGCGAAAACCACATAACAATAATGCTGGCCAAAATACCAAACACCATTTCAAGCACAAACACAGTTGCAATATAGGCAAAGGTGCCCATGCCTTGTCCGTTCTCATTATTGTTACTCATAGCAGAGCTAATAACGTTAGCGATGATTCGCGCTAAGAACATTACAAAGGTATTTACTACACCTTGAATTAGAGTAAGGGTAACCATGTCGCCATTAGCAATATGACTAACTTCGTGGGCGAGAACAGCTTCAACCTCATCGCGAGTCATGTTATCTAACAGACCTGTGCTCACAGCCACCAAGGCATCATCTCGCTTAGCGCCAGTAGCAAATGCGTTCATATCTGGTGCATTGTAGATAGCAACTTCTGGCATACCAATGCCTGCAGCTTTTGCTTGCCTTGCCACGGTATCAACCAACCATGCTTCGGTTTGGTTTCTCGGCGTAGTAATAACCTGAGCTCCGGTAGAACGCTTTGCCATCCACTTGGAAATAAGCAAAGAAATGATAGAGCCGCCGAAGCCAAAAATAGCACAGAAAATCAACAAGCCGCCCATGCTTTGGGTGGAGATCCCAAGAGCAGAAAACACTATGTTCATTACAATGCCAAGCACTAGAACAACAGCTAAGTTAGTGCCTAAAAACAACAATATACGTTTCATCGTCTTCCTCGATTATGATGGAATTACCCAATTACCATAATATATGGGGTATAACTCACATTTTTCAATGGCTTAAATAAGGTAAATGCGTTTAGATTTGGCTGACCAAAGTATCTATATCAAAGCATTCCGCTGCTAAGTTAGCGTTAAGGCTGGTGTTATAAGGCAGTTCAGCAATACAAGGAGCATCTATGGCATCTTGTAAATAGCTGATATTCAATTTTGATATATCTGAAGGCTCACTTAAATTATTAGCCACCCAAGCCACCACGTTACAACCACTGGCTTTTATCGCTTCAGCGCTTAGCAAGGCATGATTTAAACATCCAAGCTTTACCCCAACAACTAACACTACTGGTAAACCTTGCTCAGCAACCCAATCAGACATCATCAGCCCTTGTTCATTAAGTGGCACATGCCAACCGCCTGCTCCTTCAACCACAACAAAATCAGATTTACCAACTAAACGCTGCAATCCACTGGCCATTAACACGCTATCAACCGGCTTTTTCTCAAGCTTTGCAGCGATATGGGGTGCTATCGCATGTTTTAACACTACTGGATTTACTTCTGCATAGTCGAGTTCACTGGAGTTGACCTTGATTAATGCCAGCGCATCTTCATTGCCTTCAACCGAATCAAACATTTCAGTTCCAGCTGCAATGGGCTTAAAACCATTAACAATTGAGAACTTGTTTTGTAGCGCTTTTACCAAGCCACAACTTACTACGGTCTTACCTACTTCTGTATCAGTGCCGGTGATAAAAACAGACTTAGTCATTAATCAATACTCCATAACTCACTTTATAGGTGGCACTAATTTGCATGTTGTTGGCTGCTTGGCCGAACATATCCTTGTAGTTTCTAGCCATAGCCTTTAGTTGACCGCGATTTGTTGAATTTGGCTCTCCCCCAACCACATAGTTTGCGCCGATACCTTTTAAATCGGCCAACAACAAAAAGGCATGTTCATACCAAAGTGTTCGTTGCTCATGATGAAACTTGGCATTGTTAAAACCGGCTTTACTAGCCGCTTGTACAATATCATCCTGAGTTAGGAAACGGTTTACATGACGGTTGGAGTCGATGCTAGACCAAGCTTGTTCAAGCTCAAATAAGGTACCTTGGCTAAGAGTAGAAAATAACAAAACGCCATTTGGCTTAAGTACTCTTCTAATTTCTTTTAGTGCAGCTGCAAGATCATTGCACCACTGCAAAGCTAAGCTTGAAAATACTAAATCTACACTATCGTCGGCTAAGCCTAAGTGTTCCGCATCACTAACCAACGCTGCAGATGGCTGAGCATAGCGCTTTGCTTTAGTAGCCATTGCTAAAGACAAATCTAAGGCTACAACATGAGATGAGTGAGCCTTTAGAGAACGAGAAAAATAGCCAGTGCCACAGCCTAAATCTATCGCTAGAGGATAAAGCTTATTAGGTAAGTAGCTTAATAATGTTTCGCCAATACTGCGTTGCAACTCGGCATAATCATTATAAGTATCAGCGGCTTTAGAGAAATGACGAGCAACCTGCTGTTTATCGATGACCATAGTTTTCTTTACTTACTTCATGAATCGCATTTATAAGATCAACAATATCTTGTGCTTGGTGATGACTACTTAAGGTTATCCGCAGCCTAGCGGTGTTTACCGGCACTGTAGGAGGACGAATTGCAGAGACCCAAAAACCTTTGCCTTGCAACGACTCGGCCATTGCTAATGCTTTGTCAGCCTCACCGATAATAATCGGTTGAATAGCAGTATTTGAATCAGCGACTGCAATATCGTTTTCGATTGCTAACGATCTAAACAGTGCAATATTATCAGCTAACTGTTGCTGCAATTCTGGTTGCGTTTGCAGCACCCGAATAGCTTCGGTTATCGCGCAAGCTTGGGCTGCTGGCATCGCAGTTGAGTAGACATAACTTTTGTCAAAATTAACCAAATAGTCTTTAAGCGCTTGGTCACATAAAATCGTTGCACCAGAAACACCTAGTGCTTTGCCAAAAGTTAACATTTGAATTTGTAGATCGCTGGGTGTCAGGTTTTGTTGGTCTGGAGAACCTCTGCCTTGATCACCTAGGCATCCCACACCGTGAGCATCATCAACCATTAACCAAGCATTGTGTTGTTTACATAAATCACTAATGGGCTTTAACGGTGCTTGATCACCGTCCATGCTAAAAACGCCTTCAGTGATCACTAAACAGTTTTCACCTTGTTGGCTTTCTAACCTGTTAGCAAGCTGACTTACAGAGTTATGTTGAAAACGACTAAAGTTGGCGTCACACAATACGCCAGCTTCCATCAATGAGGCGTGGTTAAGTTTATCTTGGATCAGCACATCATTTTTTTTGAGTAGAGCTTTGATAACACTCTGGTTAGCTGAAAAACCGCTGTTAAATAGCAATGCACCTTCACGTCCCTGCCATTCACAAAGTGTTTCTTCCAATTGGTAGTGCGCTTTTTGGAAACCGGTTACCAACGGAGAGCCACCACTTCCCACTCCATAACGCTCTGCACCTTTTATCCAAGCATCAATTACTCTTGGATGGTGAGATAAACCGAGATAGTCATTACTTGAGAAATTCACAAACTGTTGGTTATCAATGTCAATCAAACGCCCTTGGGCGCTAGATTGACATCGGCGCTGGCGAAACAACTGTTGCTGTTTGCGCTTTTCTACTTGCTGTTTTACAAATTCAAATGCCATTTACGAGGCGTCGTAAAATTGTGAAGGGCTGTTTTTCTGCTGCTGTTTCACCAAGGTTTTGTAAAGATCTTCTTCTTGCTCTTCAGTACCATTTTTTAGCGCTGCTGGCTCAGGGCGAATACCTAGCTTTTTAAACAACTGCATGTCCTGGTTTTCATCAGGATTTGGCGTAGTAAGCAACTTACACCCGTAAAAAATAGAGTTAGCGCCAGCCATAAAACATAGTGCTTGAACCTGCTCGTTCATTTCTTCACGTCCTGCCGATAAACGCACATGCGAGCGAGGCATCATGATACGAGCAACCGCTATACAGCGAATAAACTCAAATTGGTCCATGTCATCAACATCTTCAAGTAAAGTACCCTTCACTTTTACCAGCATGTTAATGGGAACACTCTCTGGATGGCGAGGTAGATTAGCCAACTGAACCAATAAACCACTTCTGTCTGTAGCTGTCTCGCCCATGCCCATAATACCGCCCGAGCATACTTTCATACCTGCTGAGCGCACATTATCTAGCGTATCTAAACGTTGGTCGTAAGTACGGGTGGTAATAATCTCTTGGTAATACTCGCGTGAAGTATCAAGGTTATGGTTGTAATAATCTAAACCTGCGTCAGCCAGTTCTTCAGCTTGCTGCTTCTCTAGCATGCCTAGGGTCATACAAGTTTCCATACCCATTTCTTTCACGCCTTCAACCATTTTCACTAAGTAAGGCATATCGCGCTGTTTAGGGTTTTTCCATGCGGCCCCCATACAAAAGCGAGTGGAACCGTTTGCTTTGGCTTTCTTGGCCTCGCTCAGTACATGTTCAACCTCTAATAGACGTTCTGTTTTAAGGTCAGTTTTATGGTGAGCACTTTGTGGGCAGTACTTACAATCCTCAGGACACGCGCCAGTTTTAATCGATAACAAGGTAGATACTTGTACTTGGTTTGGATCAAAATTGGCGCGATGCGCACATTGAGCCTGAAACAATAAATCGTTAAATGGCAAAGCAAACAAATCGTTTACTTCCTGTACGGTCCAATCGTGGCGGAGTGCTTGAGTCATTTGAGAAGCTTTCTTTAGAAATAATAATCCGCTAGTCTAGCGACAGCCAAGCCGCTGTCAACTTTAAAAAACCCATAACTTTACTAACGGTTAATTAATGAGCATAGATTTAGATTACGACCAACAACATTTATGGCACCCTTATACGTCTTCTATTAAACCACTGCCCTGTTATCCAGTGAGCTCAGCCGAAGGTTGCGAGATTGTTTTGGAAGACGGCACGCGACTCGTTGATGGCATGGCTTCATGGTGGGCCTGTATTCATGGTTATAAAGTGCCTGAGCTAGACCAGGCAGCCGCTCACCAACTTGGCAATATGTCGCACGTGATGTTTGGCGGGCTCACACATAAACCAGCAGTTGAGCTTGCTAAAAAGCTTGTGGCGCTAACACCACCAAGTTTAGAGCAAGTGTTTATTAGTGATTCAGGCTCTGTTGCCGTTGAAGTTGCATTAAAAATGGCGCTGCAATTCTGGCACGCAAAAGGTGAAAAACGTGCCAAGTTTGCCACCATAAGAAACGGCTACCACGGCGACACCTTTGGCGCTATGTCGGTATGTGACCCAGATGGCGGTATGCACCAACTCTATCAAGGGTTCTTACCCGAGCATCTGTTTTGCGAAGCGCCGCAAACTCGCTTTGAGGAAACGTGGGACCCAGCAGACATTAAACCAATGGAGAAGATACTCGAGCAACATCATCAGTCTATAGCGGCTGTGATTTTAGAACCTGTAGTTCAAGGCGCTGGCGGTATGCGTATTTACCACCCTCAATACTTAACAGAACTGCGAAAACTGTGTGACCAATACCAGCTATTATTAATTGCCGATGAAATAGCCACTGGTTTTGGTCGCACCGGTAAATTATTCGCCTGTGAACACGCAGAGATAGAGCCAGACATACTTTGCCTAGGCAAAGGCTTAACGGGCGGCTACATGAGCCTTGCCGCGACCATCACCAGCAAATCTGTTGCTAATACTATTTGTAGCGGAGAGGCTGGCGTATTTATGCATGGTCCAACGTTTATGGGTAACCCACTAGCATGCGCGGTGGCAAATGCCAGCATTGAGCTGCTTATTGCTTCAGGCTGGCAAACTAAGGTTGCGACGATCGAACAATCACTTAAGACACAACTTAAACAGTGCCTAAGCTTAGAATCTGTAACAGATGTTAGAGTATTAGGTGCCATTGGGGTGGTTGAGGCAAAGCAGGCGGTGAATCTAGCAGACATTCAAGCGAAGTTTGTGGAACTCGGTGTATGGATAAGACCCTTTGGAAAACTGATCTACATCATGCCGCCCTACACCATTTCAGCAAGCCAGCTTCAAAAGTTGACGGATGCTATTTTTAAGGTGCTGACTAGCCTCTAAACAGCTTGAGGTAATAGAACAACAAAATAGCGATAACTATCACCGCTAGCAGACCCATATTCATTTTGAAATAGTCTGTTTTGCGGCGAGAGCGGCTCCAGTTAACAAAAATGCCCGCTAAGGTAATGCCACAGCAACCCCACAGCAAAAACACAAATACTTGCCTTAAATCCTCTATCCAGTGGTCTCTATATCCTTGCCCGTCGGTGGTTTGAAAAGCGCTGTAAGCTATCTCTGGTCTTGCATAATGATAAACCACCAAAGAACCAATAAACATTGTCCAAGCTAACAATGAAATAATCACAAATAGCTTTTGAAGACCATCCGGCCCTTTTCGACGTTCTTTTCTATTTTGCCGCATTTACCCACTCACCTTTATTCCAACAAGCGTATTTCCTTAACATAAGTTATCGATTTCCGGAGTTTTATCAATTTTTACTTGAGTCTTTAGCCCTAAGAAGTAACATTGGTCACCTTACAATATTAGCACTATCAAATCGGAGCAGTTGTTTGCTATGACGCATTCTTCAGTGACAGACGTTTTGGGCGGAAAGTTCAGCGTTGGTCAACAAGTAACAATTAAGGGTTGGATCCGCACTCGTCGTGATTCAAAAGCAGGTCTTTCTTTCTTAGCCATTCACGACGGTTCATGTTTCGACGCCGTTCAAGCTGTGGCACCTAATACCCTAGCCAATTATGAGAATGATGTCGTTAAACTAACTGCCGGCTGTTCGGTTGTAGTAACTGGTGAAGTTGTTGAATCGCCAGGTAAAGGCCAATCATTTGAAATTCAAGCTACAGAAGTTGAAGTGCTTGGTTGGGTCGAAAATCCTGACAGCTACCCAATGTCGGCAAAACGCCACAGCATCGAGTATTTACGTGAACACGCTCACTTACGCCCTCGTACCAATGTAATTGGCGCGGTAACCCGTGTACGTAACTGTTTATCACAAGCGATTCACCGCTTTTACCACGAACAAGGTTATGTTTGGGTAAGCACGCCAATTATTACCGGTAGTGATACCGAAGGCGCAGGTGAAATGTTCCGTGTATCTACATTAGACATGAACAACCTACCGCTAAGTGAAAAAGGCGATATTGACTATCAACAAGACTTTTTTGGCAAAGAAACGTTCTTGACAGTATCTGGTCAGTTGAATGCTGAAACCTACGCTTGTGCCTTGTCTAAAGTGTATACCTTTGGCCCAACTTTCCGCGCCGAAAACTCAAACACTAGCCGTCACTTGGCTGAGTTTTGGATGGTTGAACCTGAAGTGGCCTTTGCTGATTTAGAAGACGTAGCAAAACTAGCAGAAGACATGTTGAAGTATGTATTCAAAGCGGTTCTTGATGAGCGTATGGACGACATGAACTTCTTTGCCCAACGTATCAACAAAGAAGCGATTAGCCGTTTAGAGAACTTTGTAAGTGCCGATTTTGCACAGGTAGACTATACCGACGCAATTCAAATCCTTAAGGATAGCGGCAAAAAGTTTGAGTACGACGTAGAATGGGGCATCGATATGTCTTCAGAGCACGAGCGTTACTTGGCAGAAGAACACTTTAAAGCGCCAGTGGTAGTTAAAAACTACCCTAAAGACATTAAGGCGTTTTACATGCGCCAGAATGACGATGGTAAAACTGTAGCAGCGATGGACGTTCTAGCACCAGGCATTGGCGAAATCATTGGCGGTAGCCAACGTGAAGAGCGTTTGGACGTGCTAGACGCCCGTTTACTAGAGCTAGACCTTAATAAAGATGACTACTCTTGGTACCGCGACCTGCGTCGTTACGGCACTGTACCTCACTCAGGCTTTGGTTTAGGCTTTGAGCGTTTAGTATCTTACGTAACTGGCGTAAGCAATATTCGTGACGTAATACCGTTCCCTCGCGCACCTAAAAATGCCGAATACTAATATTTAGTTAATCACTAAATATCGCGAAAAGCCTCAATTTTATTGAGGCTTTTTTATTTCTAGATCATCCTCACACTCGAACTCTTTGCTGCATATAGCTTAGCAATCAAAGCTATACAGCTTTGTATTCATCATCCATACTTAAGCCCATTACCACGGCGCGGCCGGGAAGTAGTTAAAAAGGATTTACATGAAAAAATTAAAAGTTGTAACCACTGAAGACGTATTACTTACCTTGTGTAACTCGGTAACCAATGTATTAAGCAAGGCTACCACCAGTGAAATTAAATATTCAGCCATGGTGCAAAAGATAAACAAGACTTGTTTAAAGCCTGATATTGGCTGTTTTGTTCTGTTTGATGGCGGCTTCTCTGGTTTAGTGGTTATTAACTTTACTGCCGATGCGGCCATGGAGATTTACCGCAATTACATGCTTCACATGGGGATCCCAGAATCAGAGCTCGCTCAGCAACATACCGCTGACGAAGTGGGTAACGTAATGGGTGAATTAATGAATCAGATGGTGGGTTACTTTACTGGCGTTATTGGTAAAGAATTACAAACCTCTCTCACTCAAAACCAACCCAAAATGCTGGCTTTAAACAAGCAAGTTTTAATCTCAATTGATACAAACTTGGACCGACCTCAAGCTAGACGAGTAACCTTCACTACCGCTAAGAACAACATCTTCTATCTTGAACTAGCCATGGATAAAACTGAGTTCATTAAACTTCATGAGTTTGAAACAGAAGACGATGTTGATCCGGATGATCTTATCGAGCAAGCCGCTACACAGAAGAAAGCAGAGCAAGAGCCAAAAGACGTAGCGCAAACCATTGATCAAGACTTACTTGACGAGCTAGGTATTTAAGCCAGTAACTGTTGAATATGCTCAAGGCTTGCTTGGGCATCTTTATAATTTAAACCTACCGAATGAAAGTGACTATCCTTCTCTAGCACTAAAGATGGGAAACCTTGAATAGGCAGGCTTCGAGCAAACTGAATTTCTTCGAGTAAATTAGCATTCAGTTTTTCACCGCAAATATCAGTCTTAAACCTCTCTAGGTCTACGTTTAATCCTTCAGCTAAACCAACTAATACAGATAGATCTGAGGGATTTTTTGCATCTAAATAATAAGCCTGCTGAATAGCAACTATCATTGCTTTCTCAGCACCCTGAAGCTTCGCTGCAAGAACTGCTCGATTGGCTGGATATGTAGAACGCCTTGGGGTATTTAGTTCCCAAAACTGATAATTAAATTGAGTCCCCAATTGATTGGCTATTTTCCGCCAAGTTTGCTGCAAAAAAGCCTGCATCTCTGCAGGCATTTCAAGATCTGAGTCGGGTGCTAAACCACCGAGTAAATACACCAACTCGATATTGCTAGGCAATATCTTCTCAAGTTCTAGCAATGTTGGCTTATAACCCCAGCACCAAGAACACATAGGGTCATGAACGTAATACAGTCGGTATTTAGCCATAAGTATTTACAACCAAGTGACATAGTCTTTGAATGGTAATTCCCTTGGCTTCGCTACCTTAGTTTGTGGGCTACCTAGATAGAGAAAACCAACAATTGATTCATGTTCGGCTAAACCAAGTTCATGATTTACAATTGAGCTATATGCCATAGGTCCTGTTCGCCAAATACCATTATACCCTTGGGCATAGGCTGCCATTTGCATGGCATGCACAGCACAACCAGCCGACAGTACTTGTTCAATCTCAGGTACCTTTGAATGGGTTTTGGGTGAGGCAATCACAATAGTTATTAACGGAGCACGAAACGGCATGGTTTTCGCTTTTTCTGCATCGCCCTCTTCTGCTAGTGCTGCTTGTTCAAAAATTCCCGCAAGCTTTGATAGGCCTTCACCACTAACATGAATAAAACGCCAAGGACTTAAGCCTCCATGGTCAGGAGCTCTAAGGCCAGCGTTCCAAATGGTTTCCAGCTCTGCACCTTCTGGTGCTGGTGCAGCTAAACGCGCGCAAGAGTGACGATTTAGTAATAAATCTAAGGCTTTCATTGTTTTCCTTAACCACTTAAATATAGCGCCATTGTGCGCGAATTATGCTAAAAGTAAAGCCAAGTACCCGCAGGTTTAGGCGCTTTTGAAATGGTTTTAGAGCGGCATCAACAACTCAAGCAGTTGCAAGATTGGGTAAAACAAAACCCCAAGCAAACAGCTGCTCTCGTTCAGCATTGGCTTAAGTTAAATAAGCGCCGCTAGTTCAGCACCTTGGCGAATAGCACGCTTGGCATCAAGCTCTGCTGCTACATCTGCTCCACCGATAAGGTGAGAGTTAACACCCAACGCTGTTAAATCATCATGCAAGGTTCTTAACGGCTCTTGTCCAGCGCAAACCACCACATGGTCAACTTCAAGAATCGAGTCTTCACCGTTGACAGAAATATGTAGGCCTTGATCATCTACTTTTTTGTACTCAACGCCTGCTAGCATCTCTACTTGATTTTTCTTCAAGGTTTCTCGATGGATCCAGCCGGTAGTTTTACCCAAGTTTTTACCCACTTTACTGGCTTTACGTTGACATAAATACACCTTACGTAAAGCAGGATGATTGTTGTGCTCTTTTAATCCGCCGGCTTCTGCCATGCTGCTATCTATTCCCCAATTATCAAGCCAACGTCCAACATTGGTTGATAGCGAAGGCTTCTGCTCAACCAAAAACTCGGCAACATCAAAGCCTATTCCGCCTGCGCCAATAATCGCGACTCGCTCTCCTACTTCTTTATGGTCTCTTAATACATCCAAGTAGTTATAAACTTTATCGTGCTCTATGCCTTCTATCGGAGGAGTTCTTGGAGAAATACCGGTAGCTATCACAACTTCATCGGCGTTTAAGCCAGCTAACATAGGCGCATCAACCTTAGTTTCTAATTCAACCTTAATGTTTAGCTGTTTAATTCTATTTGCAAAATAGCGTAAGGTTTCGTAGAACTCTTCCTTGCCTGGAATCTGCTTGGCATAGTTAAATTGGCCACCAATCTGAGAACCTTGGTCGTAGATGGTAACGGAATGACCACGCTCCGCAGCATAACAAGAAAATGCCAGTCCGGCAGGCCCTGCTCCCACAACGGCAATAGCTTTACTGCTTGAGTCTTTTTCGAACGTAAGCTCTGTTTCATAACAGGCTTGCGGATTAACTAAGCAACTCGCTCGCTGTTGCTTAAAGACATGATCCAAACACGCTTGGTTACAGCCAATACAGGTATTTATTAGAGCAGCTTGATTATTTTTGGCTTTTTCTACAAACATAGGGTCAGCCAACAATGGCCTAGCCATGGAAACCATATCAGCTTGCCCTGACCGCAATATGTTCTCTGCTACATCGGGTGTATTAATTCGGTTTACTGCAACCATGGGGATACTAACGTGTTGCTTTATCTTCTCTGTTACCCAAGCGAAGGCTGCTCGTGGCACACTGGTGGCGATAGTTGGTACACGGGCTTCGTGCCAACCAATACCAGTATTTAGAATAGTTACCCCGGCTTGTTCAAGTGCTTTAGCTAGGGTGACAACTTCGTCATAAGTGCTGCCTTTTTCAACCAAATCTAACATCGACAGTCGAAATACAATGATAAAATCGTCTCCAACTGCAGCACGTGTTTTCTTAACAATTTCTAAGGGAAATTTAATACGATTTTGGTAACCTCCACCCCAACCATCACTACGCTGGTTAGTGCGGGCGCAAATAAACTGATTAATTAGGTACCCTTCAGAGCCCATAATTTCGACACCATCGTAACCGGCTTTTTTAGCCAATTTTGCGCTGTTGGCAAAATCTTTAATGGTGTTTATTATTTGCCGTTCGCTCATAGCTTTAGGTTTAAAGGGGGAAATAGGCGCTTTAATCTTACTAGCACTAACATTAAATGGATGGTAGCCGTATCGACCAGCATGCAATATTTGCAGGGCGATTTTTCCGCCCTCTTTATGCACCGCGTCGGTAATAGTGCGATGCTTTTTTACTTGCCAAGGAAAACTTAACTGGCAGCCGTTTGGTGCTAAGCGCCCTCTAAAATTAGGGGCGATACCACCGGTAACAATTAAACCTACTCCACCTTTTGCTCTTAGTGCATAAAAGGCGGCAAGTTTTTCGAAACCACCCTTCTCTTCTTCTAAACCAGTATGCATAGACCCCATTAAAACCCGGCTTTGCAATTGGGTAAAACCTAAGTCTAATGGCGCTAGTAAATGGGGGTACTTGGTCATCTGTGTAACCTCAATCCATGGTTAATGTTATGAAACTGTTAATAGAGTATACAAACCAAACCTTTGTTTCAAACATTTGTTTAAATATTTGCAGGTGCCTGTTTTATATGACTATGGTAACGTTTAGTTATTGTTGACATTATTAAGTGACCCACAGTGTTTAAATTAATTAAGAACATATTTCGCTTTTTCTGGCGAACCTTAAACTTCATACGCTCTCTATTAGTTAATTTGTTTCTGTTGTTTATGGTTGTGATGGTCATCATTGCATTAAGCAGTGTTAGTCAAGAACCCGTTGAACCACCGAGTGCTGCAGCTCTAAGGATTGTGTTAGATGGGCAAATAGTAGAACAGCGCCAACGTGTTAACCCGATGGCCGAGCTAAGTAACGAATTATTAGGTAACAACACAGAAAAAGAAATTGACCTGCACAATGTGGTTAAAGCCATTGATGAAGCCAGAATTGATAGCAACATTACCGGATTAGTGTTAGAGCTTGGTGCAATGCCAAATACCAGCCAAACTAAATTAGCAATTATTGGCAAAGCCTTGGAAAGATTTAAAGACAGCGACAAACCCATCATTGCTTATGCCGACTACTATGACCAACACCAATACTATTTAGCCAGTTTTGCAGATCAGTTATTACTGAATCCAAAAGGCGCTGTGTTGATGCGTGGTATGAACTCACGTCGTTTGTTTTTTAAAGATGCCATCGACAAGTTAGATATCACCACCCATGTGTTCCGTGTAGGAACCCACAAATCGTTTGTTGAGCCTTACCTACGCAACGATATGTCTGATGAAGCAAAACAGGATTTAGCGCGCTGGATGGACCAATTGTGGTCAGCTTATCTAAATACCGTTGCTAACAACCGTCAACTATCGGTCAATCACCTTCTGCCTGAACCATCGGCTTTGCTAGCGCGATTAAAAACAGTAGATGGCAACGGGGCTAGATATGCAGAAAAGTTTGGTTTAGTCGACCAGTTAACTACCCGCGCTCAAGCTAAACAAATATTAGTGGATACTTTTGGTGAAAATGACGAAGGCGACAGCTATCAAGCTCGCCATTACGCAGAATATCTGCAAAACGTGGTAGACGAACCGTCCAGTGAAAATAAAATCGCCCTCATTGTTGCCCAAGGCGCCATTGTTGGAGGCCGCGGACAAGAAAAGGTAATTGCAGCCGACACCGTATTAACCCAGCTCAATCAAGTATTGGATGATGAGCAGATTAAAGCAGTAGTGATGCGCGTAGACAGCCCTGGTGGAAGCGCATTTGCCTCTGAGCTTATCCGCGAAAAATTGCAGCAAATCCAAGAACAAGGAATTCCTGTAGTTGTTTCCATGGGCAGCGTAGCCGCTAGTGGTGGCTATTGGATATCATCAACTGCGGATCAAATCTTTGCTAGTCCTACAACCATTACTGGTTCTATAGGTATTTTTGGTATGTTTGCCACCTTAGAAAACGCCTTAGCCAAGTTAGGCATTAGCAGTGATGGTTATGCAACCAGTCCACTGGCTGAGATTAGCCCGTTCCAACCCTTACCAAAAGAGTTGGCCGAGATTATTCAACTTAATGTTGAACATGGATATCACGACTTTTTATCGCTAGTTTCCTCAGGACGAGACATTCCGTTATCTGACATGGAAAAGATTGCCGAAGGGCGAATCTGGACTGGCCAAGATGCACTAAACAACGGCTTAGTTGACCAACTAGGGGATTTAAACGACGCAATTGATTACGCAGCGAGTATAAACGAGTTGGATTCTTACCAAGTAGAAACTTTAACCCCTCCGCTTAATCCAAGAGAGCGCCTAATTGCCCAGTTCTTTGACAGTCAAATCAGTGCCGCGCTAGCTAATGTTGTTCCTAATTGGCAATTGTTTAACCAAGTTGCTGAACAAGCGCCTGCAATAGACAAGTTTAGCGACCCACTTGGTCAATACAGCTTCTGTGCGGTATGTGAACAATTTTAAGCCAAACTAAATAAACAAAAACGGCTAATTACTTTAGACAAACATCAGACTATAATTTCACAAATTCTTTGAATTATAGTCTGATGAATCGAAAATCAATATATATTGCTTATACTGGCGGCACCATAGGTATGCAACGTAGCGAAAGAGGCTACGTGCCTGTTGCTGGGTTCATGCGCGATTGCCTAGAGGCGATGCCAGAGTTCAAACGCGATGAAATGCCCGAATTCACGGTACATGAGTTTTCTCCCCTAATTGATTCCGCAGATATGGATCCGCAGCATTGGCAATTAATTGCTGAGGATATACAAGCCAACTACGAAAAATACGATGGCTTTGTAGTGCTACACGGCACCGACACAATGGCTTACACTGCGTCAGCCCTATCCTTTATGCTGGAGAACTTAAGCAAACCGGTAATTGTTACTGGTTCGCAAATTCCACTCAGTGAATTGCGATCAGATGGGCAAACCAACTTACTAAATTCCTTATACCTAGCGGCGTATTACCCGGTTCATGAAGTATGCTTATTCTTTAACAACAAATTGTTACGGGGAAACAGAAGTACTAAAGCGCATGCGGACGGTTTCGATGCCTTTATGTCGCCTAATTTCCCGCCGTTGTTAAAGGCCGGGATTGATATTGAAGTTATCACAGGGCAAGTTCGACCTACAGGGATTAGCGCACTACAAATAAGTCCCATTGTGCCGCAGCCTATAGGGGTGGTTAGCCTCTACCCTGGAATATCAACTGAAGTTATTGGAAATTTGCTACTTCAACCTGTTAAGGCGTTAATACTGCTAAGTTACGGTGTAGGTAATGCTCCACAACATCAATCAATGTTAGAGCAATTACAAGAAGCCAGCGATAGAGGCATTATTGTTATTAACCTTAGCCAATGTTTAACCGGTAAAGTAAACATGGGCGGTTATGCTACTGGTAATGCGTTAGCGAAAGCTGGAGTGGTAAGTGGTGGCGATATGACTACCGAAGCAGCACTGGCCAAATTACATTACTTGCTAAGTAAAAACCTACCTAGCCAGCGAATTCGTGAGTTACTTTGCCAAGACATTCGAGGCGAAATCTCTATTTAACTGTCATTCTGCGGAACACTAATAATAGTTTGGTCCTCTTTGTACTGACGTTTCAACTCTTGTTTGGATTTCATTACTAACTCGCCATCTGTTCCAACAGTAAAATGTTGGGGCTGATGGTTATGTTTAGACTGATACAAGATAACCATTTGCTGGGTATGGTCTCGTTGCTCATCAGTTACTGGCTTGCCATCAGGCCAGCGACCCGTTTCAACCGCCGTTAGCATATTCTGGTAAATCTCAGGGCTAATTGCAGCTAACAATTTATCTACATCCATTTATCACTCCTATAATGTTATGGGAACACTAACAAACCGACACAACACTGCCAAGCTATATTCTGACCACTTAACTTAACTGGGCAAATTAGGAGAAGCTATATGGAAAATATTTGTGGTAATCTTAGCCCAATAAAGCATTGTTTAAATTGAATTCAGGGAAATGATTTGTCTTTAGTAAAGCCATTTGGCTATAGCTTTTTTTTAGCACTACCTCTAGTACTAAGTGGTTGCGATTCGGGATTTGATTTATTCGGCTTTGGTAGCCGCTCAGTTAAAAGCATTTGTAAAAACAACCCAGAATTATGTGAAGACTTAAACCGCGATGGTTGGTGTAAAAAAGAGCGCAATGGGGTAATCATTAGCCGCTTCAATGAAATGAATGAAGCAAGTGAAATAAACCAATACCAGCTCATTAAAAACTACCGAGACTATAATTTTTGCATAGAGCTAGCAGCCAGCATTGAACCTAAATACGACAAGTCTCGTAAAACTCAACGAGTAATCGGCCTACTAACTTCACTTGAAGAGCTTGAGCGCTTAGAAGCAGAAACTAAAGAGTCTAATTACCCATTTTTGTCTATGTATCACTGGACACAGTTTCGCGATCAAGCAGCTGGAGAACGCTTTCTTGCCCTTGAGGGAACAGACCAGCTGAATCACCCCGATTTACAGTGGACGTTAGCTATTTACTACAGTGGCAAAGACGCTAAAAAGACTATCAACATCCTGCAAAATTCCTTTAAGCTGTTTGGTGAAGAAGAAACAATACCTGCCAAATATGCAGAAGCGATTACCTCCCAATACATGACCCTAAAAGATTACCGTCATGCCTATTTGTGGGCTCAAGTAGCGGCCTTGTTCGAAGATCACAGCAAGCAAGACTACTCCGGTCTTAACCACAAGTTAAAGCTATCAGAAGAGCAACAGAAGGTATTGAAAGAAGAAGCCGGTATTATCTTTAAGCAAATAGAAAAAAGACAATACCGTTTATAGTGGGGGATTTACTCAGCAGTAAAGTCAAGAGCGACTGAGTTAATACAGTAGCGCTCTCCTGTCTCGGTAGGGCCATCGTTAAATACATGGCCCAAATGCGCATCACACTGGCTACAGCGTACTTCGATCCGCTCCATGTTATGACTTTGGTCTCTTACAAACGTAACTACCCTGCTCTCTGCAATCTTATCAAAACTCGGCCAGCCACAACCTGAATCAAACTTTGATTCAGAGTTAAATAGTGCCTGATTGCAGCAAATACAATGATAAACACCTTGTTGTTTATTGTGTAGCAAAGTCCCTGAAAATGGACGCTCTGTGGCTCCCTTTCGAGTTACTTGGTAAGCCATTTCACCTAATAAGGCATGCCATTCTTGCTCGTCTTTTACGATCTTACTCACGATTTTACTTGTTCCAACAATAACATTGATTTTGCTTTAAGTTTGACACTACTTACGCCGCGAAGTTTCTTTTCGAATATGGCTTGCTCATTTGCGGTATCCATTTGTTGACACCAAATTGATTTACCCTCGGCAGTTGGGATAACAAAGTCAATTTCATGAGAGCTAGCGTTAATAATCCATAACCAACGCTCTTTTGATTCTCGCAGGTTTCTTACTTCAACTGCCACGGCCCAACCGTGCGATTGATGCCAGTCTTCTTGGTGCATGTTCTCACCATCGTGACGATACCACCGCACTCCATGTAATTGTGAATGACATTTCTCGTAACTGTCATTTTCCAGCTGCAAATAATGAAAAACACGAGAACGTTTGCGCAGTGCCATCAGTTGCTGACAAAAGATTAGGAACTGTTGTTGATCACGGTCCAAATTCCAGTCAAACCAGCTTATTTCATTGTTTTGACAATAGGCATTGTTATTGCCTTGCTGAGTTCGGCTAAGTTCATCACCACCAAGGAAATGCGGTACACCTTGAGATAACATTAACGTTGCGAGTAAATTGCGCTTTTGTTTACGACGTAAAGCTAAAACCTTTTTGTCTTTAGTTCGCCCTTCTTCACCATAGTTGGCAGAAATATTATGGCCGTGACCATCGCGATTCTCTTCACCATTTGCATGGTTATGACGTTGTTCGTAGCTAACTAAATCTTCTAAAGTGAAACCATCGTGATAACAAATATAGTTAACGCTAGTATGAATACTTCTGCGGCTGGCTAAAAACAGATCACGCGACCCCATAATACGAGTCGCCATCTCGCCCAATAAGCCATGCTCACCTTTCCAGAAACCGCGGCTGGTATCTCTAAATCGATCATTACACTCCATCCAGCGTTCTGGGAAGTGACCTAATTGATAACCATTAGGGCCGATGTCCCAAGGTTCTGCGATCATCTTCGCTTGAGACAAAATAGGATCTTGAGCCACCGCCTTAAAAAATGCAGCTTGACTGGTGTAATGGTTATTCTCGCGGCCCAGGCTAACAGCTAAGTCGAAACGAAAGCCGTCTACCTGCATCTCTTCAACCCAATAGCGCAAACTATCAAGCACTAGCCTCAAACTAACCGGGTGATCTAAACTAACGCTGTTACCACATCCGGTATTGTTGGCGTAATGGCTATAGTCTGGGCTATCTCCAATCCGTTCAAACAGGTAATAGTGTTTGTTATCTAAACCTCTGTAACACAAGGTTGGACCATCATCACCAGACTCTGCAGTGTGGTTAAACACCACGTCCAAAATCACCTCAATCCCATTTCTGTGCAGCTCGCGCACCATGGTTTTGAACTCAATTAAGGCATTTGATTTAGCATAACGTGGCTCTGGCGCCATAAATAATATTGGGTTATACCCCCAATAGTTACTTAACCCTAAGCCTTTTAATCTAGGCTCAGACATAAACGCAGCTGTAGGTAACAACTGAACAGAGGTAATACCTAAATCTTTTAGGTGCTTAATACTAGCGCTATCAGATACACCTAAATAGCTACCTCGGTGTTGCTCGGTGACTTGGGTATTTAACTTACTAAACCCTCGAACATGAGTTTCGTATAACACCATATCTTGGCGGTCTACATTAGGTTTAGTCACACCTTGCCAATCAAAGTGATCATCACAAACAATACACTTAGGTATTAAGTCTGCATTATCTTCTTGGTAGGCTTTGCTATCCCATATTAGTGGACGAGAGATGGCCTTTGCGTAAGGGTCTAAAATGAGTTTTCTAGGATCGAACCAATTGCCGTGCTCGGGTTGATAAGCACCAAAAACACGATAACCGTAATATTGATTTGCCTTGATACCTTTCACATAACCAAAACGGATACCGCCTTGCTTACCAGGTAAGACTAGGCGCGCAACTTCATTTTCATGTTCGTCGAATAAGCACAGCTCAATATGCTTCGCATCGCCGGCATGAATGGCAAAATTACAACCATTTTCGTCGAGAGTGGCGCCGAGAGGATAATCCCTTCCAGGGGAAACCTGAAAATGACTCAGGCTAAAAGGCAAAGGCTTTAATTGACTTCTTGTAGACATGCAAACCTTATTACCCCCTCGCTCCAGCAAGGGGGTATAAACAATGTATTTAATCTACTTTGATTAAATACAATGTTGATAGCGGTGGCAAGTTTAAAATCACAGAATTTTCGCGTCCATGGCTAGCAACGGATTCAGATTGGAATTCAATTCCTGCATCATAGTTGCCGCCCCAGTACATTTCTGAATCTGAGTTCAAAATGATGCGGTAGCGGCCTTGCTCTGGCACAGCCAAACGGTAGTTATCACGAGGAACCGGGGTAAAGTTACTCACTACAATTACTTTTTGTTGACTATTTAAGGCATTACGCTGGAATACCAACACACTTTTTTCCCAGTCGTCGTGATCAATCCACTCAAAACCTTGAGAGTCATAATCACCTTCAAACATCGCTGGGTGCTCGCGATACACTTTGTTTAGCTGTTTAACTAACTCTTGCTGCCCTTTGTGTTTAGGGTATTCCAGTACATTCCACTCAAGGCTTGAATCGTGATTCCACTCGCTAGCTTGTGCAATCTCGTTACCCATAAAGTTTAGCTTTTTACCCGGATGCGCGTACATAAATGCGGTATAAGCTCGCAGGTTGGCGGCCTGTTGCCATTCATCACCCGGCATTTTCCCTAGCAATGAGCCCTTACCGTGAACAACTTCATCGTGTGAAATAGGCAATACAAAGTTCTCGTCATAGTTATAAACCATGGCGAAGGTAATTTCGTTGTGGTGATACTTTCTGAATGCAGGATCTTTTTGCATATAAGTTAAAGAGTCATGCATCCAACCCATATTCCATTTAAATCCAAAGCCTAAGCCGCCGGTAAATGTAGGGCGAGAAACACCCGCAAATGCCGTTGATTCTTCTGCGATGGTCATAGCATGTGGGTACTGGCGATAAACTTCTTCGTTGAACCATTTAAGTAAGCTAATAGCTTCGTAGTTATGATTTCCGCCATCTACGTTTGGTACCCACTCACCTTCTTCTCGTGAGTAATCCCAGTAAAGCATCGATGCTACTGCATCTACTCGTAAACCATCTACATGGAATTTATCTAACCAGATTAGAGCACTGGCAACCAAGAATTGGCGTACGGTATCGCGGCCAAAGTCATAGATGTATGAATTCCAATCGTTGTGCCACCCACGGCGTGGGTCTTCATATTCGTATAAATGCGTGCCATCAAATTGGGCTAAGCCGTGAGAATCACTTGGGAAGTGCGCAGGAACCCAATCAACAATAACGCCAATACCATTTTGGTGGCATTGGTCGACTAAGAATTTAAAGTCATCTGGGTTGCCAAATCTGCTTGTTGGAGCGAACAAACCGATAGGCTGGTAACCCCAAGAACCATCGAATGGGAACTCAGAAATAGGCAATACTTCAATGTGAGTGTAACCCATCTCTTTGACATACTGGACCAACTCAACAGCTAGTTCACGATAGCTCAAATAATTGTTGCCGGTGGCCTCAACTTTGCGACGCCAAGAACCAAGATGCACTTCATATATGCTCATTGGTTGGTGTCGCTTATCGTTATTTTGAGAGCGTATCCACTCATCGTCATTCCACTGATATTGGTCATGGTCCCAAACCACAGAGGCAAATGACGGGTACTGCTCAGAGCTAAAACCTACAGGATCAGTTTTATGTGGCAGCGAGTGGCCATGACGATCTTTTAATTCGTACTTGTACTTGGTGCCAGAATCTAATCCTGGAACAAACAGCACCCAATGCCCATCTAGTGAACGCTGCATAGGCAGGCGGCGACCATCCCAATGGTTAAAATCACCGATTAAACTCACACTTGATGCACTAGGCGCATACACACCAAAACGAACACCCTTTACTTGAACGCCGTCCACTTCAATGGTTTTAACTTGTGCGCCTAACACCTGGTAAAGGTTTTGCGGCGCGTGAGTCATTGTGGCTAAGCCATCATAAGCTAGGTCGGTAAATTGATACGGGTCTACTACTGTTAGTTTGCTGTCGGCATATTCAACTTCTAACTGGTAAGCAAAGAGTTCTTCAGCATCAAACTCTAATTCGAAAAGGCCTTGAGGAGATAACTGGCCCATAGTTCCCAAAACTTCGCCATTTAGCGACATCACAGTTATCGCTTTTGCATCAGGTTGCCAAGCCCTTAACACCAAGCCTTTACCTTTGGCTTTTGCGTTTAAACCCAGAGCATTAAATGGCTCACTTAAACGCACGCTGGACAATTGTTGAACTAATTTAGAAACCTGAGAAGACAAAGATTGTTTCATTATGTACTTACCTTAACGTCCTGAGAATAAGGGGATTTGGTCATTAATGCTTAGGTTAGCGCAACTCTTCGAGCTTTTCTCAATTAATCAGTAGTAAAGTGAGATAGAAAACATTTTCATAGGCAAAAAAAAGCGCTCCGAAGAGCGCTTGTTTATAAATGCATCAAATTTACTTGCTAGCTTTGTTACGAGCGTCTGTTAATGAATACATTAAGTGCTGTACATCGTGGTTGTTAAACAAGTCACTTAGGTTCCAAGTTAACTTACGACGCCAGTTTGGATATTCGCTTGAAGTACCAGGTACATTAACTGGCTTATCCATTTCCATCCAGTCTTCTAACTGAACAGATAACAAGTTACAGCTACCTTTTGCCATGTGTACTTGGATACCGTAGTTAAGGCCTTTATCCATGCCTACCCAGTTAACATCACGAGAGATGTAATCTGGAATACTTTGGTGACCGTGCAAGGTATCTAACAGCTTTTGTTTGTTCTCATGACGATCTTGGTAAAGGCTTTGTAGCACTTCTTCGTCTGGATAAATGCCTAGCTCACGACCTAGCGCTAGATCATCACAATGCCAAAAACCGCGTAGGGTTGGCATATCGTGAGTGGTTACCGCAGACATTGCCTGCTCTGGGTAATGCGCAGGAGAGATAAAGCCACCATCTTCAGCTTGCTCGAAGAAGAAAATACGGTAAGAGTGAACACCGTTTTCTTGGAGAACTTCGAAGATGCCGTCTGGAACAGTACCTAAGTCTTCACCAATGATTAAACACTGGTTACGGTGACTTTCAAGTGCCAAAATTCCTAGCAAATCTTGAATTGGGTAGTAAAGGTAAGCACCTTTATCCGCTGAATCTTCAACAGGAACTAGCCATAAGCGCAATAGAGCCATTGCGTGATCGATACGTAAAGAACCACATGAGCGCATGTTAGAACGGAATAAGTCAACCATTGGCTGGTATTGCTGTTCTTCTAGCACTGCAGGGTCCATTGGAGGCAAGCCCCATTTTTGACCAAGTGGGCCAAGAATATCTGGTGGAGCGCCAACACTTGCATCTAGAGAATACAAATCGCCGTTTGCCCAAATTTCAACACTACCTTCACTTACACCTACAGCTAAATCTCGGTAAAGGCCCATAGCCATACCCGATTCTTTAGCCACTGCATCTACTGCTGCTAATTGCTCGTCGGCAATCCACTGCAACCATAAGTAGAAATCTACAGCTTCTTGGTTAGTTTTTACCCATTCAGCAACCGCTGGTAGGTGGTACTCTTTGTACTCGTCAGGCCATGCTGGCCAGCCCCAGGCGTTACCAATGCTATCGTACAAGTGAGCTTGTAGTGCATCGTAAGTAGCTTGAGCTTGTAAGCTTTCGCCGCCTTCTTTAATAAATGTACGGAAAGCGTTCGCGCGCTTAGTGCGACCTTTCTGAATAGTTTGGAACTGCTTGAATACCAGTTTAAGAGCTTCAAGTTTTGCTTCAGTTACGCCGGTGTAGTCTACCCACTCGCTGCTGCGTAATTGCTCCAAACGGTTTTGGAAAGCAGCGCTAGCAACCAAGGCTGCAGCATCAGACTCAGCAAATTCGTTGATAGCTTCAACGTCGATATAAACTACGTTTAACCAACGACGTGAAGAAGGACTATATGGGCTAGCTGCTTCTGGATTCGCTGGGTATAGCGAGTGAATCGGATTTAGACCAACAAAATCGCCACCGCGCTCGGCAATGTTTTTAACTAAAACCTGTAAGTCTGAGAAGTCGCCGATACCCCAGTTAGTCTCTGTACGTAGGCAGTAAAGCTGTACACTTGGGCCCCATACTTTTTTGCCGTTAGCAATTTGTGGCTGAATGTAAGCAGCTTTAGGTGCAACGATGTAACGCGTTTCAGCTAAAACTTTACGGCCGCCTTTAACCGAAATGCTTAAAGTGTGGTAACCAATAGGTAACTCTAGGCTTAAGTTAACGATGTAAGCTTGGTACTCAACATCATTAATAGCGTGAGCTTCGATTAACTCACCATCTACAGGCGTAATCTGCCCTTTGAATTCTTCACCCTGCTCTGTTTTCAACTTCCAAGTGAATGCTTTATTAGCTAACTCGATAGGAACACGGATCTCTAATGGATATTCAGAAGCGACACGTACTACCTTTACTACTGGCATAACTTTTTGCCAGTAATTTAGTACATCTTCTTCATAGCGCTGTGCTAGTTGCTCTGCATCGTCTACAGGGTAACCTAACGCTCTTAGCAGTTTCGATTTGCTTTCAGGTACGACTTGCGCCGGATTTCCCCAAGCATCTACGTAGCTGGTTTCAATGCCGCGAAGCTTTACCAACTGTTCAATGATTTGATCTGACATAACATTTCCCGAGTTATTGCTTTTATCTAACTAATTATTGTTTTTTTAGCGCGTGTATTGTACTCATCCTAACGCTCGATTTATCGATCTAGCACAAATTTCGCTAAATTAATTTTATCTGAGATTGAGTGATATTGATTGTTTTTTTTTACTTCTAAGCTAATACTTCTTCCTGCAAATGTTAGCTTGCTCATTTTTAAACCATTAATTGATATCGCGCAAATTAATTGGCGATTGAACTTGACCAATTTTAAAAATGTTGTAAGTTTACAACCAATTTCTACATCTGTTAACACTTGGAACATTAGGTATCACTATGACAATTAAAGTTGGTATTAACGGTTTTGGCCGTATTGGACGTTTCGTATTCCGTGCTTCTGTTGAGCGCAGCGACATTGAAGTAGTAGGCATCAACGACTTAATCGACGTTGAATACATGGCTTACATGCTTAAGTATGACTCAACTCACGGTCGCTTCAACGGCAGCGTAGAAGTAGTTGACGGTAACTTGGTAGTAAACGGTAACGTTGTACGCGTTACTGCTGAGCGTAACCCAGAAGACCTTAAGTGGGACGCAATTAGTGTTGATGTAGTTGCTGAAGCAACTGGTATCTTCCTAACTGACGAGACTGCTCGTAAGCACATCACTGCTGGCGCGAAAAAAGTAGTTTTAACTGGTCCTTCTAAAGACGCTACTCCTATGTTCGTAATGGGCGTAAACCAAGAGTCTTACGCTGGTCAAGACATCGTTTCTAACGCTTCTTGTACTACTAACTGTTTAGCGCCTATCGCTAAAGTACTAAACGACAAGTGGGGCATTGAATCTGGTCTTATGACTACTGTTCACGCTACTACTGCTACTCAGAAAACTGTTGACGGTCCTTCTGCTAAAGACTGGCGCGGTGGTCGTGGTGCTTCTCAAAACATCATCCCTTCTTCAACTGGTGCTGCTAAAGCTGTAGGTGTTGTACTTCCTGAGCTAAACGGCAAACTAACTGGTATGGCTTTCCGCGTACCTACTGCTAACGTTTCTGTAGTTGACCTAACAGTTAACCTAAAAGAAGCTGCTAGCTACGAAGAAATCTGTGCTGCTATGAAAGCTGCTTCTGCAGGCGAAATGGCTGGCGTACTTGGTTACACTGAAGACCAAGTTGTTTCTCAAGACTTCATCGGTGAAACTCAAACTTCTGTATTCGATGCAAAAGCTGGTGTTGCTCTAACTGACAAATTCGTTAAAGTTGTATCTTGGTACGACAACGAAATCGGTTACTCAAACAAAGTTCTAGACCTAATCGCTCACATCTCTAAATAAGATATGTAGCTTCTAGCTAGAATAATAAAGCGACCTTAGGGTCGCTTTTTTTATAGGTAAAAATCATGATCTTAGAAAAGCTTAAACTAAAAGTTGTTAAGCAAATAGATAACGCGGTGTTTGAAGTAAGCAATGCCGAAGGCATGGTATTTTATTGGATTGATCACCCCAAAGCGAAAGCACTCATCGCCCAGCAAGGGGCTCACCTAGTTTCTTACCGCCCTAACCCAGGTGAAGAAACCCTTTGGTTAAGCGATGATAGTCTGTTTACCAAAGGGAAAGCCATTAGAGGCGGAGTCCCTATCTGTTGGCCACGCTTTGGCAACCTAGGTGATGACAGCCTTCCGAAACACGGCTTTGCTAGAACAAGCCTTTGGTCTTTAGATGAAACCAATACCAGCGAGGATAGCTGCTCAATTCGTTTGAGCCTAAATCAAAGCGCTACTCCAGGCATTGCATTAACTTGCTTGTTTACCTTTACAGATAATCTTTGTTTAGACTTAATCACCGAGAACAACAGTGACGATAATTTTGAGTTCACAGGGGCCTTGCACAGTTATTTCATTACAGATGTAAAAAAACTACACATCGGATCACTTGGCGCCCAATATTTTGATGCCTTAACCCAAAAAGTTGCAGTTGAATCAGCTGGTTTTAAACTTAGTGAAGAGACGGATCGTATTTATTTGCAGTCAGCAGATAGCAATTTAATCAGTAATGGTGAGCGTTCATTAACCATTCATCACAGCGGTAATGACAGCGTAGTTGTTTGGAATCCAGGTGAGCAATTAGCTAACCAAATAGATGATGTTAGCGACTATCGCCAGTTTATCTGTGTTGAAACGGCTATCACTCAATCCCCAGTCTGTTTAGCGCCTAAGCAATCTCACTGCTTACAACAGATTATTTCTTAACAAAAAAGCCCTAGGCATTACACCTAGGGCTTTTAGTTTCAAACCGTTTAAGAATTACACTTTAGTAATGCCAAACACTTGGTTCTCTTGCTCTTGCACACGGATGAAAGTGGTTCGTTTAGTCAGCTCTTTAAGCTCAGACGCGCCCACGTAAGTACATGCAGAACGAACACCACCAAGAATATCCTGAACGGTAAGTTGTACACTGCCTTTATAAGGTAGCAGCACCGTTTTGCCTTCAGATGCACGATATTCGGCTACACCACCAGTGTGTTTGTCCATAGCTGTTTGTGAGCTCATTCCATAGAATTTCATGAACTTATTGCCATTTTCTTCTACAACTTCGCCACCATTTTCTTCGTGCGCTGCTAACATGCCGCCAAGCATAACAAAGTCAGCTCCACCGCCAAATGCTTTAGCTACATCACCAGCCTGCGTACAACCGCCATCACCGACAATTTGACCACCAAGGCCATGTGCGGCGTCTGCACATTCGATAATAGCTGATAGTTGTGGGTAACCTACTCCAGTTTTAACGCGCGTTGTACAAACACTGCCAGGACCGATACCTACTTTTACAATGTCCGCACCACTTAGAATAAGTTCTTCAACCATTTCACCGGTAACTACGTTACCAGCCACGATAACTTTATCAGAAAAAGTTTCGCGCATTTTACGCACATAACCAACAAAGTGCTCTGAGTAACCATTAGCAACATCTACACAAATAAATTGTAAGTTACTATTCAGCGCCAAAATCTGCTTAGTTTTTTCAAAATCTGCGTCTGAAGTACCACAGCTTACCATCAGATACTTAATTTTATCGGCTGACATGCTGGCTAAAAACTGCGACCACTGTTCGATAGTGTAGTGTTTATGAACTGCTGTCATCATTCGGTGCTCGGCCAATGCTTTTGCTAAACCAAATGTCCCAACTGTATCCATATTGGCAGCAATTACAGGCACACCTTCCCATTGACTACCAGTATGTTTAAAGGTAAACTTCCGATCTAGTACAACCTGAGAACGGCTCTTCAAGGTAGAGCGCTTGGGTTTGATTAAAACGTCTTTAAAACCCAGCTTTATATCTGTTTCAACTCTCATCTACTTCTCTGCTAGTTATTAGGCACAAAACCCAAAAAGTATAGCAAATCTTTATTGATGACAAAAACATTAATACTGCTTTTTGTGCGCAAAGTTTAGATACAAAAAAAGCCTGCAACTTGTGCAGGCTTTTTTTTGGAGAGAAGCTCTTAGGCGTTACCCTTAACCTTTATTTGGTTAGTCTTGGCAAAACCTAGCATTCGATTTAGTGGTACTAAAGCCTTATCGATTAAGGCTTCATCAACAAATACTTCTTTGCCACTAGCATCAATTAGCGCCTCTTCTATTGCCTTCAAGCCGTTCATAGCCATCCATGGACAATGTGCACAAGAGCGACAAGTGGCGCCATTACCACCCGTTGGCGCTTCAATCATTTCTTTATCTGGACAAGCTTGCTGCATCTTATAGAAGATACCCTTATCGGTAGCAACAATAAGCTTCTGGTTTGGCAACGCTTTGGCTGCGGCAATAAGCTGGCTGGTTGAACCAACAGCATCTGCAATATCTACAACGCTTTCTGGTGACTCTGGGTGAACCAACACTGCTGCATCAGGGTATTGCTGCTTAAGTTGCTTTAAGGCTTTTGCTTTGAACTCATCATGCACAATACAAGCGCCCTGCCACAACAACATATCAGCGCCTGTTTGTTTGGCAACATAACCACCTAAGTGTTTATCCGGAGCCCAAATAATTTTATGCCCCTCGGCGTCTAGGTGCTCAACCACCTCTACTGCAATGCTAGAGGTAACCACCCAATCGGCACGCGCCTTAACAGCAGCAGAGGTATTGGCGTATACCACTACAGTATGATCTGGATGAGCATCACAAAACTCTGCAAACTCTTTTTCTGGGCAGCCTAAATCCAGTGAACAAGTCGCCTCTAGAGTTGGCATAATGACTTTTTTTTCTGGTGTTAGGATCTTGGCCGTTTCGCCCATAAAGCGCACGCCAGCCACTAACAATGTTTTAGCTGGGTGATTGTTACCAAAGCGAGCCATCTCTAAAGAATCGGCAACGCAACCGCCAGTTTCTTCAGCCAAAGCTTGGATCTCAGGGTCTGTATAATAATGAGCAACCAACACCGCGTCCTGCTCTATAAGCAATTGCTTAATGCGTTCTTTGTGCGCTGCGCGCTGCTCGGCATTAAGTGGAACAGGCTTAGGAGGAAATGGGTAAATTGATTCGTTAAAATATTCGAGCTGTTGCATAACTACATCTGAGATAAAAATAGTCCGAGTATTATACACGGCGATGTTAGCTAATGGCAGCTATTGGACTAAAGAATTAGTCTAGTTCTTGGAGATAAACCTTAAGAAATGGTGGGTTGTGAAGGATTTGAACCTTCGACCAATTGATTAAAAGTCAACTGCTCTACCAACTGAGCTAACAACCCTTAGAAAGTAGTAGCAACAACAGCAGTGGTGGGTTGTGAAGGATTTGAACCTTCGACCAATTGATTAAAAGTCAACTGCTCTACCAACTGAGCTAACAACCCGTTACTGTTAATGCATATTTTGAAACGAAGAAGTGGTGGGTTGTGAAGGATTTGAACCTTCGACCAATTGATTAAAAGTCAACTGCTCTACCAACTGAGCTAACAACCCATAACGTTTCAAAATAGTGGTGGGTCGTGAAGGATTTGAACCTTCGACCAATTGATTAAAAGTCAACTGCTCTACCAACTGAGCTAACGACCCACTAAAAGTGCTAATAGAAGTGGTGGGTTGTGAAGGATTTGAACCTTCGACCAATTGATTAAAAGTCAACTGCTCTACCAACTGAGCTAACAACCCATAAATTCTATTACAGCGAAGTATCAAAGTGGTGGGTTGTGAAGGATTTGAACCTTCGACCAATTGATTAAAAGTCAACTGCTCTACCAACTGAGCTAACAACCCGCTCTGAACTTCTGTTAAATCCGCTTCAATTTGCTTGCGCAATTGGCCTGACTCAACGGCGGCCTATGATACGGATTTAAGACTGTTGTGCAACAGTAATTTGAATCTTTTTTTCTAAGCGTTCAGCAAATAAGCAACCAGCTTCTTGTTTGTACAGAATTTTGAATTTACTGAACTTTATTTGCTAAAACTTAGGCTACAACTTAGCTAAACGCGTTTGCGCCAAACCCGCAGCTGCAGTGTTTGGATGCTCTTTAACTACCCGAGTAAACAGCGATTTTGCTTCAGCATTGTTATTTTGAAACTGGGCGATGATACCTAATTTTAACAATGACTCAGCCACCTTATTAGAATCGGGATAATCGTTAACAACTTTATTAAACTGCTCAGACGCTTGATCACGCTGTCCACGAGTATATTGTAGCTGGCCTAGCCAATAATGCGCATTTGGTGCGTAACTAGATTTTGGATAATCCTTGATGAAGCTCTGAAATGCAGGAATAGCTGCATCGTAGTCTTTATCTTGCATCACTAATGCAACTGCCGCATCGTAGGCTTGGTCTTCACCCGCTGCAACAGGAGCGGCCTCAGTGGCAGCTTTAGCGGTAATTGGTGAAGCTTGCAGTTGGGCAAAGCGACGATCTAACTCTTGATAGATTTCACGCTGGCGCTCTATCAACTGCTCTATTTGATAATTACTTTGTTCTAACTGCCCTACCATTGTCGACATGCTATCCGACATATCTTCAACTTGGTTTTGCAAATCTAATTGAACCTGGTTACGCGCCTGTAACATACGTTCTAAACGCTCTATGCGCTGCTCCATGGTAAGATTACTTGAAGACAGAGCCACAGAGTTGTTTGCAACGGTGTTAGCGGAGCTTGCACCCGCTTCTTCTACTGGCGCAGCGGCGTGGATTTGGGCTGAAAATAAAACGGCTACAGAAGTAGCCGTAATCATATTAAGTTTCATAAATTACTCTACACAATCAAGCGTATTAATAAACTAACACAGCGCGACGATTCTTAGCCATAGCTGCGTCGGTATGAGAGTTATCTACTGGCTTTTCTTCACCGTAGCTAACAATAGAAATCTGCGACGCCAACACACCTAAACTTTGAAGGTACTTTGATACAGCTTTACCACGACGCTCACCCAAAGCGATGTTGTACTCAGGCGTGCCTTTTTCATCGGTATGGCCTTCAATAAGTACTGTAACTGATGGGTTGTCACGTAAGTAACTTGCATGCGCTTCTAAAATTTCTGCAAACTCATCACGAATGTCTGAACGGTCGAATTCGAAGTAAACCACTTGGCTTTGACGAAGTTCAGCGGCTTTCTGGCGCTCTTCTTCTTCAGCACTTAGTACTGGGTCTACTGCACCCACTTCAACACCGCCATTTGTTTGGCCTTCGCCAGTGGTGCTATCTTCAATAACAACACCGCCTGCTTTATCTTGCTCGCTCACATCACTATCGCTGGTGTTGTTTGAACTACAAGCGGCTAAGCCTGCAAACGCTAGTCCTAAAAATACGGTTTTTACTACTCTTTCGAATTGCATTATTGATTCCTTATGATCACATAGTTTTTGTTAGTTTAAGAAGGGTGACCAAGCAGGGGCTCTTACACTGCCCTCTTTAGCTGGTAAAGTCGCTTTAAATCTTCCGTCCATGGATACCAATGCTAAAACTTGGCGCCCACCTGCTACCGTGCTGTACATAATCATACTGCCATTGGGTGCAATAGTAGGAGACTCGTCCAGTTGAGTCCTAGTCAATACTTGCACGTAGCCAGTATCAAAATCTTGTCGAGCAATTCGGTATTGCCCATTAACTCGACTAACCATCACCAAGGCCGAACCATCGGGGGTGACAGAGCCACCCAAGTTCATTTCGCCTTCCCAGGTTACTCGGTTAACTTTATTGGTATCGATATTCACTTTGTAAATTTGTGGTTTACCACCGCGCTCCGAAGAGAATAACAGCTCACTGTTACCATTTGGCAACCACGTTGGCTCGGTATCAATACGGCGATTTTTGGTAATGCGTTGTAACTTTTTAGTTTCTACATCTATAACGTAAATATCAGGCTGGCCATCTTTAGACAATACTAACGCGATACGTTTCCCGTCTGGAGACCACTCTGGAGCACCGTTAATCCCAGTAAATGAAGTTAACTTAGTTCGCTGCGACGTATAAATATCTTGTATGTAAATCTCTGCTGTGCGGTTTTCAAAACTTACGTAAGCTAGCTGACGACCATCTGGTGACCAAGATGGCGACATTAATGGCTCTTGCGAACGCAGCAAGGTTTTTTCATTATGCCCATCGTAGTCTGCAATTCTTAATTGATAAGGGTAATTGGCTTCGTTATTAACCACTACATAAGCGATACGGGTTAAAAATGCGCCACGCTCGCCAGTTAAAGCTTGATAAACACCGTCAGAGATTAAGTGCGCCATTTGTCGAAGCTGAGCTTTTGCAACACTTTTAAAACGGTCTAAAAGTATATGGTCTTGACTAGTAACTAACTGACCATCTTTAAGCTCTTGTTTATTACCGGCAGTGACTTGTCCACGCAATATATCAACAAGAGAATAGCTGACTTTATATTTACCGCCTTCTAAAGCTTCTACATTGCCAAGTAAGACAGCCTCAACCCCTAAGGCAGCCCAAGCTTCATAATCTACTTGTTCTGCAGTTTGAGGGGTTTGCGGCATTTCGCTAATTGCAACAGGGTTAAATTTCCCTGAACGGCGCAAATCATCTGCCACTACTTTAGCTAAATCTAGCGGAACGTTTCCATGTCCCTTCCAAACAAACGGTACAACGCCCACTGGCCTTGCACTGTCTACGCCTTCCGTGATTACAATTTCTAGGTTAGCTTGAGCAGCATTCACAAAAGCAAACAATAAGCCCACACTCACTAAAAATTTTCTAATCATCACAGCTATTCCTATATCTTAAAGTGTTATTACTAAAGTTAGTGTTTTCATCTCTGCAAATACTTCCGGGTCTTTAGATACAGGAAGCGTTCCAGCTTTCAAAATAGCTCGTTTTGCAGAAGCGCATACAGCTTCATCGTTTTCTAAAACGTTGGTGCTAATAACAAAACCACCAGGAGCCATGTTCACCTCAATTCTACATGTTCTACCCTGCATACTAGGGTCAGTCAACAAATTGCGTTGAATCGTAGACAGTATCATTGCTTTGTATTTGTCGACTTCACCCAGCACTTGTCTTTGACGACGAGAGCTTGCTTCAGCTGCCATTTCAGCTTGCATTAAGCGCTCAAACTCAGCTTCTTGGCGAGCAACTTCCGCCTGTCGCTTCCTTTCCGCTTCGGCCTTAGCAGCTTTTTCTTTGGCAATACGGGCTTCTTCTTCTTTTCGTTTACGTGTTTCTTCAGCTTTGCGTGCAGCCTCTTCGGCTTTCTTAGCAGCTTCTTCTGCTTTACGTTGTTCTTCAAGCTTACGTACTCGCTCTGCTTCTGCAGCGACTGCTGCAGCTTCAGCGACTTTACGTTGCTCTTCTTTCTTTTTGCGTTCAGCTTCGGCTTTAGCCGCTTTTTGCTGCTCTAACTTTTGTTTTTCTTGCGCCCGACGAGCTTGTTCATCGGCTTTGCGCTTTGCATCTTCTTTTTGGCGTTTTTCAAGTTCTAGTTGCTTAATGCGTTTTTCTTCGGCTAAACGTTTTTTACGCGCCTGCTCAGCTTCTTTTTCAACTCTTTCTATTCGCTGTTTTTCTTGGTCTGCTTTATCTTTTTGTTGTTGCTTAATCCGCTCAACTTGCTGGCTAACCTGATTAATATCTACAGCAGTGGCGTTGATAATTGGAGCACTAGGGGTGGGTGTTAACTTTACGCGCTCAAAATCTACCGACCACACCAAGGCAACAAATAGCACTGCATGCAACAGTATTGAAATAACGATAGATAAGCTAAAAGGCGACTTCAATGCTATTCCTATTTTAACTTTCGTCTGGCTGAGTCATTAAACCCACAGACGGTACGCCAGCACTTTGCAGCAACACCATCAGGTTAATTACTTGCTCATAGCGAACATTTTTATCACCACGCACCACTACGGGTAAATTAGGGTCTAATTGCAAATGAGCCATCACAACAGCTTGTAGATCATCTCCAGAAAGAGACTGATTTGCAGAGCCATCATCTTCACCGGTATCGAGGTAGTACTGGCCACTTTCGGTTACCGTAGCAACTAGAGGCGGCTTACTGTCTTCCGGCATTGCTTCAGCACTGGCCTGTGGAAGATCTACCTTCACACCTTGGGTTATTAGCGGCGCTGTTACCATAAAGATAATCAACAATACCAACATCACATCGATGTAAGGTACAACGTTAATTTCGGCAACTAAACGTCGTTTAGGACGTTGATAATGATTCACGCTAGCTCCTCTTAATTACTACCGCTGTGTGTTTGGCGATGTAAAATGCTAGAGAACTCTTCCATGAAGTTAGCGTAGCCGTGTTCAAGTTTAGCTACGCCCGTAGAAAAACGGTTAAAGGCAATAACAGCGGGAATTGCTGCAAATAAGCCCATTGCTGTTGCAATAAGTGCTTCTGCAATACCTGGGGCTACCATGTTCAAGCTTGCTTGTTGAACTTCACCCAATGCGATAAAGGCATTCATAATACCCCACACCGTACCAAATAGGCCGATATATGGGCTAATCGAACCTATGGTTGCGAGCATGGGTAACTGATTTTCTAGTGATTCAACCTCACGCGATAACGATACCCGCATACTACGATAAGTACCGTCCATTACTGCATCGGCACTGCGACCACTGGTTTTATGTAGACGAACATACTCGCGAAAACCAGAGTGAAAGATTTGTTCCATCCCCTGCAGGTGATCTGCTCGGGCGTTACTCTCTTGGTAAAGCTTATTAAGGTCTACACCAGACCAGAACTTTTGTTCAAAAGCATCGCTAGCAGTTTTAGCAGCCTTTAAAACGCGATTACGGTTAATAATCATGGCCCATGAATAAACAGACATACTCACTAACAACAGCATTACAAACTTAACTAATAGGCTCGCCTGCCAAAACAAGCCGATAAATGACATATCAGAGTGCACCGAGTAAATCCTCTTTTAACGTTTCAGGAATGGCCGTGGCCTTCATTGATGACAATGTGACACAAGCTACAGTAACCGTTCCCTGGGCGATGACTTGTTGATCAGCATTTCTAATGGTTTGTTCAAATACCAAACTGGCTCTTTTCATTTTATTGATGGTGGTTTCTACCGAGAGCATTTGGTTGAATAAAGCAGGAAGTTTGTAATCGATGTTTAGCGAGCGCACAACAAAACACAAATCTTGTTTCATTAATACATCTTGATCATAGCCAAGCTCGCGCAACCATTCTGTGCGGCCTCGTTCGAAGTACTTAATATGGTTGGCGTGATAAACCACCCCGCCAGCATCGGTATCTTCGTAATAAACCCGAACAGCTAAAACCGACATTGCACCTATCCCAAATATATAATTACAAATTACTATACACAGGCTAGTGCCCAAGGTTAAGACTCTAAACACTTAATTTAGATAATTGACAAAGAAAATTGGAATAACGGCTTAAAATTAAACACTTTAAGCTCATTTTTTGGCTATACTGTCGTTATTAAACGACAGCATTTTTATCGTTTAGGAAGGTCTAAACCGAGGTGTAAATAGGCTTTATCACTGGCAATGCGCCCACGAGGAGTACGTTGCAAAAAGCCTTGTTGAATCAAGAAAGGTTCTAGTACATCTTCTATGGTTTCTTTATCTTCACCTATTGCAGCTGCCAGGTTGTCTAAACCCACAGGGCCACCAGCAAAAGTTTCGGTAATGGCTTTAAGTAACTTGGTATCCATGTAATCGAAGCCAGCACTGTCTACGCTTAGTAAATCGAGTGCTTGTGCAGCAACTTGTTGAGTGACTTTGCCATCAAATTTAACATCGGCATAATCACGAACTCGGCGTAATAAGCGATTTGCAATTCGAGGCGTTCCTCGAGAACGTTTAGCTACTTCCCACGCCCCTTCGCCATCTAAGTCTAAGTTGAGATAATGAGCACTTCGTTTAACGATATCGGATAAGTCTTTAGTATTGTAAAACTCTAGACGCTGTACAATGCCAAACCTGTCACGCAGAGGAGAGGTTAGCATTCCTGCTCGAGTGGTTGCACCAATCAAGGTAAAAGGCGGTAAGTCCAACTTAATCGAACGCGCTGCCGGTCCTTCGCCGATCATAATGTCCAGCTGATAATCTTCCATTGCTGGATATAGCACTTCTTCAACTACAGCACTTAAGCGGTGAATTTCGTCGATGAATAATACGTCGCCAGGCTCTAAGTTGGTTAAGAGCGCCGCTAAGTCACCGGCTTTTTCTAACACCGGGCCAGAGGTAGTTTTGATATTCACCTCTAACTCGTTAGCCACAATATTAGCCAAGGTGGTTTTACCTAAGCCAGGTGGGCCGAAAATGAGCAAATGATCTAAAGCATCGTCACGACGACGAGCAGCCTCAATAAAAATTTCTAACTGCTCTACAACCGCGTCTTGACCGGTGTAATCTTCAAGCTTTTTGGGTCTAATAGCTCGATCTACACTCTCTTCTTCAGTTACTGGTGTGGCTGCTACCAAACGGTCAGCTTCAATCATCAAAATTACCTTTGTTACAGTGCCGCTTTTAAGGCTTCTCTAATTAGCTCTTCACTACTCATTCCGCTGGTCCACACTTGTTTAACCAACTTATCGGCTTGATTACCTTTGTAACCCAAAGACTCTAGTGCAGCGATGGCTTCATCTCTTGGATCTACATTTGCTTGTAAAGGTAAATCGCCATGGCTACTTAGGCTATCACTAATTGGCGTTTCTGGAAGTTCTACATTCCAGTTTTTCAAGCGGTCTTTCATTTCTACCAATAAACGCTCAGCAGTTTTTTTACCAATACCCGGCACTTTCACTAGGCTCGATAGATCTTCATGTTTAACCGCAAACACAAACTGCTCACAACTTAAACCAGATAAAATAGCTAATGCTACTTTAGGGCCAATGCCATTTACTTTTATCAACTCTCTAAACAAAGAGCGTGAAGCTTTATCATGAAAGCCATAAAGCAGTTGAGCATCTTCTCGTACGATGAAGTGAGTCAACAAGCGTACCGACTCGCCCAGCTCAGGTAGCTGGTAAAAGCAATTCATAGGTAGTTGAATTTCGTAGCCTACTCCAGCCACATCAATTAAAACAAAGGGGGGGACTTTTTCTTCTAAGATACCTTTAATGGTAGCGATCACTGCATAAACTCCTAAACTAACTGCGCTTAGCTTAACTCAAAGACTGGATATATATCCAGTCTTTGAGTTAAAAGTTTACTTAGCACCAATTAAGCCCTGCTAGGTTCTCATCTTCAGTATTAGGCCTTATTCATGTTGCAGCGATTTGTGTTTATGCACCAAGTTCCAATCGGCTAATACCGCATAAGCTGCCGGAATAATAAATAACACCATCATAGTGGAAGCAATAATGCCAAATACTATCGACACCACAATTGGTTGCACAACTTGAGCTTGCAAGCTGGTTTCCAGCAATAAAGGCAACAAACCTGCAGCTGTAGTTAAAGAGGTTAAAAACACTGCCCTAAAGCGCTCTTTACTTGCATTCACTACTGCTTGATAAACATCGTCGCCCTCATCTAAATGATAACGGATATACTGCACCAGCAATATTGAATCGTTAGTCACAATACCCGCTAGGGAGATAAACCCGAGTATTGAGGGCATGCTTAGGTTGTGGCCC
This sequence comes from Agarivorans albus, assembly GCF_019670105.1. Lineage (NCBI taxonomy): Bacteria > Pseudomonadati > Pseudomonadota > Gammaproteobacteria > Alteromonadales > Alteromonadaceae > Agarivorans > Agarivorans albus. The sequence goes on along the minus strand of NZ_AP023032.1, from coordinate 2,201,346 downwards.
AATAAAAAATGCCCCCACAAAACCCCAATTAGGGCCATGGGAATCACCGTAAGCACCACTACCGGTTCTAAGTAACTTCTGAACTGAAAACTCAAAATAGCAAATACACCAAATATGCCAATAGCAAAGCTTTTGCTTAAAGAAGCCCCTACTTTAGCGCTCTCTTTAGCTTCACCTTCAAAATCTACCCGTAAGCCCGGGAACTGTTTTTGAAGCTCAGGCAAAAAGGTTTTTTGTACCAGTTGCATCACCTCGTTGGTGTTGGCAACTCGGGTATCAACATCTGCCATTACTGTCACGGTGCGCAAACTGTTAATTCGTTGAATGCGTACATAAGCGCGCTGATATTCAATGTTTGCAATAGACGATAACGGCACTTGCTGTCCATCGGCTAACACAATTGGAAAATTCGCTAAGGCTTGCAAGCTTCCGGACTGTTGCTTGTTAAGCCTTACGTCTATTTGCATATTTTCTGGGCCAATTTGAAACTCGTCGGCAATGACTCCTTGGTAAGAAGCGCGCAACTGCTCAGCAACCATTTGGCCATTAACCATAAATGACTCTGCACCACCTCGAAGAGAGATAACCACCTCTTCTTTGCCAGGTCGCATATCATCTAAGATGCTATTCACACCCTGAAACTTGCCCAAGTAAGCTTGTAGTTCAACAGAAGCGGACTTTAGTGTATCTAGATTTGAGTGCTGCAAACGAACTTCAATCGCCCGCCCTGCCGGCCCCATCGTCGGTTGAGTAAACGCCAACGCTAAAGGTAAAGCTTGCTCGCCAACTTGCTCGCGCCAAGCCGCGATAAAATCTTCGATATAACTATTGCGAACTTCTGCCGAGAGTAAATCAAGGCGCACAGTAGCGACATGCGGGCCCGACTCGCCTGCATCGGCATTAAAGTTGTATTGCGCAGTAATATCGTGAATAAGCGTCTGAGGTTCGTTGTTATCTTGGGTGAACCTTTCTCCAACTTGTTGCGCTGCATTTACGATTTCAGTAACTAGCGTCTCCGTTTGGCTCAAACTCGACCCAGGAGGAAGGATGATCCTTGCCTCTGCAATATCGCCATCTAACTCTGGAAAGGCGGTAAATTTGACTAAACCACTAATCACTAGTGAAAAAGATAACAACAATAAACCAAACGTTGCTCCTAGCGAGACATAACGCCATTTCACTACAAAGGCGACTGCCGGAACTAGCTTGTTAAGCCGGAAGTTTTCAAAAGCATTTAAAAATTTAGCTTTAAACCCGCTAGTAGGCCGTTCAATTCCTTTGTGCTGCAAAGTATGACGAAGGTGATTAGGCAAAATTAAAAATGCTTCTACCAAACTAATGCATAGCACCAATAACAAGGCCATGGGAACCACGCTTAACACAGCCCCCATTTGACCGTCTAACCACATCAAGCTTCCCAGTACAAAAATGGTGGTGAAGAACGACGAGATAACCCCGGGTGCGGCTTTTTTAACGCCTTTTACTACTGCTTGGTCAGCGCTTAATCCACGTTCTAAATGCGCGGCAATGGATTCTGCAATCACAATCGCGTCATCCATCATGATACCAATGGCCATAAGCAAGCCCACTAGCGTCATGATGTTGATTGACAGTCCAAACACCGACATTAAAAACAATCCGCCCATAAAGGCTACCGGTAATCCAGCTGCAATCCAAAATGAGTAACGCAGCGAGAAAAACAACCACATGCTCAAAAAGACCAAGATAATCCCTTGCCATCCATTTTTGAGCATCATGTTTAGACGATCGCTCAATAGAGAAGACATATCGTTGGTAAGGGTTAAGCTCACTCCCTCCGGCGTAATAAGGCGCTGGTCATCAACAAACTGCTGAACAGACTGCTTAATTCGCAAGGCATCATCTGCTTTGTTTTTGCTTATTTTAAGTACCGCAGATGGAAGGTTGTTAAAGAGGATTTTTTCTTCGTCTAACTCAAATCTATCACTGATAGTCGCTATATCACCAAGGTACACCACGCTGCCATTGTTATCTGAGGCGATCACCGTTTTAGCCAACGCAACAGGGTCTCGCTTACGCTGGTCAAATCGAATTAACAAATTTTTATCGGTAAGTTCAATGGTGCCAGCTGGCAAATTTATGTTTTGCTGGCTAATGGTACTAGCTACATCATTCACGCTAAGGTTTAACCTGCGCAGCGCTGTGTGGTCTAGCTCAACGCGTAACTGATGATCCGAAAATCCACTCACGCTTACCATCGCTACGCCGTAATCAACCTTTAGGATATGTTTAAGCTCTTCTGCGTAAGCTTTTAAATCAGGCCAAGATGCTGGCGCACTTATTGCGATATCGACAACTGGCTCGGCCCAATCCATTTCTTTTACTACGGGCGGTTCAATTTGCTCTGGGAAATCCTTAATTGCATTTATTTCGGTTTGAATATCAACCAGCATTCGCCCTACATCGGCATTACCATCAAGCTTTACAACTAACGAACCAAGGCCTTCAATTGCTTCACAGCGGGTTTCTTCAATACTTGATAAGCCATCAACTGCGTCTTCCATTCGCATACATAAACTTTCTTCCACTTCACTAGGTGACGCACCAGGGTACACCACCGTTGCGATAATGAAGGGATTGGTAAACTCGGGAAAGGTTTCACGCTTTAAGGTACTAAGGCTAGTTAAGCCGAGAAGTATAAAACTCACCATTACAAGGTTTGCTAGAGTAGGATGGCGAATAAAATAATTAAGCATTCGTCGCGTCCTCTAATCGCAAACTCATTCCCTCTACTGCAGGGATAAGATCATTAAGAATTAGCATCTGTCCACTGCTAATCTCGCCACTGATAGCCACTCCTTGTTCAGTCCTAAACAACACAGTAATTGGGATTATGCGAAGTTTGTCTTGGTCATCCATGAGGTAAATATTGCTGCCATGCAAAGCGCGTTCTGGCACCACATAGTGCTGTTGCGGATAACCCTTAATGGTTGCTTGCACATACATACCTTTAGTAAGCGGGATTTGCTGGGCTAAATCCATTTCTGCAATATTTTGTGCAACTTCTAAAAACATACCAACAGTGGCTTGTTCTACACTCACCGCCTCAGCAACGCGAGTGACCGTAGCGGGCCAGCGGTACTCAATACCGGACGCCACTAGACTCACAGAAGCTTCAAACTCCAACTCATCGATTGAAGGTAAACCCAAAGCATTTTGATAGTGCTGAACGCTGCTAACCAAATGACGCATGTCGTTTAACGATAGCTGCACATCGGCTACCATTACATCCAGTTTCTGCGCCACTACCATTACCGATTGCAAGTTAACCACCTGCTCAGTTTCAATATTTACTTCTGCAATTTTGGCATCAAAAGGCAGCACGATTTCTGTTTTGCTCAGTTGCCGTTGGGCATCTTCAAGTTTGGCCTCTTCCACCGCGAGTTGTGCTTCGGCAACGCGTCTATCATCGGGGATAAGCTGTAGGGCATTCTCAAGCTCTTGAACCACATTGTTTTGAATGAGTACGTTTTGTTTTTGGTTTTCTAACTCTGAGCTAGAAATAAGATTTTGCGCTTTAAGCTTTTGCTTACGTTTATACTCTTCATCTACCAACAAAGCTCGCTGACGTTCGATATCTAAGCTCACTTTAAGATTGGTTTCTTCTTGGTTTAGTCGAGCCAATTGAGTTTTACTGGCGCTTAAGTTGGCCTCTGCCTGAACCAGTTTTAGGCTGTATTCAAGCGGGTCGATTTTAAGTAACAAGGTTCCTTTAGGAAGAAACCGCCCCTCTTCTAACAAGGGATGACGATAAACCAAACTACCGGTTACTTCGGCTACTGCTTCCCAGCTGGTTTTAGGCTCTACTCTTCCGTAAGCCACCGCTACAGGAGCAGCAGCTTGCTGTTTTAAACCCACCACCTCAACTAAACGGGAAGACTGGTGCTGAGCATTTACCGGTGCAACTTCCTTTGTAGCAATAGCCAAGACCAGAAAAAATACCCCAATGGCAATGCCAGGAAAAATCAACCAAGGTTTATTGAGCTGCATTACTATGTTCCTTAGGTTTAAACAATCCACGCTCAAGCAACTGAACGTTGTGATCTGCAAGTTTTAAAAATTTTTGTTTCGACAATTCAATTTGATTGGCTTCCAGTAAACGCTCAGGCATCAAAAATGGAAACACCATTAAACTCAAAAAGCTAATCTGTGCCATCTCAGGGTCTACGCCATCTAAAAGTGACTTATTTTTTAACAATTTTTGGAATAACTCCCTGCTTTTAAAGCGCCCCAAACTGCCAATCATCAGGTTTAGTTGCTGAGCGCTTTCGTGTTCTTTAGGTAACCCGGACAATTTGTATATCAGCTTCGGAAAGTAAGGGTTGTCCACCATGGTGGTGTAATAAGCGCGCATCACCTTAGCTAAGTCACTTACTTCGGTGTGTTGTTTCCCATGTTGAAGGGTACTAAATACAGGGTCAGATACATTCTTTAGCATTTCACCAAAAAGCTGCGCTTTAGAGCCGAAGTAATACCTAATAAGTGCCGCGTCTACTTCGGCTTGGTTTGCCACCATGCGTATCGATACTTTGTCGTAGTCGTGTTTTACAAACAGCTGCGTGGCAGCCTCTAATAATTTTTTCCTAGCTTGGCTATCGCCTTTAGGTCGCCCTACAGGATTCTTTTTAGTCATGGCTTATTGGTTTATTCATCATGTGTAGAATAAATAATAAAACATAAACGCGCGTTCTGCGCCAAGTAAAATTCTTCGCATCTTTACTTTCAATGAATTTCCTTTAATTCGCACTGTTCAAGTCTTACTACTGTTCATCAGGCTCCTACAAAATATTTGATAAATATCAGTACCCTACTTGGCTATAGCCAACTCGCATCTACAACATAAGTAACTATGAACTTAAGCATTTTTAAGCAACAATGAGGCTTACGAAATAGTTGGCTTGAATGGAGTTATCATGGCAGTTAGCGGCGAGTTAAAGATTGGCTTAGCTTTGGGTAGCGGAGCAGCAAGAGGCTGGTCTCACCTAGGAGTAATAATGGCCTTGCAAGATATGGGTATCCGCCCACATATTGTATCTGGTTGCTCAATCGGTGCCTTAGTAGGAGCAGCTTATGCTTGCCAACGAATAGACAAACTTAACGAGTGGGCCTTAAGCCTTTCTAGCTGGCAAGTTTTCAATTTGATGGACTTCTCACTTTACCGTGGTGGATTGCTCACCGGGGAAAAGGTCTTTAACGCTGCAGAAAAATACATTGGTCGCGACAGCATAGAGCAATTAACGATTCCATTTGGCGCAGTGGCAACTGAGCTTGAGACCGGCAAGGAAGTTTGGTTGCAAAAAGGCAGTGTACGAGACGCTGTTCGCGCATCATGTGCCATGCCGGGATTAATGGCCCCCTATCGTTTAAAAGATCAATGGCTGGTAGATGGCGCAGTGGTTAATCCAGTTCCAGTATCGTTGTGCCGAGCTATGGGCGCCGACATCGTTATTGCGGTAAATCTTAATAATGATAAATCTCGAATTGCGCTAACCGACCATCCCTTAGAAATAAACGAGCAAAACAACAATGCTAACGAGCAACCATTTTGGCGCTTGTTAGGTGGCGGCAAAGATTTTCTTAATTCCATGCTAAGTAACCTCAAGCAGCCAAACAATAATCGCTCCCCCGGCATGATAGGCGTAATGTCTACCTCGATTAATATTATGCAGGAGCGGTTAACCCGCACCCGTATGGCAGGCGATCCACCAGATATATTGCTGTCTCCCAAATTAGGGGATATTGGCATCATGGATTTCCACCGCGCCGAAGAAGCTATTGCCGAAGGCAAAAGAGTGACAGAACTGATGCGGCCACAAATAGAGGAAGAGTTATTTTATCGCTAAATTAGCTTTTAAGCTCGATGAATAATACCAATTAAAATAATCATTATTATTGATATGAAAACCGATAACCCCATTAAATCAATCAATTAAGATAGTTTTATGAATTTATCTCGCAACTAAATCCGCATGCATGCAATCCTTGCTCGGCGTATACTTAAGCCTGATGTTGAGGATTAAGTATGTTAGAGAAACTAAAACAGCTCAGTAAAGCAGATGTATTGTGCCTAATTACCTGCTTAGTAATCCTTACGCCTCTCATAAACGGCCCTGGCGCTCTGGTTATTGGAGCTTGTTTCGCAAGTTTTGGATTAACACCTAAAACCATTGATATTGCTATTTTAACCAAGCGTTTATTAGCTATCTCAGTGGTCGGTTTAGGTTTTGGTATTTCTATTACCCAAGCTATTGAATACACGCAACACGGTTTTGGTTTAATTGTAGGCTCTATCGCTTTTACCCTATTTGTTGGCTTAGTTGCCGCTAAGTTAGTGGGTATGGAGAAAAAGACCGGCTATTTAATCTCGGTGGGAACTGCAATTTGCGGCGGCAGCGCCATTGCCGCGGTAGCACCTGCGATTAAGGCAAATAGTAAACAAATTTCCTTAGCCTTAGCGACCGTGTTCATTTTGAATGCTTGTGGCTTGTTCTTATTCCCATTGCTGGGCCACATATTAGAGTTAAGCCAAAACCAATTTGGTTATTGGGCAGCCATTGCTATTCACGATACTTCGTCTGTTGTAGGCGCTGCTGCAGCGTACGGCGATGAAGCCCTTAGCGTTGCCACTACGGTTAAACTAGCCAGAGCGTTATGGATAATCCCTGTAGCCTTAATGAGCTCGATAATATTCAAAGAAAAAGACGGAAAGGTATCAATTCCCTACTTCATTTTCTTCTACATTTTAGCAATGCTTATCAGCAACTATGTACCGATGTTTGAGGCTGTCTACAAAGGCTTATTTGAGATGTCTAAACAGTTGTTGGGAGTGTGTTTATTTTTAATCGGCTATGGCTTAACGGCAAAAAACTTACAACAAGCAGGCAGTAAACCATTATTGCTTGGATTAGGCCTATGGTTCTGCATAGCAGTGAGCTCACTAGTTATCATTAAGCTTTTCTACTAACCGGCAAGCTAAACCTGCATGAGCAATGCTAATGGTTAGATTTACGCTGTTTGCCCACTAACGATGTACCTAGCATTACCAGTACCGCCAAAAAGGCTGTTGCTTCGAATACTGCTCGGATCAAATCACTACTAAACCAAGCAATAACTAGACTTAGAACAATAATCGTTAACAAAATTTTACGTAACATCAGCACCCTCCAGTTGGCAAAACTGTAACCAACATTTGTGCTTCTGCAAATTCAGTTTGTCTATAAGCTAGCGCTGCTGCTTATAAAGAATGATTGTTGAGGCGAATAATAATTAGACATGCATCACATTTTTGTTAGAATCGTCCGCGGTCACAATACTTACGGCAGGCACAATGTTTCAAACTTTGTTCTATAGAATACTTTTTCCGTTCATCATCGCGTTGTTGGTGATGATATTAGCAATATTGCAAATGCAAAAAGTAACTTTGGCAAAGTTTTACGACAAAGAATTGAGCTTTTCCGATTACCTAAACTGGTTTTCAACTCACCCAGCTAACACCGTAGACGTATTGTCGGTATTGCGAGCCCAACAACCCAACCACCATGGCGGTACAACGCAGGATTGGTGTCCAAGTGTTAACTCTGAAGACGGTTTTGTTAGCATTAGCTATTTAGATGACAAACCCGTTTGTTGTAGCTTAGGCCAAGGACAGCGCTACGTTTACTACAAAGAAGATGAGCAGTTTATTACCTTACTCTGTGGACGATGGCCAAGAACTGAAGTAGTGAATGTGAGTAAGAAAGGGATCCGCGCGGTGCAATCTTACCGTAGTGCAGCAGGCTCTTAACTAACTCCGCTTTGTTTACAGCACTTTAGTGCTCGTCAAAATAGTCTTTATTGCGAATGTATTTACGCATGTAGTGATAAGTAAACGGTAATAGCAACCAACTAACCAAAGACTTACTTAGCCGATACCAGGTTGGCGTATTCTCATAAATTCTCTCATCGTGTAACCATAGCATTCTACCTACATGCCAATAGACAAATGGCAAGGGCGGTAAAAAGGTTACTATGTCTAAGTCACAGCAAATTCGGTAAGTTTTACGATGCAATTTGTAGTGTTTTTTAAAGTTCCATAAGCCTGTTGCGGGTTGACCAAAGGTTACGACCCGCTTTACTTTTTTGGGATATTGACGCTCTAGCCTATCCGCCACCAATACTGCCATACAACCACCAGAAGAATGCCCCGTGAGCGATATGCGCTTTCCCTGTGCCATCAGTGGCAATAATATTGCCTCAAGACGCTGGTACACGGTGTACTTGTTTTTGCTCCGATTAGGATCGCAACTTAACTGCTCCAACAGCTGCAAATAGCCCCAATGAACATGATAGTGGCTCTCTCCTGCTTGATACTTGCGTGGAACAAAAGCAAGATTAACCAGCCAATCAAATATGTTCATTGACCCTCGAAAAACAACTATCACTTCATCTTTGTTCTCTTTCCATAATACCCGGGTTGTTGACCGCCCCCAGCGATCAAACACATCTTGATACAAATACTTGTCAAGCTGCTCAGTCATACCTTGCATAGCCGACGGATAAGCCAGTCGACAAAGCACCGCATAACGTTCGTATTGGTAACGTTTTAGTTTTTTTAACTTAGCGATGGGTTCTTGAATTAGCGGTTGGTTCAAACAAAGCTACCTAAGGCGTTTTGGTTGTATATTGAAACATAGTGTTCACAATTTAATATGACACTTTAATGAAACAGCACCAACACTGCTATTGTGCGTAGTACTTTAACCAATATTGCTGAGCCTTAACGTGGTTAGGAACTACCTTGTTAAAGATATAAACATTGCCAACTTGCTGAACCACAAAAAAACCGTGTGCAATTACGCCTGTTTTATCATTTAACTCTAGCCTTCCCCACCCCCCGCTAAACGCTGAAAGGCTTGGAAAATGCAATTCAAGGTCTTTCACCTTACAACTCGTGCTAGAGCTTGGCACTAACACGCGATAAGGAAAGTCTTTCCATAGTTTGTCTTGGCTTAACACATTGATTTGTTGCTGTATGCTGGCGTTCCAAGCAAGCTCTATAGTTATTAGTCGCCCTCTTAATAGTTGAAGGTTATCGTAAACACAGGCATTGCTTGCAGGTAGGCTTATTTGCAAGGCATCTGCTTGCTCGTTAACACTTGCCTTTGTTATTGGTATAAGTTCAAGTTGTTTGGCTGCTTCTACTCGAAAAGTAAGTTTGGGGTAAGCCCCTTCTATCACTTCTATCGCTAGCTGATTAGCTATCGCGGAGTATGAAAACAAGCCTAAACAAAATAACCATTTACCCATAACCACCATTCCTTAACTTATCCAAGCGAAAGTTCATCGACTTTAAGATTAGCAGCTTAATGCATTAAGCCATTGCTGAATCTGCTTCACTGTCCATAGCGGCGCATCTAAGGGAAGGTCATGCCCTGCGGTAGGATGCTGTTTAAGATCTGCTTGCCAGCGCTTAGCGAGCAGTTCACTGCAACTGCAATCAACTAATTTATCTCTACGGCTATTTAGGATCAGCATTGCTTGTTTGGGCTTATTAGGTGCTTTAAAAGCTGCAGCCGCTTTAAGTTGCAAATAAGCATTTTCTAGGCTTACCGGATACTGCATTGCCCAGCTAACCCAAGAACACAAAACTTGCTGGTGCTGTTGTGGGAAGTTAGTGGTTAAAGCCATGATTTTTCGTTGCCGAGAAACTGTAGTTTGAGTGAAAATAGCGCTTAGCAAAGAGGGATAAATACGCCAATTTAAACGACTATAAAACGGTGAAAACGCTGCGTTAGAAGAGTTAATTAAAACCAGCGAGTTAACTTCATGACTAAATTTATTTGCCCAATCTACGGCCAACATTCCCCCTAATGAAATGGCAACGATATCTACACAATCAATGTCTACATTTTGTAGTCGAAGTTGAATTCGCAAACTTTGCCGCATTTGGCAAACGCTGTCTGCACTTTTTAAGCGATATAAGTGGCCATTACCGGGGACGTTAAAACTAACAATTGTACGCTCAGGAAAGGCCTGCTGCAGGAGTTCTCGAAATCGTCCCCAATGGCGTTTCTCTCGAATTAACCCTCTAACCAAAACAATTGGTCGTTGATGACTAGTCATGAATACCACTTCTTTATTGCTGCTTTCTTGTCTAAGTCTAATTGTGGATCATTGAGGAAGCTTTGCCATGAATGGCAGGCATCCATTAAAAACTCCATTAATATTAAGTGCCGTCTTAGCACTCGCTGTACTCGGTGTGGCTTCATGGGATGATACAAACCTAAACTGTTAAACAGCTGAAGTGGATTTTTCTTTAACCAACGCCACGAACCCATCTCCAGAGTAAGAGGAATAAACGTACCCGGGTAAGCTAAAGACTGATCGTAGCAATAATCCCAAAGGTCACCATGACAAACATAATGTTTAGTTTGTGGTTCAAACAGATAGTTTTGGTGCGGAAAGCCACTAAAAAAAGCTTTTCGAAGCTGATAAACCACACCAAGGTCATCAATAGGCTGTGATACCGAGTTTGCATAAGGAAACCAAATCCGGTCACTGTGACCAAAACCGCTATGACAATCTAATACCAAACTAAAAGGCCGGGGGAATAAGTTGGTTTGAGCAAATTTAACTAAGGCCTGATTTTCCATTTCCATTGCTTGGCCATTTTTGCCTCTAAACCATGGTAAATGTGGACTGATTCGCTGCCCTCCAACCATAAAGCTTGCGCCATCGGTAGCGATACTTGGCGAGTTACGCATTAAGTCTACGCCATTAGCGTTAGCTCTTCGCTGCATAACCATGCCACTAGGGTTTACGATAGGTACAAAACCAAGGTAGCAGTTATTGAGGAGGTACTGTAGTTGTGTGTCCCAATCAAGCCGGTTTAGCAGGCTGGCTAAAAAAGACAACACTACTTGACTACCAATACGTTCAACACCGTGAACCCCACCTACAAACAATACTCCAGGTTTATCAATTGAGGCATTACCCAGGCTAATTGCATGAACAGGATAAGAGTCATTAGTGTTGCTGTTTACTTCACACAGTAACTCTACTTTAAGCTTATTTGGAAACAGCTGAAGAATGTTAAGCAGCTGATCCATCTCTGGGAATTCACTCTGGCCTTGCATCGCGTCCTCGCTTGCTATAATTGGCAAGTTACATCTAGCAAAATGCCATGACAGGTTTATTACCAGCTCACTATGTAATCTTAATAGTATTTTGGAAGTAGTTGATTTTGCGACAAAGCTGGGCTTCGGTTACACTGCAACAACGTGCTTATAAGGACTACACATGCCAGTAAACGACAAGCTAGATTTTTCATCAGTTTTAGCCACTGCAGTTCACGATATGAAAAATTCGCTATGTATGCTGACTCAGTCAACAGAATCCATCGCCTTACGCTCAAAGCAAATGGGCAGAGAAGACAGCGAAGAACTGTCGCGCTTGCATTACGAAGTGTCACGCTTAAACGGAAGCTTGATGCAGTTATTGGCGCTTTATCGTTTCGAAAAAGAACAAATGCCAATGACCATTGAAGAGCAGTACCTAGAAGACTTGCTCAACGACATTTATTACAAGAACCAAACCTTCATCGAACAAGCAGAAATGAAGGTTGAAATAGATGTGGAACCTTCACTAAGTTGGTACTTTGATGGCGTACTGGTGGACTACCTACTTAATGATATTGTGGTGAATGCGCTTCGCTATTCAAAAAAACAAATTAAAATATCTGCAAAACAAGCCGATAACTATTTATGCATCCAAATTGATGATGATGGTGATGGATTTCCCCAGGACATTATCGACTTGGCAAATATAGAAGTAGCTTCGCAAATAAATTTTGTTAAAAATCGTAGCGGTTTAGGTTTATTTTTCGCAAAATTGATCGCTAAAGCACATATAAATTCGGGCAAGGAAGGTAAAATAAAACTAGAAAATGGCAGTTCTTTAGGTGGTAGCCGTTTTAGTTTATATCTCCCGTAGCACAAACACTTAGGATATTTTTTCGGTTTAAGTATGGTATTTACCTTAGTATTGCTTGGCATAGGCGCGTTGTTATTTTTAGTCATCGCCTACAACATGGTTCAACAATTTAAACAGAAGCAAGAAACCGAACGCCGTTTAGCAATTGCCAAGCAAAAGGCAATTATTAACGAAACGGAAGAGTTGCTACTGCATTCCTCTATTTTGCCTTACAGCAAAGAATTGGTAGAGCTGCTGCATAAACGAATGTTAGAAGCCCTCAATCAAATTAGAACCACTGACCCTAGCGTTAAAGGCTTAAATAACCGTATTCGCGCAACCAAAGGTCAACTAAGCCAAATAAAAAATGCAGGCGACATCAGTGACAGTGCTTTTAGAGCCCCTGATACTGATAAAGATGCTCTGCAAATGCTGCAAATCATTAAAAAAATTCGTGCGGTAGTACGCTCAGAACATGCAAAAGGTCGTTTAAACACTCAAGTGTTTGTACTAGAAGACCGACGCTTAGAGTTAATGCAGCTAAAAGTGAACATCGAAAACGCCCTTAAGCGCGCTGTAGAAGCCCAAGCGCTGCGCCAATGGGGCACGGCTCGCCAATTGCTTAATAAAGGAATATCAGCCTTGAGCAATATTTCTGACCGCGATGCCTACCTAGAACAAAAACTACAAGACATGCGCCGGATGAACCAAGAAATGAGCGACAAGCTTAAATCCGACAGCAAACAAGAAGCAGAAAACTTAGCAGAAAAAGAAACTGACGAGTTAGATGTATTGTTTCAACCCAAGAAAAAGTGGTAATACTTCCCCACCTCATCGTAATCGCTTTGAATTAGCAGCCTAACTCAGAAAGTTAGACCTGCAGCTCAAAGCTATGCGAAAATATCGCTAACTAAATAAATAAAGCAAACACAACATGCGTAAAACACTTGAGCAGATTTCTAGTGACCCTTTCCATGGGGTTTACTTCATAGGTACCACTCCCCCTAAACAAAATACCGATATCGAAAAAGTCAGCGACATTGCAGATAAATTGCTGTCTCGTTTAGATGAAATTGAGTATGACGGCCTAATTGTTTACGACATTCAAGATGAAAGCAGCCGCATCGACAAGCCTCGCCCATTTCCTTTCATGCAAACACATGATCCGCGTATGTACGCGCAACTGCTAATGCATAAAAGTGAACGCTCGGTAATTACTTACAAAAGTGTCTCTCAACGAAACGAACAAGATTTTGTAAATTGGTTAAAAGAAGCATGGCACCAGTTTGAAATTCGCGACTTGGTGTTAGTAGGCAGCCCTGCGGCAACCAATGATATTCAATTAAGTTTGGCCGATGCCTACAAAGCAATCGCAAGTCATGCACCAGAGTTTTATTTAGGTGGAGTAACCATCGCTGAGCGGCACGCCAAGAAAGGTGATGAACATGCTAGGTTAATCCATAAAACACACCAAGGCTGCCAGTACTTTGTGACTCAGGCGGTATATAACGCTCAAGCTACTATCGATATGCTAACCCGTTATGCCCATGAGTGTGCCGCGAGCCAGCAAAAACCGCAGCGGATCATTCTTACCTTTTCACCCTGTGGTAGTGCTAAAACCCTAGAGTTTATTGAATGGTTGGGAATATCGGTACCTGAAGCAACCAGTCTGCGTATTCTCAATGCTGACAAACCGCTAAAAGAATCAATCCTAATTTGTTACAACAACTTAGTGCAGATACTAGAAGCCGTTTTACCGCTTGGGATCCCCTTAGGGCTAAACATAGAAAGCCTTACCAACCGTAAAGAAGAAATTGATGCCGCTATTTTGCTGTATAAGCTACTAAAAGCCACCATGGACAAAAAGCTGGCTCAGTTGCAATTAAACAGCTAATCATCGAAAAATAGCCAATAAAAAAGGAAGCTTTCGCTTCCTTTTTTTGGTTCTATCTACTTACGCCTTTTTCTTGGCTTTAGGCTTTTTGCGCTTATCTTCAATGGTCCATTTACCATCGCTAAAGTACGCTCTCCAACCAGTAGGTTTACCGTCGACTTCAGTGCTTAAGTATTGCTCTTTAGTCTTACGGCTGTATCGAACCAAAGATTTAACCCCATCTGGATCTTCTGTTGGTCCATCAGCTAAATAGTAAAACTTCTCTGGCAATCTATCTCTAAAGCGCTTCAATTCTTCCACTAATGGCGCACGTGTCTCTCGTGAGCGTGGGAAGTTACTTGCGGCCATAAAGATACCGGATGCGCCATCGCGTAATACAAAGTAGGCATCACTATTTACACAGGGTAGTTCAGGCAAATGAACGGGATCTTCACGTGGTGGAGCCACTTCACCGTTTTTCAAAATCTTACGGGTATTGCTACAATCTTCACCTGTACAAGCCATGTACTTGCCAAATCGTCCAGTGCGTAACTGCATGTCGCTGCCACATTTTTCACACTCAACGATAGGCCCGTCGTAGCCTTTAATCTTAAAGCTACCTTGCTCAACCACATAACCTTCACAATCTGGGTTGTTACCACACACGTGTAGCTTACGGGTCTCATCAATAAGGTAACTGTCCATGGCAGTACCACAAACTGGGCAACGCTCTTTAGCTCGCAGAGCCTCTGTTTCTTGCTCTTCTGCATCAGCGGCAACCGCTTCCTCACCAGGAATAAGGTTGATAGTGCACTTACAACGCTCTTTTGGTGGCAATGCATAACCAGAACAACCTAAGAATACACCGGTGCTGGCGGTGCGGATGCCCATAGGACGACCACAATCAGGACACTCGATGTTAGTCAGAACAGGAGTATTGCTACGCATCCCCTTTTCGTCATCGTCGGCAACGGTTAGTTGCTTCTTAAAGTTTTTATAGAACTCGTTAAGTGTTTGTTTCCACTCAATACTGCCATCAGCAACTTCATCAAGACGTTCTTCCATCTCTGCGGTGAAGTCGTAATTCATTAAATCTTGGAAGCTTTCAGTTAAGCGTTCAGCAACAATCTCACCCATTTTTTCAGCGTAAAAACGACGACCTTCGGTGCGTACATATCCACGATCTTGAATGGTTGAAATAATTGACGCATAGGTAGACGGGCGACCAATACCGCGCTTCTCTAGCTCTCTAACTAATGATGCTTCGTTGAAACGCGCTGGTGGCTTGGTAAAGTGTTGCTTAGGATCAAGCTCAACCAAGTTGAGTTTGTCACCTTGGCTCACCGCTGGTAACACACCATCATCGGCTTTACTGGCCTTGCCTACTGGCTGAACCTTTGTCCAACCATCGAAGCGCAAAATCTTACCTTTAGCACGTAATTCGAATTGAGCTGCACTCACTGTAACGGTGGTAGCATCGTATTGAGCATCAGTCATTTGACAGGCTACAAATTGACGCCAAATTAAATCGTATAACCTAGCAGCATCAGCATCTACACCAGCCAATTGAGTACTGGTTACATTCACGTCTGAAGGTCGAATTGCTTCGTGCGCTTCTTGAGCACCTTCCTTACTTGAATAACGTAAAGGGTTGTCTGGTAGATACTTATCACCAAAATTATCGCCAATATAGCCTCTAGCAGCCTCTACAGCGTCGTTACTCAAGTTTGTTGAGTCAGTACGCATATAGGTGATGTAGCCTGCTTCATAGAGCCTTTGAGCTAACATCATGGTGCGTTTAACGCCAAAACTTAAACGGGTGCTAGCTGCTTGCTGCAACGTAGAGGTAATATAAGGTGCTTTTGGCTTTGAGCGTGTCGGTTTATCTTCACGTTTGACAACTTGATAATCGGCGCTTTTTAAAGTCGCAACTGCCGCTTCTGATTGTTGTTTATTAACCGGTTTAAAGGCCTGACCGTTTTCTTTAGCAACTTCTAAGCGAAAGCCTTCGCCTAATTGTGTGGCTAGATCAGCATGAATATCCCAGTACTCTTCTGGTACAAAGGCTTTAATTTCACGCTCTTTTTCTACGACCAGACGAACCGCTACCGATTGAACTCGTCCAGCAGACAATCCACGAGCAATTTTTTTCCAAAGCAGTGGCGATACCATGTAACCCACAACTCGGTCTAAGAATCGACGGGCTTGCTGGGCATTCACTCGCGCCATGTTTAATTCGCTTGGCTGCGAGAACGCGTCTTTAATTGCTGACTTAGTAATCTCGTTAAATACTACTCGCTTAAAACGACTGTCATCGCCGCCAATAATTTCTTTTAAGTGCCAAGCAATGGCCTCTCCTTCGCGGTCCAAATCGGTTGCGAGATAGATAGTGTCAGCATTTTCGGCAAGCGTTTTAAGCTCGTTTACTACTTTCTCTTTGCCAGGCAGAATTTGGTAATTGGCTTTCCAATCTTTCTCGGGATCCACACCCATTCGAGCTACTAGCGCTTTTTTGTCTTTAGCCTTTTTTATTTTGGCTTTTTCTTCTGCGCTTAATCCTTTGGTTGAAACAGGCGCAGCTTTCTTTTTATTGGTTGCACTTCCACTGCTAGGCAGATCACGAATATGACCGACACTTGATTTCACCACATATTGGCGACCCAAGTACTTGTTAATCGTTTTTGCTTTAGCTGGTGACTCTACAATTACCAGAGATTTGCTCATATTTTTCTTTTTACCATTGTGTCCACCAACTTGGCCTATTGACGGAAAGTAATAGATATTCGTTCTTTTTTATATTGCTCGAGACTTAGCATAGGTCAATAACTTTTTTGCATCTTTGGTTTATTGGGCGAATAATTAAGCACTCGACCACCAAGATACAAACTGATAACATCTGAAAATCCCAGTAAAGCGTAGTGTTATACGCTTGATTTTCTTTTTCTGCCAATATAAATAACCATTGGTGTCAAATTTTTCAATAAAAGATAACTCATTTTTTAAGTGAGCGTAGTAAAAGGAAGACTATGAAACATTTTGAAGTCAACTTCGACGGCTTAGTTGGCCCAACCCACAATTATGCGGGTCTTTCATTTGGCAACGTTGCCTCTTTATCCAATGCCCAAAATGCCTCAAACCCTAAAGAAGCCGCCAAACAAGGCTTATTAAAAATGAAAGCCTTGCACGACCTAGGGCTTACTCAAGGCGTGTTGGCTCCGCAACAACGTCCCGATCTCAATCTTCTTCGTCGTATCGGTTTTACCGGTAACGATAGTCAAGTTTTACAACAAGCGGCAAAAAATGCGCCAGATGCCCTACTCGCTAGTTATTCGGCATCAAGCATGTGGACTGCTAATGCAGCCACCGTATCGCCAAGCGCAGACACCGAAAATGGCAAAGTACATTTCACCCCAGCAAACCTAACTAATAAGCTGCATCGCTCTATTGAGCCACAAGTTACCGGTAATATTTTGAAGGCGGTATTTTCCGATAGTAAATACTTTGAACACCATCAACATTTGCCAGAAAACGACTACTATGGCGACGAAGGTGCGGCTAACCATACCCGATTGTGTTCAAATTACGGCGAAGCTGGCTTAGAACTATTTGTTTATGGCCGCTCAGCTGCAGATGCCAGCGTAATTGCTCCTAAAAAATTTCCCGCAAGGCAAACCCTAGAAGCAAGCCAAGCAGTAGCTCGCTTACATGGTTTAGACCAAGATACTGCGATTTTCATTCAGCAAAACCCTGGAGTAATTGACCAAGGTGTTTTCCATAACGATGTGATAGCGGTGGGCAACCAAAATGTGCTGTTTTATCATCAACAAGCTTTTTTAAACACTCAGCAACAACTTCAGCATATTCAGCAGCGTTTCGGCGATAATAAGCTACATTTCATAGAAGTTAGCGACAATGAAGTGAGTGTTTCAGAAGCAGTTAAAACCTATTTATTCAATACCCAGATCGTTACCACTGCACCAGGTGAAATGGCAATTATTGCGCCAACAAACTGTCAAGAATCGTCTCAAGTGAGTGCTTATTTAGAAGACTTAGTAAGCCGAAATACTCCGATTAAGCAAGTCCATTACTTTGATGTTAAGCAGAGTATGAGCAACGGTGGTGGCCCAGCTTGCTTGCGCTTACGTGTGGCGTTAAACGACATGGAATTGGCTGCAGTAAACCAACACACTATCATGAATGAACAACTGTTTAGCACGCTAAACCAGTGGGTTGATAAGCACTACAGAGATAGCTTGGTTTTTGATGATTTACGTGACCCTCAGTTAATCACCGAAGTGAATACCGCATTGGATGAGCTAACCCAAATCTTACACTTAGGTTCTGTATACCCTTTCCAACAAGCTTAACTGAGCAGATAAAAAAGCCTGACTAAGGTCAGGCTTTTTGATTGCTATTTGTTAGCTTGATATTACTTGGTCCAATCCCAAGATTGAGACTGGATAATTTTCATTACGCCACGCTCTACTCCAATGCTTGCCGCTTGGCTGAGCTTTTCTGCTAATTTCTTCTTAGTGTGGTACTTGAACTGGATAACTTGTTTTTCCTCAAACTGCTGCATCAAGTAATCGTCACTGGTAGATACTTCATCAACCAATTCCAAAGCAAATGCTTGAGTGCCGTACCAATGCTCACCAGTGGCTACTTTTGCAATATCCAACTGCGGACGAAACTCTTGAACAAACTCTTTAAATAGAACGTGAGTTTCTTCTAGTTCAGATTGAAATTTCTTGCGTGCTTCATCGGTGTTTTCGCCAAACATAGTCAGGGTGCGTTTGAACTCACCGGCTGTGACCTGTTCAAAATCGATATCGTTTTTCTTTAATACTTTATTAAAGTTTGGCAACTGCGCAATTACGCCAATTGAACCAACGATGGAAAACGGCGCTGCAATAATCTTATCAGCGATACAAGCCATCATATAACCACCACTTGCGGCAACTTTATCAACGGCGATAGTAAGTGTGATGCCTTTTGCTTTAATCCGTTTTAACTGAGAAGCCGCTAAACCATATCCGTGAACCATGCCGCCGCCGCTTTCTAAACGAACTAACACTTCATCTTCTGGCTTCGCTGCGATAAGTACCGCAGAAACTTCTTCACGTAAACTGGCTACTTCTTTGGCGTCGATGCTGCCTTTAAAGTCGATAACAAACAATCGTGGTTTAGTTTGTTCTTCGCCTTTTTTCTTATCTTCTTTTTGTTGTTGCTTTAGTTGCTTCTTATGCTGTTTAAGTTGCTCTTTGCTCATGAGGTTATGATTAAGTTTTTCCTCAACCTCGTTGTGTTGCTCACTTAAATCAGTAACTTCAAGCTCACCACTTTTGTGTTTAGTCTTAGAAGAAGCGGCAATCACAACCACAACTACAGCAATAATAGCGATAACAATCGTTAAGGCCTTCGCAAAAAACAATCCAAACTCAATCAAAAAATCCAAACTTCTGCCCTCATATTTTCGAGCTGCTATTAGTACCATAGCTTGCACACTGAACCAAGTAACAAAAAAGGCCTGCGCGATGCAGGCCTTAGAACCGATAACTTAGTGCTTATTGAGCCGGAGCAATTACCGAACTATCACTCACCACAACACTAGCATTTCCAGCATCAGCACTTACTGCATAACTAACAAACTGGGTTTGCATTTCAACCGTAGCAGCCAAACTAGCTGCTGGCGAAATCAGTGAGCTATGAGAGCCTTGGCTAAAGCGCACCGCATAACTACCTGCTGAGGTAACTTCGGTACCCTCTAGACCCATTGAAGCAATCAGCGGCTCGGTGCCAACTAACGGCAACGTTGCAAGGCTATTTGGAATAACTTGATCACCGCTACCCTCACTACCATCACCCACAATTTCATGCACTAATACTGGCATCGCAAAACCGGATTGCGCATAGTTAATTGGATCTACTCCATCTACCACTGTTTGCGCTAACGACCCAAAAATTGACGCAAATGCAGGATAATTCGAGTCAATCACCAGCTGTGCTGCTTCTGGGTAAGTGGCTTGATATACTGCAAACTGCTCTAAGGCTGTTGCAGTGTCATTGTCTTCAAAGCCAAGGCCAGCAGCAACTAGCGCTAAGTAACCGGGGTTAGATTTTAACCCTGCTTCTACGATTGGACCAAAACTAGGTGAGTACTGGAACACTCCAGCTAAACCGCCAGCTGGTGCGCTAAGCGAAACACTTTGTAGGCTGTAATCAATGTCAAAACCGCTTACGTTTACCGTATCAGCAACCGATGCTGGACCAACACCGACAATTGCTCCTAATGACTGACCTGCATAATGTACTTTGCTGCCGTCAAGTTCAGCAGGCGCACCAGCTGCTTGCAAGGCAGCTCGCACCGCGAGTAAATCGGCTGTTGATTGACGTAGATTTTCTCGAATGCTTAAAAAGCTACTCAAGTTGGCGAATACTTGAGGATCGTCATTGGCACTGATTTCCGCATTACCATCACCGGTCAAATCCAATCCTCGACTACCGTGATAAGGCAAATCCATAGCCAAAACTGCGTAACCTTGCGCTGCATAGCTAGCAGCAATAGCCGCCGCGGTTTCTTTAACCGACCCAATACCATGTTGGAAGATCACTACTGGCCAACCTTCGGCAGGCATGGTATTGCCAGTTAAGGTTTCGTCAGGTAAATAAATATCTAAGTCTAGAAACGCAGTGCTTTTAGTTTCTGGAACAGGGTTATAAGCCGTAAGATGGCGATGTGAGTCAACTGGCATCGCTTCACCGTCTTGCATATAGGTAAGTCCAGCTAAATCTGCCTGAGCAAGCATTTGACCAGCGGTCGTTGTATCACCGCCTGCTACTAAGCCACCAAATGTAGCAACGTCAAAACCTTTTGCGCCGGCCTGGGCCCAAAAACTTGTTGCACTGCCTTGGTCAGCAAAATCAGCATTGGTTTGCAGCAATTGTAAAATGGCTACTGGACTATCAGTCTTAGCTTGTGCCCATTTATTTACATCCGCACCAGTTAGATCAGGATTATCAAGGTCTGATAAATAATAAGGCACTGCCAAGGTAGACTTAAAGTATTTAGCGGCTACAAAGCCTGGTTGGCTACTACCAAGAGCAGCATTGGCAACGTCTTGCGCTGTAGTGCCCGTATCAACAAGTGCGCTCAATGGTAATAAGCTATTTAGTGCCATACCACCATAAATCTGCTGCAAAGTAGTTAACACGCTTCCTACCGATTGAGTGGTAAACACTGCTGAGTAACTTACATTTGCAGTTACGCCTTCAGCGGCCAACAAGCCATTATTAAACGCTGTTAAGCCTTTCAGGCTTTGCACCGTAGCATCATCATCAGCAGTGATTGGAGAACTCAATAACTGGTAGGCCTCACCGGCGGCAACACCTCGACCATTTTCATCTAATAGTTGATCGGTAATTGCCACCATATAAGACGTAGCAGGAGCAAACGGTACTAAAGGAGTTACAATTAAGCTGCCATCACTAAAGGTAGCTATGTAGTCTTCACCGTAAACAAGCTGCTCATCAACGCGGCAAGTTTGCCCTGCCACAAAACTGCCACCATTTTCGGTAACGTCAGCACAAGTATCTGCAAAACCAGAAGCGCGAACTTTGTATAACAACACGCCAGCTGGGAAAGAACTTGCATCTAACTTTGTATCAATTTCTTCATTGTATTCCGCGTCATCATCGCCGTAGGCTAAAGGAATTGAAAACGGCACACTGGTTTGCCAACCGTCTAAGGCTCCTAATACATTGGTGATATCTTGATACTGCTGAGTAAGCGCAATAGCGGCTTCACTAGGTAGGTTAATAGTCCCGTCTAAGCTACCGTTAAACAACAAGTTATTTGGTGTAGATACATCACCAGTAAGAGGATTGAAGCGAATTTTTACTGAGTTTGGCTCATTTGGCGTGATATCATTACCAAAATCAAATGGCGAGTTGCTACTACCACAACCCGCTATAGTAACTGATGCAAATAGAGTGACTGCTGTAGCTATTCGGGACAGACGCATATTAGCTAATTCCTTTTTTTATAGTATGTTTCTTCAAAGAAACCTTAAACATTTGTTTACATTTTTGCAACAGGTCTAACCAGGCGTTAAACACTTGTTTAATTGTTAATCAAATATTTGTGCACCAACGCACATCTACAGGAACGAAAAATGAGCACGGAAACCTCTCCTCAACACTTCCAAGCAGCCAGTGACGAGCTACAAAACAAGGTCATCTTAGTAACCGGTGCGGGCGACGGCATTGGCCGCCAAGCGGCTCTATCCTTTGCACAATGCGGTGCAACAGTGATCTTGCTAGGAAGAACAGTTAAAAAGCTTGAAGCTGTATATGATGAAATTGAAGCATTAGGCGCACCACAACCAGCCATTATTCCCCTAGATTTAAAAGGTGCTACTCAACAAAACTATCTTGATATGGCGGCCACCATCGAAAACCAATTTGGCAGATTAGATGGCGCCCTTCTTAATGCGGCGCATTTGGGGGTGTTAAGCCAATACGTGCAAATAGAAGAAGATCTTTGGGATCAACTTATGCAGGTAAATGTAAAATCACAGTTCTTACTTAGCCAAGCTTTAGTTCCGTTAATGCTTAAAAGTGACCATGCCTCATTAGTTTTTACTTCTTCAAGTGTCGGTAAAAAAGGCCGTGCTTATTGGGGTGGTTATTCGGTGTCTAAATTTGCGATAGAAGGCATGTCGCAGGTCATTGCAGACGAATTTGATAAAACCGGTTTACGCAGTAACTGTATAAACCCAGGTGCAACCCGCACTTTAATGCGTGCAACCGCATATCCCGGCGAAGATCCAAAAACACTAAAAACACCGCTCGATATTATGCCTAATTATTTATACCTAATGAGTGACGCTAGCATTGGGGTAACAGGCACTAGCTTAGATGCGCAACCTAAGTAACTAGTTAGGATAGCGAACGATGAGCAAGCCATTTCGCGCCAAAAGCACCTTAGAGCAGTGGCGTATTTTTCAGGCCGTTGTGGATTATGGTGGCTACGCACAAGCCGCCAGTCAGCTAAACAAAAGCCAATCCTCACTGAACCACGCTGTCAGTAAGTTACAAAACTTACTTGGCATTCAACTGCTTGAAGTGAAAGGTCGCAAAGCCTACTTAACCCCAATGGGCGAAGTAATGCTAAGGCGCAGTAAACTGCTTAGCCAAAACATCCAAGAGCTAGAATTACTTGCTGCAAGTCTAGAGCAAGGTTGGGAACCACAATTGAGCTTAGCTTGTGAAATTATTCAACCTCAAGCTCCCGTTATTAAAGCACTTAAAGCCTTTTTACCGGAAAGCAGAGGCACTCGTGTCGAAGTTATTGATACCGTAGTAAGTGGCGCTGATGATGCAATAGCTGAAGGTGAGTTTGACTTGGTGATCACTGCTCACTTGCCTAAAGGTGTTTTGGGTGAACGCCTCGGTGTTGTCACCTTAGTTCCAGTTGTTCATCGCAATCATCCCTTGGCTAAAATGCCACAACCAGTCTCGATAGACGAAGTGATACAACACGTCCAACTAGTGATCCGTGATACAGGTAAAAACCCTCAACAAGATAGAGGTTGGTTACGCGCCGAACAGCGCTGGACCTTTAGTAGTTTTCATCGCGTAGTAGAAGTACTTAAGCAGGGTTTAGGCTTTGCATGGCTGCCACTACATATCGCTCAACCGCATTTCGAAGATGACAGTTTGGTTGAACTTAATGTAAGTGGCGGTGCGGCCAAGTCATTGGTTACCTATCTGGTAGTGCCACGCCCAGAACTACTAGGCCCAGCTGGCCAGCATTTTTCAAAGCTACTGATTCAACATTGTAAAACGCTACGTTAAGGAAGGTAGATGTTACTAAATTGCGATATGGGAGAAAGTTTCGGCGTATGGGAAATGGGGGTTGATGAGCAGCTCATGCCCCATATTGATCTCGCGAATATAGCTTGTGGTGGGCATGCTTCAGATCCCAATGTAATGAGTCGTACCTTAGCACTAGCCAAGCAACATGCTGTCACAGTAGGCGCGCATCCAAGTTACGCTGACATAGCTGGCTTTGGCCGGCGTTCTATCCCCTATCAAACCGATGAGCTCACTCGCCTACTACTCACACAAATAGGTGCTTTAGATGCTTTATGCCAGTTTCATGAGCTTAACTTAAGTTATGTAAAACCACATGGCGCTTTATATAACGACATGCATAAACAGCCGGCTATATTCGAAGCAGTATGCAAAGCGCTAACTGGCCTCAATAAGGTGCCTCAACTAATGGTACACGCCACCCAATGCCATGGCTTTATCAGTGAGCTAGCAGAAAAATACCAACTATCGCTAATCAAAGAAGCCTTTTGTGATAGACGCTACTTAAGCGACGGGAGTTTACAAGCACGTAGTCAAACTGGAGCGGTACTCTCAACCAAAGAACACATATTGGAACAAGTAGATTTGTTACTCACGCAACAAAGCTTACGCTGCGCTGACGACAGCTTATTAGAAGTAGAAGCTGATACCCTGTGTGTTCATGGCGACAATCAAGCAGCCGTTAAGCTGGTTCAAGCCATCAAGCAGCAAATCCAACGCTCAAAGAAAGATTAGTCAGTATGTACTGCATCGATTATGTTAATGAAGATAGCGTGCTGGTAAGCAGCATATCAGCCCCCCACTGCCAAGCACTGCCTGATTTAGCGAATTTTCTGAAAAACCAGCTTACCAACATCACTGATATTATCGTGGCCAGCGATACTTTACTTTGCATCGGCAATAGCCAAACGCAGTTCGAATCGATAGGCATATCTGTTCAGCAGTTTGAAGTGCAATTAAGTAAACGTACTAGTCACCAAGTATTCGATATTCCAGTTTGCTACGCAGAACAGTTAGCGCCCGATTTAACAGCAGTCGCTCAGCAACTTCAACTCAGTGTTAATCAAGCTATTGAGCTGCATAAACAAAGTGTTTATAAAGTAAAGATGATTGGCTTTATGCCTGGCTTTACTTACTTAAGCGGACTAAACCCACAGCTAAAACTGCCTCGCAAGTCCACTCCCTTAAGCAAAGTACCAGCTGGTAGCCTAGCAATAGCCGAAGATATGAGCGCCGTATATCCCAGCGATAGCCCAGGTGGCTGGCACATCATTGGCCAAAGCCCCATAAAGCTATTTGATAAACATCTCGATCCCATGTGCCCGTTAACGGTAGGTGATCAAGTACGTTTTGTTGAGCTCAGTTATAAGGAATTTCTCAGCTACGGAGACAGCAGTGACTAAAGCAGCCTCACTCACCGTGCTTCGTAGCGGTCCGCAGATGTTAGTTGTTGATCAAGGGCGTATTGGCTTTCAACACATCGGCGTTAGCCCAGGTGGTCCCGCAGACAAGCACGCCTTTAATTGGGCTAACCGCTTGTTAGCAAATCCGGTTAACAGCCCTGCCCTAGAAATCGCCTTTGGTGGCGCTAAGCTGCATTTTGAGCAAGCCTGCCAGATTGCGGTGTGTGGCGCGGCAGTAACGCTTAGCTTTGAAATAAATAAAGCAAACAACAAACCGATTACCACTTGGCAGAGTATTAATGTGGGAGCCGGTCAAACTTTACACATAGGTCCTAGTCGCTCAGGGCTAAGAGCATATTTGGCGATACAAGGCGGCTTTTTACTCGACAGCGAGCTAAATAGTGTAAGCAGTTCACCGAAGCAGACTTTAGGTCCCTTTAATGGGCGGGCTTTAAAGCAAAATGACAAACTCCTTTATCCTATAAAAAGTGCTAAGCAACTGGCCTCCACTCCAGTGCAACAAACTCCGCATCAGTTTATTCCAAACTATAAAGAACACTTAAAACTCGCGCTTATTCCAGGTTATCAATTCCACGCATTTAGTCCGCAACAACGACAACAGATTTTGCAACAGGAATATCAACTCAGCGAGTTAAGCGACCGCATGGGGGTGAGATTAGAAGGCATAGCTATAGACAATGTTCCCCAGGCTAAAGAATCAGAGGCAATAGCTTTAGGCGCTGTGCAAATCCCACCTAACGGCTTACCAATAATTCTGTCTGTTGATAGGCAAACTATTGGTGGTTACCCCAAATTGGGTTGTATCTCTCGGCTAGACTTATTTGCTTTAAACCAACGGCATCCAAAGCAAAGCATAAGCTTTTACTTAAGCAGTGTTGAGGAACAACGACAGCGCTGGCTAGCCTTTGAAAACTTCTTCAACTAAGCCAGCTAAGAGGCTAAATCCATTATGAGCAGTTCACCAGCTAAACCTAAGCGACTAAGGGACTTAAAAGGCTTTGGTCCACGCAGCGAAGAAATATTGGCAGAGGTAGATATTCACTCCGTCGAAGACTTTATGGCCATCGATCCCTACCAACTCTACGGGCGTTTAAAAGCCCAAGTAAAAGGCACTGGTTTAAACTCTATCTACGCGATAATCGGCGCAAGAGAAGATCGCCATTGGCAAGAGATTAAACAACAGCATAAAACTGAGATTTTGTTCAAGCTAGACGAACTAGGACTAGCACCTAAGTAAGCAGAAGTTAGAGTGCTAACCAATAGCGCAAACTATTTACTATATGATCAACGTCGCTTAAACCGTTAAGCCGTTCTAAGGTTTCTAAAGCCATTATTGGCGAGTCAGTAACCACCCCATTTACCCGTAAATAATAAAGTCGCTCAACGTCTGCAGCATTGTTAACTGTCCAAACATGTACTTCTTGGCCACGCTGCTGGGCGCTAAAAAGTCGCCAAGCGTTCAACCATTGCTGGTTCACAATCAACATATCAACATTTTGTTGAACCGCCGACTCACCAAAACTGGCTGCAGCAATAAAGGCAGTGCTAATCCTATTTGCCAACTCGGTACCGCTTATTTGCAGCTTTAGTTCTTCAAGCAGCTCAATGTCTAAACTACTTATGATGACCGGGTATGGATATTCTTTTAAAGACTCTAATAGCGCCGGAACCAAGGCTAAAGAATTGTTGTAGCGTTTAAGTTCAATGTTTAAGGTAATCTTGTTGGCGCTCTTTTTTAACCAATAAGGTAAGGCCTGCGGTTGGCTAAATCCTGCGTCCACAAAGGCCTGTTGAATCTGCGCAAATGAGCTTTCTGGCACCACCAAATCACTTCCCGTTAAGCGGCGTAAGTCGCGATCGTGAACCACTGCTATTTGACCATCAGCGGTCAACTGTACATCAATCTCGGTCACCGGCAGTTCCAGGTTTATCGACTTTTGTAAGCCTTCTAAACTGTTTTCTAGAGCCAACCAACCTCCAGCCCGATGCCCCATCACCAGCATTGAGCTTGGCTCGCTAAAACGCTGACTAAAGGCGCTAATTTCCTCTTTCATTTCACTAGCGCCCAACAACAAAACAGCAATAAACATCAGGCGCAAGCCTAAGTGAACGCGATGATTTTCATTAAGAACCTGTTGGTGCTGTTTGCTTACGCTTTCTTTGTGTTGTTTTAGCAATACCTTAAATAGATAGAACTGAATACTTGCGTACAGCCAAGTGTCTAAAAAGCTAAGAACAGAGCCACCCGCCAGCACTGTTGCACTGAAAAGCAATAATACTAAGGGAGTGACGTCTTCAGGCGCCCACCAATTTAGACTAATGCGAAGTAACCATATAAAGCCAGCGATCACCGCAATAAATACAGAGGTGCGTAAGGCAAACCAAGCAAGGTTCAAACACAAAATTAACTTACGTTGGCCAATGCTTAATTGGGTGGAATCCTTGAGCTGAGCAAGCAGCGGCTTTTTCTGCAACATGCAAAATGGCAAGGCAAACCACCAGTTAAGCCATTTAGCGCCAAGCCAAACAGCTAAGGGTAAGCCGCCAATACTTAAGGCGGCAAAATAAAACCAAAGCTGATTTCGTTGCTGGTCTAAATAATAGTTAATATCCCAGTCAGCTAACATTAAGCCAAACAGCCAACGGCCA
Organism: Agarivorans albus; assembly: GCF_019670105.1. Lineage (NCBI taxonomy): Bacteria > Pseudomonadati > Pseudomonadota > Gammaproteobacteria > Alteromonadales > Alteromonadaceae > Agarivorans > Agarivorans albus. The sequence continues at coordinate 2,173,539 of NZ_AP023032.1, read as the reverse complement.
ATAAACAACAGCGTACAGCTAATGCTAATCAGCAAAGCAGATTGCAAAAACGCTAACCTAGCGATTGTCCAAGCACGATTAACCAGTAAACGAATCGCCTGCGACACCGAACGTTTGTTCACTTCGTGCTGCGCAAGCAATAAGGTTAAAGCACCCTGCTGCAAGAAGAAGTTGAATAAGGCCATCGCGACTAGCCATATAGCGAACAAGTAGCCGCTGGGCGATAAGAAGAAAGCCAATAGCTCTTGATTGGCAACTCCCTTTAGCCCATACCAAGACATCAACGCTTCACTCACCACTATCGACAAAGGCGCAAATATGGCGAGCCAGCTAGCTTGCACTAATAGATAAGCCCCAAACATGGCTATGCCGCGATTTTTTAATGAGCTCGCCAAGTAATAAACAAAATGGCGAATACGATGCAGTAAGTTTGGCAACATATTAATTACGCTCTAGAGCTAAGGCCATGGAGCTCACTTCTCGTTGAGAAACTTGGGCGCGTTGTAGTTCTAATTGTGGATCCTTATCAGCAGCCATTGCTAAAGCATAACGAGTATCAAACTGGCTTAACAAAGGCTCCGAGGCGGCACTATGAAAATGCTTTATTCCCTGCATTTTTAGCATAGCTAAGTTGTGAGCACGAACGCCCCCAGCCACTATCCATTCGATATTTTGATGTTGTTGCTGTAAGGCTATTAGCAATGATAATCCCTGCTCGATGTAATTCTGTTGTCCTGAGCTCAACACCCTATTTATGCCTAATTCGCTAAGATGCGTTGCTGCAACGGTAGGATTAGCTGTGCAATCAAAAGCGCGATGAAAAGTGCTAGCTAGATTGGTAGAAGCTGCAATAAGTCGCTTGCAGGCATCAAGATCAACAGTAGCTTGGTGAGTTAACGCACCAAACACCACGCCGTTAAACCCTAACTGTTTAACTAGCTTAATGTCTTCGACCATATGTTGTAGTTCACTGTGGCTATAACAAAAGTCTCCACCCCGTGGGCGAATCATTACCACAATGTTAATTTTTGGCAGATATTGGCGGGCTTGCAGCAGTGCGCCGTAACTCGGTGTAGTACCTCCATCACGCTGTCCTGCACATAACTCTATGCGCGTAGCACCACCTTTGATGGCACTAATAATGTCATTTTCACTATAACAACAAATTTCCAGCGTATAACCAGAAGGGTCTGAAGAAACCAAACAAGTAACCACTTTAAAAAATACTGGCTTGATTATAACGGATTATTGTTTAGCAACGAGTCACTATGCGAAACATAAACGGCGCTTTGTTTAACTAGATCAAAAATAATCAGCCAAAATAACTGTGCTTTTACTCTAAAGCCAGTCACTTTTGCCCCTGAATAGATTAACAATAAGAAAAATCGAAGGTTTTCCAGCTCACAACTTAGTCGCCCAAACAAGCGTTTTACTAAATAACTGTGTATATTGGCTAAGTTATTCTAAGGAAAGAAGACATTTTCGGGTGAAACAATGACACGATTTTCTCTATATTTGTTGACTGCTGCACTAGCGATCAACGCAAACTTGGCGCATAGCAATGAATACTTATTTGTAGGCACTGGCAACGTAAGTGGTGTTTACTACCCAACTGGCAATGCATTATGCCGACTTCTTGAACAAAGCAACGAACACCGAAAATTAAGTTGTACCGCCGAAAGCTCGGGGGGTTCTAGTGATAACATAGAAGCGCTAAAAGCCGGCGACATTGATTTAGCCATTGTTCAATCAGACGTTCATTGGCAAGCCTACCAAGGCGCTGGTGAATTCACTGAACAAGGTGCTTATAGTGAATTACGTTCACTGCTCTCACTCTATTCAGAAGCCTTAACTGTATTGGTTAACGCCGATCTAAATGTTAGCCAAATTGATGAGCTTAAAGGCCATGCTCTAAACCTTGGCCCGGTGGGCTCTGGTCAATATTCCACCATGCAGGTGGTTATGCAGCAGTTAAACTGGCAAGAGTCCGACTTCTCTAAAATTACCAACCTTAAACCAGACGAGCAAAGTCGCGCCTTATGTGGGAAGAAAACCGATGCCATTATTTATGTTGTTGGCCACCCGAATACTTCGATAACCCGTGCTACCACTATGTGTGAGTCAAACTTATTGAGTTTGTCTAAAAAGACCATTATGGCGCTGGCAGAAAAGTACGAATACTTCTCCCCAGTAACCATTAAAGGTGGTACCTACCACGGAAACCCAAACGATGTATCGTCAATTGGCGTAAGTGCAACGCTAGTGGCCGATAAACAACTCTCGGAGCAAACGGTATATAACTTCGTTGCAGCTATATTTGAAAACTTGAATACCCTGCGCTCTCTGCATCCCGCTCTTTCAGAGCTGAACGTAGAGCAAATGATCAATACCAACTTAAGTGCACCACTTCACCCTGGCGCGCTACGTTACTATCGTGAACAAGGTTGGGTAAACTAAGCTTTAGTTATCCCAGCATGCTCCGATATCTGGCTAAGTGGCAAGTCCAACTTGTCACATAGCCTATCTAATTCATTGTCTAATACCTGATTCCAATCTTCGCATTGCCCTTGCCAACCAAGGCTTTCTAGCCAGTCTTGGCACACCTTTCTATTAGTAAACAAATCATGCAGATAAGAGCCTTGGATGTTATTTAGCTGCCACCCCGTTGCTTGTTCAACAAAGCTATCTACATGAACTGAACATTGGGTTTGCCCATGATGAATTTCATAACAAGCTATTGTTTCATCGCAGTAGTTAATGCTTCGTTGAATCGTCGTTTTTACATTTGAATAAACAGTAGTTAGCGGCAGCAAGGCTAAACCATCAAACGTTTCGCCTTCTACAGAACTAGGATCGAGGTTGCGCTCCCCCAAAATCTGTAAACCACCACAAATGCCAGTTACCCGAACGCCTTGTTTAGCCGCATTAACAATTTGCTTGTCTAAACCTGTTTTTGCTAAATGCTTTCGGCTAGCAGCCACGTGTTTAGAACCTGGTAAGATAATGGCGTCAAAATGGCCTAGATCTTGGTTGTCACGCATTGGCACAACATTAACCCCTGCTTGATACACCAAAGGATCAAACTCATCTAAGTTGCTGGCATAAGGGTAAACAATTAAGGCAACATTCAGACAATTAGCTTGCCAAACGCTTCGGTGAAAAAAGTTATCTTCTTCTGGTAATTGATGCTCAGTCCATGGGATCACTGCTACTATTGGTATGCCGGTTTTTTCTTCTAACCACTCATTGGCATCGTGTAATAAAGCCTGTTCACCTCGAAACTTGTTTAGCACAAAACCTTTTACAAGCCGTTGTTCTTCTGCACTTAAACACATCCATGTTCCTAGTAGATGTGCGTAGGCTCCGCCGCGGTCGATATCAGCAATAAGATAAACCGATGCCTCACAATGCAAGGCCACTTCCATATTTACGATATCACTTTTACGCAAGTTAACTTCAGCGGGACTTCCAGCTCCTTCAATAACAAGTTGAGAAAAACCCTGTTGCAAGCGAGCCAAGCTAGCCGTAACGGCAGGCCAAAGTACAGATTTTCGTTGGTGCCAATCTTTCGCTAACAGGTCATGGCTTACTTCGCCATTCACCACCACCTGAGCGCCTTTTTCGCTATGTGGTTTTAACAACACCGGGTTCATATCTATGCTGGGTGTTTGCTTTGCGGCTATCGCCTGAAGATATTGGGCGCGGCCAATTTCTCCGCCTTCTTGAGTTACCGCGGCATTGTTACTCATGTTCTGTGCTTTAAACGGCGCAACGTTGCTACCAAGGTTGGTTAAATGTCGACAAACCAGTGCGCATACCAAGGATTTGCCCGCATCGCTGGTGCAGCCCATAAACATGATTGGAGATTGGTTCTTGGTAGTGTTTTGCATTAGTTATCGTTGTTCACTAGCAAACAGGCTAATACATCACGCCAAGTCACAAGCCCCAGCAACTTATTGTGCTCATCAATCACCGGCAAACAGCTAATGCCTTTGTCCACTAAGCTACGGCCAGCATCGCTAATGCTGGTATTGGCGTCACAACACAATGGCTGGCGAGTCATCACATGGTGAACTCGCTGGGTTAAGGTATGCACGTCACGTTGGCTTTCAGCTGCTTTTCCCAAATAAGGGCTGAGTGAGGCTAACAAATCTGATTCAGTAAGAACGCCAACCACGGCATCTTCATCATCAAGTACCACTAAGTGATGAAAACTCACATTATCAAAAATGTCTTTTATATCGAATAGCCGCTGATCCATGCCTACGGTAACAACTCGAGTTTGCATAATATCTTTGATATTCAAGTGATTCTCCAATCTGTTGGGCTTAATTCCATTATAAACATAAGCCACTTTAATTGGTGGCTTAGTTATTACAAACTATAGAAAATTTCATCTACATCCGTACACTAGGCTTGTAATCAATAAGAGTTAACAACGATGGCTTACCAAATAATTCCCGTTACTCCATTTCAACAAAATTGCACCCTTATCTGGTGTGATAAAAGCAAACAAGCTGCGATTGTCGATCCTGGTGGCGATCCTCAATTGATTCAAGCGGCGGTAGATAAAGCTGGCGTAGAGGTCACCAAAATCTTGCTCACCCATGGCCACCTGGACCACGTAGGCGCTAGCAGCATTATTCAGCAGCGCTACCAAGTACCGCTGATTGGTCCACATAAAGATGATGATTTCTGGATCAGCAAAATGGCAATGCAATGCCAAATGTTCGGCTTTCCTGAGGTGGCTAGCTTTACCCCTGACCGATGGTTAGAGCATGGTGATGTGATTGAAATTGGTGAATTAAAGTTAGAAGTACGCCATTGCCCTGGCCATACGCCTGGTCACGTGGTGTTTGTCGATCACGACAATCAATTGGCTATTGTGGGAGACGTATTGTTTAACGGTTCGATTGGACGAACAGATTTCCCCAAAGGCGATCACCCTACTCTGATCAACGCCATCAAAACTCAGCTTTATACGCTGGATGATGCCTATCAGTTTTTACCTGGACATGGTCCCATGTCGAGCATTGGGCACGAAAAAGAATTTAACGGTTACACCCGTTAACAAAAAGGGCACCTTACTAGGTGCCTTTTTTATAACTGGATATTATTCCGTTTAGCCAAGTATTTTGCTTCTGTCGCGATACAACAAATATGCGCAACTTAACCACACTCCTATGGCCATAAAGAACAGTGGGTACTCTCTGGGACAACCATCCTGTAAGCAGCTTAAATCGGTGTAAGGAAATAGCCCAAGCGGGGTGAAAATGTGAAAGAATATCGCGCCAGACATAACCCCTAAGCCAATCAATGCGCCATAGAAACGAGTAGCTTTACGCAAAATTAAAATGCTGGCCACTAACTCTGCTAATCCAATCACTGTTTCACCGTATTGGCCAAACAGATCGCCAATAAGATTAAGTCCTAAACCATCTCGTAACCACTGCCCAACGGTGTCAAATATGTACACGGTAATATCTGCAGGACTGCCAAACCAACCAGCAAACTTAAAGAACAGTGATTGTAAAAATACAAAGGCGACGTAAATAGATAGAATGAGTGGGATGTGCTTTTTCAAAGCTAACTCCATGATTTAGGATCTTGTTTAAGCGTAGTCGAATTAAGCACCTTAGTGCTTATTCTTGCCAATCAGAGACCTACCTTCACTAGCTTCCATTTCAGCAAAGCCCAACTATTTTTCAATAGTTGGGCAAATATATATAACAGTCTGCAGTTTTAACTAGTCATTGCTTGCTGGAAAAGTAGCAATTAGTAACTCAGGCTCTGGTTGTTTTTTGCTAGAAAAGCGCTCGCGTAAAGTTTGGAACAACACAAAAAACGCTGGAACAAACAAACAGCCAAGCACCGTAGCTGCCAGCATTCCACCAAACGACGCCATACCAATTGCTTGCATCGCCGCAGCCCCTGCAGAAGATGCTAGCATTAAAGGCACTACTCCCAATATGAAGGAGAATGCTGTCATCAACACAGCACGAAAACGCAATTTAGCTGCTGCAACGCCCGCTTCTACAATGCTATAACCTTTTTGCTCTCGTAACTGCTTAGCAAACTCCACAATAAGAATAGCGTTACGGCTTGCCATACCTATAAGCAGCATAATGGCGATTTGCGAGTACAGGTTGATGGTTGTGCCGCTAAGTAACACCGCTGACAAAACACCAAATATTGCAGTGGGTACTGCTAGCAAAATAGCTAATGGCGTTAACCAAGATTCATACTGAGCAACTAAAAACAAGTAAGTGAATAACATGGCAAAAGCAAACGCAATGAGGCTAGCGTTACCTGCTTGCTGTTCTTGTAAGGTTAAACCGGTCCATTCATAGCTAAACCCTGTAGGTAAAACCTCATTAGCTAGCTGTTCCATTGCTGCAATGGCTTGACCTGAGCTGTAACCTGGCATGGTAATACCATTAATTGTGGTGCTGCCTGATACGTTATAGCGAACCAAAGAACTAGGATTAAGCACCGTACGAACCGAAACCAAGTTGCTTAATCGCACCATCTCGCCTTGGCTAGAACGAACATAAAGATTCGATAAATCATCGATTTGTTGTCTAGAGTCTGCTTCAGCCTGCAGCATTACTCGGTAGTTTCTTCCGCCTTTTGTAAAGTCATTAATGTAACTTCCGCCATATTGCACATTAAGGGTATTTACTATGTCACCAAAGGCAACACCCATCGCAGCAGCCTGCTCTTCGTTAATGTCGAGGTACAAGTTAGGCATACTGATGCTAAAAGTAGAAAAGGCCGAGGCAATCTCTTCACGCTGATTAGCTTTATCGAGTAGCTGTTCGAGTACCTCAGCAGTTTTTTCTGGCCCCTTGCCCATTTCATCTTTAAGCACAAATTCAAAACCATTCACCATACCTAGCGCAGGAATGGCCGGTAAACCAAAGGCAAAACCCACACCTTCTGGCAAAGCATCAATGGCAGCTTGTACTCGTGCAATAACCTGATCTTGATGTTGTTGTTTATCTGAGCGCTGGTCCCAGTGTTTTAGACTGAACACCAACAAAGCAGAATTTGAGTTACTCGACTCGTTTAATAAGTTGTAACCAGCGGCAGAAAACGCCATCTCAATATCGGGATCATCTGCTAATGACTCCACCAATAACTTAGTCATGTCGCGCGTGCGATTAAGCGCAGCCCCTTCCGGCAAATCAACCACCGCAAAAAAGGTTCCTTGGTCTTCATCGGGTAAGAAGCCACCGGGTAAACTAGCACCTAAATAAGCGCAAGTCCCCAAAAACACCGAGAACAACAACACCGCAATACCTACTCGGCGACACAACACTGCTACGCCTTTGCCAAACAATTCGGTAAAACGTTCAAAACCGCGGTTAAATGCTTGAAAGAAACGGTTTGGTTTAAGGTCGCGATTCATTAGCATCACGCATAATGCTGGCGTTAAGGTCATCGCAACCAAGGTGGAGATAACTACAGAGACTGAAATGGCGATGCCAAATTCAGCATAAATAATCCCCACCATGCCAGGCATTACAAGCGTTGGACCAAACACCGCTAACAGCACAGCAGCTGCGGCAATACATGGGCCAATCACTTCATTCATGGCTATTTCTACACACTCTTTCACTGGTTTTGTGGTTTCGTGCAGCAAGCGCTCTACGTTTTCAATCACCACGATGGCGGCGTCAACCACCACACCAATGGCTAACACTAAACCAAATAAGCTAATGGTATTAATGGTTGAACCAAATGCTTTCATCACTGCAAACGTTGCTATAAGGGAAACCGGAATGGCAATCGCAGGAATCAATGTAGCTTGCCAAGTTTGCAAGAATAAATAGGTCACCAAGGTCACTAAGATTAATGCAATTACCAGTGTTTCTTGTACGTTGTAGATGGAGACATCAATAAATTCGGTAGCATCATAAGGCAAAGAAAACACCATGCCATTTGGCAAACTTTGCTCAAGTTTAGCCATTGCGGCTCGTACATCTTCAGCAACTTGCATGGCGTTGGCAGTTGGATCTTGGTAGATCATCATAGCAACCGACTCTTGGTTGTTTAGATAGGTATCAACCAAATACTTTTGCGCTCCCAGCTCAATACGAGCAACATCTTTTAAGCGTACTAAAGTGCCATCGGGATAGGCTTTAACTCGAATGTTACCAAAGGCCTGCTCGTTGGCTAATCGACCTCGAACTTGCACAGTGTATTGCCAATCATTATTTCCTGTTACCGGCTCGGCGCCTACACTGCCCGCGCCACGCACAGCATTTTGATCGGCAATAGCAGTAGAGATGTCATTAACAGTTAAATCTAAGGCCTGTAAACGCTCTGGCTCAAGCCATACTCGCATGGCATATTCTTTTTCACCTAGGGGTGTTACTTTACTTACGCCTTTAATTCTGGATAAAGTTTCTCGCACAATGCCAGTTAAGTAGTAGCTTAACTCTAAGGTGCCGTGAGCACCGGTCTTAGAGTTTAGGCTTGCAATCATTAGCATCGAAGGGCTCAGCTTTTCTACATAAATACCACTGCGCTTAACCTCATCGGGTAGTAAGGGCTGAGCTGCATTTACCCGATTTTGTACCAAGGTAGCCGCTCTGTCTGCGTCAAAACCAGTCTCAAAGGTTACGTTCAAATTGTATGAACCGTCATTGGAAGAAGTTGATTTCATGTAAATCATACCTTCAACCCCGTTCACTTCTTTCTCTATTACCGAAGCAACGGTATCGTTCACAACACTAGAATTAGCGCCGTTGTATTGGGTGAATACGTTGATCATAGGCGGTGCAACATCGGGATACTGTCCTACCGGCATGGTGTAAGCCGCTAAGGCGCCTAACACGCTCATGATCACCGATAGTACGATGGCGGTTTTAGGGCGCGAAATAAAGAACTTAACCATACTAACCTCGCTGTCTTACTAGGCTGCCATCACTTAGCTTTTGCTGGCCTCTAGAGACCACAACATTGCCATCTTCTAAGCCCGTTAATACTTCAGTTTGATTACCCAACTGAAAGCCCAGCTCTACTGATTGAAGTTTTGCCTTGCCTCCGCTTACCTTATAGACAGCAGGCCCGTTAGCGGTTTGTACTAATGCTCTGCTGGGGATCACAATTGCTTGTTTCATTTCACGCAATACCACTTCAACAAATTGGCCAACAAATACACTGTCGTCATTGGCAAATTTAAAACCTACTGCTAGTGCGCCAGTAGCCGGGTTAATTTGATTGTCGATAAAATCAAGTTCACCAGCTAATGGGTATTTGCTGCCATCTAAAAATCTCGCCAACACTTCAAACTGGGAGCTACCATCACGGTATTGCTGAATAGCTTTTAGAACTGTTTTCTCATCAATACTCACAGTAACTTTAAAGTTACTGTCATCAACGATAGAGGCTAACACTTGGCCTACCCCAACCGTATCGCCAGGGCTAAATTGAGTTTGGCTAATACGCCCAGAACGCGTAGCTTTAATCTCGGTTCTGCTTAACAAAAGCTCTGCATCGTCTACTTGCTTTGCAATGGCTTTAAGGCTGGCTTGATTAACCAAAAACTTGGTTTCGATATCTTCTAATTCCTGCTTGGAGATGGCATCGCCTAGTTGCTTAGCGCGTTGTAGGCTTTTAAGTGCAGAATTGTATTTGGCGGAAACGTTAACCAAATTAGCTTGCAAACTGGCTAGGTTAAGCTCGAATTCCAAGGGGTCTAGACTAAATAATAATTGGCCTTGTTCGACAACATCCCCTGCTTGAAAGTGCTTATCAAGTAAGGTTGAGGTAACTCTGGATATCACCCTCACTTCTTCATTTGCCAATACTGTGGTTGTGTACACTTCTTCAAAGGTAAGTTGCTGTTGAGCAGCGTTGGCGAGATCTACGGCAACAGTGGCAGTGGTTTGACTTAGCTTAGCGTCTGATGTGTTAGATGTTTCGCAAGCACTGATAAATACACTGGCCAATAACAAACTAACTAGTCTTATTTTCATGTTTTGCCCTTATTCGTTGTTTTGTCCTTAGCGTTTTTGCAATTGGTTAGTCATCCTTGTTTGCTTATGGTACACCGCTATCGTTAACAACTAGAATTAGCACCTATCAGTTTTGCTTAAAGCTTTTTCCCTAACCAATGGCCAGTCAATACCACCGGGTGAAACAACAAAAAAAGGAGCCAATAGGCTCCTTAAGATTCAACAATGGTTTATGCCGCTTGGCAAAGCTCAGATTTAGCAGATTGCTTTTGTTTGTTATCCAAGGCTGCACTTAAACGGGTTAGCAATAAGGCGCCAACAACAATCAATGCTCCAACCCAAGGAGTATGTTCTACCCCAGCATTGGCAACTATCAGCCCACCGCCCCAAGCGCCTATAGCAATGCCTACGTTAAACGCAGCAATGTTTAAACCGGAGGCTACATCCACCGCATTGGGCGTATATTGTTCGGCTAACTTCACCACATAAACCTGTAAGCCTGGCACATTGCCAAAGGCAAAAGCCCCCCAAACTAGAATGGTTAAAACAGCGGTAATAGGGTTAACCGCGGTAAAGTTGAATACCAACAGTACTGAGGCTAAACCTAAGAATATCCAGCTTAGTGCTTTAGTTGGGCCTAAACGGTCAGCCATTTTTCCACCCCAGATGTTGCCAAAAGCGACCGACACGCCATACACCAACATAATCAAACTAATAGCGCTGGCGTTAAATCCACTTACGTCCTGCAAGATAGACGCTAAAAAGGTAAACGCAGTAAACGAACCACCGTAACCTATAGCGGTTATTGCATATACCAACAACAATCGAGGCTCTGTTAATACTTTGACCTGCTCTGATATTTTGGTGGCAGGCGCTTGCTTCAAATTACTGGGTACCAAAACAGCGCTGCCAATAAGTGCAATTAAACCCAAAATCGCTACTACTAAAAATGTGGTTTCCCAACCAAAATGTTGGCCAATGTAGGTACCCAAAGGCACACCAGTAACAAGCGCTACCGTTAGTCCGGTAAACATAATGGCTATTGCACTAGCAGCTTTTTCTTTTGCCACTAAACCCGTTGCGATGGTTGAGCCAATAGAAAAGAACACGCCGTGGGCTAAACCTGTAAGAATTCGAGCACCTACTAAGGTTTCGTAACTCGGGGCCTGCCAAGCTAATAAATTGCCCGCGACAAATAAACTCATCACCGCAAGCAGCACTTGTTTGCGTGGCCACTTGCCAGTTAATGCGGTTAACACGGGCGCCCCCACCGCAACACCTAAGGCATACAAGCTCACTAACAATCCAGCAGAAGGTAAAGAAACCGCTAAGTCTTGGGCCATAGTAGGAATCAACCCCACTATCACAAACTCGGTGGTTCCAATGGCAAAGGCACTTAAAGTAAGTGCAAATAAAGCTAAAGGCATAACAGTAATCTCTCGTCATCGATTAGGTTGTTGCGTTGCGCAACAGTTGATGGCAAGCATTATTAGTTAATTAACTTTTGTCAGAAATGGCAGTATCAACAAAATACTTTTGTAGAAAATGTAAGTAAAAAAGCGATAAATCTAAGAAAACTGTTGTAATAAACACTAGTATTAAGCATTCACTTTTGTTGATTTCTTCGCAAAGAGTTGCTGATGTTTAACCTAAAAAATCGTTCTGATGATCTCGAAATTTTGTTGGCTGTAGTTGATAGCGGAGGCTTCTCAGCTGCCGCAGATGCCTTAGATATACAAGTCGCTAAAGTATCTAGAGCGGTTAGCAAAATAGAAAAGCAACTAGGCATTACTGTTCTTAATCGAACCACCAGACGGGTGGTACAAACCGACGAAGGCCGCCAGTTTATAGAAGCAGTACGTGTAGGTTTAAGCCAAATTCAACAAGCTGAAGAAGATATTATTAGTAAGGGTGAATTGCCTCAAGGTAGGCTGCGAGTTGATGCGGCAAGCCCGTTTGTCATTCATCAACTCGTTCCACTAATAAATGAGTTTAAACTCGCCTTCCCCAACATAGAACTAGAGCTAAATACCAACGACGGCTTTGTAGACTTACTGGAGAAGAAAACCGATTTAGCGATCCGCATAGGTACATTAGCAGATTCCACCCTGCATGCTCGGCCCATCGGCGTGAGTAATTTGTATATTGTCGCCTCTCCAGCTTATCTCGAAAAACGTGGTGCGCCCCTGCAAGTTACACAATTACACGAACATGAGTTAATCGGCTTTAGCGGAGCTAAGGTGCTAAACCATTGGCCATTAAAAGGGTTTAAATCGATGAAGCCTGCTATTACTGCTAGTAGCGGAGAAACCATTCGCCAACTAGCATTAAGTGGCAACGGTATTGCGTGTTTGTCAGGATTTATGGTTAAACACGATATCGAGCAAGGAACGCTAGTGAGTTTGTTCCCGGCCTTGTTGATGGAAGAAACTAATCAGCGACAAATTAATGCTGTGTACTACCGTTCATCTAAAGTCGCCCGACGTATCACAGCGTTCATTGATTTTATTAAACCTCGATTAAACTTGTAAGTTGCGGCTTGACTTGGAGCTAGCTCCAAGGTCTAGGCTTGTGACTTAGCCTTAGATTAATGGAGTGGTCAATGGAACAAACAAGATACCAACGTGGCTTTGATAAGCTAAGCGAAATAGACGGCGAAGCAGGCCACAATGTGATCAATAACCTCGCCAGTATTTGCCCAGATCTGGCCAAATTCATCATAGAGTTTCCCTTTGGCGACATATACAGCCGCGAAGATCTCGACCTTAAATCACGAGAGATAGCAACGGTATCAGCACTAACCGCAATGGGCAATTGTGCCCCCCAATTGGCGGTACATATCCATGGCGCCCTTAATATAGGCTGTAGCCCAAAAGAGGTGACTGAAGTGATTTTACAAATGGCAGTATATGCTGGGTTTCCGGCTGCTATTAACGGCATGTTAGTCGCAAAACAAGTTTTTGAAGAGCGTGGGATCATTACTCCTTAATAAGCACTTTTTACAACAGTTTTAGGTACTGTTTTGGAGTGATTTTTCCAATGGTTTTACACTCTCGTGTCATATGCGCTTGGTCGGAAAAGCCCTGATTAACAGCAAGCGCAGCCAGCTCAATATCTGGCTGCGTTTTTAAGGCCATAAAAGTATTTTTTACTCTCATGGTTCGCTGCCATTGTTTGGGCGTCATGCCGGTTAACGCTTTAAACTGACGTTCTAGTTGCCGTTGGCTAAGCGCTAATTCATCAGACACCAAACCGATCTCTTGAGCATGTTCTACCAATTCAATGGCGTCTTTAAACAATTGTGGTGGGCAATTATGTATGCCGAGGTGCTGTTGTAACCACTTATACATTAATACTATCCGTGCATTATGCCCGCTAGTTGTCACTAAGCTTTGATGTAGCAGCTGCAATTTTTTCAGCAATGAGGCTTCGATATCCTCGGCGTCACGTCTTACCAATTTGCCAAAGAACCCAACACTTACACCAGGATTAAAGCGAAAACCCGCTAGCTGGGTATCCGCTGACAAGGTGATGCTTCGCGCAGTGGTGTTCACTGGCAGCACAATCACCCCAGAAGGATAAGACTTATCTTCAAGCCTTATTGGAGGGCCTAAGTTAAACAGCACCCCGCTACAGCCGTCGGCATGCAGCCAACGGGTAAGCGGTGCTCGCTGCTGCGCCTCAACGGAAGCAGACCACAGGCCTTGTATGGCTTGAGCTAGCTGTCCTTTTGGCTTAAATAAACTAAACAGAAACTGCTGCTCAAGCTGGTGAATAATTTGCTTAGCTGGGTTTATAACTGCCTACCTCGGGTTTAAAGGTGATTGCAATTCTATTCCAACTGTTGATGGCATTAATTGCAATGCTTAAATCCACCAATGCCTTTGCGCCAAAGGCGTCTAGCGCTTTTTGGTAAAGCTCATCGTCTAAGCCTGTACATGCCGTTAAGCGTTCGGCGCATTCTAAAGCCAGCCGTTCATTTACCGAGTAATACGGGGCTTCTCGCCATGCACTTAAGCCTATTAAACGCTGCCAACTTTCGCCTGCACTCTCAGCATCTTTACTATGCATATCAATACAAAATGCGCATTGGTTAATTTGCGATACCCGCAACTTAACCAGCTCTAATAGCTTCATGCCAAGCGCCTGCTGCTCTGCAAACTGGCTTTTTAGATACTCTTCTTGCTCGAACAAAATTTGCATAGCCTTTGGTGCTTCTGCAAAGTAGTTAACTTTAGTCATGCTTAACCTCTCTTCAATAATGAAAAGCCAGCTTAATTAAACCTTGCTTCCAATTATTGAAGATTTTCGACATCACACAACCGTATTGCGTTTGCTATTAGGTAAACTTAAAGGTGCTAATTGGCTATATTTTAGCCTTCACCGCAAAATTGTCTCATTACCTATTAGCAGCGAGACAATCACCATGAAAACCTATAAAACAGCCTTACTATCTGCGTTTATTTGCACCTTAATGCTTAGCCAAACTGCTAGTGCACATATCGTAGAAATCGACATCTACAAAGATGGTATTGAATATGAGTGCCTACAAGATACCGATACAGGCAAAATCTTTAACTGCGAGCGTGATTAAGATGAACAGATATCAATTAGCCATTATTGGCCTGCTAGTATCAACCAGCGCTTTTGCCAAGATTGAAAACTTAGCTGAACATTGGCAAGTAGCTAGCAACAACAACGCCGCTGTATTAAGCCAAGATCAAGGTTACATCGCAGAGTTTAGCTTCGCTGATGGCGGCGTTATTATATCTAGCACCATTAATGGCAGTTGCACCAGCACCCAACAGCAACATCATGTGGCCGGTAAATTGGTTACTTTTGAGTTAAAGCAACATAACAAGCACTGTTCATTAATCCCTAAAAAGATTAAAGATAAAGCGATTGTAAACTCCTCGTTTAACCGCTTAAAAACAGTAAGCTTTAACAATGCTAGCTTTACCACTAAAGGCTTCCATGATGCGTTAATCCAAGCTGAAAAAATCCGCTTCACTGGCAAAAATAGTTAAACAGAGCTAATCGCAAACCTGCTCGAGCAACTGCATTTTAATTACCTTAATTTCCGGTAAATAGGACTGCATGTTTTGCTCTGGGCTGGGTGGTAAAACGTAGCCCTGAACAACTACTGGGTTTCGGTACCCTTCGAGCTGGTATTGGCCTTGTACATCAGCACTAGACCACATCCAAAACCGTTCACCTTGGCAGCTTTCGAACAAAGATGTTTCGAAGCCGTATATCCAGTAACCCTGCATCGTTTGATTAGGGTATTGCGCAGTGCGATTTGAGCAAGAAAATAGGCTTACCAAGAGAAACGTGGCCAAAACCACTCGAAATACAATAGTCACCCTACTTCTCCCCTTTTTCTCTACCTTACACCTATGCAGTGTCGCCGCAGCATAGTTTAAATCATTAACAAGCTTGTTGATAAGCCTTTAAAAACACAGGTTAAATATCAAACTCCCCATGCAAACCAACTGCATATTTTCAAATGAATCAACAATGGCGGGTAGTATAAATATCGAACAATAAAATCATTCAGCCATTAGTGGATACACTGTTGGCTTTATCGCCACCACTATCAATAAGATGCATTTAAATAATATGAAACAATGAGTTAAAAGAAAGACAAATCCGACCAGTATAGCGCACGACTTTTAGTTAAATCCTGCCATGAAACAACAGCAGTACAATTTTTGAACTGCCGCACAAATCACCAAAGCAAGTATTTATTCACCCTCTCGAAATAAATATTGATCAACCAATTGTGATCAACCTCTAAATTTTGGATAACCAATAATGCTATTTATTTGCCTATAAACCCAATTATTGGTCAACCTATTGGCGTTATTTAGGGAAACCAATTAACCACAAGGAGGACGGTATTTCTTGAATCGCTTAACCAAGGGAGTGGCAACAAGTGGTCAGTATCAAAAATAGCGCAATCATATTATTTAAGCTCAACAGCTTAAGTGCTTGGCTGCTATCAAGTACTACCAAGTAAACCACTTCATTCGTTTAAGCACAGAACAACTTATTAAGGGAACCAAAATTGGTATACCAAATTTTGAGCATATCGCGTTTAGATAATCGAGAAGTAACAAACGCAAATAAATAACTAGGATATAAACATAGGAAGTTTTATGACTATCAAGGCAAAGAAAATGGCTCCGCTCTGCTTTGCTGTCAGTTCAATACTGAGCATAGGTGTATGTTCAGCAGCAGCTGGCGAAGCAATACGAGTAGAGGCCGAAGATTTCGTGATGATTGGCGGAACCTTCGATGACGGCCAAATTGCAGCAGTAAGCACCTATACAGTAAATGGTGCGACTGCAATAAACTTTGTAAACAAAGGCGACTACCTAGACTATCAGGTAAATATCGCTGAAGCCGGTACCTACAACATCGAATACTTAATTGGCACCGATATAGCAAACGGTGCAGAAATTGAAGTATTAGTAAAAAGTGGTGCCGCTTGGGTTTCTCAAGGAAGAACGACTGTGCCAGCAGCTGGCTGGGACAATTTTCAATTACTCGCCCCTACTCATACGGTAGAGCTACCGAGTGGCCAGGTGGATATTCGAATTGCCGCCTCTGGCGCCAATGACTGGCAATGGAACTTAGACTACTTCACGCTGCAAAAAGTTGGCGATGAACCGGTAGATCCTGAACCGCCAGTGGTGTTGCCTCCAGCAGCATTGATTACCCAAGCCACCAGCTTTACTGGTAGTGGTGGTACCTTTGCCGATGGTCAACCTTCTCCTGTAAGTACTTATACCGCTAATGGTGTAAGCGCGATTAATTACATTAACAAGGGCGACTACGTAGATTACGACCTAAATATTGCAGAGTCTGGTGATTACAGCATTGAATACTTAATTGCTACAGCGCTTGATGCAGGTGTAGAAATTGAAGTATTGCTAAATACCGGTAACGGTTGGGCGTCTGTAGGTAAGTCTTCGGTAGCTGCAGGTGGCTGGGACAATTTCCAGTCTCTCAAACCAAGTTATTTATTGTCGATTCCTAGTGGTTCAGTGCAATTGCGCTTAAATGCTTCAGGGACCAATGACTGGCAGTGGAATTTAGCCAGCTTCGCCTTATTACGTGAAGGTGATTATACGGAGCCAACTGATCCTACGGACCCAACTGATCCTACGGACCCAACTGATCCTACGGACCCAACCGATCCTACGGACCCAACTGATCCTACGGACCCGACCGATCCGCCTGTAGTGATACCACCAGGCAATGGCACCGACCCTGTTGAAGTAGAAGGCAGCTTTACCTTAGAAGCAGAAAACTACCAAGCAGTAGGTGGCGAAGTTGGTATTTATGATATCGATAACGGTAAAGCCGTTAATTACTTCAACTCTGGTGATTACTTAGAGTTTTACGTCAAACTTGAAACCGGTGGTTTATACGACGCCAGTTACCGAGTTGCCACAGGCACTTTAAGTGATACAGCAGTGGGCCTAATGCTTACTGATCACAATGGCCAATTAGCAGTTAAAAATGTAACAACCGTTAATAGTGTTGGCGGCGACTGGGACGTGTTCTACACCCAACCAGGCAATGGTAGATTCAACATCTTTAGTGGCACTAACACTATCCGTATTTACGGCGCTGGTTCAGCTGACTTTCAGTTCAACATCGATAGTATTAGCTTTAGCCGTGTAGGCAATGTTGACCTAGCTATCGACGGTGACAATGACGGTGTTCCCGACGTAGATGACCTTTGTGCTAGCAGCCCTAGTGACGAAGTTGCAGATGCAAACGGTTGTACGCCATCACAAAAAGACAGCGACGAAGACGGCATCAATGATCGCATAGATCAATGCCCTAACACACCACCAGGCGCCTTTGTAGATGACATTGGCTGTACTAGCACTGGCGGTGACGACGATGATTTTGATGGAGTACCAAACACCATTGATCAATGTCCAAACACACCATTTGGTCAAAATGTAACACCAACAGGTTGTCCCGTTGCAGGCAGTGATGCCGACGAAGATGGCGTAGCCGACAGTGTGGATATTTGCCCCAATACACCTATCGACGAGTTTGCTAACGCAAAAGGTTGCTCAAGTTCGCAACTAAGCAACGGCGAAACTGTATCAGTAAGTGTAAACGCCAATATCATGCATGAAGTGAACGGTGTATCTGACTTTGGCCGTAGCCGCCATATGACAATGCACAGTACTATCTTTGAGCAAGATTGGAATGGCCACAGTGACCGTTTGAACTACATCCTAAATACGCTAGACGTATACATGGGCCGTGACAACGGAACAGCAACTTGGCGCTTCAAAGAAACCGCTCAAGATCCAAATGTAGCTAATACACCAGATATGGACTGGATGGTTAATCGCGGTAAAGTACTGCGCGAAGATTACGCTAACAACGAGTTCTACAAGCGTTTTGCGCCAGAAAAAACCGAGTTAATTGCTGGTACTAACCCGCATCCTACCTACCCTACCTTAAGCTGGTACGACAACGGTATGACATCTACCGGTTGGCAGCCAAAAACTATTGAGACCTCAGCAAAATGGATGGGTCATTACCTAGCCAACTACTACGCTAACTCTCAAAACGGAAACGTTGGTGAGCCGATGCCTAAGTTCTGGGAAGTAATTAACGAACCCGACATGTTGATGAAAACCGGTCAGTTCATGGTTACCAACCAAGAAGACATTTGGCGCTACCACTCTTTGGTTGCTCAAGAAATCAGACAAGCACTGGGTGACGAAGCACCGATGATTGGCGGTATGACCTGGGGTCAACACGACTTCTATCGTCGTGATGGTATCTCTCGTCACCAAGACGACTACCTATGTGCTTGGGTAGACGAAGAAGCCTGTGCAATGTTCACCGAAGCAATGCAAACCACTGTGGACGATACTCGCGAAAGCGATTGGTATCAGTGGGATGTTATGTGGCGTGGCTTTATGGAAGAAGCGGGCGCAGATATGGACTTCTACGCTGTACATATCTACGACTGGCCAAGTAAAGACCTAAATGGACAAGCAGGTACGGTTCGCCGTGGCGGCCATGTGCAAGCCATGTTAGACATGATGGAGTGGTCTGACGTTAACCTTGGTGGTTTAGAAAACCGTAAACCAATTGTTATGTCTGAGTACGGCGCTGTACAAGGTGCTTGGGACGAACTTCCTCACGAAGAACGTTACGACATCGAGAACTTAAAAGCCTTTAACGGCATGTTAATGCAGTTCTTACAACGTCCAGACTACGTGATTAAGTCTATGCCGTTTACGCCAGCGAAACCATTGTGGGGCTACAAGCCTGCGGGTTGTGGTTACGATGCAACAGTTAACTGTACTGCACCTTACCACTACTCAATGATGATGGAGTCAGAGCTAAACAACGGTGATTGGCAGTGGTCTTCTTACATTAAGTTCTTTGAACTTTGGGCAGACGTAGATGGAACACGTGTTGACGCTCACTCAAGCGATCCTGATGTTCAAGTTAATGCTTATGTAGACGGAAAAGAGTTGTTTGTAATCATCAACAACCTAGAAGATTACGACACGACCGTTAACCTAAACGTTGCAGGTTTAACTGGCCTAAATGTTAGCAATGTTGAACTACGTCAAATGTACTTTGACGGTGTAGAGCATACCAAGCTTGAACGCCGCCATAAGAAACAGCTTCCTTCTAGCCTAACCTTAGCAGCTGATGGAACCGCAGTTCTACGCTACACCTTAAGCAACAACGTTGCCGTTAACCAAAAAGTAACTGAACACAAATACTTTGGCGAAAGTGTTAGTGGCGGCTCGGTACCACATCGCATAAGCGTAAATGGTGGTGCTAAAACCGTTAAGGTTAACAACCTTGTAGTACCTAATGGCGCTGCTGAAGCAATGCTACGTTTAACTGTAGCCTTGTTCCCAGACCAAGATGATAAAGAAGGCGGATTGCTTACTATTAACTCACTAACAGTTAATGGTAACGACGTAACTACACCTATCGATTGGCGCGGCCCAGCTAAGTACTCTTCTGACCGTTACTTTGCAACGTTAGAAATTCCTGTACCGGTAGAGTACCTCTCTACCAACAACACCGTAGATGTTGATTTCAAACATAACGGTGAGCTAACGGTTGCCAGCATAGTGGTTTGGGACTTCTCCGCCCCGCCACAACGCTAATGCCTTAGCAAGTTCTTGGCCCTAGCACCAAGACCGTAAGCAAAAGCGCCACTTCCCCTGAGTGGCGCTTTTTTTAAATCGTGATTTACACAGCCAAAGTACTTATTTCTCTTTATTAGATTAGCGCTTACAATAAAAATATAAGGATATCTCATGAACGCTTTACGCCTAAACAGCTGCAATTCCGCACTCGTTAAACTGGGTTATATGAGTTTGCTGGCACTTAGCCTAAATATGCCATTAGCCAACGCGTGGCAATGGGGTGACGCCACCGATAACTCCACCTACCAAAACTTAAAGTCTCAGGCACAAACTGCTCGAAATCAGCTTATTCAAACCATTGCCCAAGCAGAGCAACAAGGCCACAACACCGACTATGCCAACGTGTCTAAGGCGGTAGTAGATCTGTTCTTAAAATACGCTGAGTTTGACCGACAAAATCCACAAATCATTCAAGCCAAAGTAGATGCCATATGGTGGAACGAATATATACCGAGTAACTACTCGCAAAATATTCCCTTTGAAGAACTAAAAGACAGCATTACCGTTGCAAAGCGTGCCGTACAAGAACTGCAAGCTCAAATGAATGGCAGTTTAGTATTGCAAGCTCCTACCGACTTTAGCAGCGGGCCCGTTAAGCTTAGTGGCGATAAATTTACCATTAACAACCAAGTTGTTTATCCCAGTAGCTTTAATTGGTTACCTAGCGAGAACAACTACATCGATGCTTTTGGCAGAATTGGCGGTGACTATTACCCAGTATCAGAACTTAAAGAAAGTGGCGGTTTACATAACTGGGCAGTAAACAGTGCTGTAGAAAGCTTACAGTCGCAAAATGCCAAATACATGGATCCTAAGGTATTTTTCCTTGGATACAATACGAGCGCATGGCAGAAAGAAGCAGCACCAGAAGCTTTTGAAACTGGCCGCTATTTTGTTCCCTTTGATATCGACAACAGCAGTATTCGCAGTTGGTACCAACAACTCATGCAGCACTATATTCCTGCAACTAAGGGACATGCCGGTGAAGGCGAAAGAATCCACTTACTGGCTAACGAACCACATTTTGCAACACGCGAAGGCGGTTGGTATGCAGACAAGGGGGTATCAAATAGCACTAAACAAAAATACCAAAACTGGTTACAACAGCAATACAACAGTATTAGCGATTTAAACCAAGCATACGGCACCCAGTATAGTAATTTTGCCCAAGCTAAAGATGGCTTAACTATCCCTATTGCCAAGTCATTACAAGGTGGACCCATTTGGTACGACTGGTGCAAATTCAACATGGCCCGTGTTACCGAATGGTTTAGTTTTTTAAAACGCAACGTTCAACAACACGATCCACAAGCCAAAGTGACCATTAAATTGTTGGGTTGGATTATGAGCTCTGAGTGGCGAGATCACGGCATCGATATTGAAGCATTAGCTAAGTTACAAGATGTAATGGGATCTGACTTTAGTATGGGCCCTCGCGATTTAGTCAACTTTAGAAATAAAGAGTTTGAATTTAGAGAGCGTTACAGCATCGAATGGGTAGAACAGTCGAGAGGCTTAGATTTCTACCGTAGCATTGCGCCTAACAAGCCCTTTTACGACTCCGAATGGCATGGTTTATCTGCCGAATGGCAACACTTTGATATGGACCCAAACTACGTGCGCGCAGGCCTGTGGTTAGGCCATACCCACGGTATGAAAATGAACACTGCTTGGGTGTGGGGACGTAAAGAAAACGGAGATCCTAGCACCGTAAACTCGATTTTTGTTTCAGAGCCAACCACGCAACCTTTGGTAATGGATGCCTACGGCCGTACCATGAAAGAACTAAATGCCCACGCCGAAAGCTTCAGCCATTTAGTGGATTACGATACCACTTTCCGCATTTTTTATTCCGAAGATTCAGCCATTCAAGATAGCGGCTACATTGATAAACTCACTAAAGTCTATGAAGCACTAAAAATGCTGAATGTAGACGTCGGCTTTATTACTGCTTCTGAGCTAACTAACTTAAGCAGCGATAAGGTGGTGGTTGTC
Source organism: Agarivorans albus (assembly GCF_019670105.1). NCBI lineage: Bacteria > Pseudomonadati > Pseudomonadota > Gammaproteobacteria > Alteromonadales > Alteromonadaceae > Agarivorans > Agarivorans albus. The sequence continues at coordinate 2,151,359 of NZ_AP023032.1, read as the reverse complement.
CCTCCTACTCCCTACCTAAGCTATTGGGCCTACAAAGCATTGCAGGATCATGCAGCAAAGAAAATATTGGTAAATCGTCAAGACTCCTTTGTTAAAAACCAACATGGCAAGCCACGCAATCAGCCCCAAATGCCTTCTTACGCCGACATAACTTTAGGCGGTGTATTTGATATGGCCGACGAGTTGGCAAGCAATGTAAAATCCTTAGCAGCACCTCGTAAGGTAGACTTTCAAATTACAGATATGCAAAACCAAGCGGCTTATGGTGTGTTTGTTAGGCAGTTTACCGACGACAGTGGCGATACCACCCTATCCATCATTAACGTAAGTAAAGACAAGCGTAAACTTAATTTAGATTTATCCCACCAAGTAAAAGACCTAATCACCGGCAAAATGCATGCTCAACAATTTGAGCTAGAGCCCTACGACGTATATCTAGTAAAAACCAGTCAGCAAGCTAACACCGAAAACAGCCTAAGTGGCCTTACCGTGCCTTCTACAATAGATGCGGGACAGCAAGTCTCAGTTGCTGTTAATTACTCCGCTACCAACACCCAAGACTTACAACTTCATTTAGTGAGTCGCACTAGCTGGACAACCGTTGCCAAGCAGCAAAAAGTGGTTCATTCCGCCACCAATCAAGACACCTGGTTTGGCTTTGAAGTACCAGGCGATCTGCCCAGCGGCGACTACGAGTTTAGAGCGATGCTAATTCCAGAAGATGAAACATGGCGTGAAGCTCACGACATTATTAACCATCGCATCGTGGTAAATGCCAAGCAAAACGGCAATGCGGTACCGGCAAGTTGGACCAACCTCGAACTCGCCCACAGCGGTCGCTGTTTCGATCTTGCCAATGGCAACACGGCAAATGGCGCGACCTATCACCAATGGGATTGTAATACAGGCAACCTAAATCAACGCTTTAAATTTATTCCAGCAGATGATGGTTGGTACCTTATTCAGTCGCAACGCAGCGAAAAGTGTGTTGATTTAAACAATGGCTCCACGGCCGATGGTGCAACGGTTCACCAATGGTCGTGCATGCCCAACAATCAGAATCAACATTGGAAGATTAACCCCAAAGACAATGGTAATTTTGAGTTAATCGCAAGGAAAAGTGATAAATGCCTAGACGCAGAAGGCAAATCAACCGCTAATGGAACTCGTCTATTACAGTGGGCTTGTTACAACGGCGACAATCAACAGTTCACTTTCAAGTAGGTGCTAAAAATATAAAGCTCGCATAAGCTGCGAGCTTTATACGTTTACATAAGTCTAATCAGCTTTATGGTAGGCAGAGATAATCGTTGTGCTTGTTACAGAGCTAACAAAATACTGATCTTTAACTAGCTGATAATTTGGGTCGGCAAAAAAACTGTCCTTGTTTTCTTCGCTACTAAAGTTAATGGTGAAAACGCGATTAATGTTACTTTGTTCAAGCGAATCTTGTTGCTCGGTCTTGAGCACCTCCGACACTTTAAAGTCATAAACAAAGTGCCCCTGATAATCAGCCAATATTGGCTTCATTGCTGCTCGATACTCTGCGTACTTAGCATCATCTATTACTTGTAAACCCACTAATATTTCGTAAGACATACACCTCTCCAAGGCTTAGCTGAAACCAACAATGTAATCTAATAATCTGTTAACTACTCTACACCCAGCTTTTAGCAATCGCCAAGCTTAAGCGCCAACAAAACTTTGCTATTTTGTAAGCCACAAATATGTAATACAAATTCGCTAGTTTGATGTAAAATCTAGTTTTATCTTAGTAGTATTCAAGATGCCTCGCTTATCACCCGTTACACTGCTCACGCTGTTAGGCGTGTTTTTAGTGGCCCTTAATTTAAGAGCACCGTTTACCAGCTTAGCCCCAGTGCTAGAGCAAATTATGGAAAGCCTTTCTCTGTCTGCTGCTCAGGCGGGGTTTGTGACTGCGCTTCCGTTAATATCCTTGGCGGTTTTTTCATCTTTAGCGCCTAAATTAGCGCAAAACCTTGGCTTAGAAAAAGCCTTGGTAATTTCGCTATTTTGCGTGGCACTTGGTGTCGCGGTTCGTTCAATGGGTTTAGTTTCGCCCTTATATTTGGGTACCGTTGTAATGGGCGCAGGTATCGCTTTTGGTAATGTACTATTGCCAGCGGTAGTTAAAAAGTTCTTCCCTGAACGCATTTCTGAGGTTTCATCGCTGTACATTTTTGTAATGGGGGTGGGTTCAACCTTGGCGGCAAGTGTGATGGTGCCCCTGTCGCAACAAGCGCCAGAACAGCTATTTGGTTGGCAATTTGCGCTAGCCTTTAACCTTATCTTTCCCTTAGCCGCCCTATTATTCTGGCTACCAAAACTTACAACTAAATCGAGACAGCAGCACCAAGCAGAGCAACATAGCGAATCAGTGTCCATTACTTCACTGCTGCGTTTACCGGTAGCTTGGTTTGTTACCTTAGCGCTTGGCATCAACTCTTTTACCTTTTACGCCTTTGCTGGATGGCTGCCTAAAATACTGAATGATGTTGGCTACAGCGAATTAGATGCTGGTTATATATATGGATTTTTACAGTTTTCTACCATGGTGCCAGGCCTGGTGTTGATGCCCATTCTGGCCAAGCTGAGAAACCATACTTTGCTAATAACACTGTGTGCATCTAGCGTAGTATTTAGTTTGCTGGGGATGATTTTAGCACCCGGTTTAGCCATATTATGGGTAGGATTATTTGGCCTAAGCAACTGCGCTACGTTTATTGTAGCGCTTAGTTTTATTGGCCATAAAACAACAAATACTCAACAAGCTGCTGCGCTGTCGGGCATGTCGCAAAGCTTTGGTTATGCTTTAGCGGCAACTGGCCCTTCACTTATAGGTTTTATCCATACCTCGACGGGGACTTGGAGCTTACCATTATTAATCATTGCTCTGTTTGGCGTGGCTTGTACGGTATTCTGTGCGCTAGCGGCAAAAGGTAAGCGACTACGGGTAAATGAACATAACTAGTCGACGCTAAATTTTCCAAGATATTCAATTCATAGCTTTCCAGATATTGGAATACTGGCACTTTATCGTTACGAACTTTAGAAACAGCAGTTGATAATCTGATCTCACCAAACATTCTTAACCACTTGGTGCGAACTATGAAAAAATCTATATTAACTGTTGTTACACTCGCGTTGCTCTCAACGCATGCTTTAGCCGACATGAAAGCTGGCGATAAGTTAGATTATTACCAGCCTCAACGTGCAGCCCATCAAAACGGTGCAGAGCTTATCGACTTAAGCGGCCAAAGCGGCCAAAGCGCAGAAGCCTTAGCACAAACACTTGCTAAGTTTGACCGCCTAACGCCGGATGCCGAAGTACTCACGCTAGCTAAAAATGCAGTAGCAAACAACCAAGCAATAGCCCCTAAATATGCCGCTATGATGGAACGCCAAGCAGAAATTCGAGGAGTAGAAGTACACGAGCTATATGCCGCAGCATTGCAAATGGACTGGTCAGTAAACAAGTCGATTATGCAGGCCAACACTAAGCAAACTCTTTCTGAGGCAGCCACTAAAATGCGCGGTTGCACAACACTTGCCTTTGCAGATACCGGCATTGTTGCGCAAAACAATGACCTAGGGATCGACCACTTGCTTAACTACCCTACCCGTGTGATCAAGACCGACGATACTATCTTTATACCCACCGACGGGAGTCATTTTCAAGGAATGGGTAAACACGTTGGTGTGGTGCTAAATATTATGGGCGAGCCTAGCGGCACCACTGCAGATATAAACACCAAAAATATTGTAACCATAGATGCTGTGTTTGCAGCGATTACTTCATCTACCAGTGTTGAAGATGCCTTTAACAAACTTAAGCATTACACCACACCAGTAGCCATGAACTTTACCGTTGCTGATGATTCTGGCGACCATGGCGCTATAGAAATGTCGGTAGATGCTACTGTTCTAGTACGTGGAGACGGTGGCATTGGCCACGCTAACCACAATGCAAAAATGAAACAAACAATGCTTGAAACCATGAGCATGACAGAGGCAAACGAAACCTTTGTCGATAGCTTTGCTCGCGAACAAGCAGCGCAAAACTTCGTAGACTTTAGTAAAGAAAAAACAGTGCAAGGGATGAAATACATTCTTAAGCAAAAACCAATCAACATAACCCTTTACGACAAAGACTTTGTCACCGTTGAATCAATGATTTTTGATACTAAGCAAGGCTGTGCTTACGTGTCGGGCGATAACCCGCTATTTAGCGAATACACTAAAGTATGTTTTTAACCCAGCCTAAACAAAAAAACCAGCGGCCAAAGTCGCTGGTTTTTATTTCGTTAAGTGCATAATGCTAATCGAGCATAAAATGGGTTGCGCATATCTTATTGCCGTCGGGATCACGCAAATAAGCCATATAAAGTTTTCGTGGCGCTTTACCTCTTATGCCTGGTGGCTCTTCGATTGCAGTTCCACCATTAGCAAGCCCCACCGCGTGCCACGTATCCACCATCTCTGGGTTGCTAGCTAAAAAACCCACTGTCATCCCATTACCATTAGTGGCGTCTTCGCCATTAATTGGCTTAGTTAAGCCCAACACTCCCGATGCAGTGGCATACATACAGCGACCTTTAGCATCCATCACACCTTCGTTATACCCAAGCACTTGCATAATCTGGTCATAAAATGCTTTTGAACGTGCTACATCGTTAGTACCAATCATTACGTGGCTAAACATACTTTGCCCTTTAGTTTATAAAACAAACTGCAATCAGCTTAAAATTCCAAGCAACCAAGATATAGAATGATCTTGCTGTTTACTCTCTATTATTCGCAAAACGACTATTAGGTTACTTTGCAAACATTAATTGCCTTTTGCAGGCAACTAGTCGTCTTCAACCGCTTTACACTTAACAATTATTTCTGCCACCAGCTCTTCTGGAAACAAAGACTTCGACAAATATTGTCGACCGCCTATTTTAGCCACCAGAATAATGCCAAGCTCGGTTTCAATTACCGTCTCTACATTGTCCCAAGCTAGGCTGGTTTTAGTGTAAGGATTTTGTGTCTCTATACCTTCATTGTTAATGCTAAGTTTTATCTCACTATTAGCGCTGCGCCCCCACATTTGTCGAGTTAGCCACCATGCTCGTTTAAAGCGAATATGAATTAACTCTAGTACCGCTAAACCAATTAGCATGCTACCCGCTACTTTGGGCTGCTCGGTAAACATCAACAGCGCTAAGCCTACTAATAGCAATAAAGCAGGAAACCACTTCTTTATAGCGGACTTCTTTTCAAAGGGCGATGTTTGATCAAAACATTCGGCGAGGTATTGGCGAGACAGCGTAAACTGCGTTTTAAAAGCTTGCATAACAACACTTAATAATTGGGAGGAGGATTAACACCAAGGCGACTATTGGCCTATCGGGTGTTGGCTTATCAAAATAGCCTGGCTAAAAATTAACTTGAGCATTTTACTTAAGTTAACTGTAAAGCTGTAGCAAAAGCTTAGTTTTCTAGTGTTGCGAATAGCGCTTGTACATCGCTGACAGCAACCGGCCTTACAACTCGTGCCACTTCCTTACCGGATTCAAGCAATATTAAAGTTGGCCAAAGCTTAACCTGAAATGCTCGCCCTAAGCGCTTACCTTTGCCGTCAAACACCTTAATGTGTGGTAAATCTTTAGGAGATAACACCGACTCAACCGCACTGGCAGCAGCTTTACAATGGCCACACCAAGGCGCACCAAACTCTAATACTGCATATCCACTTAATGCTGCTAAATCCTCGCTGCTAGGCGCTTCTTCTTGGTACTCTGGGTTAAAACCCTTCTTGCTTGCTTCCATCGTTGTTCCTCCAAATCGCCTAAGCTTACTCACTAGTTTAAGCTCACATTGCCACGTAAAAATCTACATTACATCAACACTAAAGCATAAATAGATAAGCCGCGTTCTTTACACAGCACATAGAAAGGCAAACCTTTGCATATCTTTACATTAGTTTACCTAAACAGAAACCTAAACAACGTAAAATAGCTATTCATTTTTAAGCTCGATGGACTCCCATGTACTTACGTTATGTTTTACCGCCAGTTCTCATTATTTGCATGATCGCTCTAATAGTGATCAATCAGCAGTCTACAAATGGCAACCCAGCGCGTAGCCTTGCCCCCACTTTGGTAACAACAGAGCAAGTGCAACAACATAGCCTAGCTCAAAACCTGAGCTTAATTGGCACCCTAGATGCCGAACAGTCGGTGGCTATTGCTGCAGAAGTCAGCGGCAAGATTAATCAAATCAATGTGCGCTCTAATCAACGAGTTCAAGCAGGCGACGTATTAGTTAAGCTAAACGACTTAAAAGCCAGTGCAGCATTAGCCGAAGCAAGAGCCTACTTGGCCGACGAGCAACGCAAACTGTATGAATTTGAACAACTGTTAAAACGTAAGGCTGTTTCGCAAACCAGTTTTGACGCGCAACTGGCCAGCGTAACGATTGCCAAAGCAAGATTACAATCAGCGCAATCAGAGTTTGATGATCACACCCTTACCGCGCCTTTTACCGGGGTTACTGGGTTAATCAATATCAGTAACGGTGAACTGATTAACGCAAATCAATCGCTACTCAGCTTAGACAACCTATCAAGCCTGCAACTCGACCTAAATGTGCCCGACCAATATTTGTCTCTATTATCCAAAGGCATGCCTATACAAGCCACAACCCCCGCTTGGCCGCAGCAGATCTTTGAAGGCACCATCGACGCCATAGACCCGCGAGTAGACAGCAATACCCTAAACCTCACTGTGCGAGTTAACTTCGACAACACCAGTAAACAATTAAAACCTGGCATGATGATGCGCGCTAAGCTCACCTTGCCAGCATCCACCCAAGCAATGATCCCTGTGCAGGCTATTGAATATTCTGGCACTAAACGATTTGTATACGTGGTTGGAGAAAACAATATTGCTCATCGCACCGAAGTTCAGCTAGGTGCGCGTATTAATAACTACGTACTAATCGACCAAGGTTTAGCATTAAACGACAACATCGTAGTACAAGGCCTAGTGAATATTCGCGACGGTGCACATATTAAACAAGTAGACACCAAAGTCGCTAAATCGAAACAACTAGCCGATGAAAAAGCCACTCAGGAGCCAATTTAATGCTGCTGTCTGACATTTCGGTAAAACGCCCTGTTGTTGCCATTGTATTAAGCTTGTTGCTGTGTGTTTTTGGTATTGCTTCGTTTAGCCAATTGGCTGTGCGAGAAATGCCAGATGTAGAAAACCCAGTTGTTACTATTAGCACCCGCTACGAAGGCGTGTCTGCCACCATTATCGACAGCCAAATAACCTCGGTAATTGAAGACCAATTATCGGGTATTAGTGGTATTGATCAAATTGATTCTGTATCGCGAAACGGTATGTCGCGGGTAACCGTAACCTTTTTACTGGGTTGGCCCTTAACCGAGGGTGTGAGCGATGTGCGTGACGCAGTGGAGCGAGCGAAGCGTAGTTTGCCAGATGATATTACTGATCCAGTGGTGTCTAAAGATAACGGAAGCGGCGAAGCTTCTATCTATATCAACCTAAACTCTAATAAGATGGATCGCACCGAACTAACCGACTACGCAGAGCGCGTATTGGTAGATCGTTTTAACCTTATTAGCGGAGTAAGCTCGGTAGAACTTACCGGTGCATTATACAAAGTAATGTATGTAAAACTCGACCCCACCTTAATGGCCGGTCGACAAGTTACTCCTAGCGACATTGTTACTGCATTAAAAAGCGAAAACCTCGAGTTACCCGGCGGTGAAATAAGAAACGATACCACGGTTATGTCGGTACGCACCGAGCGACTTTATGCCGAGCCTGAAGATTTTGACTACCTGCGAATTCGAACCAGTGAAGACGGCACTCACGTTTATCTAAAAGATGTCGCCAGCGTATTTGTTGGTGCCGAGAACGAAAACTCCACCTTTAAAAGTGATGGCATCTTAAACCTAAGCCTAGGCATTGTTACGCAATTAGATGCTAACCCACTTAATGTAGCCACCATGGTTGCAAACGAGGTTGAGCGTTTACAACGTTTCGTACCCGAAGGCACCGAGCTAAAAGTAGATTACGATGCCACGGTGTTCATCGACCAAGCCATCGACGAGGTTTACCAAACCTTAATGATCACCGGTGGCTTAGTTGTGTTAGTGCTGTATATTTTCCTAGGCCAAGCACGAGTAACCATTATTCCGGCGATTACCGTTCCGGTATCGCTAATTGCCACATTTATTGCTGCACAAAGCTTCGGCTTTTCCATCAACCTAATTACCTTAATGGCGCTTATTCTTGCCATTGGCTTAGTGGTGGATGATGCAATTGTGGTAGTAGAAAATATTTACCACCACATCGAACAAGGCACCCCGCCTCTGTTAGCAGCTTATCGCGGTACCCGTGAAGTCGGTTTTGCCGTTATTGCAACCACTCTGGTTTTGGTCATGGTGTTTTTGCCCATTGCTTACATGGACGGCATGGTAGGTAAAATGTTTACCGAGTTTTCGGTATTACTATCGGTAGCCGTTATTTTCTCCTCGTTTATTGCACTAACTCTTACCCCGGTGCTCAGCAGTAAACTGTTGCGTCACAATGCTAAACCTAGCCGTATAAGCAAAATGATGGATGCAGCGTTCGCAAAATTGATCCCTGCTTATCAAACTCTGCTAAACAAAATTATCGCGACTCGCACTGCGGGGCCTACCGCCATTGTATTATGTGTGCTGGGCAGTGTTGCGTTTATGCAAGCTATCCCCTCGCAACTTGCGCCGGTTGAAGACAGAGGTGTGGTATTCATCATGATCAAGGGTGCCGAAGGTACTAGCTACGATCGTATGACCACCAACATGGACCAAGTAGAGCAGCAAATTATGCCCTTGGTTGGCAATGGTGTGATTAAGTCATTTAACATGCAAACGCCAGCCTTTGGTGGCCGCGCCGGCGACAATACCGCCTTTATCATTGTTCAACTAGAAGACTGGGCAGAACGCGAACAAAACGCCGGCGACGTAGTTAACCTACTGCGTAAAACACTGTCTAATATTGCCGACATTTCTATACGACCCATGCAGCCAGGCTTTAGAGGAAAATCAAACGATCCTATTCAGTTTGTATTGGCGGGTTCAAGCTTTGAGGAGCTAAACCATTGGGGCCAAGTAGTTATGGAAGCCGCCGAAGCACATCCTGCGATTAGTACGGTAGATATTAACTATTCTGAAAAAACCCCAGAGCTTATTGTAAAAATTGACCGCCAACGCGCCGCCGAGTTAGGCGTAAGTGTGAGCGACATTTCCGACACATTAGAGGTAATGCTAGGAGGCCGCAGCGAAACTACCTTTGTAGACAGAGGCGAAGAATACGACGTTTACCTGCGTGGAGGCGAAGAAGGCTTTAACAGCGCCAGCGATTTAAGCAAAATTTACCTACGTGCAGCAAACGGTAGTTTGGTAACGCTAGATAGCGTAACCCAACTAGAAGAAATAGCCTCTGCCAGCCGACTAAGCCGCTTAGACAAACAGCGAGCGGTGACTGTTTCGGGTACGCTTAATCAAGGCCATACTCTGGGAGAAGCACTAGATTACCTAGAACAGTTTGCCATTGAGCAGCTGCCTAGCGACATATCTATTGCCTACAGTGGAGAATCAAAAGACTACAAAGAAAATCAAAGTAGTACCTTTATTATTTTCTGCTTAGCCATATTAGTTGCCTATTTAGTGCTTGCCGCCCAATTTGAAAGCTTTATCAACCCAATGGTAGTGATGCTTACCGTACCGATGGGAATATTTGGTGGCTTAGCAGGTATGTACTTAATGGGCGAAAGCCTCAATATTTATAGCCAAATAGCCATGATCATGCTCATTGGTATGGTAACCAAAAATGGCATTTTAATTGTTGAGTACGCCAACCAACTTCGCGACCGAGGTGTTGAGTTTAACCAAGCAATTGTGCAAGCAGCATCAAGGCGCTTACGCCCAATTACCATGACAGCCTTCACTACGGTAGCCGGTGCAATCCCTTTAATTGTCTCTACTGGAGCGGGAGCAGAAAGCCGTATCTCAGTAGGTACGGTGGTGTTGTTCGGAATGGCCTTTGCCTCGATAGTAAGCTTACTGGTGATACCAGCAATGTATCAGCTATTAGCACGCTCAACTCACTCTCCAGGCCATGTTGGCGAACAACTTAATCAGCAAATCGCTGCCGACAAACAAGCTACTGATTCTTAAGCCCTAAAACCTAGATCCAAGAACCTAAAAGGCCAAAGCAAACCTTGCTTTGGCCTTTTTGTCACCACGCTTTCAGCTTCTTTAAAAGCATGTTTAGCTTTTATCTATTTTGCCTAAGCGCTTCGTAAAATCTTTTTCAATTCATGCCCTTTTGCAAGTTCATCAACTAACTTATCAAGGTAGCGAACTTGTTGAGTAATAGGGTTGTCAATTTCTTCCACTTTATAGCCACAAATCTTGCCGGTTATTAACTTTGCATTTGGGTTAATAGTGGCGTCGGCGAAGAACGCTTCGAATGTGGCAGAGCCATTAATATGCTTTTGAAGAACTGCCTCGCTATAGCCGGTAAGCCAGCTAATAACCTGATTAAGTTCGTTACTTGTACGCGCTTTCTTCTCAACCTTGGTAAGGTAAAGAGGATAGATTTTTGAAAAGACCATGTTGGCTATTTGGTCGTCTTGCTCTTGTGTAGATTTCATTTTTAACCTTGTAATTTCACCCAAAGTAACGGAAAGCTTATACCTTAGATATTGGCCTCAACTGCCCACTTTATCGCTCTTTCTAAGCGGTCATTTCCCCAAAAAAGCTCGCTACCGACATAAAAAGAAGGCGCACCAAAAATTCCACGCGAAATCGCCTCTTCGGTTTGTTCTCTCAGCATTAACTTAGCCTCTTCAGTCACCGCTTCCCTCATCACTAAGGAAACATCTGCCCCAACCGCACTAAGACAAGGTTCGATTACGCTTGGAGATGAGATATCTTGGTTATGCTCAAAATTAGCAGAGTAAACTAACCTTACGAATTTGGGGATCCAAGGTGCATCAGAAAATCTAGTTGTAACGCGGGCTGCTAGCAAACCATGTTGCGGGAATGTTTTGGGGCGGCTAAACGGAAGATTGGAATCACTACAAATTCTCGCCATATCTTTCCACATGTATTCACCTTTAGCGGGATAGACATTAAAAGGTGAATCATTCATACCCTGCTTATTGAAGACTGCACCCAACAGAAAAGGCCGCCACACAATACTTACATTGTTATCGGCCGCCACAGACTCAATACGCATTGCCGCAGGATAGGAGTATGTACTAGCGTAATCAAACCAAAACTCAATGTTCACTAAGCACTCCTCTAGAGGCTAATGCCTTGTTAAGCTGATGACTTAAGCGAATACTACTTATTGTTTTCTTTATCCGACAGATACTTAGTAATCAATTGAGGAATATGTAGCCCTGTCTTACGAACAAGATACCAATCTATAGCAGCCAGAATAACCAAACCTATAATCATTCCCATTTCCAATCCCCCATGCATATTGAAATACAAATCTATCAAATGGTTAAGAAATATACTTTGAACCTAAATACACTATTGATGTTAGATCTGGATAACTACTTTTATTCTATTACACCGCGTTAAGCTTTGAGCAGAGCGAGTCCGGCGACCAACGGGAGCGTACTTGATTGGTTTGTTATAAGCCGTACTCTAGTGTGACACCAGAAGTAACGGTGTTGCTATTTCGTAGCGTGGTAATTAGCTCACTAAAGTGCTTCAAATTTGTTGACTCGGGAATCTGTCTGGCACTGACTCCATTTTCGACCATTTGGTTGAAATCGGAATCTTTATTGTGAAGACTTGGATACTCAACACAAAACCACATTTGAAAAACTATTGTTTCTGGAACCCATGACTTCTTGATGGTGCTATACATTGAAATACCATCAATCAAAGAAAAATGGTTGATATCAGTTCTAAATTCATAAGCCACGTCTTTATCACAATCAGCATGTTTGAAGAAGTTTCTAGACTTGAACATATGTCTAAGCCACTCCTTCTCTTTACCTTCTTTTATCCAGTCATTTTCTCGGAGAAAACTTTGAGCACCAAAGTCCTTTCCAATATCGCTAAGAACTTGGTTTGCAGCTTCCACAAGTGTGTGCACAGAAACAGCATCCTCTTCACGGAAAAACATACGAATTGCCTGAAAAAGCTGTCGTTCTGCCACATCGAACTTGGTTAGTCTTAATTTTTCCATGATTTCACTTAGGCTTATAACGCTTCAAGCAGCGGCGCGCGTTAGCGCGTCCAGCCACAAAGTGGCGATACTGCCTTGGCTTGTTATGTGTTTGGATGAGCATTAGCTAATTTACTCATTACCAGGCTGTTTGAACTCTGCTATTTCGCCTGTGCACATATTTACATTGAATATCTTTCCTTGAATTTCTTGGAGTTCAAAACATTTCGTTTGAGGATGTAAGTTACCATCCCTGTTTCCCAGAAATGCCATACCAAAAACAAAAGCTGCTATACCTAATGCAAACGAGAGAGCAACAAGACCCGAACCTAAACCGTCACCGATAGCCTTAAGTCCTTGGCTATCTGATATCCGCTCTACAGATTTCGCTATTGCTTCTGATTTTGAAAGTTTTTCGTCACTCATAATGATTTGCTTACACATAACGTTCTAACTAAGCGGCGCTGCGCAGCAGCATCCGATTTAGGGCACTTGAGCCCGTAATGTATTTAAGTGTTTTGTTAGTTTTATCTACTTAACTTCATTAAAAGCTTTTTTAGAGTTTCAACATTAATCCAAGGCTTAGCTCTATGAATCATTCTATGGCAGTTAGAGCATAGAATACGTAAATCTGATAGTTTAGTTTTTTCATTTGGTTTGAGCTTGGAAATTGGCTTATCGTGATGACATTCGGCAAAGCCTAAACCCAAAGTGCCATATTTTTCAAAAAAATCAAACTGACATGCTTCACAAGCAAGTTTACCGGTTTTCTCTAACACTTGTGCTTTTTTCTTTTTAACAAGTGAACTATTGCGTTCACGATATTTGTGTACTCTTGATAAGACTCTACCTTCTGTAGCTTCATCATCTTCATCGGATTCCATTTGAGATATTTCTGTATGGTAATACTTAGTATTCTCTTTTATGGCGCTAGCCGTAAGCCTTAATCGATCAAGATCACCATAGAACTCTTCCCAAACAACCTTTTCTAATGCACTACCTTGTTTTAGACCTTTCCCTTCGTAATTAGGGTCATATCTTAAGAAGTTAGCTAACTTCATACCAACGCCATTAGGGTTTCTAAATTCTTGCTTTCTAGCACTACTCTCGTGAATTGGTAGTGAATTTAATACTTCGCTGAGTTCGATTACTTTTGTATGATTTGCATTACCAATAGATTCGGACTCTTTAAAATATAGATCTAAAGCTAAAATTAGTTCATCTTTAGTCCAATTTGGAGATCTCATATCTATAACCTAATTTTGTAGTGAACCGATGAAAACCTAACGCCTTGCTAAGCGGCGTGAAACAGTTGGCTAAACTTGCGAGGAACGAGCGTGAGCCAACTGTTTCACGTCCGTTTAAGCAACTTGTTAGGCTTTTTTTTCCTCAATTTCAGGGATCGTTAATTCGATCTCCTTCTTAGGGTTAGAGCCTTTATATTGCTTACCTAATTGGTCAATTACATAGCACCCAGAAATTTCAGGTAAATGTAAATCTCCTTTGAGCCATACATTATATGATTTACTTGAGCCTGCGGGTATGTCATCTCCTCCGATTTCATCCAATCTTTGTAGGAAGCTATGTCCTCGCACTAGGGCTTGGTAATTTTGGATTCCATTACTAGTTTTAATCAACAATCCAACGTCATGTATGTGCATTGATACATGGCTAATATTTCGTACTGTAACTTTGTAAACAGGTCCAACTAATGAATTTTCATCTCTTTCTCGGCGTGCTCCAAAAATATCAGAGGGATTAACGGAGACATTGATTTGGTGTTGTGCAGATTCGCAAACAGAGTAATCAACTTTTAATTTTCTAGCGCTTTTTTGGTACATTATCCAAAAACGTCCCAAGTTTAGAAACAGCGCAATAGTACCAACGACTGCACCATAAACTGCTATAGAATTAGCTTGTAACCACTGAATATCCAAAATACCTCCTGAAAGCCTAACAACTTATTAAAAGGAAAAATTCCTTGTTTAAACAATGAATTTTTCCTTTTATCACACATTTCTTGGATTGAAGATTATCACTAAACCCTAATCAATTCAGCACACTAGCCAACACATTGACAAAAAACTCATGACGAAAGTATGCAAGCTGTTGGGGAAAAAAGGAAAGTAAAAAGCACTGAGTGAATACCCAGTGCTTTTTTGTTGGTTGAGCGTTTTAACTGCTGCTAATTACAAGCTAGCCATGTACGCTCGCCAGCCGCCAAATTCGCTAACATCTTTGGCTGTGGTCGTTGCGTAGCCTTCGCAGATAAAGCTATTTACCCAGCTTCCATCAGCTAACTCAATTTTGCCTAAACCTAGAGGGTGCGGAATGCCTAGCAAAAAACTGCCAAGGTGTTGTTTGGGTAAGCGCCATACTTCTACTTCTATCGCTACGCCATGTTCCTCATCACGAATCATGCCGGGGCGCGCGGGCGGACCACCTGCCAAGGCATATAACTTGTAGGCGCTGGCGCTTTGAGTAGCGTTAACTAATTGCCCTGCTCGCTCGGTAAGCTGAAAGTTAAGGGGTAAACCTGACAAGTGAGCACCACACACTGCTAGGTCCATGTAATCATCCTCTATGCTTTCTGGGGTTTGCAGTGCCGGTAACGCTTGTTTGCTTGCACCTAAGTTAAAGCCATTATCTTGTTGGACAAGCGCAGCCATACTGAGGATCTTTCTGTCGCAATAAGCATCGCTAAACAGGGTAATACCAAAGCTTTGAGTATTTCCTTGCTTGTTTTGGTAGAAACCGGCAGGTACCGATATCGCGCTGTAGTCCAGCAAGTTCATAAAGTTAGTGTAGTAGCCCATGTTGGAGTTGAGTTGAATGGGATCATCTTGTAATTGGGCAATGCTATAACTACTGCCCGCTGTTGGGGTAACAATTGCATCTACTTGTTTAACTAGCTCGTCACAGACCACTTTATAGGCTTGCAGTTGATAGAAGGCCTTAAAGGCATCTACCGCATTGTGCTTTGTAGCGCCGCCAATAATGGTTTGAATAACCGGTAAACATTGGCTTGGATCTTTTTCAAAAAACTCTTGAATAGCGGCATAGCGCTCGGCCACCCATGGGCCTTCGTATAGCAATTTGGCAGCTGCTAAGAATGGTTCAAAATCAATCTCTACTAACTCTGCGCCTAAACGCTCTAGCTGTTTGAGGCTTTGCTCGAACAGTTTTTCTGTTTCTGGGTTATCGAAGAACGCAAGGTTGCTTGCTTTGGGCACACCAATTTTAAGAGAAGTTAACTCCTGCAAAGGCTGATAGTACTGGCTTTGATTAGCTTTTTGGTTTGGCCTTGCGTAGCAATCATCGGCATCGTACTGGCCAGCTACGTCCAGCAGCAGGTTTAAATCATCGCTGGTATGGGCAAACAAGGTGACACAATCTAGGCTTTTACAAGCTGGCACTACGCCGCTGCAACTAAGCAAACCTTTGGTGGCTTTTAAGCCAAGAATATTATTGAGCGCTGCGGGCACTCGACCAGAGCCTGCGGTATCGGTACCCAAAGAGAAACACACTTGGCCCAACGCAACACTTACCGCACTGCCTGAGCTAGAGCCACCAGAAATCATCCTTGGATCAAAACTGTTTTTAACTGCTCCCCAAGGGCTGCGAGTACCCACTAAACCTGTAGCAAACTGGTCTAAGTTAGTTTTACCCAAAGGCACCGCACCAGCTGCAATAAGCTGTTTCACCACAAAGGCGTTGTCACTGGGTTGGTAGCTATATTCTTTACAGCCTGCGGTAGTTGGCAAGGCTGCTAAATCAATATTGTCTTTAATCGCAAACGGCACGCCAAATAATGGTAACTCGGCAATATCTTGCTGCTCTAGCGCGGCTAAATAGTCGGCTAATTGTTGCTCACTTATGGTAGATATCCAGCAGTTGTTAATGTCGCTTTTCACTGCTGCTAACTGCTGCTCTAAATATTGCTTAGCGCTAAACTGTTTGCTTAGGTAAGCTTCGCGCAACTGCGAAATAGTGTAGGTACTTGTTGTCATATTATTCGGTCTCCATAACCATTAGGCGCTGCCCTGCGTGAACTTGGGAACCTTGAATTTGGTTCAACTGTTTTATTACTCCGTTTGAAGGCGCAGTCACTTCTAGTTCCATTTTCATTGCTTCTAACACTGCCACCACTTGCCCAGATTTAACGCTTTGCCCCGGCTCTACCATTACTTGCCATAGGTTGCCGGCTACGTGGCTTTCTATCGCCAGTTCTGAATCTGCTAAAGCGTCTTCAGTAGCGCTTTGTTGGCTTTGCTCTTCTACCGAGAAGTGAGCTTGGCCGCTTTCTTCCCAGCGTTGGCGCTCGGCTTCGAAGGCTTGTTGTTGATTAACTTTAAAAGCTTGAATGCTCTCTTGTTGCTCGTCTAACAGTGCTTGATAGCCTTTCAAGCTGAACTCGGTTTGCTCAATTTTTAGCGGGTAATCTCCACGTGGGAAATCTTTACGAATTTGCTTAAGCTCGTCCGCACTCACTGGGTAAAATTTAATTTGATCAAAAAAGCGCAATAACCAAGGTTTAGTAAACTCTGTAGTGCTGCGGTAGCGATTCCACATCTGCAAAGTGCGGCCTACAAACTGATAACCACCCGGCCCTTCCATGCCATACACACATAAGTAAGCACCACCAATACCTACAGCATTTTCTGGTGTCCAGGTACGTGCAGGGTTGTATTTGGTGGTGACTAAACGGTGGCGAGGGTCAATAGGTGTAGCAACCGGTGCGCCTAAGTACACATCGCCTAAGCCCATCACCAAATAATTAGCGTTAAACACAATGTCTTTAACTTGTTCAACGGTGTCTAAGCCATTAATGCGGCGAATAAATTCGATGTTATCCGGGCACCATGGCGCGTCTTTACGCACAACGTCGTTATACTTTTGAATGGCTAAACGAGTGGCTTCGTCGTCCCAAGATAGCGGCAGATGCACAACTCGTGCTGGCACACTAAGTTGGTCAATATCACCAAGGCTTGCTTCTGCTTGCTCTAGTATTGCCAATAAACGCTCTAACGGTAGCTCTAGGTTGTTGTAGTGAACCTGTATTGAACGAATACCAGGCGTAAGCTCTTCAATGCCGGCAATGTTTTGCGCTTGCAAGTTCAGCATTAAGGCATGCACTCTAAATCGTAGCGCAATGTCTAAACGCTGCGGACCATACTCAATCAGCAAATAGTCTTCACCCGCTGGGCGATATACCACCTTTTCACCATAAACATCACTGGCTAAGGTTTTTACAATTGGCGTGGTAATGGGCGCAGCGCTAATTTCGCTATTGTAGGCGTTGCCTAGCGCTAAGCTTGCTAATTGCTCTCGCTCTGCCTGCTCTGCTTGCTTGATACTAACTGGAATAAAGTTAATTTCATCGCCCGCTTTAAGCTGTCCCATTTTCCATAGGTCGGCTTTAATAATGGTTGCCGGGCAAACAAAGCCGCCTAAGCTTGGGCCATCTGGCCCAAGAATCACTGGCATATCGCCAGTAAAATCGATACTGCCTACAGCGTAAGCGTTATCGTGAATGTTAGATGGGTGCAAACCCGCTTCGCCGCCATCACTACGTGCCCACTCAGGCTTTGGCCCAATAAGGCGCACGCCGGTTCGGCTAGAGTTGAAATGTACTTTCCAAGTTGCTGCAAAAAAAAGTTCGATGTCTTGGTCGGTAAAAAAGTCTGGCGCACCGTGCGGGCCGTAGATTACGTGAATATTCCATTGTTGAGTAATTTGCGGCTTTTGCTGTAACTCTCGGCCTAGTAAGAAATCGTCAATGGCTTTGACTTGCTTAGCATCTGGCAGTTGCAGTACGTCACCAGTGCGCAGTGCACGCCCTGCGTGGCCGCCAAACTGACCTAAAGTGAAGGTAGATTTACTGCCTAAATACTCAGGACATTGAATGCCACCACCTACCGCTAAATAGGCGCGAGCACCGGCATCACTCACTTTGCCTAATGCTAAGCTTTGGCCAGCGCTTACTTTAAATACTTGCCACATCGCGCGGCTTTGGCCATCTAAGCTAATCTCTATATCCGCGCCACCTACTGCTACCAAGCTGTCTTGATTAAACTTAAGCGTTGGCCCTTGCAGGGTAATCTCTAAACCAGCGGCATCACTTGGATTACCTAATAGCTGATTAAGAAGCTGAAAACTTTGCGCATCCATTGGCCCTGACGGTGGAACGCCAATATCCCAGTAGCCTTTTCGTGCTGGGTAATCTTGAATAGTAGTTTGTGTGCCAGCGCTTAGTACATCCATAGTACTTGGGCGGTAAGCAAAACTGTTTAAACTTGAAGTAAGCAAGGTACCTTGCTCTAAGGCAGGTAAAGTTAGCAACTGTTTAAGGTAGGCTAAGTTATGCTCAATACCGTACACTTGGCAAGCCTGCAGCGCCTTGGCTAAACCAGCAATGGCAGAGTCTCTATCTGCTGCGTGGTATTGCACTTTAGCCAGCATTGGGTCGAAAAACGGAGAGACTTCTACCCCACTTTCTATCCAATGGTCGATACGTAGTTGCTCAGCTGTTGGCAAACCCAGTTCTGCTTTAGTTGGCCATGCAACATGGCTAAGTAAACCAGCGTTTGGTTGGAAATCTTTGTTAGGATCTTCGGCATATAAGCGCACTTGAATGGCGTGACCAGAAGCCTGTAAATTGCTGGCTTTATCAACCAATGGATAAGCTTGTTTAGCAAATTGCGCATAACCCAGCTCTACCATCCATTGCACTAAATCGACGCCAAACACCATCTCGGTTACGCCGTGTTCCACCTGTAAACGGGTATTAACTTCTAAAAAGTAAAAAGATTGGCTTTGCTGATCAAATACAAACTCTACGGTGCCTGCACTGCGGTAATTCACACTTTCGGTAAGCTGCTTGGCAGTTTGTTGTAATTGCTGGCGAATAGCTGGGCTTAAGTTGGGAGCTGGGGTTTCTTCAATCACTTTTTGGTTACGGCGCTGCGCTGAACAATCACGCTCGCCTAAGGTTAATACCTCACCAGCACCGTTACCAAATACTTGCACTTCGATGTGGCGTGCTTGGGTAATAAATTTCTCAAGGAATAAGCCCGCATTGCTAAAGTTGTTTTCACTAAGGCGTTTTACGCTATCAAAGGCTTGGCTTAATTGCTCCGCGGTGTCACAACGTTGCATACCAATACCGCCGCCACCAGCTGTGCTCTTTAGCATAACTGGGTAACCCAGTTGTTCGGCGCAGCTTAATGCTTGTTGTTGATCTTCTAATAGACCACTGCCCGGTAATAAAGGCACTTGCGCTTGTTCGGCTAACTCACGAGCACAATGTTTAAGGCCAAAGGCATTCATTTGCTCTGCTGTTGGGCCTAAAAATACTAAACCTTGTTGTTCACAACGTTTGGCAAAGTCTTGGTTTTCACTTAAAAAACCATAACCAGGATGAATGGCTTGCGCGCCAGTTTGTTTGGCAATGGCAAAGATCTTGTCGATGTTTAGGTAAGTTTGACTGGCTGAACCTTCACCCAAGCTATAGGCTTCGCTGGCTTGGCTAATGTGCAGGCTGTCTGCGTCGGCGTCGCTGTAAATAGCCACGCTGGCAATGTTCATTTTGTTAAGGGTTCGAATGATCCGGCAAGCTATCGCGCCACGGTTGGCTATCAATACTTTATCGAACATAGTGTCACCTGAGAGCTGCGGGTCGTCCCGGCTAATAACAAGGCGTGTTTAGGGTCGTCCCTAGCCTTAATCTAAAGAGTTATTACTTGTGTTTAAGCTGCATCCCAAATCAACATTTCTACTGGGGTTGGGTTGTAGCCATTACAAGGGTTGTTTAACTGCGGGCAGTTAGACATTAGAACAATCACGTCCATCTCGGCGCGCATTTCTACGTATTTTCCAGCACCGCTAATGCCGTCTTCAAAGGTTAAACCACCGGCTGCGGTAATTGGCACGTTCATAAAGAAGTTAATGTTGTGGGTTATGTCGCGCTTGGTTAAGCCGTACTGTTCGTTCTCGGCAACCGCTAACAACCAACTATCACGACAAGCGTGCATGCATTTTTTATCCAGAGAATAACGCACTGTGTTGCTTTCGGTGGCACAGGCACCGCCTAAAGTATCGTGGTGACCACAGGTATCGGCAGTAATGGTGAGCATTTCGCGACCTAGGTTGGATAACAGCTTAGTGCCTGCTGTTAAGTAAACATTGCCTTGTTCACGAATGGTATCCATAGCGCTGTAACGCTCGCTGGGATCGGCTGCACTGTAAAACAATGTGTCTGCAGCTTGGTTACCTTCTAAGTCCAAAATTCGCAGCGTTTGACCGGCCTTGAGAACCTGCATGTAGTAGTCACCAGCTGGTACCACTTCTCGCTGGCTGGCTTGTTCTGCTTGTAAATCACTTTCTTTGATCATGAATGTTATTCCTTGTTTAGCGCTTCCAACTAAGCTTCACAACAAGTGCTAGCTTGGCTAACACAGCGGTAGCGTTCGGTATTTTCGAAGCCACGACCATTCTCTGGTCTAAAGTTTCGGCAGTAGTCGTCTTCACTCACGGTATCAGCTTCCAGCATCGCAACTTCAACACCATGGTTGGGGTATTCACTAGCAGGGTTCATTGGATGTGGGCAGGTTGTCATCAGAACTAAAGTGTCCATTTCAAAACGCAGTTCGATTACATCTCCTGCTTTACTGGCGTTTTGCTCAAACTGTAAATTGCCTTCTGCATCGGCGGCTACTTTACTAAATAGGTTAATGTTAGCTGCCATATCTCGCTTGCCTAAACCATATTTAGCTAATTCAACCAGCATGGCGTCGTAGCCATTTTGTAGCCACAAGTTACCTTGAGTTTGATAGCTGCGCTCGCCCCATTTCTGAGCGACCTTTTGCTTGTTCGCTAAGCCACCTACGCTGTCTATCCAGCCGGTATCGTCACGGGTAATCGAGCAAAACACTCGCCCCATATCGGAATACAAACAATTACCTTTAGTTAGTTTAAAGGTGTGCTGACATTTAAGGGTATCGGGCGCGTTATAGCGCTCTAACAAATCCTTTGGGTTATAAAACAACAGGCTCACATTAGAAGCCCCTTCTGGATTGGTAAAACGCAAGGTTTTACCTGCAGGTACAGTTACCGACCAATGCGCGGCACCGTTTATCACTTCTTGGTAAATAGGTTCTTGGGAAATAGTAGAGTTCATAGATTGTCCTTATTAAGCCACCGACTTATCAATAATCGGCTTCATCTCTTCACTAAAGCGAGCAGCATCGCTGTCTTTGCTAATAGGAATATCGAAGGTGACTTGCGCGCCAAAGCGCTCGGGGTGCTGTGCATCATGACGATGCTTGTCAAACACCCATAGGCGATTGCCTAAGCTAAAACCTTCGGAGAGATCGTGGGTAATCATAAAAATGGTAAGTTTGTGCTCTTGCCACAACTGATGAACTAGCTTGTGCATGTCTTTACGAATGCCGGGGTCAAGCGCGCCAAAAGGTTCGTCTAGTAACAATATCTTTGGCTTTTTCATCAAGGCTTGAGCAATTGCCAAGCGTTGCTGCATCCCCCCAGACATCTCTGTTGGGTATTTATGCGCGGCTTCTGTTAAACCTACTTTATCTAACATTGCCATTGCTTGGCTGTATGCCTGTTGTTTTGCTTTACCAAATAGACTCGCAAGCACTGGCGCTTTAGCAAATACATCACTTAGCATAACGTTTTGCACTGCCGTTAAGTGGGGAAACACGGAGTACTTTTGAAACACAATGCCACGCTCTGGCCCTGGTTCATTAGGTAAAGGTTCGCCATTTAACAAAAGCTTGCCACGGCTGGCAGTTTCATTTCCCAATAGCAAGTTGAGAAAAGTAGATTTACCGCAGCCAGAGGCGCCTACAATGCTAACAAACTCGCCTTCTTCAACACTTAGGTTTAAGCGCTCTAGCACTACGTTGTCGCCGTACTCTTTCCAAACGTCTATGGCTTGAATGATTGGAGTGCTCATTATGCGTCTCCTTGTGTTTTGTGATACCAAGAAAAAGCATGCACCGACAACTTGCGCAGCAGCCAATCCATTACAAAGGCCAACACACTAATCCACAGCACGTAAGGTAAAATTACGTCCATCGCTAGATAACGGCGAATAAGGAAAATGCGATAACCCAAGCCCTCTGTGGCAGCAATTGCCTCAGCAGCAATCAAAAATAGCCAAGCACTGCCCAAGGTTAAACGAACCGCTTCGATTAGCTTTGGCAGAATTTGCGGAATAACTACTGCAATAATGGTTTGCCAACTTGAAGCACCTAAGGTTTGCGCTTTTAAGATCTGCTCATTAGGTAACGCATCGGTGCGCAGCTGCAGGTCTCTAATCATAATTGGGCAGATCCCAATGATGATCAGCATCACTTTAGATAACTCTCCCAAGCCAAACACAATGAACAGAATAGGCAAAATTGCCATGGGTGGAATGAGCGAGATGGCAGTAACCAATGGCGATAAAGGTGCACGTACGAATGGCACCATGCCATTAGCAACACCCACCATTAAGGCCACTAAGGCGCTGATCCCCACCCCAAGTGCCAAGCGAGTTAAGCTAGCAAGCGTATCTGCCAGCATTAAGTACTCACCGCTGCGTTTGCTAGGCTCAAACGCCATGCGGTTAATTGCTTCCACAAAGCTCGACATAGCAGGCAATAACTTATCGTTTGGATTGTCTGCTAAACGCGCCTGTGATGCGGCCATGTATAAAGCAATTAGCAGCAAAAACGGTAGTAGGCCCAACATCAGCCGCACGAAGCGGCTAGGTTTTTTATTAATTATGCGAGTCATAGGCAGAGCCTTATAGTTTGCCTTCGGCAGCCATATCCATGTACTCGGCTGTAAAGCGAAGTTTTACGTTACTTGAATCGCCATAAACACCTGATGGAGTTTCGATACCGATAAAGCTAGCATCTGGTGCGCCTTCACCTAACAAACCGTGATGGTGCGAAAACTCGGCTACTTTAGCCATGGTGCTTTTTAGGGTTGCGCTATTGGTAAAATCAACAGCTTCTTGAGGCTGGTAGAACATTTTAGTAGAGGCTAATTGCGCATCATAACCGGCTAAATCGGTACCTGATGCTTCAGCCATAAATGCACGAGCTTTCATTGCTGCTTCATCATCACCCGACATAGTGGCCATAATCTCGTACCATGCGCCGGTTAGAGCTTTACCTAGCTTAGGATCTTGCTTAAGCGTATCGGTGTTCACTACTAGCAAGTCGATGATTTCACCAGGGATCTTAGATGAATCGAACACCATGTTGGTATCTGGCATTGCCACAATTTCGCTTAGTAGCGGGTTCCAAGTGGTAACAGCTGTTACATCTTTGGTAGTGAATGCAGCTACTAAATCGGCGTCGGAGGTGTTTTCAACTTTGATATCACGCTCTTTTAAGTCTACTGACTCTAAGGCGCGAGCTAACAAATAATGCGAAACACTTAACTCTACTAAGTTAACTTTTTCGCCTTTTATGTCAGCAAGGCTTTTATCACCTTTAAGTACTACACCATCGTTACCATTTGAGAAGTCGCCAACAATTAGCGCTGTTGAATCCACGCCACTGGCTGCAGGAATAGTTAGTGCGTCCATGTTGGTCATTACTGTGGCATCAAAGCCACCGGCGGTGTATTGGTTAATTGACTCGATGTAGTCGTTCACCTGCACTACTTCGATATTGATATCGTATTTGTCGGCCCACTTATCAACAATGCCTGAGGCTGCACCATAGTCCCACGGCATCCAACCAACATAGATAGTCCAAGCGAGTTTATAAGTAGGTTTATCGGCGGCTTGGGCAGATACAACACTAAGCGCACTTGCGCTAACGATGGTGGCTGCTACTGCCAGGGTACGGAGTGGAGATTTAATTAGATTTATCATGGTCACCTCAATGTGGTTATGCACTTTAAAATAAAAACATGAGAGACGTATTTATTGTCATCTCCCGGGCTTTTATCCCTCCGTGTAACCTCTATGAGGTTGACAACTCTCGGTCCAGACACTGCGTTGCAGCCGGAACCCTAGATGTCTATTGCAAATT
This sequence comes from Agarivorans albus, assembly GCF_019670105.1. Classification (NCBI taxonomy): domain Bacteria; kingdom Pseudomonadati; phylum Pseudomonadota; class Gammaproteobacteria; order Alteromonadales; family Alteromonadaceae; genus Agarivorans; species Agarivorans albus. The sequence continues at coordinate 2,127,034 of NZ_AP023032.1, read as the reverse complement.
TTAAGCGGCTCTTGATGAGGCAGAGCCATACATCTCTCATGTCGCAAGTATTAGGTAGCAATGGATATGCCAACGCTAACGCATCCCTCTATCTAGGTATAAATCACTAAATGAAGCCCCAGTAATAGCCACCCAAAGGCACCATAACGGTGCAAACATGTGATTTTTGCACCAAAATTTAATAAAACAAGGGCGTGTTACGCTGTGTGAGAAGAAAACAATATTGTGGCTACAATATAAAGATAAGCAACGAGCAATCTACCGCGATGCTTCAAAGGCTTATATTCATCAACAACTTAAGTTAACAAGTGAAACTAGCTAGCCTTAAGTAAATCACTTATTGCTTTTAGCTATACCTATTTGATTTTTTATATTTATACTCGAATAACTAATTACATTAGCGTGATGAATTAAGCGTTCTTGATTGGCACTCAGCAAAAAGGAGTTATGCATGAGTAGTATTTTTTCCCCTGCCGTTTATTTAAGTGACAGAGTAGGTTTTAAATACAAGTTCATAATGTGGACTTGCTTGTTTTTAATGCCAATCGTTTATGGTTTTGGGTCAATAATCCTCACCATGAATAAAGAAATATCATTTACCGAGAATGAGTTAGCAGGATATGAGATTGTTAACCAACTGCCCGGTATCTCCAACTCGGTAGTGAGGCACCAGCATCTAAACACGCTAAGAACGATGGGTGCAGATTACGACAAAGATGAACTCAGCGCTATTCAGCAAGATTTAAACAGCACCCTGCAACAACTAAGCTCACAACTTTCTGGCGATAATAAAACGTCGATGGAGCAAGCCCAACAGAGCTGGCAGGCCCTAGCAGAAAGTAAAAGCTCTTTAGGTAAGCTGCTCATTGAGCATGAAGCCTTTCTTAGACAAATTAGAGCCATCACCTATAGCGTAGCCGCGAATAGTGGATTAACTAGAGATCCGGAAGTCAGCAGTTATTACCTAATAGACATAGCTACTGCCCGTTTACCTATATTACAAAGCAACATTGCTAGGCTAAGAGATAAAGGAGGCGACATTGCTGACTTTGGTATTCTCGACGCTGAAGGTAATGCTGATCTTCAGTTTAGAACCGATAATGCCATCGAAGTGCTTAACGATATGGATAAAGCCTTGGCGCAACTGGTATCTTACGATAAACAGTTTGAAACTAAACTGGGTAAACAAGCCCAGCAAACTACCGAAAGCATAAAACGAATCGTTAATTTGATTCGCGATGAAATTCTCAAAGACCAACAAGTTAAAACCAATACCAATACTGTTTTTCAGCTTGCTAATGACAGCTTAAATCAAATCGAAGATTTTACCGCTGCTTCGCTTAGCTACTTTGGCGAAGAGTTAGGTAAGCGTAAAGCCAGTGCAGAACAAAAACGAGCCGTTATGCTGTTTGCCCTACTCGGGGTGCTACTAGCATGTTGCTATTTCATGGTTGGTGCTTATCTATCCATTAGACGCACCGTAAAACAAATTCGCTATGTAGCAGGTAGGGTTAATCAAGGCGATCTAAGCCAAGATTTAACGGTATATGGTTCTGACGAACTTGCTGACATTGCCCATGACTATAAAACCACCTTAGAAGCCTTACGATCGTTGTTAGAACAAGTTAAAAGCGGCTCCGAAGAAATGTTAATTGCTACCCAACAAATTGATGGAAAATCGCAAGAAGTGAGGGATGCGATTAATCAGCAGCAACTAGAAACACAGCAAGTAGCCACTGCTGTTGCAGAAATGAATGCCACTGTTAACAACATGGCTGAAGATGCGAATAAAGCCGCAGACTCTACCCTAGCCTCCCAACAAGCAGTTGTTAACGGCCAAACAATTGTCAGCGAAACCATTTCGACGATTGGTTTAATAAATGAAGAAGTACTTACCACCTCTACTTCACTCAACCAGCTGCAAGAGCAAACAAGCGCAATAGGTGGAGTTATCGATGTCATTAGAAACATCGCAGAACAAACCAATCTTTTAGCATTAAACGCAGCTATTGAAGCAGCTCGAGCTGGAGAACAAGGTCGTGGCTTTGCGGTGGTTGCTGATGAAGTGAGAACCCTTGCCAACAGGACCCAAACCTCAACTGATGAAATTCAGAAAATGATTGAAGGTTTACAATCTGGATCGTCGAGTTCAGTTAATGCCATGGCAAATGCTAGCAGCCGCGCACTTAGCGGTGTTGAACAAGCCGAAGAAGCCGGTGGCTCTTTTACCAATATTACTCAACGTGTAGACGAAGTTGTTGATTTGAACACTAACATCGCCAGCGCGATTGAAGAGCAAAGTAAAGTAATGGACGAAGTGGAACTCAATATCGTGCAAATATCTGATGGTGCCAATGCCGCGCTGCTTCTTGCAGATGAAGCGAGCCAAGCCAGTGTTAGCATTGGACAAGAAGTAGATAAGTTGCAGCAGATAGTTAATAAGTATCAACTGTAAGCTAAGCTAAGTAACTCTATGAATAGAGCAAGGCAATGCGGCATGTGAATTCACATGCCGCCAATTTTTCTAGCAGTATGGCTGATCAATTAAGTGCATTAGTTTTGTTCAAACAAAAAAGCCAGTAGCGTTAGCTACTGGCTTTTTTAATTGGTGCCCGGGGCCGGACTTGAACCGGCACGTCCTTTCAGACGAGGGATTTTAAATCCCTTGTGTCTACCAATTTCACCACCCGGGCAAAACTCTTCTTTGTAATGGAGGCGGGTCCCGGAGTCGAACCGAGGTCCACGGATTTGCAATCCGCTGCATAGCCACTCTGCCAACCCGCCAAACAGCGTTACAAATTTTGGAGCGGCACATCGGGTTCGAACCGATGACCTCAACCTTGGCAAGGTTGCGCTCTACCAACTGAGCTAGTGCCGCTTTATTCTTTATCACTATTTAGTGCAAGTGAGCTAACAACTAGGTTGCGCTACTCTTTATACCTACACCGAGCTAGTGCCGCTTTATTCTTTATCACTATTTAGTGCAAGTGAGTAAGCAACTAGGTTGCGCTACTCTTTATACTCACACTGAGCTAGTGCCGCTTTATTCTTTATCACTATTTAGTGCAAGTGAGCTAACAACTAGGTTGCGCTACTCTTTATACCCACACCGAGCTAGTGCCGCTTTATTCTTTATCACTATTTAGTGCAAGTGAGTAAGCAACTAGGTTGCTCTACTCTATATACTCACACTGAGCTAGTGCCGCTTAAATCTTTAAACAAATTGGTGCCCGGGGCCGGACTTGAACCGGCACGTCCTTTCAGACGAGGGATTTTAAATCCCTTGTGTCTACCAATTTCACCACCCGGGCGACACGTTTTGTTGTTAACTAGGAGCTAGCCCCTGAAAACGAGTTGTACTTTAACGTATTACAGAAATGAGTCAACGGATTTTTTAAGGGAGTTGATTCAAGTGCTTAAAAAGCGATCTAGGCGCTGCCTTTTCACACCATTCCTGTATTTACGTTGTGAAAACAAGCGGCCTTTACACACTACCAAAGTAAAACAGATATCGATAAACAAATGATTTGATGCGCTGATTAATTGCAACAATGAGAGTAGCTGACAAGATGAGGAAAAACTTGGGAAGCTTGAGATATAGGATAGATAGAAGAGTTGGTGCCCGGGGCCGGACTTGAACCGGCACGTCCTTTCAGACGAGGGATTTTAAATCCCTTGTGTCTACCAATTTCACCACCCGGGCGACACAGATTTATAGTATGGAGGCGGGTCCCGGAGTCGAACCGAGGTCCACGGATTTGCAATCCGCTGCATAGCCACTCTGCCAACCCGCCATACTATGTGTGTTAAATTGGAGCGGCACATCGGGTTCGAACCGATGACCTCAACCTTGGCAAGGTTGCGCTCTACCAACTGAGCTAGTGCCGCTTCATCTGCTTTACTTGCTAGTATGAATAAATAGACAACTTAGGTTGTGCTACTTTTTATATCCACACTGAGCTAGTGCTGCTTCTTGCGTATTACCTAAGTAATTCGCCTTTAACACCCCAGCGTTGCCGCTGAATGTGCTGTGCATTTTAGCGACCTAAATCTTTACGTCAACTGTCTTTTAATAAGTTTCTTACTGTTCGTTGGATTTTTAGGCTAAAGCTACGATTTATTAATCATTTTGCTTTAATTCTGGCCATGCCAGCATTAAATAACTCACCATTGACCAAAGCGTAAGAACGGTTGCCACATAAAATAGTGCGTAACTGGCTTGCGTAACAAAAGGGTCTATTTGTGCGGTTAAGCCGGTAATAGCTGCCATTTGAGCAGCTGTTTTATATTTTCCTATCCAAGATACCGCAACGCTTGAACGCTTACCAAGTTCTGCCATCCACTCTCGTAGCGCGGAAATAATAATTTCGCGGGATATCATGATAACCGCAGGAACAGTAATCCAAAAAGTCTGATAATGCTCTACCAATACCACTAAGGCTGCAACTACCATAGCCTTATCGGCCACTGGATCGAGAAATGCACCAAAAGGTGTGGTTTGGCCCAGGCGTCGCGCTAAGTATCCATCTAAATAATCTGTAGCAGCCGCTAAGCCAAAGATAAATGCAGCGGCCAACATGCCCCACTCTACGGGAAGGTAAAAAGCTATTAAGAAAAACGGAATTAATACAATTCTAAACGCGGTTAGTATATTTGGAATATTTATCATTATTTTTCATTTATAAAACTACTGCCGCTATGTTGCCTAATCTTGCCTAGTGATGCAACGAATCATAAATTTTTTGCGCTAAAGTAGGGCTAATTCCGGGAACTTTTTTAATTTCGTCAACACTAGCGCTTTTGAGCTGTTGCATTCCACCTAAATGCGTTAGCAAAGCTTGACGCCGTTTTGCCCCCACTCCATCAATATCTTCCAACACACTAGTCTTGCGCGCTTTGTCTCGGCGATTACGATGACCGGTTATCGCAAAGCGATGGCTTTCGTCTCGAATATGTTGAATAAGATGCAATGCAGCGGAATCACTAGGTAAGTGAATTTCGGTCATCGCTTTACCAATCAGCAGCGTCTCTAAGCCTGGTTTGCGGGTTGTACCTTTAGCGACTCCCACCAACAAAGGCATTGGCTCCAAATTTAGCGGCTCAATGCTGGCAAAGGCTGCAGACAGCTGCCCTTTACCACCATCAATAAACAATACATCGGGGATCTTTTCAGTTAACTGGGCCTTTTGGTAACGACGAGTTAATGCCTGCGCCATTGCGGCATAGTCATCGCCACCGGTAATGCCGTCGATGTTAAAGCGACGATACTCAGATTTGTTTGGCCCTTGCCTATCAAACACCACGCATGAAGCCACCGTGCGCTCGCCTTGGGTATGGCTGATATCAAAACACTCCATGCGCTTAATTGGCTGTTCTTGCTTGAGCAGCGCTTCAAGTTCAGTGACGCGATGATGAATGGTGGCTTCTTGATTTAGTTTGGTTAACAGGGCATTTTCTGCATTGGTATTTGCTAGCGCAACAAACCGCAGTTTCTCTCCACGTTTAGGTTGGGAAAGTTTCACTTTGCAATCAAGTTCACTTTCGATTGCTGCTTCTATCTCTGGCCAATCACCTTCGATATCAGGTAGCAGCACTTCATTAGGTTGGTTGCCCTTACGTTGTTCAGACAAGTAGTACTGCATCACAAAACTGCGCAGTACTTCAGGTAAATCGGCTTGTTTAGGCACTTTAGGGTAATACGAACGACTACCTAGTACTTGACCATCACGGATTAGCAACAAATGAATAACGGCAATGCCATTTCTAAAGGCAAAACCCAATACATCACTATGCTCGGTATTGCCGCTCACAAACTGTTGCTCTTGAACCTTGCGTAAGGCTTGAATTTGGTCTCTAAAACCCGCGGCAGCTTCGAAATCTAAGCTATCGCTGGCCTTGGTCATCTTTTCCGCTAGTTGATTTATTACCTGTTGGCTTTTGCCCTTTAAGAACATACTCGCAAGGTCTACTTGCTGTTGATAGTCTTCTTCGCTAATTAGGTTTACACAGGGTCCAGAACAACGTTTAAGTTGGTACTGAAGACAAGGGCGTTGGCGGTTTGCGTATTCACTATCGCTGCACTGGCGAATAGGAAATAGCTTCTGCATCAAATGCAGGCTTTCACGTACCGCATTACCATTAGGATAAGGACCAAAATAGTCGCCTTTATTACGTTTAGCGCCTCGATGCATCGATATCCGCGGATGCTTGTGTTTACTTAAAAGAATATAGGGATAGGACTTATCGTCTCGCAACAGCACATTGTATTTGGGTAAGTGCTTTTTAATCAGGTTGTGTTCGAGAATAAGCGCTTCGGTTTCGGTATGAGTAACCGTAACTTCAACCCGTGCTATGTTTGAGACCAAGGCTCGGGTTTTATTGCTATCGACGTTTTTTCTAAAATAGCTACTTAAACGCCTCTTAAGCGATTTAGCTTTACCTACATAGATTACTTCATTAGCGGCGTTATACATCATGTATATGCCGCTAGCTTCGGTGACTTGGCTTAGAAATGCCTTACTATCAAATGGAGCGCTATCTTCGAGCAAAATTACAGCTTGTCTGTGTCTATCATGCCGTGGCGAATGGCTAAATGAGTTAACTCTACATCACCGCTAATGTTCAACTTGCTAAACAAGCGGTAACGGTAAGAATTGACCGTTTTGGGGCTTAGGCTGAGCTGGTCAGAAATATCGGTAACCTTTTCGCCTTTGGTAATCATTAGCATTATCTGCAACTCTCGTTCAGATAAGCTTTGAAATGGATTGTCTTCTGCCGGATTAAACTGACTCAAAGCCATTTGCTGAGCGATCTCGGGTGACAGATAACGCTGCCCTACGTTAACCGCACGAATAGCTTGTAGCATTTCATCTGGGCCGGCACTTTTGGTTAAGTAACCACATGCGCCTGCTTGCATCACCTTGGTAGGAAATGGGTTTTCAGTATGAATAGTTAACACGATAATCTTAGCATCTGGATCGTAACGCAATATCTTGCGGGTAGCCTCTAAGCCACCAATTCCAGGCATATTCATATCCATTAAGATTACGTTGGCTTGGTTGCTTCTGCACCATTGAACGGCTTTCTCTCCGCTCTCGGCCTCACCAACCACTTTAAATCCTCGAACGTCTTCTAAAATGCGACGGATCCCTGTACGCACTAGCTCATGATCGTCAACCAGAAATACGTTTATCAAGCGTTTTCTCCGCTGTAACTAAAACATCAATCTACTAATTGGGCGGGTTGCCAGACCTTGCATCGTCTGCGCAGCAAACTTTATATCCCATCAGGATAATAATTTAAAGGCTTAAGCGATATAAGTTTAGAGTAGAACTGAGATTATTGGCAGTTTGCGCAATAAACTGGCAATTTATCCACATTGGATGTGAGGTAGTGCAGAAACGAAAAACGCCAGCGTAATGCTGGCGTTTTTCTGAATAATGGCGGAGGAGGAGAGATTTGAACTCTCGAAGGGCTATTAACCCTTGCCGGTTTTCAAGACCGGTGCATTCGACCACTCTGCCACCCCTCCGCAGCAACCGGGCGCATATTACCTAGCATTTTTCAGCTTGTAAACCGTCATCTTTGAATTTTTTGGAAATGTCTAACAATTGACTAAATGCTAGGCAAATTTTGGCTATAAAAAAGCCCAGCATAAGCCGGGCTTTTTAGCAGTTTGTCGCTAACTTACTTAGGTAAGTAGCTCTTACCCATTAAGAAGGTATCAACGGCTTGTGCTGCACCACGACCTTCGTTGATTGCCCAAACAATCAAACTTTGACCACGACGCGCATCACCAGCTGCAAACACACCTTTAACATTTGTGGCGTATTCACCGTAGGTTGCTTTAGCATTTGAACGAGCGTCTTTTTCAACGCCTAGTTCGTCAATAATACCCGCTTCTGGTCCCATGAAGCCCATAGCTAGCAATACTAAGTCAGCTTTGATGACTTCTTCACTGCCTTTTACTGGCTCTGGTACCATTTGGCCGTTAGCGTTTTTCGTCCAGTTGACCTTGGTAGTGTGAACTTCTGTCACGTTACCTTGCTCATCACCCACCATTTTCTGGGTCATAACTAGGTAACGACGCGGATCTTCACCTTGAATGGCAATCGCTTCGTCTTGACCGTAGTCACGCTTTAAGGTGCGCTTAAATTCTGGCCAAGGGTTGTCTTGAGCACGTTCTTGCGGAGGCTGAGGCATAATCTCTAGCTGCATTACGTTCTTACATCCGTGACGCAGTGAAGTACCCACACAGTCAGTACCTGTATCACCACCACCAATAACCACAACGTGCTTATCTTTAGCGCTAATGTAACGGCCATCTTCTAGGTTGCTATCTAGCAAGCTCTTAGTATTTTTACCTAAGAACTCCATCGCAAAGTGAACACCGTTTAACTGGCGACCTTCTACTGGTAAGTCACGCGGAACCGTTGCGCCAGTGGCTAGCAACAGTGCGTCAAAGTCTTCGTTCAAACGGTTAATAGAAATGTCTTTACCCACTTCTACTGAAGTTTTGAATACGATACCTTCTTCACGCATGATTTCGATACGACGCTCAACGATCTCTTTTTGCAGCTTCATGTTCGGAATACCGTACATTAATAAGCCACCAACTCGGTCAGCACGTTCAAACACAGTTACTTTATGACCAGCAGAATTTAACTGAGCAGCAGCTGCTAAACCAGCAGGACCAGAGCCTACAATGGCGACAGTTTTGCCGCTGCGTTTAGCTGGAATGTTAGGTTTAACCCAACCTTCCTTAAATGCACGCTCGATAATGTTAACTTCTTGGCTCTTAATGGTTACTGGTGGAGCATTAATACCTAGAACACAAGAATCTTCACAAGGAGCTGGACATACGCGCCCAGTAAACTCCGGGAAGTTATTGGTTTTGTGTAAACGGTCAATCGCATCCTTCCAGCGACCACGGTATACCAGGTCATTCCACTCTGGAATCAAGTTGTTAATTGGACACCCAGCTACGCGTGGCGCGTAGTCTGAGTCACCAGAATGACAAAAAGGAATACCACAATCCATACAGCGAGAAGCTTGGTCTTTAACCGCTTCTTCGCTCATAGGCGTTTTAACTTCTAGCCAATCTATCAAACGCTCTGCTGGGTCGCGGTCTGTCGATAGCTTCCTGTCTATTTCCATAAATCCCGTTGGATTTGCCATGTCTCTCTCCTAAACCGCTTCAGCTTTTTGTTTGGCTTGTTCAGCCTTGGCTTTTTTCGCTTGCGCTACGCTATCAAGGTGCATATCAAATGCAGCTACCGCTACATCGTAATCCGTTTCATGCTCACCTGTGGCTTTAGCTTCTTTCATGTAGTTCTGCATACGCTCGTAATCGGTAGGCATTACACGAACGAACATGCTAAGTGCGTTATCCCAATCAGCTAGCAATTCTTTTGCTACATCAGAGCCAGTTTGCTCTAAGTGATTTTCGATTAATGCTTTTAGCTCGGCTGCTTCAGCTGCGTCTTCAACGCCGCCTAGCTTAACCATTTCCATGTTACAACGTGAGGCAAATTGCTTGTTACGGTCTAATACGTACGCTACACCGCCAGACATACCAGCTGCGAAGTTACGGCCCGTTTCACCAAGAATTACCGCTTTACCTCCGGTCATGTATTCACAACCGTGGTCACCTACGCCTTCAACAATGGCTGTTACACCAGAGTTACGAACACAGAAACGCTCGCCAGCTATACCGCGAATATAAGCTTCACCAGAAGTACCACCAAAGAAGGCTACGTTACCTACAATGATGTTTTTGCGTGCTTCGAACGGTGCGCTTGAATCTGGGTAAACCACTAATTTGGCGCCAGATAAACCTTTACCGAAGTAATCGTTGGCATCGCCTTCAAGTTCAAACTTAATACCTTTAGCGGCAAAAGTACCAAAGCTTTGGCCTGCACTACCGTTGAATTTCACTTTAATCGTGTCTTCTGGTAGGCCTTCAGCACCATAACGCTTAGATATTTCGTTCGACAGCATGGTACCAACACTACGGTTGGTGTTGATGATCTCTGATTTCAGAGATACTTCTTCGCCACTCTCAAGCGCCTTAGCGGCATCTTTGATTAACTGGCGATCCACGATGTCGTGAATTAAGTGTTTTTGCTCTTGGCTGCAGTAAAGTGTTTCGTTACCACTGTCATCAGCTTTATAAAGGATTGGAGATAAATCCACGCCTTTGTATTTCCAGTGATCAACATCGGTACGTGGTGTTAGACACTGGCTTTGACCTACCATCTCATTAATTGAGCGGAAGCCTAGTTCAGCCATAATTTCACGTAAACCTTCAACCATCATCTTGAAGAAGTTGACAACGTGGTCAACTTGACCTGCGTAACGCTCGCGTAAACGACGGTCCTGAGTAGCAATACCCACTGGACAAGTGTTCAAGTGACACTTACGCATCATGGTACAACCTTCAACTACTAGGGCTGCAGTTGCTACGCCCCACTCTTCAGCACCTAGCAAAGTTGCTACAGCTAAATCGCGTGGTGTTTTAAGTTGACCATCGGCCTGTACAGTAATACGGCTACGTAGTTTATTTTGAATTAGCGTTTGATGCGTTTCTGCTAGACCTAGCTCCCACGGCAGACCCGCGTGTTTAATTGAGCTAAGTGGAGAAGCACCAGTACCACCGTCGTAACCTGCGATAAGTACTACGTCGGCGTAACCTTTACATACACCAGAAGCAATTGTACCTACACCCGCTTCTGATACTAACTTAACGTTAATACGTGCATCGCGGTTAGCATTTTTCAAATCGTAGATTAGCTGGGCTAAATCTTCGATTGAGTAGATGTCGTGGTGTGGAGGTGGTGAAATTAGACCAACACCTGGCGTTGAGCCACGAGTTTTACCGATCCAGGCATCAACTTTATCACCTGGTAACTGACCACCCTCGCCCGGTTTAGCACCCTGCGCCATCTTGATCTGTAGCTCTTCAGCATTTGCCAAGTAATGGCTAGTTACACCAAAGCGACCAGAAGCAACCTGTTTGATCTTAGAGATCATAGAGTCGCCATTTTCCATAGGCTTAAAGCGAATTGGGTCTTCACCGCCCTCACCAGAGTTACTCTTACCGCCAATGCGGTTCATAGCAATTGCTAGTGTAGTGTGCGCTTCCCAAGAAATAGAACCAAAGCTCATTGCACCAGTAGCAAAACGCTTAAGAATCGTTTCTGCTGATTCAACTTCACTTAGCGGTACACTTTCACGGTCTGATTTAAACTTCAATAAACCACGTAGCGTGAAAGCTTCTTTAGCTTGGTTATCTACGTTTGCAGCATATTCTTTAAACACTTTGTAGTCGTTAGTCGACGAAGCATTTTGTAGCAAACGAATCGTTGTTGGGTTAAATAGGTGACGTTCACCGTCTTTACGCCATGCGTACTCACCACCCGTTTTCAGGATTAGATCACTGAATGGGTTGTCGTCTGCAGGGAAACCTTCACGGTGACGGTTTAGTGCTTCTGTAGCGATACCGTCTAAGCTTAAACCTTCGATACGGGTCACTGTACCGGTGAAGTATTTTTTCACTACTTCAGAGTTAATACCAAGCGCTTCAAAGATTTGAGCGCCTTGGTAAGACTGAAGTGTAGAAATACCCATCTTCGAGAAGATTTTTAGCAAGCCGCTATTTACTGCTTTAGTGTAGCGCTCAACAACTTCATCGTTGCTTAGGCTGCTTTCGATAATTGCTTGGTCGCGCATATCAAGAAGCGTTTCAATTGCTAAGTATGGGTTAACCGCTGCTGCGCCATAACCTAATACAGTTGCTAAATGGTGGGTTTCGCGAATATCACCAGACTCAACAATTAGGTCTGCGTGAGCACGAATGCCTTCACGAATTAAGTAGTGGTGAACTGCTGCTGTAGCTAGTACTGAAGGCACTGCTGCGTGGTCACTATCTACTTTACGGTCACTCAAGATTAGAATTGAGAAACCATCATCTACCGCATCTTTAGCATGACGACAAATACGCTCAAGCGCTTTTTCTAACTCATTTTCTGCACCAGAGGCGTGGAAAGTGGTATGAATAGTCGCAGCTTGGAAGTGATTGTGATCAATGCTACGTAGCTTAGCTAACTGGTCGTTAGTTAATACTGGTTGCTTAATCTCAACTTTACGACAATGCAGCGGCGTTTCTTCAAGTAAGTTTAAGTCCGCACCTACGTATGTACGTAGTGACATTACCATTTCTTCACGAATTGGGTCGATTGGCGGGTTAGTTACCTGGGCAAACAACTGTTTAAAGTAATGCGATAAGTGCGGGTTTTTATCAGATAAAATCGCTAGCGGCGTATCTGTTCCCATTGCACCAAGTGGTTCTTTAGAAGTACCAACCATCGGCTTTAATACCGCGTTAATATCTTCTTGGCTGTAGCCAAATGCTTTTTGACGTTTCTCTAGGCTGTGCTGCGTAGCAAAACGGTCGTAACCTTCTGGTAATGGAAGATCATCTAAAACAATCTTGTTTTCTTCTACCCATTTGCCATAAGGCTGGCTAGAACACACTGTGTGTTTAACTTCATCATCAGCAACAATGCGGCCTTGTTCTAGGTCGGCAATGAAGATTTTACCTGGTTGCAAGCGGCCTTTTTGAACCACTTTAGATTGATCTACAACCAATGCACCAGTTTCAGAGCCCATTACTACTAAACCATCATCGGTTACTAGGTAACGAGAAGGACGTAAGCCGTTACGGTCAAGAGTTGCGCCAATTACTTTACCATCGGTAAATGAAATTGAAGCTGGGCCATCCCATGGTTCCATGATGCAAGAGTAGTACTCGTAGAAGGCACGCTTCACCGGGTCCATGTCATCTTGAGTTTGCCATGCTTCTGGCACAACCATCATCATTACTTGTTCAAGCGGACGACCACTTAATACAAGTAGCTCTACACACATGTCTAAGTTTGCAGAGTCTGAGCGAGAGATATCACAAACTGGATTAATCATATCCAGTTCTTCTTTGCTGAAGTTTACACTTGCAAGCAAAGACTCACGTGCGCGCATCCAGTTTACGTTACCTTTAACAGTGTTAATTTCACCATTATGTGCAATGTAACGGAACGGCTGTGCTAAGCGCCATGCTGGGAATGTGTTAGTAGAAAAACGCGAGTGGAACATGGCAATTGCCGAAACCACACGAGAGTCTTGAAGGTCTAAGTAATACTTGCGTACTTGAGCCGTAGTTAACTGCCCCTTGTACACAATAGTACGAGAAGACATCGAAGCCATGTAGAAGTCTTCGTCTACACCGGCAACTGTCGCATCAGCGATGTGCAAGGTGTATTTACGTAAAACAAATAGCTTACGTTCGAAAACTTGCTGGTCTAAGTCAGCAGGACGCGCAATGAACACTTGTTCAATTTGCGGCTCATTATCTAGAGATGCTTGACCTAGGCTAGAGTTGTCTTTTGGAACTACGCGGTAACCTAATAAGGTTAGGCCTAGTTTTTCAATGTTACGGTTTAGTATCTCGCGACATTCGCGACGAATAGCTTCACCAGCAGGGAAGTAAACCATACCCACGCCGTACTCACCTGGTTTAGGTAAGCTGAAGCCCAATTTTGTTACTTCTTCGTTAAAAAACTCATGAGGAAGCTGAATGAGAATACCGGCGCCGTCTCCACTATCTACGTCACAACCAGTACCACCACGATGCTCCATGCAAGTAAGCATGGTTAATGCGTTTTCGATCACATCATGACTTTTACGCCCTTTTAAGTGGGCAACGAATCCGATACCACAGCTATCGTGTTCGAATTCTGGCCTATAAAGGCTCTTATTGTGTTGAGTTATGTTTGTCATCCAGTAATTCCTATTTACTGCTATATTAATGTTATTCAGACCGACAGGACCTTAGACATCAATAGTATTTTCATTTAAAGAGGAGCCCCACCATCTATCGATGATGTGTGAACAACTACCTTTCACAGATAATTATTCTAAAAACCTCCAAAACAACAGCATTCAATAACGCAGGAGCTAGTCCATTCGTCACGAAAGTAAACGAAATGCTACCACAGATATAATTTGAATTTCAGACTTGACTTGAAATTAAACACGATTTTTTTTTACAAAAATGCGTAAGAGACTAAAAAAGCGAGTTTTTTCTCACAAATAGTGCAGAAAAATTCACTATCACTTGATAATTTTGCGTTAAAGGCATCTTAACGTAATAAAATAACGTAATTTGTAAACCATTTTAAAGCATCATGTTGCTGAAAACGCTACCGAGAGTTACAAAAGAAAGCGATCTAACATTTACCTACAAAAAAGCCAGCGATAGACGCTGGCTTTTAGCGAAAGGTTTGCCCTTTAAGCTACATCAAACTCACGTTGTAGCGGCGGCATAACTTGTTTCTTACGGCTAACTACGCCAGGTAGGTCGATAACTGAACCTTCGATAGTTCCACCTAAAGTAGAAGCAACCAGTGCAGCTTCATCACTACAAATTAAGCCAGTAGAGTTTAGGGTAGTAATGTCAGTTAACAACACAAGAGCGGTGTGGTAGTTGTTTGCTTGTTTAAGCGCAACTAAGGCCGTTTCTAACTCATCTAAACGGGCTAGTACCGGTTTTACTGAAGTAAGTTCTAATTGAGCAATGGCAAATTGTTTACCATTAATCTCATAAACTTTTTGATCTCTTAGTACTAACTCATCCGCAGGCACTGAAGCCACATCAGATTTTGCTGCAAATTGCTCGTCTGCAAATGCATCAATATCTTCAACACCAGCCAGTAAAGCTAAGGCTTCTGCAGCTTCACGATCTACTGGTGTAAATGTTGGGGAGTTAAATTTAACTGTATCGCTTAAGATAGCGCCTAACATTAGGGTAGCGGCTTCTTTACTAGGCGTAATATTAGCGGCTTGATACATGCTATAAACAATCGTACAGCTACAACCTACAGGGCGGATCCAACACTCTAAAGGTTCAGCAGTAGTGATATCACCAAGTTTATGGTGATCAACGATACCGCGAATGTTAGCTTTTTTAGCGTCTTTTGGCGCTTGCCCCCAATCAGAGTAATCAATTAGCCAAACATCTTCGCCAGCGATCTCTGTGCGCACTTCTGGCGCTGCAAAACCAATTTTGTCTAAGAGAAATTTGGCTTCAGGATTAGGTTCACCTTGAGCAATCGCTGTTGCTGGTGTGCCTTGCTTGGTTAATAACTCTGCTAACGATATTGCACCGGCAATACTGTCACAGTCTGGATTAGTATGTCCTAAAACTAACATCTGTTATCCGTCTCTCTTAATCGTTGAATGGTTTAGGCAAACTGCCCTGTTAATGCGCTGATCATAGGGCTATGTGATGGCGAGTGCAATACTAAGGAAGGTTTAAGCTTGTTGATTATTTCGCTTAATCAAAGCAATTTTGTTAAGTAGTTGAGCGTCTTAGGAAATTATTCGATGATAATTTGGTGAGGCTAAGCCCACTTTTAGATGGCGGATTTGATTTTATTTGTAAAAAAACTCGTTATACTACAATTTCGTTTTACATAACTTAACGAACTAACTCAGTCATAACGGAGTGAAAAAATGAATCAGCCGAGCACGATAAACTATAGCGCTGCATCGAAACTGGAAACAAATAAGGTATTGCGTAACACCTACGCCTTACTTTCGATGACCTTGTTTACCAGTGCCATTGCAGCATTCTTTGCAGTAGTCGCCGGAATTGGTAGCCTGGCATCTATTGGTATGATGGTTGCCGCCATGGTAATCGTATTCTTCGTTCTACCGAAAAGTATCAA
The DNA here is from genome assembly GCF_019670105.1 of Agarivorans albus. Lineage (NCBI taxonomy): Bacteria > Pseudomonadati > Pseudomonadota > Gammaproteobacteria > Alteromonadales > Alteromonadaceae > Agarivorans > Agarivorans albus. Next base: position 2,111,252 of record NZ_AP023032.1, on the reverse strand, counting down.
CTCTTCTATGGGTTTGGTTTGGACTTTTGTATTCACTTCATTAATGGGCGCCTCTTTAGGCCCGTTGCTTAGTGCTTACCTCCAATTCCCACAAGGTCCTGCTATTGTAATGCAAGCCCTTGGCATGACAGGCTTAATTTTCTTTGGTTTGTCTGGTTACGTGCTAACCACTAAGAAAGACTTCTCTTTTATGAGTGGTTTCTTAATGGCAGGCCTAATCGTTGTTGTAGTTAGCATGTTGCTTAACTTGTTTTTGCAAATCCCAATGCTTAGCCTAGCCATTAGTGGTGCAGCAGTACTGTTGTTTTCTGGCTTCATTCTTTATGATACCAGCAACATTCTAAACGGTAATGAAACCAACTACATACGTGCAACAATTTCAATGTACTTAAATGTATTCAACATTTTTGTTCACTTGCTAAGTATTTTAGGTTTCCTAAACGACGACTAAGCTATTCAGCTAAAGGACTATTACGCCCTGTTCTTACAGGGCGTTTTTATTTATGGTACTTAATTTTAAACTAGATGCTTCCAAACTTAATTGGACCATAGCCTGTAAAGCCGCTGGTTTGGCTATGTTTATTCTCAGCCTAGGTTTGGTATTTAATTTAGATTTCGCTTTAACAGCAACACTTGGCGTGGTTGCAGCAGGACTAGCAGACAGCCCAGACTTTTATCAACATCGCCTGCAAAGCACCTTGTTGATGATGGCGAGCTTTTCCCTAGCCAGCATCTCAGTTACTTTACTGTTTCCCCTTCCCTGGCTATTTGCCATTGGCTTATTTTGTTCTAGCTATCTATTTATGCGCATGCCAGTGCTTGGGCAAAAATACGGTGCAATTTCCCTGTGTTCGTTAATCATCGCTATATATACGATGCTTGGTTACAACACCTACGAAAACCCTTGGTTACAACCCTTTTGGTTAGTGATAGGCGCATTGAGTTACGCCCTTCTCTCATTGCTTATTAATGCGCTATATCCAACCCGCTGGTTAGACAGACAGCTGGACCAAATATTTAAACAGATTAGTCTTTATCAATTAACTAAGACCCGTTTGTTTCAACGCGAAGCAAACATCACCGATATACAAGTAAAGCTAACGGCTCAAAGCGCCGACATTGCAGAGCAATTGGGTGTTATTCGCCATGGATTATATGTTTACCAGCAGCGTAACAAACAGCATGTGGGTTCCAGCCAAATGGACCGCTTTTTTAAAGCACAGCTGCTGCATGAACGCTTAAGCTCCTCACACTTAGACTACCAACGTTTACAACGAGTATTGCCAAGAACCTTACTAGCCGACACGAGAACAGTGTTAGTTAAAATCGCACGGGTTATTGGTGCAAAGCACCTCGATGCAAGCGCAGAGAAAGAATTAATATCCGCTGTCGATGATTTAGAAACGGCACGGGCAAATCTAAAAAATGTTCCTCCCCGCTTTGCCTATATGCTGAAAAATTTGCATAAGGTGATTGCCCTATGTTTTAACGAACAGCATTTCCCCGAGCCAGAACAAAGCTTCTCACCATTTACTCGAATATCGGTAAAACAATACCTGTCTCAGGCTGCTGATATCAGCCTAAGTATTAATCGCCATGCCTTGCGAATGGCCACGCTAATGCTACTTGCCTATGGATTAATCCAATTGTCTGGCGATGAACATGCCTACTGGCTAATGCTTAGTTGTTTACTAGTGGTAAAACCTAATTATCACGATACTAAAAAACGCGTAGATAAAAGAGTATACGGCACCATAGTTGGTGTCGGCTTTGCAGCAGCCTTGAGCTACTTACGTCTACCCGACATAGCACTAACATCATTAATCCCCGGTTTAGTGCTGTTATTCTTTTTGTTCTTTCACCTTAATTACGCCATTTCGGTTGCCATGATTACGGTGTTTGTTGCCATCTCTCTCGATCTTCAAGGCTACCCCGCTAACGAAGCATTGATAGTGCGTACCTTAGTAACAGTAATTGGTGCCTTAATGGCAATGGCGGCACTTCGTTACCTGTGGCCCGATTGGCAACATAAACAAAGCAGAAAAATAATTAGCCAATTGTTTGCCAACACTGCCAATTATCAAACTGCTATTTTTAACCAGTACTTTAATGGCGATGTTGAAGAAACCACTGATTTTCGATTAAGTCGCTACCACGCATATCAAAGCGAAGCTGAGCTAGTTCGACATTGGCAATACATGCTAGCAGAACCTAGCCACAAGCAGCGTTTATCGCCAGACTTATATCAGCTAGTTGGCTTAAGCCATCACTTGTTATCGCATTTATCTGCATTATCAACACACCGCACTCAACTACAGTCCAATCAGGCGGCCGAGCGTTTGGCCTGTTTAGGCGAATTGATTCAAAGCGAATTACAATTGATGCATGATTACTTGTTACTAAAGGGGCCACATCGACCCATAGTGCAAGCAAACAACGATGCATTTACCCGAGCAATTAACCAACTTCTTCCCCAGTTAGTCGGCAACGAACTGTTGATTGCTTATCAACTTCAATTAATCGGCAAAGACTTAAAGAAAATTCGTCAACTACTGGTAAATGGTAAGTGGTAAACTAGCCACAAGATAAAGAAGGCACAAAGTACACAATGATTGAATTTAACGGTCAGCAATTTGAAACCGATAAAAATGGTTATTTAATCGACTTAAACAGCTGGTCGGAAGACCTAGCAGCGCATATAGCCCAGCTAGAAGAAATTGAAATGAGCGAAGCCCATTGGGAAGTGGTGAGGTTTGTTCGCAACTTCTACTTAGAGTTTAATACTTCCCCGGCCATGCGAGCCTTAGTTAAAGCGATGGCCAAAAAGTTTGGTCCAGAAAAAGGTAATAGCCGTTACTTGTATAAGCTATTTCCGCAAGGCCCAGCAAAACAAGCCACTAAAGTTGCCGGGCTGCCTAAACCAGTAAAATGCATTTAGCATTTGATTTACCTATAAAAAAAAGCGCCTAAAGGCGCTTTTTCTTTTAAACATTACTTAAACCGCAATGGTTTCTAAACCGCCCATATAAGGCTGCAAAACTTCTGGAACCTTGATGCTGCCATCGGCGTTTTGGTAGTTCTCTAAAATTGCCACCAAAGTACGGCCTACTGCCAAGCCAGAGCCATTTAATGAATGCAGTAACTCAGGCTTCTTAGCACCAGTAGCACGAAAACGTGCTTGCATGCGACGAGCCTGGAAATCTTCACAGTTAGATACTGAAGAGATTTCGCGGTAAGCCTTCTGAGCCGGAACCCACACTTCCAAATCGTAGGTTTTTGTTGCACCAAAGCCCATGTCACCTGTACACAGCGTTACAACGCGGTAAGGAAGTTTAAGCTTTTGAAGGATATTTTCGGCATGTTGGCGCATCTCTTCTAATGCTTCGTAAGACTTCTCTGGGTGAACCAGTTGCACCATTTCAACTTTGTCAAACTGGTGTTGGCGGATCAAACCACGCGTATCACGGCCGTATGAGCCTGCTTCACTGCGAAAACACGGCGTATGAGCAGTCATTCGAATCGGCAATTCAGCCTCTTCAACAATGCTGTCGCGTAACATGTTAGTGAGCGGTACTTCTGCAGTTGGGATTAAGCTCATGCCAATGCCTTCTTCGGTCGCTGGCTGAGTATGGAACAAATCCTTGCCAAATTTAGGCATTTGACCGGTGCCATATAAAGAGTCTGAGTTAACCAAGTAAGGAACGTACATTTCTTGGTAACCATGCTCCTCAGTATGCGTATCTAACATAAACTGAGCGATTGCACGGTGTAACTTAGCAATCTTGCCTTTCATTACAATGAAGCGTGAACCACTAATTTTAACTGCATTAGCAAAATCTAGCCCTTGTAAATCGCTACCTACATCAACGTGATCTTTAACCTCAAAATCAAAGCTTGGAAGTTCGCCCCAAGTATGTAATTCAACGTTTTCTTCTTCATCTTTACCAATAGGTGCGCTCGCATGAGGAAGATTAGGTAAAGTTAAAGCGTAATCTTTAATTTCTTCTAACAGCTCACTTAGTTCGGCTTTAGCAGCGTCGAGCTTTTCGCCAAGCTGGCCTACTTCTGCCAAAAGTGGCGCTATATCTTCACCACGACCTTTAGCTTGTCCGATAGATTTGGAACGGGTATTACGCTCATTTTGTAGTTCTTGGGTACGAACTTGCAGCTCTTTACGACGACTCTCTAGCTCTGTCAATCGTGCTACATCTAGTTCAAATCCACGAGTCTTTAAGCGCTCTGCGGTGGTTTCTATTTCGCCGCGCAACAAATTAGCGTCTAACATTCAATAACCTACTTCCAATTCTTGTCGTTAATTAAAGGCAAAGCTCCAATTTAGCCTACGGTAGTGAAGGCAAAATAAGCTTTGCTAATTATTTGGTTTCCAAAACTCGCTTATTATAAAGCAACTACTTACAGACACAATCGGGCTATAGGCTGGATTGAGTAATAAACTGAAAATAGTGTTGTTTATTGTTGGCTATTGCGCTTGTTGGTCTAAATTACGCAGGTATTCAAGCTTTTCAGCAATCTGCTTTTCTAAACCACGAGGCTCTGGATGGTAGAACTGATGGCCTAATAAAGGGTCTGGAAGATATTGTTGACCAGCAGAATATGCATTAGGTTCATCGTGAGAATAGCGGTACTCTGCGCCATAACCTAGTTCCGCCATTAGCTTGGTTGGCGCATTTCTCAAATGCACAGGCACCTCGGCATCGCCGAACTCTTTTGCTGCAAGCCTAGCCGCTTTAAAAGCGGTATACACCGCGTTACTTTTAGGCGCACAGGCCAAATAAACCACAGCTTGAGCTATCGCCCGCTCCCCTTCGGCTGCGCCTACTCGGGTAAAGCAGTCCCAGGCGCTTACAGCAATTTGCATCGCGCGGGGGTCGGCATTACCCACATCTTCAGAGGCAATAGCTAAACATCGTCGCGCAACCGATAGAGGATCACCACTAGCTTCTAAAATTCGACAGTACCAAAACAATGCAGCATCCGGCGATGAACCACGGATAGATTTATGTAGGGCTGATAACAAATCGTAAAACTTATCGCCGCCTTTATCTATATGACTATAGCGCTCTCCGGCAACTTGCTTGAGAAGATCAAAACTTAGCTGTTTCTGCAGACCTTCGCCCTCAGCCAATTCACTCATCATCTCTAACAAGTTTAAGGCGCGGCGTGCATCCCCACTCACTAATGTGGAAAGCGCTTCTAGTACACCTTCTTCAAAATTTAGTGTGTGTTGCTTTAGCAACTCATCTTCGTTAATTGCCCTACTCAATAGTTGTTGAATAGCCTCACTGTCTAAAGCGCGTAATACATAAGTTTTGGCCCGTGATAATAAGGCGTTATTGAGTTCAAAAGACGGATTTTCGGTAGTTGCGCCAATAAAGATAACAGTGCCATTCTCGACATACGGTAAAAACGCATCTTGTTGGCTTTTGTTAAAGCGGTGAACTTCATCAACAAACAAAATGGTGCGCCGACTAACCTGTTTGTTTTGCAGAGCGCGATCAATAGCGGCGCGCACTTCTTTTATCCCCCCGGTTACGGCTGAGATCTTTTCTACTTCCGCATCGGCATACAATGCGGCTAATTCTGCAATGGTGGTTTTTCCTGTACCAGGAGGCCCCCAAAGAATCATCGAGTGCAACTGCCCAGAAGAAATGGCTTTATGCAGAGGTTTATCTGCAGCCAAAATATGTTGCTGGCCGACATAATGCTCTAGTTTGCTGGGCCGCATTCTCGCAGCAAGAGGCCTAAAGTCGGCCTCAAAATTCAGCTCTAAGCTCATTAGCGTTGATCATCAATCATAGTGTTTTTAGGGATCTCAAACTTAAACAGTTTTTCACTAAAGCTTGGGTTGGCTTTAAAACCTTGAAGATCAAACTGACTACGCTGTCCGGTACTTTCAATAATATCAAAGCGAGAAATACTATTATCAGCATTTAGCTTTACCCAAAAAGCAGCTTGTAGTGGGTCATCTTTAGACTTAACTAAAAACCCTTGTTGCTGTTTTTCTACCTGATAATTTTGCCAGCTTTCGCTGCGGTCATCTGCCAACAAGATGAATGGTGATTGATTGATGGCTTCACTCGCATCCATAATCGTTACTTGCTCAACAAACGGGCTGTAATACCAAATGGTTGAGCCATCAGACACAATCATATCTTGCTCAGGCATCACTTGTTGCCAGTTTAACTTAGCGGGGCGAGCTAAACTTAGTTTGCCTTCGGCTTCATGAATGCTTACGCCATCAGCATCTATCACGGTTTGTTTAAACTGCGCTTGAAACCCTTTTAAATCGGCAAGATGCGTTCTTAACTCGTTAGCGGCGTCATTGGCAAATGCTTGAGCAGATAACAAAGCCGCAAAACTTATACTTAATAATTTTTTCATCTTTTCTCTTAATCAATTCTCACTGGAGGCGGCGCGATAACTTCCCGGTTACCGTTATGACCTGGTGCACTAACAATGCCCTGAGCTTCCATTTGCTCAACGATTCGAGCGGCGCGGTTATAACCAATTTTAAACTTACGCTGTACGCCAGATACCGAGCCACGGCGTGTTTCTGTAACGTGCATAACAGCTTGATCAAACAAAGCATCTAACTCTTCATCAGACTCTGCTACTTCACCTGGCAACATAGCATCGGGACCAGCCTCACCATTTAATATTTCATCAATGTAATCTGGCTCGCCACGTTCTTTCCAAGCCGATACCACAGCATGTACTTCGTGATCGTCCACAAATGCGCCGTGAACACGGGTTGGCACTCCAGTGCCTGCCGGCAAATAAAGCATATCTCCCATACCTAGCAAGGTTTCAGCGCCTTGCTGGTCTAAAATGGTACGTGAATCAATACGGCTAGAAACTTGAAAGGCCATACGAGTCGGAATATTCGCTTTAATTAGACCGGTAATAACATCTACCGATGGTCGCTGAGTAGCTAACACCAAATGAATACCTGCCGCACGGGCTTTTTGTGCAATACGTGCAATTAACTCTTCAACTTTTTTACCCACAATCATCATCATGTCGGCAAACTCGTCAATGATGACCACAATATGAGGTAGTTTTTCTAAGGTTGGCGCAGTTTCAGCCATACTGTCTTCAGGCTTCCACAATGGATCAACAATTGGGTTGCCGGACTCAATAGCATCTACCACTTTTTGGTTGAAACCTTTAAGGTTTCGCACTCCCATTGCAGACATTAACTTGTAGCGTCTTTCCATTTCGCCAACACACCAACGTAAAGCATTCGCCGCTTCTTTCATGTCGGTAACAACTTCAGACAACAAATGAGGAATACCCTCGTAAACTGAAAGCTCCAACATTTTAGGGTCGATCATAATCATCCGAACATCTTCTGGTGTTGATTTATACAGAAGACTCACAATCATTACGTTTACGCCCACCGACTTACCAGAACCAGTAGTACCTGCAACTAACAAGTGAGGCATTTTTGCCAAATCTGCGACCACCGGTTGACCGGCGATATCTTTGCCTAGCACCATAGCTAAAGGCGACTTTGACTGATGGAAGGTACTGCTATCAATAACTTCGCTAAGATAAACAATCTCACGATAACGGTTAGGTAATTCTAATCCAATCACCGACTTACCAGGTATCACTTCCACTACCCGCACACTAATAGCAGACAGCGCGCGTGCTAAATCTTTAGACAAGTTAGTAATTTTGCTAACTTTAACCCCTGGCGCTAAATCGAGCTCAAAACGGGTAATTACTGGGCCAGGATGAACGGCAACTACTGATGCTTGAATATTAAAATCAAGCAGCTTTGCTTCAACCAAACGAGAAACTTGCTCTAATTCTTCTGGTGAAATTGGGTTAGCTTTTTTGTCGGGTCTATCCAACAAATTCATATCAGGTAAACGGCTTAACCTTGGTTGAGCAGGTTTTACCGGCACTGCGGGTTTAGCTGCAGGCGGTTTAGCCACAGCGACAGTTTCACCGTCAAAAGGGATATCAGGCATGGGCTCAGGAGCGGTATCATCGATAATCACACTTGGTGGATCAATCGCTTCATCTTCGTAAGCAAATTCAATATCTTCTTTTGCCTGTGACAACTCTGCTTCAAAGTCACTGTCCATGGAGAAACTAGGCTCAACAGCAACAGAGGTTTCTGGCTCTGAGTAAACAGTTTGCTCGAGCGTTGGCTCTTGATATGTATTTTGCTCTTCAACAAAATCCTGTTGAAGTTCTTCATTACCTGCTGATAAGTCACTTTGAGCAGGTTCTTGTGATGAAGACTCAGTAGCAAAATCCCTCATAAGAACATCTTGCTCTAACTCGCGCTGTTTTTTATTACGTAAACGTTCAGGAAAACTCACTATTGCACGGTAAGTTGAGTTAAGGCCCCCACCAAGTTGCTCTACAAACTGAACCCAAGATTGACCGGTAAACAAGGTAATACCACCGGCAAAAACGGCTAATAAAATAATGCTAGTGCCAAGCAAGCCAAACACTGGAATCATTAGCTGAGTGAAGATATCTCCCACTAAGCCTCCTGAAGAAAAGAAATGAAAATCATCAATATGAATGCTCGCTAGCGTGGTTAAGCTAACGAAGGTGAATACAAAGCCAATTAGCCTGAGACCTAAGGTGAAGAAGTTTACTTGGGCTATAGGACAAGGGCGCCAAAACAAGGCCCAAGCCAACAAACCACAAATAAACGGCATGCTATAAGCCATAAAACCAAAACTAAACAACAGTAAGTCGGCAAACCAAGCACCAGAACTTCCCGCAGCATTAGCAATACTTTGCTGACCAGCAGTTTGCGACCAACTAGGATCGCTCGGATTAAAACTTAATAAGGCTACCATTAGGTAAACACCTAAAGCGCCCATTGCGATGGCACACACTTCCGCAATTCGAGCAAAGCCAGACAATTTGCTGTCTGTAGTATCTGTCACAAGCGTTCCCTTGAACTAAAAATATCCAATAATTATTCTGTTTGTCTAAAAACAAAACAAGCGGCTATAGCCGCTTGTTTAACTTTATCAAAAATGAATTGGAGGGGGAAACGACTCCGTTAGTTTTTGATAACTAGTCGATTACTCTGCTTCACTTCTTCCATCACTACGTAAGTACGGGTGTCGTTAACACCAGGTAGGCGCAACAAGGTTTCACCTAACAACTTACGGTAAGCAGACATATCTGCTACGCGGGTCTTTAATAGATAATCAAAATCACCTGACACTAAGTGACATTCTTGAATTTCTTCAAGCTGTTGCACAGCATGATTAAATTGTTCGAATACGTCAGGAGCACCGCGATTCAACGTGATTTCAACAAAAACCAGTAGCGAAGCGTCTAAGTATTGAGGGTTTAGAATAGCAGTGTAACCAGTAATGTAACCTTGGCGCTCTAAACGTCTAACCCTTTCTAGACAAGGTGTAGGGCTAAGGCCTACACGTTTTGAAAGTTCCACATTCGATATGCGGCCATCTTTTTGCAACTCATTAAGTATGTTGCGATCAATACGATCCAGTTCCTTCATTGGTCGACCTTTTGCTTCCATTAATGGTGATACGATTGTTGTCCCTAAGCACACCTAGTTGTGCTGACTTTTTATGCATTAATACTTGAGGTAATTGCATAAATTATGTGAATATCCTTTCACACATAAATAAGTCATTCCAAGCGAGATGCAGAGCTAAAACCCAAGCCAATAGACTTTTTTAAACTTTTGTCTTATCCCTGAGCATTATTTATTCCACAAAATGCACGGACTATCAAGTAAAAAGCCGAATTAAAGGCTAGATAAATACGCATATCCATATAAAGTTTTATTATTTGGTAGGAATAACGAAGCCTATTATGCTGTGTCCAACAAACTTCTACTTTGTATAAAGCGCACTTTTTTCGCTTTATTACGCTTGATTTCGGATTTTGTACCCTCATATATCAAGCAAGAACTTTAAGGAATTGTAGCAATCATGAGCAATGCAAAACACCACAAACTAATTATCCTAGGCTCTGGCCCAGCAGGTTACACTGCAGCTGTATATGCGGCACGCGCCAACTTAAACCCAGTGCTTATTACTGGCATTCAGCAAGGCGGTCAGCTGACCACAACCACTGAAGTTGAAAACTGGCCAGGTGATGCAGAAGGTTTAACAGGCCCTGCCCTAATGGAGCGTATGCAAGCTCACGCTGAGAAATTTGAAACCGAGATTGTATTTGACCATATCAACGAAGTTGACTTCAAAGAGAAGCCATACAAGCTTAAAGGCGATAGTGGCGAATACACTTGTGATGCGTTGATTATTGCCACTGGTGCATCAGCCAAATACTTAGGCCTACCTTCAGAAGAAGCGTTTAAAGGTAAAGGAGTTTCTGCTTGTGCTACTTGTGATGGTTTCTTCTACCGTAACCAAAAAGTAGCAGTTGTTGGCGGTGGTAACACGGCTGTTGAAGAAGCCTTGTACTTATCAAACATTGCATCTGAAGTGCACTTAATTCACCGTCGTGAAGAGTTCCGCAGTGAAAAAATCCTCACTAAACGTTTAATGGATAAAGTAGCTAACGGCAACATCGTATTGCACTTAAACCAAACACTGGATGAAGTGTTAGGCGATGAAATGGGTGTAACCGGTGTACGTACTCAGAACGTACAAGATGGCACAAGCCAAGATATCGAAGTTATGGGTGCCTTTATTGCTATTGGTCACCAACCAAACACCGGTATATTTGAAGGCCAATTAGAGATGAAAGATGGTTATCTAACTATCCAGTCTGGTACCGAAGGCAATGCAACTCAAACCAGCATCCCAGGCATTTACGCTGCAGGCGATGTGGCCGACCACATCTACCGTCAAGCCATTACCTCTGCTGGAGCAGGTTGTATGGCGGCCTTAGATGCTGAGCGATACTTAGACAGCCTAAACGACTAAGTAATAGATGAGCCGGTTGTAAAACCGGCTTTTTTATATCAATAATCGTTTTAATATTGATATACTTAGTAGAGACATTGTAAAAGCTATAAGTGCCTGTGCAACCAGTATTCCTAGAGCTAAATCGCCCCTTCCCGTCTCCAAATAATGCCTTAGACGATCCTAATGGTTTGTTAGCCATTGGCGCAGATCTTAGTCCACGAAGATTAATCGCAGCCTACGATAACGGTATTTTTCCTTGGTTTAGTGATGACCAACCCGTTTTATGGTGGAGCCCAAATCCTCGAATAGGCCTAGACCTATCCTTGCATACCGTAAATAAAAGCATGCAAAAATTCATGCGTAAAACCTCGTTACAAGTTAGCGTGAATCGTGACTTTTCACAGGTTATTAAACGTTGTGCAGCCTTACGCACTGATGAAACATGGATAAACTCAGACATGATTAAGGCCTATATTGCCTTACATCAACTGGGTCGAGCTCATTCAGTAGAGGTTTGGAAAAATGATGAGTTAGTGGGTGGATTATACGGCGTTCTCGTTGGAAAGGTATTTTGTGGTGAGTCAATGTTTCATACCGAAACTAACGCATCTAAACTGGCTTTTCACAGTTTTTGTCACCACTTTAAACAACATGGCGGCGTATACATCGATGGGCAAGTTGAGAATCCCCACCTGATAAGTTTAGGTATGCAAGCCATCGAAAGAGAAAACTTTTTAGATTTACTTTGTAAGCACAAAGATGACCAGGTAAATATAAACTGTTGGCACCAACAGGAAATTTTTTAATGCAACTGCCAGTAGGTTTGAGCCAAGTAAACAATTGCCCTTACTTAGATGAACAACAAGAGCAGTTGTGTTTTTTATTGTGTGATGATGAACAAAAATCAGCCTACTACTCACAATTGTTGGAGCTCGGTTTTCGACGCAGCGGCAATGAGATATACCGCCCAGCTTGCAGCGCCTGCAGTCAATGCCAATCATTAAGAGTTAAGGTGGCAGACTTTAGCCCTAGCAAATCTCAAAAACGAATTCTAAACAAAGCTAAGCAACTTACACTTCGTTGGCACCACCAACTCGATCAAGATGATTATCAACTTTATGCCCGCTATATCGAAGCTAGGCATAAAGATGGCAGCATATACCCTCCAAATGAAAAAGCCTTTTTCGAATTTTTACAATGCGATTGGTCGAGCACTCAATACCTAAAATTATTTCAAGATGAACAATTAGTCGCGGTGTGTGTTACTGATGTTTTCTCAAAGGCATTAAGTGCTGTTTATACATTCTTCGATCCAAACTTAGATAAACTCTCGTTAGGAAATCTAGCGGTTTTAATGCAAATTCACCAAGCTAAACAGCAAGGCAAAGACTGGTTATATTTAGGTTACCAGGTGGATGTGTGCAGAAAAATGAACTACAAACGGAACTATTTGCCACATCAACGATTTATTAACAGTAAATGGCAATAGATTTAGAGGATAAACTTTACACAAGGCAGTAAATCTGGCATCCTCCCTGCGTTTTTATAAGTGCGTGTCAAACAGAGGACTCAATGGCGAAAGAAGACAATATTGAAATGCAAGGCACAGTGTTAGACACCTTGCCTAACACAATGTTCCGTGTAGAACTAGAAAACGGACATGTTGTTACTGCCCACATTTCTGGAAAAATGCGTAAAAACTACATCCGCATTTTGACCGGAGATAAAGTTACGGTTCAATTAACACCGTACGACTTGTCAAAAGGGCGCATTGTTTTCCGCGCGCGCTAATCCGCAATTGTTGTATACAACAATTAAAAAGCCAGCTAATAGCTGGCTTTTTTGGTTGTAGTTGCAGTACTAATTAAACTTCAGCAACTTCATCTTCATATTGAAAATCTAGCTTGCCGTCTTTGATACCAACATCTACGTGTCCACCATCATTCAAGCGCCCAAACAATATTTCGTTCGCTAATGGTTTACGAAGTTGTTCTCGAATAACTCGAGACATTGGTCTTGCACCCATAGCTTTGTCGTAACCTTGTTCAGACAACCACAAGCGTGCTTCAGCATTTACTTCCATTGATACGCCGTTAGCGTCGAGCTGAGCTTGCAGTTCAACAATAAATTTATCCACGACTTGCTCGATAATGGTTTCATCTAAGTGATTGAACCAAATAATGTTATCTAAGCGGTTTCTAAATTCAGGAGCGAAGATGCGATTAATTTCATCCATGGCATCAAAACTCATGTCCTGCTCTTTAAAGCCAATAGCAGAGCGTTGAGTCTCTTTAACCCCGGCGTTACTAGTCATAACCAAAATTACGTTACGGAAGTCAGCATGGCGGCCATTGTTATCGGTTAGCGTACCGTGATCCATTACTTGTAATAACAAGTTAAATACATCTTCGTGCGCTTTTTCAATTTCATCCAGCAACACCACACAATGCGGGTGCTTTAACACGGCATCAGTAAGTAAGCCGCCTTGGTCGTAACCCACGTAGCCAGGAGGCGCACCAATCAAGCGAGAAACAGCATGGCGTTCCATGTACTCAGACATATCAAAACGAATTAACTCTACGCCTAAGGCCTTGGCAAGTTGCTGAGTCACCTCTGTTTTACCTACACCAGTAGGGCCGGCAAACAAGAATGAACCCACAGGTTTTTGCTCTGCCCCTAAACCGGAACGATTTAAGCGAATGGCATCAACTAACACGTCGATGGCTGGGTCTTGACCAAACACCACCATCTTCAAGGTTTCATTTAAGCTACGCAGTGTTTCTCTATCAGAAGAAGATACCTTTGCTTCAGGAATACGAGCAATCTTGGCAACAATGGCTTCAATATCCCCTGCCCCAATGGTTTTCTTGCGGCGGCTAACTGGCAACATCCGCATGCTTGCACCGGCTTCATCAATCACGTCAATCGCCTTATCTGGCAAATGACGTTCGTTAATGTACTTAGCGGCAAGTTCAGCAGCACTGCGCATGGCTTGTTTGGTGTAACGTACATCGTGGTGAGCTTCGTAACGGCTTTTTAAGCCCAACAAAATCTTAGTGGTATCTTCAATTGTTGGCTCTACGACATCAACTTTTTGGAAGCGACGTGCAAGTGCGCGGTCTTTCTCAAAAATTTGATTGTACTCTTGGTAAGTAGTTGAACCGACACAACGCAATAAACCATTGCTTAACAAAGGTTTAATTAAGTTTGCTGCGTCTAATTGACCACCCGATGCTGCACCCGCACCAATGATGGTATGAATTTCATCGATAAACAAAATGGCGTTTTCGGCATTTTCAAGCTGCTTTAATAATGCTTTGAAACGTTTTTCAAAATCGCCACGGTATTTCGTCCCAGCAAGCAAAGATCCAATATCTAAGGAGTAGATAGTGGCGTCTTTAATCACATCTGGCACATCTTCGTGAACAATCCGATAAGCTAAACCTTCGGCAATAGCGGTTTTACCTACTCCGGCTTCCCCCACCAATAGCGGGTTATTTTTACGGCGACGACACAATACTTGAATGGTGCGAGATAATTCTTTATCGCGGCCAATAAGTGGATCGATTTTGCCTTTAAGCACTAAGTGATTAAGGTTGCTGGCAAAGCTTTCTAGCTGCTTAGTTTCTTCAGACTGAGCTTCGGTATCGGCAGGGCTTTGTTCAGCGCTAGGTTCTTCATCTTTACGAATGCCATGAGAGATAAAGTTAACCACGTCTAAACGGCTAATATCGGCCTTCTTAAGGAAATAAACGGCTTGGCTCTCTTGTTCGCTAAATATGGCAACCAAAACATTGGCACCACTTACTTCACTATTACCGGAAGATTGAACATGAAAAACGGCCCGTTGGAGAACCCGCTGAAAACCTAGGGTTGGTTGCGTCTCGCGCTCTCCATCGTCCTCAGGAATTACTGGGGTAGTTTGTTCAATGAAACTGCTTAACTCTTGGTTAAGTTGGTTGAGGTTAGCCCCGCAAGCGACTAGGGCTTCCTTGGCGGCAGAGTTTTCTAATAAACCCAACAACAAGTGCTCTACCGTCATGAATTCGTGTTGTTGCTGTCTTGCTTCTTTAAACGCCTGGTTTAAAGTTTGTTCCAACTCTTTATTTAGCATGCATAGGCCCCCTAAAGACAATCAATACTACTTAGCTATGCTTTCTCCATAGTGCACATCAAGGGATGGTCATTTTGTTTGGCATAACTATTTACTTGTGCAGCTTTGGTTTCAGCTACTTCGGCCGTGAAAACCCCACAAACTCCTTTACCTTTGTAATGAATGGTAAGCATTATTTGGGTTGCTTTGTCCAAATCCATATTAAAATACAACTGCAACACCTCAATAACGAACTCCATAGGAGTATAGTCGTCATTATTTAAAACCACCTTATACATTGGTGGGGGTGCCGTCTCACTTTTTGCTTGTTTGGTTATTTCTTCTACATCTAACCAATCAGATAATTTGCTCATAAAAACTATAGTAGTAAAAACGCGTCTCTGTTCTCAACATAACCGCTTTGAGTTAACAAGGCTAGTAGAAAAGTACTCTGAAAACTTGACTGTAGTAAATATTTTACTAAATTGTTAAACAGCTGACTCAAAGTTGCGTCAAAAGTGACCAGCTCGGTCAGTTTGGTAGATAAATTTAATAGGGATATGTCGTATGCCAAGCGGAACAGTTAAGTGGTTTAACAACGCAAAAGGATTTGGTTTTATTTGCCCGGATACAGGTGGAGAAGATATCTTCGCTCACTATTCGACGATTCAAATGGAAGGGTATCGCACTCTTAAAGCTGGCCAGCCAGTACAATTTGAAACTCAGCAAGGCCCCAAAGGTAGCCACGCAGTAAGCATTGTTTTCGACGACAGTCAAAACTAGCGCTCGCTGCAGCAGCTAAACAAAAAACCAGTCTTAACGACTGGTTTTTTATTGCGCGTTTGTAAATTTTATTTCAAACACAAAAAAGCCGATGGCTAAGCATCGGCTTTGTTCAAATAAAGCTAAGCCTAACGTAAGCTATCAATAACATCGTTAAACAAGGCACTTGGGCGCATTGCTGCAGCCGCTTTAGTGCTATCAGGCTGGTAGTAGCCGTTTAGGTCTACTGCAGGCCCTTGAGCGGCGTTTAGCTGCTCAACAATTTCAGCTTCTTGGCTTACCAACTTTTGCGCTACTTCAGCAAATATAGCTTTCAACTCTTGGTCATCATTTTGCTCTGCTAAGCACTGAGCCCAGTACAAACATAAGTAGAAATGACTACCGCGGTTATCCAACTCTTTCACCTTACGTGAAGGCGATTTGTTTTCATCCAAGAAAGTACCAGTAGCTTTATCAAGCGTACTAGCTAGTACCGCTGCTTTAGCATTGTTAGTTACTTGCCCTAGGTGCTCTAAAGATGCAGATAGAGCCAAGAACTCACCTAAAGAATCCCAACGTAGATGGTTTTCTTTTTCAAACTGCTGCACGTGCTTAGGCGCAGAACCGCCAGCACCGGTTTCGAACAAACCACCGCCGTTCATAAGCGGTACAATCGACAGCATTTTAGCTGAAGTACCTAGCTCAAGAATTGGGAACAAATCGGTTAGGTAGTCACGTAATACGTTACCTGTTACAGAAATAGTGTCTAAGCCCTGCTTAACTCGCTCTAACGAGAATTGTGTTGCTTCGCTTGGGGCAAGTACTTTAATTTCTAAACCGCTAGTATCGTGTTCAGCCAAGTACTGCTCAACTTTGCGAATGAGTTGCGCATCGTGAGCACGATTTGCGTCTAACCAGAATACTGCTGGAGTATTAGTTAAGCGAGCGCGGTTAACCGCCAGTTTCACCCAATCACGGATTGGTGCATCTTTAACTTGGCACATTCTGAAAATGTCGCCTTGCTTAACCGCTTGGCTAAGTACAACTTGGCCATTTTGGTCAACAACTTCAACGGTACCAGCAGCTGGTGCAGTGAAGGTTTTATCGTGTGAACCGTACTCTTCAGCTTTTTGCGCCATTAAACCAACGTTTGCTACAGAGCCCATGGTAGTTGGGTTGAATGCACCATTCTCTTTACAGAAATCGATGGTTTGCTGGTAAACACTTGCGTAGCTGCGATCTGGGATAACCGCTTTCGTATCTTGTTGCTTGCCTTCTGCATTCCACATTTGACCAGATGCGCGGATCATTGCAGGCATAGACGCATCAATAATTACATCGCTTGGTACGTGTAAGTTAGTGATGCCTTTATCTGAATCAACCATTGCTAGGCCTGGGCGCTGCGCGTATACCGCGTCAATTGCGGCTTTAATTTCTTCTTGCTTAGCAGCGTCTAACTGTTGAATTTTTGCATAAACATCACCTAAGCCATTGCTTACATCAACACCTAGCTCATCAAACAGCTCGCCGTACTTAGCAAATACATCTTTAAAGAATACTTTAACAACATGACCAAAGATGATTGGGTCTGATACCTTCATCATGGTTGCTTTCATGTGTAGCGAGAACAAAATGCCTTTGGCTTTAGCATCTTCGATTTCAGCTTCAATAAAAGAAGAAAGCTCCGCAACGTTTAGTGCAGCAGCATCAATTACTTCGCCTGCTAATACTGGAAAAGCTTCTTTTAAGGTGATGGTTTCACCAGCCTCAGTTTTTAACTGAATAGCTACAGAGCCAGCTTCTTGGATAGTGGCAGAAACTTCGCTGCCGTAAAAATCACCTTGGTTCATGCTAGCAACATGGCTTAACGAATCTTTCGACCATGCTCCCATTGAATGCGGATTGTTACGCGCGTATTGCTTAACAGAACCAGGTGCACGGCGGTCTGAGTTACCTTCACGCAATACAGGGTTAACTGCGCTACCTTTTACTTTGTCGTATTTGGCTTTAGCGTCACGCTCTTGATCATTGCTTGGCTCTTCTGGGTAATCTGGCAACGCGTAACCTTGAGCTTGTAACTCTTTAATGGCCGCTTTTAGTTGCGGAACCGAAGCACTGATATTAGGCAGCTTAATAATGTTAGCTTCTGGCTTTTTAGCTAATTCACCTAGCTCAGCTAAGGCATCAGAGATCTGTTGTTGCTCGGTTAAACATTCAGGAAAGCTAGCAATAATTCGGCCGGCTAAAGAAATATCACGGGTTTCTACATCAACACCAGCAGCATTAGTAAACGCTTGTACAATAGGTAGCAGTGAATACGTAGCTAAGGCTGGCGCTTCGTCCGTTAAGGTATAAATAATCTTTGACGTCATGTCGGTCCCTAAAAGTTGTGGTTGCTCTCGCAATGGCTGCCATTTTTATACAAATGATCGAGTCTGCGAGGTGGTTAGCAAGCAATAAAAAACTACAAAGTTTGTTTACTTATCTACTCACCGTCCAATAATTCGGCCAAAATAATAAACCATTTACAAACGCTTTAACATTGTTTTACTAGTGGTACATCCATTAGATGTTACAATTGCCGCCATGAATAAGTTTGCAAAACCCCAACAGTCGCGTCGTTTTAAACGAAAGGCTGAGACCAAATCAGTTAAACCGCTCAATGGCCCGCGCCGTTTAGTTCTGTTCAACAAACCCTTTGATGTACTTAGCCAGTTTACCGATGGGCAAGGCAGAGCTACCTTAAAAGACTTTGTCGACATTCCCGATGTATATGCTGCCGGTCGGTTAGACAGAGATAGTGAAGGCTTGTTGCTGTTAACAAACGACGGGAAACTGCAACATAAACTTGCCAACCCTAAAGCTAAAACCGCAAAAACCTACTGGGTGCAAGTTGAAGGCGTGCCTAAAGATGTTGATTTGGAGCCCTTGCGTAAAGGCATTGTGCTAAAAGACGGCCCCTGTTTACCGGCCAAAGTAGCGCTTATGGATGAACCAAATTTATGGCCACGCAATCCACCAGTTCGAGAGCGTAAATCCATTCCAACAACTTGGTTAAGCATTAGCATTAAAGAAGGCCGAAATAGGCAGGTTCGGCGCATGACAGCAGCTATTGGCTTCCCCACCCTGCGCTTGGTTCGCTATCAAATTGGTCGCTATACCTTAGATGGAATAGACAACGGCAGTTACCAACAATTAGTGGGTGAAGAGCTCTCTTAGAACGACATGCTGAAATGCTGTTTTCGTCACAGTTTTTCTGGTAGAATTCGCCGCAAATTTTTCCCAACAAGTTAGCATGAACTCAAACAACACTAAAAAAGTGATTGTCGGTATGTCCGGCGGCGTTGACTCTTCCGTTTCAGCCTACTTGCTTATTCAGCAAGGCTATCAGGTTGAAGGTCTTTTTATGAAGAACTGGGAAGAAGACGATAACAGCGAATACTGTGCAGCGGCAGAAGATTTAGCCGACGCTCAAGCTGTGTGTGACAAATTAGGTATAAAGCTACATACCATTAACTTCTCAGCAGAATACTGGGATAACGTATTTGAACACTTCCTCGAAGAGTACAAAGCGGGTCGCACGCCGAATCCAGACATTATGTGTAACAAGGAAATTAAGTTTAAGGCATTTTTGGAATTTGCCGCAGAAGAATTGTCTGCCGACTACATCGCCACTGGCCACTATGTGCAGCGCCGTTTTCAAGACGGACACTGGCAAATGCTACGCGGCCTAGACAGCAATAAAGATCAAAGCTACTTCTTGTATACGCTAGAAGAAAAGCATATTGCGCAAACACTCTTCCCAGTAGGCGAAATAGAAAAGCCAGAAGTGCGCCGCATTGCCGAAGAACAAGGCCTTATCACCGCCAACAAAAAAGACTCCACAGGTATATGCTTTATTGGCGAGCGTAAGTTTACTGACTTCCTAGCCCAATACCTACCAGCTCAACCGGGTGATATTGAAACCTGTGAAGGCAAAGTCATAGGTAAGCACCAAGGTTTGATGTACCACACCCTAGGCCAACGTAAAGGTTTAGGCATAGGCGGCACCAAAGACGGTGACGAGACGCCTTGGTACACCGTAGATAAAGACATTGAGCGCAACGTGCTGATTGTTGGCCAAGGGCACGATCACCCTCGCCTAAAATCGCGTGCACTTATTGCAGGCCAATTACATTGGGTAGACCGCAAAACCATCACCGAAGAACTGCGTTGTAGCGTTAAAATTCGTTATCGCCAGCAAGACGTTGCCTGCACCATTATCCCGCGTGAAAACGACGAGATTGAAGTGGTATTCGATGAGCCGCAAATAGCGGTTACTCCAGGACAATCAGCAGTATTTTATCTAAACGAAGTATGTTTAGGCGGCGGTATCATTGAACAAAAGATTGGCCTATAGCCTATGAGCAATGCAATCAACGACCGCGTTATCGCTTTTGCTGGGATCTGCCAAGCCGCTAAACTGGTGCAAGACGTAGCCAGAACCAGCAACTGCGACGAAGCAGGTTTAAAAACCAGCTTAGGTAGTATTCTAATAACCAACCCCAACGAAACCGTTGAAGTATTTGGCTCTTTAGAGCAACTTAAGCTAGGCCTAGGTGTAATGAGCGGCCAACTGAGCAACCAACAAGAAAAGCGTAACGCCGAAATCACACGTTACCTGGTTAGCTTGTTGGCCCTAGAGCGCCGTTTAAATAAACGCCCAGACTTAATGAACATGATGGGCGAACGTATTGGCCAACTAGATAGACAACTACAGCATTTTGATTTGCTAGACCAACAAGTACTGGGCGGAATTGCCGACATTTACAGCGACATTATTAGCCCGCTTGGTCCGCGTATTCAAGTAGCCGGAAACGTGAGTTACTTGCAGCAACCGGTAGTACAACATAAAGTTCGCGCGCTACTGCTAGCCGGTATTCGCGCCAGTGTATTGTGGCGCCAATTAGGCGGCCAACGACGCCAGCTACTGTTTTCACGTAAAAACTACTTGCAGCAAACAACACAACTTTTACACACCATTGATTAGTTAATTTAGGAGATCACCATGGAACTGTCGGCCTTGACAGCCATTTCCCCGATAGACGGACGCTACGGGGATAAAACTTCTGAACTACGTAGTATTTTTAGCGAGTTTGGCTTAATTAAATACCGCGTACGAGTAGAAATTCGTTGGTTACAAAAACTTGCTCAACAGCAAAACATTGCTGAAGTACCAAGCTTCTCTCCTGAAGCTATCGCGTTTCTAGATAGCATTAACGACAACTTTAACGAAGCAGACGCTGCGCGCGTTAAAGAAATTGAGCGTACCACTAACCACGACGTAAAAGCGGTTGAGTACTTCTTAAAAGAAAAAGTAGCGGCAAATGCTGAGCTTGATGCTGTATCAGAGTTCATCCACTTTGCTTGTACTTCTGAAGACATTAACAACCTTTCGCACGCGTTAATGCTTAACGAAGCACGTAACGAAGTATTAGTGCCTTACCTACAAAAGCTTATTGATTCAATCACCGAGCTAGCAAAAGAGCTACGTGCAACCCCGCTACTTTCACGCACCCACGGCCAACCAGCTTCGCCAAGCACCATGGGCAAAGAAATGGCCAACGTAGTTGCTCGTTTACGTCGCCAACTTAAGCAAATTGAAGCGGTAGAAGTACTGGGTAAAATTAACGGCGCCGTAGGTAACTACAACGCGCACATCTCTGCTTACCCAGAAGTAGACTGGCACCAATTCTCAGAAGAATTTGTTACCAGCCTAGGTGTACAATGGAACCCCTACACTACGCAGATTGAGCCACACGATTACATCGCCGAGCTATACGATGCCATCGCTCGCTTCAACACCATTTTGCTAGACTTTGACCGCGACATTTGGGGCTACATTTGCCTAGGTCACTTTAAGCAAAAAACCATTGCTGGTGAAATTGGCTCATCAACGATGCCGCACAAAGTTAACCCAATCGATTTTGAAAACTCAGAAGGTAACCTAGGTATTGCTAACGCCTTGTTTGG
Source organism: Agarivorans albus (assembly GCF_019670105.1). NCBI lineage: Bacteria > Pseudomonadati > Pseudomonadota > Gammaproteobacteria > Alteromonadales > Alteromonadaceae > Agarivorans > Agarivorans albus. The sequence continues at coordinate 2,089,481 of NZ_AP023032.1, read as the reverse complement.
CCACCTAGCGGCTAAATTACCGGTTTCTCGCTGGCAGCGTGACCTTACAGACTCAACGGTATTGCGTAACCTTGGTGTAGCCATGGGTTACTCGTTAATCGCCTATCAAGCCACCCTTAAAGGTGTGAGCAAGCTACAAGTAAACGAAGAAAACCTACTTAGCGATTTAGATAGCAACTGGGAAGTTTTAGCCGAGCCTGTGCAAACCGTTATGCGCCGCTACGGCATCGAAAAACCTTACGAGAAGTTAAAAGAACTTACTCGTGGTAAGCGTGTAGACGCACAAGCCATGCGTGAATTTATCGATGGTTTAGACATGCCAGAGTCAGCCAAAGACGAGCTGAAGAAAATGACCCCAGCCAACTACATCGGTGATGCGGTTAAGCTAGTAGACCAGCTGTAATAACTGCGGCCTATAGCCTCTCGCTTAAGGCCTAGTTAATACCAAAAGCCACAACAGATGTTGTGGCTTTTTTATTTGCCTTACTTCACTAAATTTCTCTATTCAATCCAGCTACAGGCAACATCACCAGCAACGTAACGCTGGCTATTTACTGGCTATGCATACAGCATTATTAATTTTTTGCGTTTTTGAGCTAATAATTTGATAGATTGTGCGCGTTTAGCCTTGAGCTAAAAAAAATACAAGCGTAGTATCAAACACTTAGCTTAGTGTTAATTAAATAATAGGTTTGTTAACTTTGCATACGCGTTTTGCCAGAAAGCGTATTGAGCCTTATTCTTAATTCTTCACTCAATTCAAATAATTAGCTATGCGCGTTTTCACTGGTCTAACAAGGTAAACGCGCATGCGCAATATACAAATGTTATGTGCTGAAGACTATTTCACTATTCTGCAATAGATAAGAATAGCAGGAGTCATCTGAATAAATTTAATCAGATTTTTTTCATATAGCGGGACTGAGTGCAATACTTTGTACTAGCGTGTTTCCAGAAAATTGTTGAGGATTAAATGAAAGATATCACATCCAACCCATGGTTATGGCTGCTGAGTTGTGTCATTAGCGCGTTTATTGCTGGTATAGGTGTTCTAAATTTTCTAGATGATCGAGTCGAAAAAAAGATCAAAGATGCAGAAAATCTGGCTCCACAAGTAATTGAAATGCCAAAAGGTAGTATTTTAGCTTGGGATCCAGTTATACGAGACTTTAATGGAGTACCCACAGGGAAAACCAGAGAACTTCCTAGCGGTTGGAAAATCTGCAACGGAAAAAATGGAACTCCTGATTTAACTAACCGTTTTATTATGGGGGCTAGAGATGCTAGCAGTTCTGGTAACGTTGGTGGAGCTAACAGTATAGCAATGGATGGTGAGCATAGTCATGGTGGGAGAACTAGTGGCTTTGCAGGTTATATACCAGGAGAAATTAATTGGGATACACGCAGAGGTTATCAAAATCCATATCAGATCAAACATGCAATTAGACCTGATGGGAGCCATAATCACGGGGGAGACAATAGACCTGCGTTTTATTCAGTGGTTTACATCATTAAAATGTGATTATTGTGAAAAGTCACATAACAAAGCGTTTAAGACGGACTCCCAACGCTCGGCATTTTGGGTTTTGCTTCGGCTTTAGTGTTTACGGCACAATACTTTATGTGCAGTGGTCTAAGTTGCTCACCACTTAACGCGGCGTTATGTGTCTTTATGATTGATCAGGCAATTTATAATTCAGTTTTAGATTTAGCTTGTGAATTGGCCAACTCTTCAGGAGCAGGTTTAACTGAAAACTATTGAGCTACTTATCAACAATTAAACTCAATATGTGAAACAAACAAAGGCTCAAATAAAGATCATCCATTTCAATGGGAAACATTAGCTGACTATACAAAAAGTGCTGAACAGGCAATTCGTATTTATTCAGTTGCAATTGAAGTTGCTAAAAAACTAAACTTAGTCGAATTTTTAGCATCGTCACAATTAGCTCTCGCAGAGCGTTATCTTGAATTAAACAACAAAAGTGCAGCAATTAATTGGGCTTCTATAGCAAATGAAAACGCACTTAAATGTAGTAATTTAGAGTTACGCCAAGAAATGTCAGAATTTTTATTAGAGCTTGTAGGCAACACGTAACAAAGCCATCAAGCATAAGGACGCAAAAACAAAAAAGCAGCCAATGGCTGCTTTTTATTAACTTCTATTTAAGCTGCTAGGCGTTTAAACCTTGGCTTTTTAGGTACTCTTCGTAAGTGCCGTGGAAGTCTACAATACCTTGTGGCGTCATTTCGATGATACGCGTAGCAAGGCTTGATACAAACTCTCGGTCGTGGCTTACAAACACCAAGGTGCCTGGGTAGTTTTCTAAGGCTAAGTTGAGTGACTCAATAGATTCCATGTCCAAGTGGTTGGTTGGCTCGTCCATCACCATAATGTTTGGCTTTTGCAAAATCATTTTGCCAAACAGCATACGGCCTTGCTCACCACCAGAGATTACCTTAACGGATTTGTTAATGTCTTGCTGTGAGAACAATAAGCGGCCTAAGGTGCCACGAATCACTTGCTCGTCGTCGCCCTCTTTACCCCATTGCCACATCCAGTCAATCAGGTTTTTATCTTCTTCAAAGTCGGCTGCATGATCCTGTGCATAGTAACCTAGCTGAGCATTTTCAGACCATTTAATGCTGCCACCAAAATCAGTATCACCCACTAAACATTTAAGGAAGGTAGTTTTACCAATACCGTTAGGGCCAATTACCGCAATACGCTCGCCTACTTCAACCATTAAGTCTAGATCTTTGAACAGGGTTTCTTCGTAGCTCTTTTCCAAACCTTCAATTTGTAAGGCTAAGCGGTGCAGCTTTTTCTCTTCTTCAAAACGAATGTAAGGGTTTTGGCGGCTCGAAGGTTTAACTTCGGCCAATTGAATTTTATCAATTTGCTTAGCACGAGAAGTAGCTTGCTTAGACTTAGAAGCATTAGCAGAGAAACGGCTAACAAAGGTTTTAAGCTCGGCAATTTGGGCTTTTTTCTTGGCGTTGTCCGACAACATTTGCTCGCGAGCTTGGGTTGCAGCGGTCATATATTCGTCGTAAGAACCAGGGAAAGTACGCAGCTCACCGTAATCCAAATCGGCCATGTGGGTACATACACTGTTTAAGAAGTGGCGGTCGTGCGAGATGATGATCATGGTGCAGTTACGCTCGTTTAGCACCCCTTCTAACCAACGAATGGTATTAATATCCAAGTTGTTGGTAGGCTCATCTAAAAGCATAATATCAGGGTCACCAAACAATACTTGGGCTAGCAATACACGCAGTTTCCAGCCAGGTGCTACTTCGCTCATTGGGCCGTAATGTTGCTCGATAGGAATGCCAACACCTAGCAGTAACTCACCAGCGCGAGCTTCAGCGGTGTAACCGTCCATTTCAGCAAACTCGGCTTCTAGCTCAGCAGCACGAATGCCGTCTTCTTCACTCATCTCTGGGTTGGCATAAATCGCGTCGCGCTCAGATTTAACTGCCCACAGTTCTTCGTAACCCATTATAACAGTATCGATAACCGCTTTATCTTCGTAAGCAAATTGGTCCTGTTTTAACTTACCAATGCGCTCGTTTGGATCTTTAGATACATTGCCGGCACTTGGCTCTAAATCGCCACCCAATATTTTCATAAAGGTAGATTTACCACAGCCATTAGCGCCGATTAGACCATAACGGTTACCTTCGCCAAATTTAACTGAGACATTTTCGAACAATGGCTTTGCGCCAAATTGCATGGTGATATTAGAAGAAGTAAGCAATGTAAATATTCCGCTTGGTTACGTTACACCAGCATTTTGCTGGGTAATCTGATGGCTAAATTGTTTGGTCGCGCATTATGCCACAACTTGCTCAAACAACGCACATATTAAGACAAAGATCACATAAGCTTAGCCACTTTCCGCGAATACGCCGTAAAACTAAGCACTCAAGAGCTAGCTTAGCGCTTTTATATGACGGCTTAGTTTATTTGGATTATTCTAACCACCTATCATCGTAACGAGGACGAACCATGTCTGACGCAAATAACATTGCTAAAGCCGATAGCCATTCACGCATGCAATACCTAATTAAAGAAAGCAAAGCTCAAAATCAATTGTGGATCTTAATCGACGATGATGGCTGCGTAATGCTTAACTCTGAAGATGAGGACTGCGTACCCGTGTGGCCAAGTAAAGAGTTTGCCGACGCTTGGGCGACTGGAGATTGGCTGCACTGTAAAGCCGAAGCAATATCGCTAAACAAATGGCGTAGCCGCTGGACCGAAGGCCTGACCGGTGACGAACTGTATGTTGCGGTTTTTCCTAACGAGCAAGAAGAAGGCTTAATTTTGTCGCCTTACGAGTTTGAAGACGCCTTAGGTAAAGGCCGTTAAGATAAAAAGCCTCGCTAGACTTAAATCTCGCGAGGCTTTAAAGATTCAATTTAAAAACTACCAGCCTTGGGTATGTTTTTCAATTAACTGACAATACAACTCAACTTGTTCGGGATTATCATTTAACGCTGAAATGTAATGATACTGCTCCCCGCCCGCTTCTAAGAACTCATCTCGCAATTCACAAGACACTTCTTCAATTGTCTCTAAGCAATCTGCTGAAAAAGCCGGAGAAATTACATCTACCGATTTAACGCCCTGCTCTGCAAGTTGGTGCAGTAACTGGTCGGTATAGGGTTTAACCCATGGATCTTTACCAAAGCGCGACTGATAACATAAGCGCCACTGATTTTGCTTAAGCCCTAATACTGCGGCCACTTTAGCTGCAGTATCTTCACACTGCTGCGGGTAAGGGTCGCCATTTCGCGCGTAACGCTCTGGGATACCATGAAAAGAAAACAACAACACTTCGCCACGGGCGGTTAACTCCCAGTGCTGTTTAATCGAATTTGCTAAAGCTTGAATATAAGCTGGCTCGGCATAGTAATCTTTAACCATGCGTAATTCAGGCAAGTTGTAAGTATTTTTAAGTGCTTTGGCATAAGCATCAAAAACCGGAGCAGTAGTTGATACCGAATACTGAGGATACATCGGCAATAACAGTACTTTTTGATGCCCCCCATCTAGCACCTGATTAACCACCTCTTTAATATCTGGTGAGCTATAAGTCATGGCTAAATGTACTTCGTACTTATCGCGAAGTTTGGCTGACACTTTATTGCGAATTTGTTCGCTAATAACTTTAAGGGGCGAGCCATTCTTTAGCCAAATTTGTTGGTAAAGCTTGGCAACACGTCGTGAGCGCAAGGGCAAAATAACGCAATATAACAGTGGTAACCATAATAACTTAGGCAGGTTTACCACTCGCTTATCTGATAAAAAACGCCCCAGAAACTTCGCTACGGCGTTAGGTGTCGCTTCATCTGGTGTTCCTAGGTTCACCAATACTACGGCACATTTTAACTCGTTGTCATGTTGTGACATTCAACTATTCCCTAAAAGTGGACAACACAGTGTACGGCATTTTTAGGCATAAAAAAAAGCGGCAATTGCCGCTTTTTTTTGCAAATAGTAATTAGCAATTAATCAAGTAATTCAACTAATTGATTGCTAATTGCTTCAACAGACTGAGTACCGTCTAGTTTGAAGTATTTGCTGTTGCCTAGCTCAGCTTCTTTACCGTAGTAGCTTACTAATGGTTTAGTTTGCTCGTGGTAAATAGCTAGTCGGTCACGTACGATGCTTTCTTCGTCGTCTGGGCGAATAACTAAGTCTTCGCCACTTACGTCGTCTTTACCTTCAACCTTAGGTGGGTTGTAAACAATGTGGTAAACACGGCCGCTGCCTGGGTGAACTCGACGTCCACTCATGCGTTTAACGATTTCTTCGTCGGCTACGTCAAATTCTAATACCGCATCAATGTTAATGCCGGCTTCTTTCATTGCGTCAGCTTGAGGGATGGTACGAGGGAAACCATCTAACAAAAAGCCTTTTTCGCAATCGTCTTCAAGAATACGTTCTTTTACTAGGCCAATAATCAACTCATCGGAAACTAATTGCCCTGCATCCATTACTTCTTTTGCTTTGATGCCTAACGCTGTGCCAGCTTTTACAGCGGCGCGAAGCATATCGCCAGTAGAGATTTGAGGGATGCCGTAACGCTCCATAATAAATTGTGCTTGGGTACCTTTACCCGCACCTGGAGCGCCTAAAAGAATAATGCGCATAATTTGCTGTTCCTTGGTCTAGTTTTTAGTGCTTTTACAAGAGACGTGAATTTACACTGATGAGGCCAGAACTACAAGGGAAGCTCGACTAAAGTTCAGTTTGACGAAGCTCTGCATAATAACGCTGTTTGTTACTATACATGTTCTGATCTGCTAGCTTGTACAAACCACTAAAGTCTACGTCGGTGGTTGACGCGTAGCCTACAGAGAAGCTTACCAAAGGCTCCCCGCCAAAGCTGTTTAGGTCTATTCCTACTTGATTATTTTGTCTTGCCGCTAAACGCGCGTTTAGCTCGCTAGCTGATGCTAATTGCTCACCAGACAAAACTGCTGCGAATTCATCACCACCAATACGGTAGAAGTCTCCCGTTAAGCCTTCGCAACAATCTGATAGCACTCTCGCCACAGAAATAATCAGCTGGTCACCTTTCTCATGGCCTTTCTCATCGTTCATTTGCTTTAGGCCGTTTACGTCAATAATAAATAAGCCAACTTCGGCATCTAGTTGCGTTTCTAATGAGAATTGCAATTCATCAAAGGCTTGGCGGTTTTTAATACCGGTTAAAGAATCGGTTCTGGCAACATGGTCCAACTCTTCGTTTAGCGTTCGGTTTTCTAAAAATGCACTGAGTTCGGTGATAAACAGTAGAATTCGGTTACTGTTTTCTTCACTTAACTTAGGTTCATTAATGAGTAGCCACCCCATTTTTCCGCCACCGCAGCGAATACCAAAAACATTCACCAACTGTTGTTTAAACTCGATACTAAATCGGTCCCAACGCTGTCGAGATTTCTCTGACACACGATTAGAAAGCTGTTCAAAGCTTTCTACTTCGACAGACAAGCTGTCGTTCACCATACGGTGACCACGCGATTGTGGTAGGTGAATAACCAAACCTGTATTTGGAAAACACATAGACAATATACGAAGTGCATCATTAGCAATCTGTCGGTTACCCTCACTGGCCTCCAATACTCGCCTAAATTGCACAAGCTGTTGAAAAAAGAAGTTACTTTGCGCCAGGTTATCCATCGACAGTTCTAAGTCTCGGGTGCGCTCTTCTACTTTGTACTCAAGTTGGCTATTCAAGTTTTGAACTTCTTCTAGGTAGCCTGCCCGTAGTTTGTCGATACGTGCTAACTCAACATTCTTCTCATTCACCGTTCTTAACTGCTCTCCAATGGTACCTTTCATTTCGGTGAGCAAGTTTGCTACATCGGCAAACTCTCGAATCACTAGCTTTCCGTTGTTCAGTGCTTCGGCATTTCGGCCTTTTTCAAAGTCTCGAATTAGGCCGTACAAACGCCCAAATGCTTTTGCCACTAAATGAGCAAACAGCATCACCACCACAATAATAAGACCAATAACAATAATGCTACTGGCCATGCCCGGCGCCATTGCTTCTTTAACTTGATTAGCCAGGCTCTCTAAGCGCTGACCAACTTTAATTTTAATCCATACAGAGTTTTGATAATTTCGCCCCGATATAATCAAGCGGCTGGCATGAGTAACATCGTAAGCGTCATCACCAATCAGGTTCCCAAGCAATTGTTCTTCGCGATAGAACACTGCGAGGCTCTCTTGGTCGTCAAGCCGATTGGCAGCAACTTCCGCTAGTTTATAAATCGGCACTACCGCTATTAAGTAACCTTTTACAACGATACGGTCGATGGCACGATCTGAGTAAATAGGCACCACATGCACCAAACTATGGTGCTGGCCGCTTTTGCCAACTAAGGAGTAGTTATCAACCAAGTAGACCTTACTTTTTGATTCAAGATCTTTTATTTCGAAGGGACTGGTAAAACGTTGCTGCAGAATATTGGATTGCTCAAGTGCCAATATGTTACCGCCATAAGATTCCACTACAAAACCATCGGCTTCTACCAGGTACAAAGACTCAATGAGCGGCGCATCGAGCACAAAGTTACCCAGTATATCGGGAAGGTGAATCGAATAAAGTAGGTCGTCAATACCGTTTACTACACTCTCTTGCTCAGAAAGCAAACGTAAACCATTGGTGAGAATCTCATTACTATGTTTAAGCTCCGCTGTTATCTGGCTTGCAGAAGCCGCCAGACGGCTATTAACCGATTGATAAACAAAATTGTACATCTGTTTATATAAGGTAAAAGAGAGCACCGAAACCGGGATAATGGCTACGAAGATCAATAACAAAAATGTGATAGACCGAAGTCTTATTGTCATTTTTTGCGTCCGCGTTTGCGAGTTTCTTTGTCAGCAATGGTTTGCATTAACTGGGTAGCTTGTTCGACTGAATAGTTATGATCCATATATCGGTTAAAGCCCCGTTCTAGGGCTAACCACACCACGGTCATTTCGGCATCCCCGGGCATCGCTCTGGTATCTTCCATTTGCTTCAACATGTTTTGTTCGTTGGGGTTGTTGTCACTGATTATTTTCGAAACCAATTCAACATTAGCAGGGATTAAACCACCTTGTTGATAAATGATGCTTTGTGCTTCTTGCTGCTGCATAAATGCACTAAATTGCTTAATTTGTTGGTAATTGTCATCTGACGTTGAGAGACGAGGAAAAGCTAACACATAACCAGAAAACATCGGCAGCATTGGGCTTCCCTCAATATCTGGTAAGGTGCTTACACCTAGCCGCTCATCCATAGTTTGTTTCAATTCCTTATAAATCCAATCGCCGTTAATCATATAAGCTGACTGACCGTTCTTAAATCGTTCTACACTGCAATCGTGATTACATTTGGGGTCAACCAAGCCGATATCTTTAAGCTGTTTATAGAACGTTAAGGCTTGCTGCATTTCTTTGGTATCTAGGGTTATTTTTCCGTCGTTAAGCGGCCAACCTTGAAATGCGGTTAAGAATGGAATAAACCAATACATCTCGGAATAGTTCCAAACAATAGCTTGTTGCTCACCTTGGCTAAGCGCTGATTGCTGTTCTAATAACTCTGCCCAAGAGCTTACGGGCTGTTTAACTAAGTCTTTGTTGTAGTAAAGTACTAAGTGGTTGCCTTGAAATAGTGGCACACCATATTGTTCGTTGTCGGTAAAACCCGCTTTAAGCACCCGCGGTTCTGTTTGCGGAATAATCCAGTCTTTAGGCACCGGTGCTAAAGAAATCAAATCGTGCATGCCAACAAAATCACTAGGCACGTAAAGAATATCTGGCAAGGTATTAGTGCGGGCTTGGTTAAGCACCTCTTCGCGTAATCGTTCTGACAAGAAGTTGTTTTTTTCAACGGTTACACCGGACTGTTTTTCAAATTCAGCAATAGCATTATCGAGGTATTGAGATGGGTTATGGGCATTCCACAATGTGATTTTTGCGTTAGCTTGAGAAATCGTACACATTAAGCCTAAAATCAGCACTACTTTGCGCATGTTAGCTACCTTTCCGTTATTATTTTTTTGTTTAGTGTAGCAACGATTCAGTGCTTTATCTGTGAACTCATCCTCCGCAATTGCTTATAAGTCATCTGACCTGTAATTCCACAATCAAGTCTATGAATAATCGTTTTATTTTTGGAAAAACGCCCAAATAAGCTAGCAACAAAAAAGGCAGCACCGAGTGCTGCCTTTTATTCTTTAGAGTATGTTTAAGCTAAAAGTTGGTTAACTCGCTTAATGAACTCAGAAGGGTTTTCTAAGCTACCACGCTCAGCAAGGGTTGCTTGATCCAATAGTAAGCTTGCCCATTCAGCAAATTTAGCTTCGTCTTGCTCATCGGCAACGCGCTTAACTAAGGCGTGTTGAGGGTTCAGTTCAAAGATGTATTTTTGATCAGGCACATCTTGACCAACAGCTTGCATTAACTTCTGCATTTGCGTGCTCATGTCGTTGTCATCAACAACGATACAAGAAGGCGTATCGGTTAAACGGTAAGTTAAACGAACATCTTTAACCTTATCACCTAAGCTTTCTTTCATGCGCTCAACAAAGCTTGCGTATTCGCTTTCGTCTTGCTCTTTCTGCTTCTTAGTTTCTTCGTCATCTAAGTCGCCAAGGTCTAAATCACCTTTAGTTACCGAAACAAGGGTTTTGCCTTCGGCTTCTGGCAAGTGACTAATTAACCACTCGTCTACGCGGTCGTGCATTAACAATACTTCAATGCCTTTACGTTTGAAGATTTCTAAATGCGGGCTGTTAGCAGCGGCTGCGTAACCATCGGTTGTTACGTAGTAAATCTTGTCTTGGCCTTCTTTCATGCGCTCGATGTAATCGGCGAATGAAACATTTTGCTCAGCACTGTCGCTATTAGTTGAAGCAAAACGCAGTAGCTTAGCGATTTGATCTTTGTTAGCGAAATCTTCTGCTGGACCTTCTTTTAGCACTTGGCCAAATTCAGCCCAGAACGTTTGGTATTTCTCAGCATCGTTCTTCGCCATGCGCTCAAGCATAGTAAGAACACGCTTAGTACAAGCGCTACGTAAGTTAGCGGTTGTTTTAGTATCTTGAAGGATCTCACGTGATACGTTTAGTGGCAGGTCGTTTGAATCTAACACCCCCTTCACAAAGCGTAGGTAACCCGGCATAAACTCATCAGCGTCGTCCATGATAAATACGCGTTGAACATACAGCTTCAAGCCATGTTGACGCTCGCGGTTCCACATATCAAATGGGGCTTTGCTTGGGATGTAAAGCAAGCTGGTGTAATCCTGCTTACCTTCAACTTTGTTGTGCGCCCACGTGAGTGGATCTGCGAAGTCATGGGAAATGTGCTTGTAAAACTCGTTGTACTCGTCTTTAGAGATGTCGTTTTTACCGCGCGTCCACAAAGCAGTTGCTTTGTTAATGGCTTCCCATTCACCTGGCACAGCTGCAACTTTTTCACCGTCTGGACCTTCAGACTCAGGCGTTTCGTCTTTCCACATTTGAACTGGGATAGAAATATGATCTGAGTACTTAGTGATAATAGAGCGGACTTTCCAGCTATCTAGGAACTCATGTTCATCTTCACGTAAGTGAAGAATAATGTCGGTACCGCGGCCTTCTTTGGCAATGTCGGCTACGGTGTAATCACCTTCACCAGCACTTTCCCAACGTACGCCTTGGCTAGCTTCTGCACCTGCAGCTCGAGTTTCAACGGTTACTTTATCGGCTACGATAAATGCTGAGTAAAAACCAACACCAAATTGACCAATTAGTTGCGAGTCTTTTGCGCTGTCACCACTTAACTGACCAAAAAATTCTTTAGTGCCAGACTTAGCAATAGTACCAAGATGCTCAACAACTTCATCGCGGGTCATACCAATGCCGTTATCCGACAAAGTAATAGTTTTAGCTTCTTGGTCGAAGCTTACACGTACACGTAAGTCACCATCATTTTCAAATAAAGCGTTATTTTCTAAAGCTTTAAAGCGCAATTTATCGGCAGCATCGGCTGCGTTTGAGACTAATTCGCGTAAGAAAATTTCTTTGTTTGAATATAGAGAGTGGATCATCAACTGGAGTAATTGTTTTACTTCAGTTTGAAAGCCATGAGTTTCTGCATGAGCTGCATCAGTCATCTTATTGTTTCCTTGCTTTTACACATACTTCGTTAGTTGCTAAACGATATGGGGGTAGCCAATTTTGATTTCAAGCAGGCGAGAAAAAAAATTATAAATGAACAACAAAAAAGCTCACCTTAAGTGAGCTTTATCTATACCGAACATGTTGTATTAATCGAGTTGTTGGCGCCCAATCAGGGAGTGAGACAGTGTAGTGCCGTCTACGCTATCTAGCTCACCGCCTAGTGGCACGCCATGAGCAATTCTTGATACTTTAATTTGATAACGCTTGGCCATATCAGCGATGTAATAAGCGGTAGCCTCGCCTTCTACGGTGGGATTAGTTGCGAGGATCAATTCTGCTACCTCTTCTTGGGCGAAGCGCTGTTCCAGTTTATCTAAGTGCAACTCGCCAGGACCAATGCCGTCAAGTGGTGAGAGATGGCCCATTAACACAAAGTAACTACCAAAAAATTGTGCGGTCTGCTCAATAGCAGCAACATCTGCTGGGGTTTCAACCACACAGATTGCCCCTTTACTCATCCGCTTGGGCGATTGGCATATAGGGCACAGTTCTTCCTCAGCAAAATTGCGACACACCTTGCAGTGGCCAATTACGTCCATTGCATTGCTAATGCTAGCAGCAAGCTGTAAGCCATCTTTACGTTTGCGCTCTAACAAATGAAAAGCCATACGCTGGGCACTACGTGGGCCTACACCGGGTAAAACCTGTAGCGACTTAATCAATTGTTCTATGCTGGGGCTGTATTTCATTAAACTTCCACTAAACTCAATTTACGCGACGCTAATGTAACAGCGTGATAAACAAAATTCATTAAAAGCGACAGATTTTGTCCCTTAATATTAGTAGCCAATTAGTTGTTACAAGTAGACCAAACAGCACTCATGTGCGTATGATAATGATGAAGATGTATTAGCGATAAAGGATTTGTCGTTAACTTGAACAAGGAAAAAGTAATGAAGCTAAAAACCAGCTTAATCTCGGCCGCTATTCTATCTGCATTTAGTACCAATGCACTCGCCGAAGATACCTATGTACAAATTGGTGACTATACTCAGATTCTACTCCCTCTTGGCGGCCTAGGTGTGAGTTTAGCCAAGGGTGATACCGCAGGTAGCTGGCAATTAACCAAGTCATTCGCCACTACTATGATATTCACCCATGGTATTAAGTTTGCCGTAGACAAACGCCGGCCTAACTTCACCACTAACAATTCGTTTCCCTCTGGTCACACCGCTGCTGCATTTAGTGGTGCTTCTTTCTTCCAAACTCGTTATGGCTCAGCCTGGGGCGTGCCCGCTTACGCACTTGCCGCATACACTGGCTGGAGCCGAGTACACGGTGATAAACACTACTGGGATGACGTAATTGCAGGTGCCAGTATAGCTACTTTGAGCAACCTGTTTTTTGTTAACCCCATCGATGAAGACATTAAAGTAAGCCCAATGGTTGATGGCGATGCCAAAGGTTTACAAATCTCTTTATCAAATGGCTTTTTTGAAGGTGGAACGCGCTCTAAAAAACCACCAACAACGTTTGACCCTCAGTTTAAATTTGATTTCTTACTGGGACCGACTCGCTTAAAATCTAATGATATTGGCAGCTTTGCGTCTGAGCAGAATATAGAATTTGGCCAAGAAGATACCTTGACTACTGCAGCCGCTAGATGGACGTGGTTTGCTAGCGACCAACATAGCTTTAGTTATCTTACCCAGCCCTATGAAGCCCGTGATCAAGGCAAAGTAGAAGGCGGCGGTGATGTTTACGCGCAATACCAAGTGTGGGATAACTTAGTTAATTGGCAGTACGATTTACAGCTTGGTAAGCAATGGATAGGTAAAGCCGGTTTAGGTTTATTAATTCAATATGCGCAAGCTTCACTTTACCCCGACTCAAGCTTTAGCAAAGAGCTAGAAGGCGATGAAGAGTGGTTGTTTTACCCCTTAGCAAACGCAACCCTTGGCTACCACATCACACCTAAAGTGAACCTCGCATTTACCGGTGAATACGGTAATAATGGCGACGGTGAAGTGCTTATGACAGACCTAAGCATCAACTATGCGTTTAATAAACGCTGGGATATTGGTGGTGGATACAACTACTATAAGCGTGACCAAGACAATGCTAAAACCTTTAGAAAAATTGAATTCGACAGCATTTATCTGCGTTTAGGTTATGCATTTTAATACTAAAGGCGCAGGTAGCGCCTTTTTGTTTTAATACCTTTTACTTGCAAGGAAGCCCGTGAGTACTCGTTTAAAGTCAGCTTTACTAATCAACCTAATCTGCTTGTTGGTGGTGGCCAGTGTCACCGCCTTAGCGTTGCCGTTTCTTTACCAGCAGCAAAAAGCCAACACCGAGAAAGAAGTGACAACCGCGCTAAGTTTGTTTGAAATTAGTGCCCGGCGCGCGGTTAATATTCAAAATAAAGCAGTGCTTAAAGAGTTGGCTGAAGAACTGTTAAAATCACCTAGCGTTAACTATGTAAAAGTTACCGACCAAAGCAGTCGCACAGTAATGGCAGAAGCTGGAACGCCCCGTAAAAAACAACAAAATGATGGCAAACAAACCAACAAGCTGGCTGCTAAAGTTGATAACCAAAAGCGTTCATCTACCCAAATTAATCCTATCGCTTGGGTAGAGATAGAGTTTTCCAACCCCACTAATGTTTACCATTGGTTACTGCCACATCGTTTAGTCGTATTCCGGCTGTTAGCTGGGATCTTGTTGCTACAAATCTTACTCAGTGTTTTTGTCAGCAGAATGTTTACCACTGCCCCTGCAAAACCAACATCGAATAAACCAGTGAGCAGCAAGCAACAGGCAAAACAAGACCCTGTTATCTCTAGCTCAAAAACGGCGGTGGATATAACCAATGCCAAGCTAAGCAAAGAGTTACAAACAGCTAAAGCACAACACAAAAAAGACAAACAAAAAGTGAAGCAGCTGGTTGAGTTATCTAACCGCGCTAACAGTTTGAAAAAAGCGTTGCTAGAACATGCTAATAACGCCGCATTTATCGTGGATGAACACAACCACGTTATCGAAGCTAGCAAAATTGGGCTTAACTATCTAAACGTAAGCAAAGCCAAACTCATCAACATTAACTTAAATAAACACTACTCAGTACCAAGCCTTGATAATACTCAAGATGGCGAGTTTATGGAGTTATTGGTGTCTTACCCCGAGGAGTTTTGCCTATTAGTTAAAGCAAATAAAACAGGAAAAACCTACGCGGCTACCCACCTTGCCCTGCCCTTTAGTGAAGACAGTTTGTACTTAGTGAGCATCAACCCCGTTAGCCAAAATAATCAAACTCTGCAAGCTAAACAAAACACTAAACAAATTTTACAAAACTTAACGCCAAGCGATTTATACAGCCCCCTTAAAGCAGGGTGTTTAGATGCCTTGAACCAGCTTAACAAGGCCTCGCTTCTAGCGCCTAATGAGCATTCGGATAGAGAACGCTTAGACGCGCAGCTACGCTTAAGCACCTTGATACGCAGCTTGCCTTGGCAGCAGCAAGAAGCCAGCATAAAGCTTAAAGCAGAGTCTGTACTAGACGTACTTGAGCAGAGGCTCGGTCAGTTTTCAGCGCTTTACCAAGCTAAAGAATTGCATTGGGCATTGGTAGTTAGCCCAAAGATTAGCTCGCAATACATGCTTAATCGCGCTCATTTAACTGCGATATTAGATCTGCAACTTTACTTGATTTCATTGTACCCAGCCAGCAGCCAAGTGCTTATTCAGTTGCAGGTTGAAGATCAACAATTAGCCTTTTCTGTGGATAGCGAAAACGCCGGCCAATTAAGTGCTTTACAGCAATCAATCATTGCCCTTAGCGCAGCCTTAGTAAAACAAATCAATGGCCGTCAGCAACAAAACCAAGACTCCTTAAGTATTTGCTTAAACTATGAAACAGTAGCATCGAACCAATTGGTAGAAAGCCCTAGTGATGAGGTGCAATACTTCGCAGTAGATTTTGCTGATGAGTTTTTCCAGCGTTGTATCAGCATTCAACTGCAACTTTTATCTGCCGAGCTTGTAGAGCTCAATCAGATCGAAGATGTGTCCGCCAATCACAAGGTAACAGTGATAACTGACAAACCTGAGCGAAGCCTTGAGTTAGAAGACCAAGGCATTAAGCTAAAGATATTGCTGGTAGCAGAACAACTGCCTTCACCAACGCAAGTCGACTCTTCTCTTGCGCCATTATTTTGTTTGAAGCATCAATTGTGCAGCTTTTTAATGGCGAGCTTCTTCCAGCGACATTCCGATAAAGAAGAGCAGCAAACCATAGAAGACCTTGCTGAAGTAGCCATTGCAGCATCGTCCGAAGATGAGCCAAACACACCAAGCAACTTCTCTATTGCTTCATTTAGTCAATCAAAGCACCGTTTTGAGCACTTAAGTACTCACATAGGTGACATTGCCATTAAATGGCAGCATCGTGCTTGGCAAGAAGCTTATAACCAGATTAAGAATCTCGGCACAGTTGATTACTTGTTACTCGAAAGCAGTGAACTCACGCCGATCCGTGTTCAACAAATACAACAGTACAAACCTGAGCTTCGCTTACTGCTATTAGTGAACAACGCTAAGGATTTTGATGCCACAGATTTAGCGGGCTTACATTACTATTTGATAAGCGAATCCAATACTGAAAGCGATATTCGCGATGTGTTGGTATTAAATCAACACTTTGGGCAGGCATTAGAAGGCTTGTGTGCTGATGAGCAGCTATTATCATCTCATGCTCTTTCGGAATATAGCTACCTTCGCTTAATTGAAAGCCTTAGCGGCTTAAGCCCTAGCGAACCAAAGCCTAAACCCGATAACCAAGCTGTGGCTTCGCCAACAAAAGCAGATAATGAGCCCTACTTACTTGCGCTAAAAAATGTATTCGGTATCGAAAACAAAAACCGCTCTTCTCTCATTGTAGAGTTTGCCAAGCAGCAACGCTGGAAAGAAGCTCAAGAGCAAGTACAACAGCTGGCATTTGGAGCAGAAAAGTTTGCATCGGATAAACTAAACCAGCAGGTAAGTGAGATTTCTGAAGCAGTATTTAAGCAAGATGAAACGGCCTTAACTAGCGCACTAGAACAGCTTGGTTAAGAGAAGACAATTAAGAAGAGCAAGGCATTGCCCTGCTCTTTAACTTTGCACTATCGTTCTAATCAACGATTAAATCGTAATCTTTACGAAGAATATCAATCACTTCTTGTTTTGGATTGTCGCCAATAGTGATTGGCGCACCAGTGATCTTTTCGGCAATGCCTGTATAGGTTTCAGATATTTTCATTAATACTTTAACCGGCAAATTGTTTTCTCGCGCTAAGGCTTCACGCTCTGGCATACGGTTTTTATTCAACAGTATGTCTGGGTCTGGGAAGTAGCTAAGTAAGGTTTGGCGGAAGTCTTCTTTAGAGTTCTCGACAACCTTACCTTCACGATAACTTGGGCCATCCCAAATACGTGATGAGTCAGGTGTCCCCACTTCATCCATGTATATCAACTTGTCCTGGCCTTGAGCATCGGTCACGTAGCCAAATTCAAATTTGGTATCAACAAATACTTGGTCGATATCGCTTAATGCCTGACTAATTACACCAAAACCTTGTTTAAGTAGGTTTTCGTAAACATCGATATCGTTAGCAGATTTAAAGTTAAATGCTGCGAAGTTATCTTCGATATTTTTACGCGTTACATTTACGTCGTCGGCTTCTGGCACGCCAGGGATCCCTTTAAGAATACCTTTAGTAGACGGGGTAATGAGAATCTCTGGTAGTTTTTGATCTCGTTGTAGCCCTTCCGGCAAATCAATACCACAGAAGTTACGCTCACCTTTCTCATAAGCACGCCACATAGAGCCTGTAATGTATTGACGACAAATCGCTTCAATCATTACCGGGCGTGCTTTTTGAACAATCCAAACAAAGGGATGAGGAATATCCAGAATGTGGCTGTCGGCCAAGCCTTGCTCTTTGAAAAGCTTAAACCAATGGTTAGAAATTGCGTTAAGTGCAGCACCTTTACCAGGTACACCTTTAAGGCCCTCTTCGCCGTGCCATATGCAATCAAAGGCTGAAATTCGGTCGCTGATTACCATAATTGCTAGTGGTGTGTCGGCAGCAACATCATAAGCTTTTTCTTTAATGAGTCGTTTACTATCAGCTTCGGTTAGCCAATATACCGAACGTACTTTACCGCTATGAACGGGCGCGTCGGTGCGAATGGGTAAATCGTTATTCACTGCTAATACTTTATCAGCAAGACTCATGGTAAACAGTCCTCTATTTAAGAGCGAAAAATCAACGAACAAGCTGGCTTACACACTGATTTTTACGGGGAACATTAATTTGCTGAGGGATTTTACCAGAAAGCTCGCTAACTGCTAGCGATTCGCGAGCTCTAAACAACTTTCATTCTCAGATACGCTTTGGCCAAACTTAACTAAAGAATGAAAATGATTTGGCTAAAAACTATTGTTCATCAAAATACCAATAGCCGGCGTTGAGTAGCTCTAACAGCCAATCAAGCTGGTGCTCATCTTCGTTAAATGCCCGTAACGAGTGAGTGTCTAAGGCGGTACTATCACACATGTTTTTTGCTAAAGCCCAAGAACAATTGGGCACCGCATAACTTTGCCCATCAACAAACAGCTCGTAAGGCAATACATCAAGGTACAAGGCCTTAATGCCCGAGGTTCGTTTTAACTCAGCGCCCTGCTCCATCAATTGGCGCAGATCACTCATCGCTAACTCTTGATCGCTGCCACTTAGCACAACAATGTCAGAGCTATGTGATGAATCACTAAGGTACTCACCTAAAAAATGGGCACTGGCTTGAGGAGAGTTGAATAAAGACTGCATCAGTTTATTAAGTGCTAAGGTATCGTTCTCGGCTACGCGACCAAACTCATTAGTTTCTTGGCGCTGAGGGTCAGCAAAGCGTTGTGAGCTAGTTTCATGTTGCAGAAGATAATCAGCAAAACCAGTCACCAAATCTTTAGCATTTGGCGCTCTAAAGCCCACCGAATAATTCATCGATGGCTCTATCGCATAACCTTCATGCGGGCAGCCCGGTGGGATATACAATACATCGCCGGCTTCGAGCACCACATCAATCTCAGCCACAAAGTCTTCGCAGTGTTTTAACTTATCGTGAGAGGCAAACTCTTTAAGAATTTGCTTTTGGCCAACACGCCAATGTCGCTTACCTTGTCCTTGGATGATGAATACGCAATATTGATCGATATGTGGCCCTACACCGCCCTTAACGGTGGAGTAAGAAATCATCACATCGTCAAATCGCCAGTTAGGGATAAACTGAAACGCCGCGGCTAGTTTTGCCACTTCGCCATGCCAATGGTCGACACCTTGAACCAACAACGAACTATGTGATTCACCCAGCAATGCAAAGTCTTCGAATGGCCCTAGGTGAGCTTCCCACTGCTGCTCATGACAGGTTACCAATCGGCTTTGAATATCAGCCTCCATCGCTAAACCAGCAAGCTCTTCCGGGCTAAGTGGGTCAACAAAATCAAGCATGCCTTGTTTTAACAAACAGGGACGCTGTTGCCAGTAATTAGCCATAAAATCTTGTTGGTTAAATGCGGTTTGATATGTCATACAGCTTACCTTTTGTAGTATCGGCAAAGTGTAACTGATTTCCACACAGGCTTTTAGCCAAACCGTCGCTTTATTCAAAGGACAAAACTCAAAAAACTTTGTATGCTTAGGCCAGCTAACAGGGACAGTAAACGTAACACTAAACCATGACCACGCACTTTCAATTATTTGATCTCCCGGAAAATGCTACCGAGGAGCAAATAAAAACTCGCTACAAACAACTCGCCAGCCGCTGCCATCCCGACAAAGGCGGTTCTGCGCAGTTGATGATTTTAATTAAAAACAGTTATCAAAAACTGTTGTTAGGCGAAGGCGCGATTGCCATAGAGCAATCTTTGGATGATTCAAATAAGCAAGTCCTTGCCTTAAAAAAAACCATTCATCAACAGCAATTCTATATTCAAAAACTTAGCGTAGCGATTGCCAAACAGGCACAAATTAAAGAAACCAAACGATTAAAAAAGATATTAATGCCAGCGCTTGTTGGGATATTTGGCGTAGTGACGGTAGTTCTAGCCAATGGCTGGTATCAGTCTAACCAGCAATTAAACAAAGTAAGCAAACAGCTGACTACAACCATTAATAACAGCAATAAGCCTGCAAAACCCACTATGCCTGCGCTAAGCCAAGAAAACTTAGCCAAAACATGGGAGCTAAAACAAAAGCTACGTTTAAGCAGTGCACGCCAACAATACCTTGAGTCTGATTTTGATATGAGTTTGACGCTAATTCGTGCCTTGCTTAATCAGCATTCCGCCAAAGCGCTCAATCAAGTACAGCAGCAGTTTTTGTTACAGCAGCATATAGAAATACCACCCGTAATTGATAACGAAGCGGTCATTGATGAAAGTGCAGCTGTTAAAAGCTCTATCGAAAAAAACTCGACTAAAGCTCAACAAACGGAAGAGCAACAAGTAGAAGAGGTAGATTTAGACGGGGAACCGAGAGCAGTGCTTTTAGAAAGTCTCGACGTTAGCGCTGCAAACGCGACAACTAATTAGATAAGAAAGCCTTTAACTCACGCTTTGCCTGTTCGTTTTGTTCTTTAATAGCGGCAATTTGGTCTAGCAGGCGAGTCTTCTTATCACCACAAGGTAGCTTGGCACACAGCTCATCTAAGCGTGCTAAAGGGTCTAATAGTTTATCGAAATGCTGGTTAATTTGTTCCATTTTCACTGTCCCAGTTAAAACCGCCATTAAGTGTACAGATCAAGTACTTGAAAACAAGACTCCAAATGGGTGAAACTTCATTAACTTGAAGTGAATACACTAAATTTGCCAATGCCTTACTCCGCGCTGCTCGAACCCATTAACAATTTTTTATACTGCTCTACACCTAAGCAATGGCTGGCTACGGCTAAAGAGCCCGAAAACTTAAAGGTTTTGTTAATCGATCACGCAAATGCAGAGTGGAAAGCGGCCGCCACTGCAAGCAAACTGATGCTCAAGTATGCCGGCGCTAATCAGCCATTGATTCAACAAGAAATAAAAGCATTGCTAGCTCCCTATGAATTCATTATTTTTCGGGCGGGTCGCTGGTCTGTTCAGGTATTTATTGATTGGTTCTTTCCGTTAGGCATAGACAAAGCCAATAACGAGCAACTAAACGCAGCTCTTACAACCTTGGCTTTAATGCAGCGGTGCAAGTTTGACCAACAGCTATTGTCTCAGCTGCATGATCTAGTAGGTAGTCCTAACGATAACTCTGCAAACAGAACATCAACATTAAGTGCTAAAGCAGAAACTAGATCAGAGGGGCAACTATCTGATTTCCAAATAGCATTGATTGAAAAAATGCGGCTGCTAATTAAAGAGGAACTGCACCACTTTGAACAGGTTTTTTCTATCATGCATCAGTTTAACATTCACTACCAAAATCTCACTGCAGGTAGTTATGCCAAGGGCCTAATATCGCAAGTTCGTCACTATGAGCCTCAAGCCCTAGCCGACAAATTGATTGTTGGGGCTTATATCGAAGCGCGCTCTTGTGAGCGTTTCGCTATGCTTGCGCCACTTTTACCCGAGGCCATTGGCCAGTTCTATATATCATTATTGCGCTCTGAAGCCCGCCACTATCAAGACTATTTGAGCTTAGCCAATATGATCATCGATGAACAAGAGCTCCAACAAAGAGTCAACAACATTGGCCAACAAGAAGCACAGTTAATTTCTCAGCAAGACAAGGTATTTCGTTTTCACAGTGGAATACCCGTGAGCTAATATAATTAACATAGAGAGAATTGATCACCCAAGCAGTAAACCACGTAGTAATTTGTGAAGTTAATTATATTGGATATGGTGGACTATGCGCTTACCCTTGTTTCCTTTAGAGCTTTTTGTTTTGCCCGGAGGGCTAAGCAAACTACGCATATTCGAACCGCGTTATTTGCGCTTGGTCTCTATAGCTAGCGAAGAAGCTAAAGGCTTTGTATTATGCCAGCCACTGGCGGAAGGCCATACAGAGTTCAACATAGGCGTTCATTGCCAAATAGAGGATTTTGAGCAACTTGAAGACGGCATGCTGGGCATTACTATTCGCGGCATCAAACGCGTCGACTTAAGTGATACCAGCCAAGCCGACGATAAGCTTTATAGCGCTTTTGCTCAAGCTAAACCCAATTGGCAGCTTGAAGAACCTCCCGCAGTTGAAGATGACCTAAGTGAAAAACTACAACAGGTATTAACTCAGCATGAGCTTTACGAGCAACATCCTGATTTTTTTGCTTACGACGACGAATATTGGGTAGTGCTGCGTTGGTTAGAGTTATTGCCTTTCTCCAGCAAAGCAAAAAACCAAATTCTTTTTGAAGATGACTTCTCAACCTTAGATAACCTGGTCCATCAATTAGTGTCAGAAATAACAATAGGCCATAGGTAGCTGAAATTAAAAGTGATTATCAATTAAGCTATTTATCTTAATTGATATCTAATATTTAGCATTTAAAACTTATATTTAACTAAAAAATGTCATATTTATCGTAATATGCGAACTTTTACACAGTCTTGTAATCAAAAGTGCTTTAAGATGATTGAGTCATGGATGATGAGAAGAAGTAATGGCTTCGCATTGGACATAGAATCCAATATGCTATTGCCCTAATAACCTTGGAACGATAAATATCTAGTAGTTAGACAGTAAGAGATCTGCGACCCTTTCTGTCTTAAAGGTGATTCATGAGATATAAAGCAAAAATAAGCGCAGCAATTACACAAGCACTACCGCTAGTCCAATCTGCCACCGCCGATGAAGCCGTACTTTGGAACATCGAAAAAGAGCGTGACATGCTCTGCATGGAGTTCACTTCAAATATGAGCTTCGAAAGTTTAGAGGCTGGATTTAAACAAGCCGCAGAGAAACTAGGCATTACCTGCCCTATTAGTATCTTAAAACTGCGTCGCTAGTTTATAAGACAGTGGGGGCGGATCTCCTCCCCCAACTCTTTCCTTTAATTTTTAGTCTTAGTCATCTTCTCGTTAGTTTGTTGCGTATCTAATACACAAACTAAGGAGGCTTATATGGATCTGATAATTAATTCTCATGAAGGTGATATCTACCTAGTTAACGAGCAACAACACAATTCTCAACAAGCGCTTCGCGAGAACAGTTACCCCGCTGTTAGGTTCTCCAGTATTTCTAGCATAAAACAACACTATCAAGACCAAGCCATCGATAAGGTGTGGCTAGTTCAGCACTCTGCCTACGATGAAATGTGCGGCTTACAAAGCACCAACCAGCCAATGAAAATGCTATTAAGATGGTAGCTTGAGGTTATCAACAGAGTTAAAAAAAGCAGCCATTAGGCTGCTTTTCACTTAGTCTTGAAGCCAAGGCGGTAAACATACCCCTAAGCCACCTAAACCACAGTATCCATTGGGGTTCTTGTGTAGATACTGCTGATGGTAAAGCTCTGCGTAATAGAAAGTATCAAAACTAACTATCTCAGTGCTAATAGCATGAGCTAGGCCTTCACCTTGCAGGGCTTTTTGATAAGCCTGCTGAGCTTGCTTAGCTAACTCTAGCTGTTTACTGCTGGTCGCAAATATCATCGAGCGATACTGAGTTCCAACATCCCCACCTTGGCGCATGCCCTGAGTAGGGTCGTGCTGCTCAAAAAAGCAGGTCAACAATTGTTGATAGTTAATCACACTTGGGTCGTAAATTACTTTAACAACCTCAGTATGCCCAGTTAAGCCAGTACACACTTCATCGTAATTTGGGTTAGGTGTAAAACCACCGGCATAACCTACTGCCGTTGTAATTACGCCTTGTTGTTGCCAAAACAGACGCTCGGCGCCCCAGAAACAGCCTAAACCAAAATAAGCAGTTTCCTGATCAGCGCTAGCTTGCTCTAGGTAATTGCTGCCGTTTACTGCATGAATTCCGTCTAACTCTATCGCCTCCAAGCGCCCTGGTAAGGCATCAGCTTGGCTAACCAAAGTCGTTTTGCTCATCGATACAACTCCATCTCTATTGGCAAACGTTTAATTACTGGCACCTAGCCACCAATTTTAGCCCAAGTATCACGCAAACCTACAGTACGGTTAAACACTAAAGCTTCCGGGCTTGAATCTACGCTGTCGGCACAAAAATAACCTTGGCGTTCAAACTGATAAGCATGTTCCGCTTCTGCCTTAACTAAGCTTGGTTCAACAACCCCTTGTTTAACTACCAATGATTCAGGGTTAAGCACTGCGGTGAAATCTTCTTCTGCAGCTGGGTTAGCAACGGTAAACAAACGGTCGTACAAACGGATTTCCGCAGGCTTGGCATGTTCAGCAGACACCCAATGGATAACGCCTTTTGGTTTACGTCCATCTTCAGGGTTTTTACCTAAGGTGGTGTCGTCATAAGTACAATAAACAGTAGTAACATTACCGTTTTCGTCTTTATCGCAACGTTCGGCTTTAATCATGTAAGCATTACGTAAACGCACTTCCTTACCGATCACTAAGCGCTTAAACTTCTTGTTAGCTTCTTCACGGAAGTCTTCAGCTTCAATGTACAGCTCGCGACTAAATGGCACAATTCGCTCGCCCATATCTTCGCTAGGGTGATTAGGTGCAGATAGCTGTTCTACTTTGTCTTCAGGGTAATTTTCGATTACCACTTTAATTGGATCTAACACTGCCATTGCACGAGGTGCATTGGCATTTAAGTCATCACGTATACATGCTTCTAACATTGGCATTTCTACCATGTTTTCCATCTTGGTCACGCCAATACGCTTACAAAACTCGACGATTGATGCAGCGGTATAACCTCGGCGACGTAAACCAGCAATGGTTAACATGCGTGGATCATTCCAACCGTTTACATGACCATCGGTAACTAAAGTATTTAGCTTACGCTTAGACATTACCGTGTATTCAAGGTTTAAACGTGAGAACTCGTACTGATGCGGTACTGTCTCAATGGTAATGTTCTCCAGTACCCAATCGTATAAACGACGGTTATCTTGGAATTCTAACGTACACAAAGAGTGAGTAATGCCCTCGATCGCATCCGAAATACAATGTGTAAAATCGTACATTGGGTAAATGCACCACTTATCACCGGTTTGGTGGTGATGAGCAAATCGAACTCGATAAATAACCGGGTCACGCATACACATGAACGAAGAGCTCATGTCGATTTTTGCACGTAACGAACACTCACCTTCTTTAAACTCACCCGCGCGCATTTTTCTAAATAACGCCAAGTTTTCTTCAACAGGAGTATCGCGGTAAGGGCTATTTTTACCTGGTTGGCTTAAAGTGCCACGGTACTCACGCGCTTCGTCGGCATTTAAGAAACAAACGAATGCCAAACCCTTTTGAATCAACTCTTCAGCATAAGCGTATAACAGATCAAAATAGTTTGATGAGTAACACACCTCACCATCCCAATCGAAACCAAGCCACTTTACGTCTTGCTGAATTGAGTTAACGTAGTCGATATCTTCTTTTTCAGGGTTGGTATCATCGAAGCGTAAGTTACATGCGCCCTGGTAGTCTTGAGCAATACCAAAATTCAAACAAATCGACTTAGCATGGCCGATGTGCAGATAACCATTTGGCTCCGGTGGGAAACGTGTATGCACTGTGTCATGCTTTCCGGATTTAAGATCTTCATCAATGATGTGACGAATGAAATTGCTAGGGCGATTTTCCGCCTCACTCATACCAGCCTACCTATAAATAATGAAACGCTAATTAAAGCCGTATAATCCCTGATTCTTAGCCTTAGTACAAGCAACCATCGAACAAGCGATGAAAAGATCGCCTTATGCATCTGTTCTGCATCCATGCCTTGCCATTAAACAGCTTCGGTTGATTAACTTTTTTGCGTTCCTTTTGGCTAAACTCAACCAGCATCTTGCAGTAACTTCAGCCAATAAGACTGGTGTCAAAGTCATTCACCCCCACCTTTCTTACTTATGGTTTTGTTAAGGAAATGGCGAATTTGTAGTCATGGTTTATAGTGATTAATGGTTACTGTTGATAATTAAGGGAATATGTCATGCGTCTACTTAGTGTTGCTTTTAGCATCCTGCTATTGGTTGCTTGTTCTAGCCAACCCACCTGGGATGGTATGTCAGAATCTGAAATTGCGTCTTGGAAAGAAATCGGGGTAAATGTTGAACAAGTACAAACTTATGTACGAGCAGGCATGAGCCAACCACAAGTTAAAGAATTTATAGACCAAAACTTTACTGACCCAAACCAAATCACAGCTTGGGCCCAAGCCTTCACTGCTGTTGACGCCCGAGGCTGGATAGATTCAGGCTTTGATCTTTCTTCAGCCACTGCATGGGCCACTAAAAAGTTCACTCACCAAGAAGCCAGCGCTTGGAAGTCAGCCGACTTTGATCTAGACGGCGCTGTAGACAATCGCAATAAGGGCTTAACCCCCGTAAAATAAAGCCATATAACATGGGTGTTTACTCAATTTGAGTAGACACCTTACCTAGGCCTTCAATACTCACTTCTACTTGGTCTCCACTCTTTAGTGCCTTAGTTCTTCCCGGTGTACCAGTAAAGATCACATCATAAGCTTGCAAGGTTACATATTGGCTAATGTAACTAACAATATCCTCTACAGAGTGAATCATGTTCGCCGACGATTCTTGTTGAACGATATCTCCGTTTAGCTTAGTGGTCACAGTGAACTGGTTTTCAGCTGTAGTTTGAGTTATCCAAGGAGAAATCGGAGCAAAACCATCGGCACCTTTAGCCCGCCACCATTGCAAATCTCGACCTTGCCAAGAGCGCTCGGTGAGATCATTCCCTACTGTATAACCAAATATACATTCTCTAGCATTTTGCTTAGATACCTTTGAACAGTTTTGACCAATCACAACCACCAGCTCCCCCTCAAAATGCACATTTCGCGCATCCTTTGGGAGCTGCAACGGTCCTCCAATACTGAGAGAACTATATGACTTATAGAAAATTTCTGGCTTGCTGGCACCTGCATCTCCAGCATGGCTGCGATAGTTTAAACCCACTGCAAATACTGTGGCCGGTTTTATCGGCATTAAGTACTTAGCTGATGCCTCAGCCGATGTTTGACCATTAACTTGGCCTTCATCTAAAGGTGAAGCATTTAAGTGAAGTAACTTATCACCATCGCGTTTAACCCAGGTTTTTACCCCTTCATGGTCAATTAACGCAAACTGGCTGGTTTGCTCAGCAGTCGCTGGGCTTGAGAGTAGTAAAAGCGCGAAGCCTGTCGATAATATGTAATTCACAGTTCGTCCTTGATATTAGGTGTCTCAGTAACTACGTACACAAGCAAACTATAGTTTAGCGTTTAACCACTTTGTCCACACTTAAACCCAAACGTTTTGCCAAGCGGCTTAGATTGGCTCTATCAACCCCTAGCTCTTTAGCTGCCGCAGACCAGCTTCCTTGGTGTTTTTCTAAACTCGCTGCTACCAAACTTTTTTGAAACGCGTCTGTTGCTTGGCGTAAGTTAAAGCCAGCAGCAATGCTTGTGGGTGCAGTCGATTGATAAGAGGAAGATTCTACAATATCAGCTGATTTAAGCTCACCGCAATCAGCAACGCTAATTCGTACAATAACTTTACCACTTTGGTGAGCTCGCGCTTTTAGCGCTGCACGGCTAATTAGATGCTCTAATTCCCGAACATTGCCAGGCCAATCGTAGGCATTTAGATAAGCCACCAAATCACTTTGAAGTTTTATTTGTGGAATCCCCAATTTGCGTTTAACCAGCTCCACAAAAAAGCCCGCTAATAATTGAACATCCCCCACTCTCTCTCTTAAAGGTGGAACCAACACAGGGTAGACCGATAAGCGATGATACAAATCGGCGCGAAACCGGCCTTGCTCAACTTCCTTTGCTAAATCCCGGTTCGTGGCGGCAATCACCCGGACATCTACTTTTTGAATTTTGTCTTGCCCAAGCGCCTGCACCTCTTGGTTTTGCAATACTCGCAATAGCTTACTTTGGGCAGCCAAAGGCAACTCACCTATTTCATCGAGAAAAATAGTGCCGCCATCAGCAATGCTAAATTTACCTGCGCGGTTTTTATCAGCGCCGGTAAAGGCGCCTTTAACATGACCAAATAGCTCACTTTCAATCAAATTGTCAGGTAAGGCTGCACAGTTCACATGCACTATTGGCGCTTTGTAACGAGACGATTGAAGGTGCAAAGAGCGGGCAACTAGCTCCTTACCTACACCGGTTTCCCCTTGGATCAAGATAGTAAAATCAGATGGTGCCACCAAGGCAATTTCCTGTTTAAGGCGCTTCATCACCGGGCTTTCACCGACAATTTCATCACTGTTGTGATGCCATGCAGCTTGATTTAGTTCTTCCAATACTTGTTGCGAATGATGAGCCTGCTGTTCCAGTAGGTCTAAGGTTAAGCCTGTATTAAGGCTAGCTGCCGCCATAGCGGAGATTACTTCAAGTGTTCTATTGGGAATGTCATCAAACACTTCCGGAGTAAAGCTATCTAAGGTAAGTACGCCAATTAAGCTTTGATCAAAATACAAGGGTAAACCCATACAGGCATGAACAGGCAAATCACCTTCTCGGTCAATCAACAAGCCATCATAGGGATCGGGTAACTCACAGTTAGCCGGAAAACGCACCGGCATGCTGGAGGCACAAATTTGTTGAAAGCGCGGATGTTCCGACAGGTAAAAGCGCCTACCTAGAGTATCTCGGCTAAGCCCTTGCAGCGTAAGAGGAGTGAGTTGCTCACCTCTTACTGCAAGCAGAGCCACTGCATCACAAGCAATGGTTTTTCGCACGGTATCCAGTAACCGGTCGAATCGATCTTTACTACTAAGATTTTGCGCTAAGTCTAAAGCTAACTCGATTAAGGCTTTTGAAGATATATCTGACATTACAACTCCTCATTTATACCCATAGTAGTCAAAATGACAAGGAATATCCACGAGTCATTATGACATCGTCATTTCAAGAGTCGGCGAGTTCACTGGTCTTAGCGGCTTTAAATAGTTGGTATGAAGATTGCGAAGTACTTATGTAAACGAGAAATGAATATCAAATAGCTAGTATCAGGAGAATTCCATGAAACACTTTCCTTTATTCGTAGATTCAAACAAACCAAGTGCTTTTCGCCAATACATGCGTTGCATAGTGGGTGGAAACTGGTTAATGCTAGTCTCACTGCTTGTGATCATTTCATCCATTATCATTTCCTACCCCTTAGCACAGGCTTTTTCTATTCCAATGCAAATTACTGCACACATATCTACCATTGTATTTGCTGGCGTATTAAAAGTTGGTTACGTGTTACGCTGCGTAGGATTTAACGAACTTGGTCAAGAGGTTATATAGTGATTAAAATTGCTGAGCCAGATACAAACGATACAGCACAACATTGGCATCAACACCCAATCTTCGAATTAGCCTTTCGCCCTTTCTTCTTGCTAGCAGCCTTTAGTTCGGCACTTAGCTTGGCGTTTTGGATATTATTACTAAACGGCCACATGCTAATTGGCCATAGTGGGTTAAGTCCACATGTGTGGCATGCTCATGAAATGCTAATTGGCTTTGGCACTACCGTAGCAGTTGGCTTCATTCTTACTGCGGTACAAACCTGGACCGGCCAGCCCAGCATTAAAGGAAAAGCGCTGGCTGCTTTAGTAGCACTTTGGTCTTTAACTCGTATTGCCTTTTACATAAACACTGCCGAAAGTGCAGTACTGGCTACCATCTTACAAGGTCTATGGTGGCTAGCTGTTGTAATCATCTATAGTAAGTTGGTATTTGCTGCGCAAAATCGACGTAACTACATATTTATCGCACTGCTTTCGGTAATGGGTTTAGTTAACTTGGTTATATTAGGCAGTGATTTAACAGCAAACAGCGGTCTGGCGCTGCATTTAAGCCGAGCCATGGTTTTATTGTTTACTATTATGATGGCTTTAGTGGGCGGCAGAGTTATTCCCTTCTTTACCGTTCGCGGTGCGCAAACTGCCCCCATCGAATGCCCAGCATGGATCAATCGCTTGGTAGGTCCATTAGCAATTGCTACCACTGCCGCTTTTATTGCTAGCTACTTTGTAAATACCTATCAACTTGTACCACTAAGTTTAATGTTACTTGGTCAGTTTCACTTATTACGCTTAGCTTACTGGCGCAGTATTAACACCCTAAAAGTACCGCTGTTATGGTCGCTACACATATCGTATTTGCTTATGGCCTTGGGTTTAATTGCTCTTGGCGCGAGCTATTACCTAACTTCACTAAGCTTTAGCAATGCGCTGCATATCATTACCATTGGAGCCATTGGCTTAATGATTTTTGCCATGATGAGCCGTGTATCGCTTGGCCATACCGGCAGAACATTGATCATCAAGCCGATTATTAGCATTGCGTTTATCCTCTTAGTAGCGGCTACGTTAATACGTACTTTTTTGCCCCTTGCTGATGCTTTGTTAGCTTGGAATTTAAGTGCAGGACTTTGGATAATCACGAGTTTGATTTTCTTGGCGGTATATTTGCCAATATTGTCTTCTAAACGCCAAAGCTAAACATTTTACGGCAAGCTCTAGACGCCCTTAGGCTATTCTGCGATATTGCAGCAATGTTTAAGGGCTTCTTTACAAGGATTTCCCCATGTTGCTCAGTGTATGGCTCACCTTTGTAGCCGCTTGTATTGTATTTAGTATTTCTCCGGGAGCTGGCACAGTAGCCACTATTAGCCATTCATTAAGTGGTGGTTTTAAACAGGCATGTAAAAACATAGCTGGCTTACAGCTCGCTTTGGTTACTCATCTACTTATTGTGTCTATTGGTTTAGGCGCATTGTTAGCGTCTTCGGCGATAGCGTTTACCGTAGTAAAGTATCTAGGCGCAGCCTACCTTCTTTATTTAGGCATTAGTAAATTCTTTGAGAAATCAGTAGCACTAACAGGAAAAGAAGTGGCAAATAAAACCAGTTCACAGCTTATCAAACAAGGGTTTATCGTTAACTTAATGAACCCAAAATCAATTATTTTTCTTGCGGCATTTTTACCGCAGTTTGTTAATCCAACCCAAGATATGACAGGCCAGTACCTGCTTTTAGGGGTAACAGTGGTAATGATTGATTGCGCCGTGATGTTTAGTTATGCCACCTTAGCGTCAGCGGTAAAGCCTTGGTTAGGAAAGGCGAAGTTTGTAGCCTTGCAAAATCGTGTATTTGGCTCGCTGTTTGTAATGATGGGCATTGCGCTGGCTCGCGTAGAACGCTAGTAAGTATGTCCGTCAAACAATAAAAAAGACGCTATGAAGCGTCTTTTTTTTTAAAAAAGCGAGAGAAGCAATCAATTAAGTACGTTTATAACAACGTAACAACACCAAACTTAAACCAACCAACATTAATGGCCAGGTAGGCGGAGTCGGTACAGGTGTTGCTGCGGTATAAGAAAGCGCGTCAAAACCGTAAACCGCTGAACTACTCCCTGATCCAACCAATGAAAAGGATCTTAACGCTGTATCACTAATCAAGCCGAAAAAGGTACTTTCATACCACACATCGGTAATCTTTAGCGCTTCATCGATAATGTGGCCTGCACTATCCAAATAATCCAAATGAGATGAGTTAAGTTCGTTCAAATCAAAGCCAAGTGCAAACACATCGTGTTCAAATTCAACGGTGAAAGTATTTGATTCAAAAATACTAAGGGCTTTTGCACCCTCACTAACTAAACTACTAGTGCTTCTATAACGGTTCGCACTAATCGTTAAGTCTTCGTTCAGCAAAGCAGGATCATTAAATCCTTCAAAGGCTAACTCGGCACCAGCAGCATTTTCAAATGCAGCTCGATCGGTATAAACAATAAACCCAGCATGGGCTTGCTGCGTTAATCCAAGCACAGCAGCAAAAACGAGTAGCGTATATTTCATTCTATTCAGCATATAAGGTCCATTTAACAGGGTACGACTTCCATTTCAGCCCGACATACTAAACTAAAAAGACTGTTGAGCAAGTCGTTATTTCAAACTCATATAGGAGATAAACCCCTAATTTAATTAAGGTTTAAGTTGAGTCCATGTTAAGCAAACGGCTCGTTTTCAATACTTAACCGTTGATTCGAAGCAAAAATCAGCAATGGGCGGCATAAGTTTAAAACTAGTCTTTTGGTGTACCTAAATAGATAGCGAAGAAAATTCGTCTTTTTCTCATCAGGTTCGTCTTATAAGTAATTCACCAATACGATGAGAACATCATGATTAAAATTGTTAGCTTTAAAATTTGCCCATTTGTTCAGCGCGTCACTGCAGCTTTAGAAACTAAAAACATAGCTTACGAGATTGAATACATTAGCTTGAAAGACAAACCGCAGTGGTTTTTAGATATTTCACCTAATGGGCAAGTTCCCGTTCTAGTGACAGAAAACAATACTGCGTTATTTGAGTCAGACGCCATTATTGAATACATCGAAGATGAATTTGGTTCCATAGAAGCTGATGTTACTAACGAGCAGCGAGCCATAGACCGAGCATGGAGTTACTTAGGTTCAAAGCACTATTTAACCCAGTGCGGCACAATGAGCAGCAAAGACAAAACCACCTTTGAAGAACGCAGTGAAAAACTAATTAAAGCCTTTAGCAAAGTAGAAGAAAATTTGTCTGGAACAACGGTGTTCTTTAAGTCTAACCATGTAAGTAAAGTTGATATCGCTTGGCTACCGCTGCTGCACCGCGCAGACATTATCAAACGAAAAACAGGCTTCGACTTATTAGAAGGCTTACCCAAAGTCCAAGCTTGGCAACTCAACTTGTTAGCTACAGGCATTGCTGTGGCAAGTGTTGCGCAAGATTTTGAAGAGCAATTTAGCAACTTCTATCTTACTAATACTTATCTAGCAGGCTATAGCAAAAGCAAAGCTAAGGGGGAACCTGTGGATCTTACCGCCAGTTAGCGAGGGTCGCATTAATCTTTGCTCTTAGGTTCATAGCTAAGAGCAACGGTGCAGCAAACAAGCCCGATTATTCACGCTGGTATAAAGCTTCAATGGTGCTCGACTCTAAGGTATTGGCATTAATCATATACCCGGCCAAGGCCCCCGAAGCTCTTGTTGGTAAATCTAGTTTTTCAACCGATAAGGCATGCAAGGTAAATCGGTAGCGATGCATACCATGTCCTTTTGGAGGGCAAGCTCCGCCAAATGCCTCAACACCATAGTCGTTCTCAATCTGACGGCTACCACTAGGCAGTATCTCAGATTCGACACTGCCGGCATTAGTTGCCAAGGAACGGGTACTTAGAGGGATATTAACCACCTGCCAATGCCACCAGCCACTTCCGGTAGGTGCATCTGGATCATAGGCAGTAATGGCAAAGCTTTTAGTGCCTTTAGGTGGATTTTTCCAGGAAAGCTGCGGTGACATATTCCCCCCAGTACAACCAAACCCGACAAACTCTTGCTGCTTGCTCATTAACTCTCCATGGCTAATGTCATTACTCGACAAACTAAGACTCTCAGCCATAGCCATGTTGCACCCGATTAGTGAAAAGAAAACTGTTGCGGCAGATAACGCTCTCATAATAAACCTCTTAAACAAATAATGAGGGATTATCTTAGAACTTACCTAATTACATAATTAGCGCAAAAACCGTCAAGTTATCGCCTTATTCGTTCATTCTGGTTTTTCTTAATTCTCGAGGGGTTAGGCCGAAGTGTGCTTTAAATTTGTCGGTAAATCGAGATTGCGAGTGGTACCCACACTGCTCTGCTATTAAACCTATCGGCTCGACACTGGTTTGTAATAAATGCAGAGCCAAGCTCATACGAGAACGATCTTTAATTGATTGTACACTGCTACCTTCAAGCTTGAGCTTACGGCGTAATGTAGATTCGCTCATCGCAAGCTTTTCACAAATGGCTGTGGTTGATAAATCTTTAAAACCACTTTTCGTAAACAACTCGTGCAGCCGATGCGATACTTTGTTTTTGCTTCGCATCATAGCCACTTGTTGATAACCAAGGTGATAAAGTAAGGCCAATATTTCTCGCTTCCTTAAAGACAATATCTGCTGATTTGCCCAACTACTGCATTCAACAAACTGTTGTAAACTTTGCCTTAATGGGACTGGTATTTTGTCTGCAAAGTAGTCTTTATCCGGCTGCTCTCCAATGGGCAACTCTTCAAAATCTTGGTAATCAAACTCAATTAACAAAGCGAAATACAACTTAGCTTTCGGAATATTTCGCATATTTATGGCTGGGCTGTCCGACAGAAAAATAAAATGGTCGGCCGGACAATTAATTTTATTGTCGCCCCCAAGTTGCTTGTCTCCGCTTAACACCACAATCAACAAGGGTTTGCTAATAGGTACATTGTGCAATTGCTGTTCTAACACCGAGGAGTAAACCGAAAAGGGCAAATCACTAGATTGTTGCATCGCTTTTCTAATACTAAAAAGCAGTTTATCCATTGCTGGCATCCTTGTTTAATTAATTCGCAAGCAAGCTTATTGGCTGAAGGTTGGCTTAGTTACCTGGTGATCGGTTGGTTGAGGCGTTACCGTCATTACTTTTACCGCTTCGGGTGTTTCAAAGCGGTGCCATTGATTTTGCGGAACCACCGCTAACTGCCCTGCACTTAGCGCGATACGCTGTTCTCCCTCTTCCTGTAACAAAATAAGCGAGGTAGAGCCTTTGATAATTTGAACAATTTCATCACCTTCTGAGTGGCGCTCCCATTCGCTATTGCCAGCATAATGGCCAATGTAGATGCCGCCATTGCGATATGCAGATAACTCAGAAAATGCGCCAGCTAAGTCTTGTGCTGTAGACTCCGGCCGACGCTCACTTGCAAAACGAAGTTGTTTAAATGCTTCCGACAAGGTGACCACTTTTATAGACATAATTGTTCCTTGAAAAGCTGCCAAATCTAGCTTCGCTAGAAAGTGCATAACATCATGAAATGTGCAGCTACTGTAAGTTAATAGCAATTAACGTTATTTGCTAAATGCGTCCAAGCTTAGTAGCGTACTAAGATACTGTAACGAGACATAAATTAAAGAAGTGATTTTATGAAAAAGATCCTTAGTACCATTCTGGCCTGCGCCCTACTCACTGCTTGTGATAGCAATGAAGTCGCCGATGTATCTTTAGGCTTACTTACCACCAAAGACATTAAAATCAGCGTATTGAAGGATCCGTTAATCGACGGAGTGACCTGTCACATAGCTAATGTAGAAGCCGATCTAGACTTTGCAGACCCTAGCGATATGTCTATATCCTGTCGCCAAACTGGCGAAATCACCCCGGCGATGTTAGCTAACATTGATAAAAGCAAATCTGGTGAAGTGGTGTTTAAAAAGTCGAAAAGCATTTTGTTTAAATCACTCAAAATACGCCGAATTTTTGATGAAGAATCACAAACCCTAATGTATTTGTCTTACTCAACCAAAGAAACATCGGGCAGTTACAAACATAGCTTGTCTACAGTACCGCTATGGGGAACCAAAGCCTATGCCGAACCGGCTGCTATAACTCAGTAACCAATATCAAAATCAATATAAAATAGTAACAAAAAAGGCCCTCTAATGAGGGCCAAACACTATCACTACAATAGCAGTTAAGGACGACTGCTTTTTTTTGCTCTTTTCTTTGTTCTTTTATTTGGCCGCCAATAGCTTCAACTCATTGGCAACAAATTCTACGTGTGGACCAATCACCACTTGTACCGCCGTTTTACTTGGAATAATAACGCCAGGTACATGTTTTTTAAGTTCATTTACATTTACTTGGTCACTATCTTTCACTTCTAAACGAAGACGCGTTGCGCAGTTATCAACTAGCACTACATTGTCGGTACCACCTAACATGGTTAGTACTAAATCTGCTGTATCGCTGTGCGAACCTCCTACGCTTAAGCTAGCTTCCTCTTCAGTTGCATCTTCACGCCCCGGCGTTTTTAGGTTCATTTTGATGATCATTGTTTTGAAAACAAAGTAGTAAACAGCAAAGAAAACAAAGCCTTGTGGAATCAGCATGTACCAGTTGGTAGCAAGTGGATTACGTGATGACAGCACCATATCAACCAAACCAGCACTAAAGCCAAAGCCCGCCATCCATTGCATTGACGCAGCAATAAACACCGAGATACCAGTAAGTAAGGCATGTACAACGTAGAGTACTGGAGCTACAAACATAAAGGCGAACTCGAGCGGCTCTGTTACACCGGTAAAGAACGAAGCTGTAGCAGCGGCAATCATAATTGATGCAACTTTAGTTTTGTTCTCAGCTTTAGCGGTGTGATAGATAGCTAGCGCCGCCCCTGGTAATCCAAACATCATAATCGGGAAGAAGCCCGCCATGTAACGGCCTGTTTCTCCAGGCACAGCATCAGAAGCAACACTCAAGAACTTGCCTAAATCGTTAATGCCGGCCATATCGAACCAGAACACAGCATTTAGTGCATGGTGAAGGCCAATTGGAATGAGTAAGCGGTTAAAGAAGCCGTAGATACCCGCGCCTACCGATCCCATACCAGTAATACTCTCACCAAAAGTAACTAGGCCACCAAAAATTAGCGGCCACAGGTACATTAATACAAAGGCCACCACAATACCGGCTACCGAGGTAAGAATAGGAACTAAGCGCTTACCACTAAAGAAGGACAACGCTTTATGCAGCTCAACTTGATAAAAACGGTTATACAGCTCGGCCGCCATAATACCGCTGATAATACCTACAAATTGGTTTTCGATTTTAGAAAACGCCAGTGTGCTTGCGTCATTTAGCGTTACCAAGCCAATTTGCTCTACGGCTCCCGGAGAAAGCAAAGTGGTTATTACCATGTAGCCAACAAAACCGGCTAGCGCAGCAGCACCGTCTTTGTCACGAGACATACCATAGGCAATACCAATAGCAAACAGTACCGACATGTTGTCGATAATAGCAGCGCCAGATTTAATCAAAAATGCAGCCAGCGCGCTATTACCGCCCCAGCCGTTCGGATCAATCCAATAACCTATTCCCATTAAAATGGCTGCTGCTGGTAGCACAGCAACGGGCACCATTAAGGCTCGACCAATTTTTTGTAAATAGCTAAACATAGTATCCCTCGTTATGGTTATTAATAACCAAGTTCAATTTTCCAGTAGCGTTTGCCTATTCGAGCTTGGTGCATCATTGGTTATTTGGTTGATTAATGATCCGCCAAGAACTTAATTCGCAGTGTAAATAATAAAAATTCACACGCAAATAAAGAACCGCAAAAATGTGACACAGACACGAACAACAGAGACTAAAACAGGCTATTTATCACAAAATATCGAAAACTTATTTTTCAAAGAGAATTATATTGCTAAACTAAGCCTAAATTTAGTGGAGAACGATCATGAGATTAATACCATTACTCGACAAAAACCAAGTAGGACGATGGTCTGCCCTTTATATCGCGGAGAAAATTAAGTCCTATAAGCCTACGGCCGAGCGCCCATTTGTATTAGGTTGCCCTACTGGAGGTACACCGCTAGCTACTTATCAACACTTAATAGAGCTGCATAAACAGGGTGAACTAAGTTTTGAGCACGTTGTAACGTTTAATATGGATGAATATGTTGGGATCCCTAGTGACCATCCAGAAAGCTACTACAGCTTTATGCACAACAATTTTTTCTCGCAGATAGACATACCAGCAGAAAACATTAACTTGCTCGACGGTAACGCCGAAGACTTAGAAGCAGAATGCGCCAGATACGAAGCTAAAATTAAACAATACGGAAAAATAAACTTGTTTATGGGTGGCGTAGGTGTTGACGGGCATATCGCTTTTAACGAACCTGCATCGTCTTTGGCCTCTAGAACGCGGGTTAAAACCCTTACCGAAGATACCCGTATGGTTAATTCACGCTTCTTCGACAGCTTAGAGCAAGTGCCAAAACTGGCGCTTACGGTAGGAGTGGGAACTCTACTTGATTCAGAAGAAATTCTTATATTGGTGACCGGACACAACAAAGCCCAAGCGCTAGAAGCCGCGGTAGAAGGCAGCGTAAACCACCTTTGGACTATTTCTGCCCTACAACTTCATCCTAAAGCGATGATAGTATGTGACCAACCTTCCACTATGGAATTGAAAGTAAAAACAGTACGTTACTTTCATGAACTGGAAGCCGAAAACATCAAGAATATTTAGGATAAGCCAATGATGTACGCCCTAACCAATGCACTAGTGTTTGATGGTTGTGAATTGCTAAACGGCTATTCGGTGCTTGTTGATAACAACAAAATCAGTTCAGTGGTGCCTAACCAACAAGTATCGCCACAGATTAGCAGCATAGACTTAAATGGCTCGGTACTTTGCCCCGGTTTTATCGACCTACAGCTAAACGGCTGTGGCGGCGTAATGCTTAATGGCGACTTCTCTAGCACCAACTTAGAGCGTATGCATCAAACTAATTTAAAAAGTGGT
This sequence comes from Agarivorans albus, assembly GCF_019670105.1. Taxonomy (NCBI): domain Bacteria; kingdom Pseudomonadati; phylum Pseudomonadota; class Gammaproteobacteria; order Alteromonadales; family Alteromonadaceae; genus Agarivorans; species Agarivorans albus. The sequence goes on along the minus strand of NZ_AP023032.1, from coordinate 2,051,279 downwards.
GCGACTAACTTCATGCCAACCCTTATCACCACCAATGATGAGGATATGGAGCAAGCGGTTAACGTTTCTAGAGAACACAGCAAAAATAGCGGCACAGTTAACTTAGGTCTTCACTTAGAAGGCCCCTACTTAAGTGTTGATAAAAAAGGCATTCATAGCGAAAAGCTGATCCGCCAACTTAACCAACAACGATTACGCTTTTTGCTCGACAATCATGACGCAGTTAAAAAGGTTACCCTTGCGCCTGAGCAGGTTGAGCTATCTAGTATCTCCGCACTTAAAGAAGCAGGCATATTGGTCTCTTTAGGCCATACCAACGCAAACTACCAGCAAGCAAGCGATGCCATTAATGCCGGGGCTGGCTTTGCCACTCATTTGTTTAATGCCATGAGCCCAATGACCGGGCGAGAGCCAGGTGTACTTGGCGCTATATTTGACCACAACCTCTACGCAGGAATCATCGTAGATGGCCACCATGTGTCAAACGCCAATGTGCGCATCGCAAAACGATTATTGCGCCACAAGCTATGTTTAGTTAGTGACGCAACCGCTGCAGCTGGCGCTGATATAAGCAGCTTTGATTTTGTTGGACGTAAGATCACAGTTCAAGATGGGATTTGCTTTGGTGATGATGGTACACTCGGCGGTTCTGCTTTAACCATGATTGAAGCAGTAAAAAACTGCGTACAATCAGTAGGTTTATCTCTTCGAGACAGTTTAAGAATGGCTTCTTTGTACCCAGCAACCGCTATTAACAGGGATCACGACTTAGGCAGAATCAAGGCAGGTTACGCCGCAAACTTAACCGCATTTGATCAAGACTTTAATGTCACCCTTGCAATTAGCGATGGCCAATTGACTCAGTTTTAATCAAAAAGATGAATGACAAATTAATCGTAAATGTAGATAAAGTTAAGCAGGTAAATACTGCCGCAGTATATGGCATGATTGACCAACAAGGACCAATCTCGCGGGTGAAAATTGCGGAGCAGAGCCAACTAGCGCCCGCCAGTGTGACAAAAATTACCCGCCAACTGCTAGCAACAGGCTTAATTAAAGAAGTTGCCCAACAAGCCTCCACCGGAGGTCGTCGCGCTATTTCTTTAATGGCAGAGCAAGGCAGTTATTACTTTATCTCGGTACGATTGGGTCGCGGAGCTTTAGATATTTCACTGTTTGATTTAAGCGGTGTATCTCATGCCCACGACAAACTCTCAGTAAACGAACTTGAGCAAGATCCGTTAACCCAAGAGTTACTCGACAAAATCGCCGACTTTATTGAACAGCATGTTAGTGAACAAAAGCAGCTTATTGCGGTAGCCGTAACCTTGTCAGGCTTAGTTAATCCCGGTGAAGGCATTGTGGTTTATACCCCACATTACCAACTACGCGATTGCCCATTAGGTGAAATGATAGAGAGCCGTTTTGGTTTACCCGCTTATATCGGTAACGACACTCGCGCGATGGCTTTAGCCGAACATTACTTTGGCGCGACCAAAGACTGTTTAGACTCGATACTGATTACTGTGCACAGCGGTACTAGCGCGGGCATCATTGTTAATGGTCAGGTATTTATGAGCCAACACCGCGATGTTGGCGAAATTGGGCATATTCAAGTCGATCCATTAGGTCAGAAATGCCAGTGTGGTAATGTTGGTTGCCTGGAAACCATTGTATCTAACACCGCCATTGTCGCTCGTTTGCAAGCGCTAATTGAGCAAGGTAGCCCAAGTATTCTGGAAGCCGGCTTTACCATTGAAGACGTATGTTTTGCGGCGAAACAAGGCGACATGTTATGCCGACAAGTACTGCAACGAGTTGCCACTGTATTGGGCAGCAGCATTGCGATTGCCATTAACCTGTTTCACCCACAAAAAATTGTTTTAGCGGGTGAAATAATGGCCGCTGAAGACATTTTATTACCCACCATCAAACAATGCATTCAGCATCAAGCCTTAAGCTCTTTTGCTGATGCCTTGCCAGTGCAAGCGGCACACTTTCAAAATAATCCGACCATTGGTGGCCTGGCACTCGTAAAGCGTGCCCTACTCGACGGCAGCCTGTTAATCCGCTTAATCAATCAGAAGCCGGAATAAGCATTCAAATATAGCCCAATAACTAATCTAGAAAATGGAACTTAAAACACTGTAAAGCATAGGAATGATTGATGTTTTTATGCTTTACTTGTGAGGTCTATGCAAAAGGATTGGTTAATGCGGATATTCTCACCTCGAACCGTTGTAATCAGCAGCGGATTTTTCACCTGCGCTCTGATGGTTTACATTGCCTTAATGCTGCTTTCAGCAGATATTAGTGAAAGCCAACGCCGCTACGCCCACAATACTATTTCTCTGACTCAAACAGTTATTTATGATTCCCTTCAAGCTTTAGACGACCTTGAAAAACTAGATATAAATGATTGTAGCGAAGCTTCCCTCACTAAGATGCGCCAAACAGTATACTTAAGTAGTTATATTCGCGATGTGGGTTTACTAGAAGACGATCACCTTCTTTGTACTAGTGTTGGCGGCTTACTCGAAGAGCCAGTAGCTTTAGATCCTCCATCTTTTTCTACCTCACTAGGCTTTGATATTTGGCTTAATACACAGCTCATCATATTTGATTACCTGCACTCTGGAGTGGTGATTCGCAGGGGCGACTTTAATGTGGTGATCGATAACAGTACCTTTGCGCCGCTCGAATATGGTGATAATCAATGGGAGTTAGTGTCGAACAGGAGAGAAAATGCCATTCACCTCACCGGCACCCAAGGTATATATAAAGACACCGACACCTTGGTTTATGAGGAAGTCACCGACAACTATCACTATTTTCACAGCTGTAGTGAAAACTACGATTTTTGTATCGCCCTAAGCCTTTACAATTACACGCTTATTAAAAACAAAACTTGGTTTTTATTCTTCTCGTTAATGTTCAGCCTTGCCTTTGGGATTTTGGCAAGCATCTGCTCCGAAACATTATTTAAGCGTCACAGCAGCACCAACGCTCGACTTCGTCGAGGTTTACGTAAAAAGCATTTTTATTACCAAATTCAACCTTTGGTGGACTTAAAAACCAAACGAGTGATTGGCGGTGAGGTATTGGCGCGCTTTAAGGACCCGCTTGGCGAGCTTTATCCAGACCAATTTATTGGTGAGATCCGAGCCTTAAAACTCACTTGGCCGTTTACTTTATTGGTGATGAAAAATGCGCTAAAGGACTTGCAAGCCAGCGGTGTAATCCAAAGTGATTGCAAAATTAGTTTTAATATTTTCCCTAATGACGTTGAAAACAACAACATCAACGAGTTAAAAAACTTACAAGAGGTAAAAGACTTCGCAGGCAACATAACCTTAGAGATAACCGAAGACTTGCAACTAGACAGCCTAGTAGCAAACCAAAATATAAACCAAGTCATTAAACAAGGTTTTGAAGTTGCCATTGACGACTTTGGTACCGGCTACTCTAACCTTGCTCAACTAAAAAACTTTCGCTGCCAATACTTAAAAATAGACAAAAGCTTTGTATTTGATTTAGAAGCTGGCTCTATCCGCTCTTCGCTAGTGCCACACATGGTAGATATTGCTCATAAGTCTGACTTAAAAGTAATTGCCGAAGGCATAGAAAATATTATGCAGAGCAAAGTGTTAGAAGATTTAGGTGTTGAATATGGTCAAGGCTGGATGTTTGGCAAACCAATGCCAGTGAAGCAGTTTATCGAAGCTTACCAACGCACCAACAAGCCAGAATAAGCGATTAACTTATATAACAGGCTAAGATAGATAACTTCAACTTAGTTGCTTTGGTACAGCAATTAAAATAGCCACAAAAAAAGGACAACTTACTGCTGTCCTTTTTTGGTCTAAGTTTGGGTATAGATTTAACAGGTTACGCCAATGCTATTGTCATTTTGCCAGTAAAGCTGCCACTGCTCTTCGCTAGCGCTACAACCACAGCCTTTATTACATGAGCCGAGTTTAACAACTCGCAACTTATGGCGCTTAACCCATGGTTGAAGCATAGCTAGCGCGGCGTCATCGCTAAGCGAAAAATGCTTAGCGACTTGGTTTAACAACACACCAGGGTTCTCTTCAATATAGCTTTTAAGCGCTTGTAGTATCATAGTGCTCTGCCTTTTGACGCTTTAAGAACAGTACCCAAACACTTAGTACAATCACCATTGCCAATAACAATACACTGCCTGAAATGGGTGTTTGTTGCCATGTTGCCGCTTGGTAATAAATAGTTGCGGTGCAATAAGCTAACAAGGTCGACCATACGCCAATCAATCTTGCCCATTTTAGTCCAAGCTCTTTGACCAAAGCGCCCATTGCCGCTGCACAAGGCATGTACAACAAAATGAACAACATAAACGATACAGCTGAAGCTTGGCTAAAGTGTTGAGACAACTGTGACATAGTGCCTAGATCTACTTCATTGATTTCAGCAGCGCTAGCTACATCTTCAGCTTCTTCAATAGCAATGCCCAGGGGATCGCCATAATTAAGGTCGTTAAAGTTATCGACAATGCTTTGACCGGCTTCTTGGAAACGGCCTAAGTAAGTCCATGCTTCAGCCTCTTCTTCGGGATCTGCATATAGACTGTTTAAGGTGCCAATTACCGCTTCTTTAGCAAACAGGCCGGTTACAATTCCTACAGTGGCTGGCCAGTTATCTTGCTCGATGCCCATGGGGCCAAATACCGGCGTAACAAACTGACTAGCGCGGGATAATATCGAGTGCTCTTGACCTTCAGCATCCAACTCACCGCCGGTACCAACGTGATTAAGAACACTTAATATCGCTACCACTAAAACAATGGTTTTACCGGCGCCAACAATAAAGCCTCGCACTTTTTGCCAAGTAAGCAATAGTACCCCAAACACTGTTGGGAACTGATAGTCTGGCAGCTCTAATACAGAGTCTTGAGCTGTGCCAGGTAGCAGAGTGTACTTAAGCAGCAAACCGGTAATAATCGCAGCGATAATGCCCACAATATACAAAGCAAACACCATGTTCTGCCCTTGCTCGGGGAAAAACGCTGCAACAAACAAGGCATATACGGGTAAACGTGCACCACAAGACATAAACGGGCTCATTGCTGAGGTAAGCACCCGTTCACGGTGTTTTTCTAGTACTCGAGTAGCCATAATGGCCGGCACGGTACAACCAAAGCCCATTAGCATTGGCACAAATGCTTTACCAGGTAAGCCGATAACTTGCATAGCGCGGTCTACAACGAAGGCTGCACGCGCTAAGTAACCTGAGCTTTCTAACAAGGCTAAAAACAGATACAAACAAGCAATTACAGGAATAAAGGTTGCTACGGTTTGTATGCCTACCCCTACACCACTAGCCAATACAATGCTCGCCCATTCTGGCGCACCAACACTGGCTAACAGTTCGCTCACGCCATCAACAAAAATAGTACCCGCTGTAATATCGAAAAAATCGATAAACACCGCGCCACCGTTAATGGCAAACATGAACATTAAGTACATAACACCTAAAAAGGCCGGAATACCAACCCAACGGTTAAGCAATACTTTGTCCAGTAGCTCGGAATAATCGCGGCTTAGCTGGCCTTTTTTACTGATACAGCTTTGGGTAAGTTGGTAGATAAAGCTATAGCGGCTATCAGCGAGCTCTAAATCAACGTCAGTTGTTGTAAATTGACCCAGCGCTTGGCCCACCTCTAGCTGTAAATCAGGGTCTAGTTGCTCGGTTAACCATGGATCATGCTCAATTAAACGCAGAACTTGCCCTTTGTTTAAGCCAAGCTTTTGCTGCCACTCGGTGGTAAAGGCTTCAATTTCCGTTGGGTATTCCAAGCTTAAAGCGGGAGCTTGCTGGGCTTGCTCCATTAATTTTGGCAAGTTGCGCTTAAAGTCATTCACTTGCTTTTTAGAGGTGGCTGACAAGCACACCACAGGCAAATTAAACTGTTCGCTAAACTGCTTCACCTTAATATTAAGTAGCTTAGCTTTAGCTGTGTCCATTTTATTTAGCACCAACACCACTGGTAAGCCAAGCTCCTTAAGCTGAATGCTTAAATATAGGCTACGCTCCACAGCGCTGGCATCAATCACATTAATTACTAGGTCTAGTGGCTCAGACTGCAAAAACTCACAAGCAATTCGTTCATCTAATGAGCTTTTATCAAGCTGCGGGTCAATGTTGTACACACCGGGTAAGTCTACAACTTCTGCTTGCCAGTCGGCTTGGCGGATCCAGCCAGACTTTTTGTCTACAGTTATCCCGCTAAAGTTACCTACTTTTTGTTTACTGCCGGTTAAAGCGTTAAACAAGGTACTTTTACCGCTATTAGGATTACCTACGGTGGCTATCATATGTTTGTTCATAGACTATCCACCTCAATCGCTTTTGCTTGGCCATTACTTAGGGCAAGGTTGATTCCAGGTGCAGATACTTGGATAGGATCCCCAAGTGGAGCGCGCCTTACAATGGTTAAGGTCGTATTAGGTAAAATACCCAACGACATAAGCTTTTTGCGCATTGTGCGCGGTAAGCCATTTAAGCTCAATATTTGCGCCTTTTGACCAGTGGCTATTTCATCCAATGACATGGAACCTCCATACCTAAGTCTAAATAATAATGATTTTCATTTGATTTCATTGTGCGACACACATCACTGTTCCGTGTTGATCTAAATCAAACGCTTATAGATAGCTTTGTATTTTTGTGAGAAATATTTATCGCTATTTTTTGAAACCGCCTGAATAAATACGCTACCATCAGCACAACTTAGGTATAAGGTAGATTGAAGATGTCATTCAAAGACCAACTTTCGCAACTGGTTTACTCAACAGACCAAGGCCGCATTGAACCAGAGCAGCAAGCTGAACAAGTGCCTGAAACAGACGGTACTATTAAGCTGCGTAGAGAAACTAAAGGTAGAAAAGGCAAAGGGGTTACCTGCTTAACTGGCTTTGGTTTAGCCGAAGCAGAATTAAAAACCTTATGTAAAGATATGAAAAAACATTGCGGCGTAGGTGGCAGCGTAAAAGATTACGTTATCGAGATCCAAGGTGACCAACGCGACAAGCTAGAGGTTTGGCTTAAGCAGAAAGACTACAAAACTAAACGCATCGGCGGCTAAACCATTGCCTTTAGTAGGGCTTTTGGGTATATTCAGCGCGCTTTTGGGGAGTAGCTGCCCATATCAATAAGGTATGGGGCATTTATCAACATACTTAGTGCTCATCACTATGGTAAATGCAGCCTTTATTGGCCTAGCAAGACCAAATGCACATTAACGCCATAAAGAGGTGAGCTGCGTTGTGTGCATTGGTTTATTCGCTCGCCTCATACAAGAAATCCAATGGAAGCTTTATTCACTTCAATTACTGCCGTAGCCATTGCCGAGATAGGCGATAAAACTCAACTGCTTGCTCTTCTGCTCGCCTGCAAATTCAAAAAACCTCTGCCAATTATTGCCGGTATTATTATTGCAACTCTACTTAACCATGCAGCTGCTGCTTGGTTTGGCTCGTTAGTGCAGCAATGGCTAAACCCTGAGATTTTACGTTGGTTAGTTGGCTTCTCATTTATTGCCATGGCGCTTTGGGTGTTAGTGCCAGACAAAATAGATGAAGACGATAACAAGCTACTCAAATACGGCCCCTTTTTGGCCTCGCTCATCTTGTTTTTTATTGCCGAGATTGGTGACAAAACCCAGGTTGCGACTGTGATTTTAGCAGCCAAGTATGACTCAATGTTTATGGTAATTACCGGCACTACCATCGGAATGTGCCTAGCCAACGTGCCAGTAGTGCTGCTGGGTAAGCTTGGCGTAGAGAAATTGCCTATGACTCTAATTCATCGTGTTACTGCTATTTTGTTTTTGGTGCTGGGCATTACTACATTGGTGTTTTAGTAAGGCTTTTGCTGAGCACTGATTGTGTTAAACTCAGCCGCAAATTGTTAGCAAGGTTGTAATAATGAAACTAGTTCGTTGGATTTTAGGCCGCATTATATTGTTACTTAACGCAGTATTTTCGCCTAAGGGCGTAAAAAGAAGTGCTGAGGAGCAGGCTGTCATTGATCAAAAAACCCAAGGTTTACACCTTTATCAGCTGCCGGCTTGCCCATTTTGCGTAAAAGTACGTCGCTCGATGAAACGTAATGGAATAAGTATTGGCTTACGCGATATTAAGGCGCAGCCAGAATATCTTGAAGAGTTGGTGGCCCAAGGCGGTTCAAGAAAAGTGCCTTGTTTACGCATTGAAGATGGCGACCAAGTAGAATGGTTATACGAGTCTAACGATATCATTAACTACCTAGAAGCCAAGGTAGCCTAAAACCAAAAAGCTCCGCAATGCGGAGCTTTTTACTATTAGCTGCAAAAACTTAGTCTGCTTCCATAATATCACTTGGCATGGTTTCACGCAGGCGCTTCCACACTTCACTAGTAGCAATACCGTAACTACGCACTACTTGCAGCGCTTTATCGTGTTCGCCGCTATCGGCCAAGGTGATTAGCTCTTGATAGAAATTATCAACTAAGGTGCGTGCTTGAGGGTCGTCAAAGTAGTATTTACCAACGCTTTGATACATACCTCTAAAGCCATTTAAAATAAGCGCGTATAAAGGATTGCCCGACGCAAAAGATAAGCCGTGTAACACTTGATAATCAAACTCAGCATAAGCTTCGCCAGTTTGCTCAAGTTGTTTGTATTGCTCGATAAGTTGGCGACTTTTCTCGGGATTGTTTTTTAGGGCACCACGAATAAAAATCACACTAATGTTGGTTCTTGCTGATAGCAGTTGCTCAAACAACTCTGGCACACCATCGGTATCTAAACGGGCTAAAGTTTCCAAAATATTCAGCCCTGCGGTTTCCCAAAAGTTGTTCACCTTAGTGGGTTTGCCGTGCTGAATAGTTAACCATCCATCTCGCGCTAATCGTTGAAGCACTTCACGCAAGGTGGTGCGGGTTACACCTATTAACTCAGATAATTCTCTTTCGGCGGGTAAAATTGTGCCAGGAGCAAAACGGTTATTCCAGATAGATTCAATGATGTATTGTTCTGCGAATCCCGCTGGACTTTTTGCTTTAATTACCATTATTTACTCAGTCTATTTTCGTTTTTATTGTATCGATAATAACAAACCATTAACTAAAGCTAAAGCAAGTGGTTTGAGCTCAAACCTCCAAATTTGAAAATCTCTTGACTATTTTTATCGACACTTGAATAAATTTGATATTTTCGGTTGTTCAACTACCAAAGCCGCGTGAGATCACATACAATCGCGCACGAGTTTTCGTAGGGGAAACTCGACCTGCCATTTGAACAACAATGAGATTTCAGGATGAATACTAGTCTTTCTAGTGCTTTTGCTAAGAATTTTCTTGGCAATGCACCTTTGTGGTATAAAAAAGCCATTGTTTTATTTCTAATCATTAACCCCATCGTTTTCTATATCAACCCGTTTGCTGCAGGTTGGTTACTAGTTATCGAATTTATTTTTACTCTTGCGATGGCGTTAAAATGTTACCCGCTTCAGCCGGGTGGCTTGCTAGCCATTGAAGCAGTAGCAATAGGCATGACATCCTCTGAAACCGTTAAACATGAATTAGTCGCCAACTTCGAAGTAGTGCTGCTATTGATTTTCATGGTGGCCGGTATTTTCTTCATGAAACAACTGCTGTTGTTTGTTTTCACCAAGATGCTAATCAAAATTAAAGACAAAGCCATTTTGTCTTTAGCCTTTTGTGCAGCCGGCGCCTTTTTATCAGCCTTCTTAGATGCCTTAACCGTAATTGCTGTAGTCATTAGCGTAGCGATTGGCTTCTACAGCATTTACCACAAAGTGGCATCTGGCAAAGATTTTCACCAAAAACATGACCACACTGGCGATGACTTAAGCAGTGATGACTTAGAAGGCTTTCGCGCATTCTTACGTAGCTTAATGATGCATGCGGGTGTAGGTACCGCATTAGGTGGCGTATGTACTATGGTAGGTGAACCGCAAAACCTGATCATTGCAGACCAGTCTAGCTGGCAGTTCTTCGAGTTCTTCCTGAGAATGGCACCGGTATCCCTGCCTGTTTTAGTATGTGGTTTGATTACTTGTTTTGCGTTAGAAAAAATTGGCAAGTTTGGCTACGGTAGCCAGCTACCAGTAAATGTTCGCCAAATTCTTACCGACTACGATAAACACGAAGATCAAAAACGCACTAACCGTGACCGTGCAAAACTGATTGTTCAAGCGGTTATTGCAGTATGGTTAATCATTGGTCTTGCATTACACCTAGCCGCTGTTGGCTTAATTGGTTTATCGGTGATTATTCTTGCTACTTCATTTACCGGCATTACCGAAGAGCATCAGCTAGGTAAAGCCTTTGAAGAGGCCCTGCCATTTACTGCCTTGTTAGCGGTGTTTTTCTCTATTGTTGCGGTAATTATTGACTTAGAACTATTTAAACCAGTGATTCACTGGGTGTTGTCGATTGAAAACGAAGGCCAACTAGTTGCTTTCTATATTGCAAACGGCTTGCTGTCGATGGTCAGTGACAATGTATTTGTGGGCACGGTTTACATCAACGAAGTAAAAACAGCTTGGTTGGAAGGACAAATCACCCGAGATCAATTCGACATGTTAGCGGTTGCGATTAACACTGGTACTAACCTACCGTCGGTTGCCACGCCAAACGGTCAAGCGGCCTTCTTATTCTTACTTACGTCGTCGTTAGCTCCATTATTACGCTTATCTTACGGCCGCATGGTTTGGATGGCGCTGCCTTACACCTTTGTACTTGCTGGTGTTGGTTTGTTGTGTGTGGAATACGCGCTTATTCCTGCGACTCAATACTTCTACGATATGGGTTGGATCAGCCATCACGTTGCAGGAGCGGCATCGGCGGTTTCTGCTGGACATTAAAAATAAAAACGGCGATGCTTGCATCGCCTTTTTTTATCGGAGTTTCTGATTATGCTCAACTTTTTAAGCAGCATGCCGTACCAACGTAAACCTTGGTTTCTGCTTTTTATTGGTAGCTTATCACTAGAATTGTGTGCCTTATTCTTCCAACACGTAATGAAGCTCGACCCTTGTGTTATGTGTATTTATGAGCGTGTAGCCATGTTTGGCTTAATGTTCGCGGGCCTCATTGGATGGATAGCCCCACAAAACCTTATTATTCGCTTAACAGCATTTGGAATGTGGATAGTAAGCGCAGCTTGGGGCTTGCAGCTGGCTATTACTCACACCGATTATCAAATGAACCCTAACCCATTCGCGACTTGTGACTTCTTCGCTAACTTTCCGGAATGGGCGCCATTAGATAAGTGGGTACCTTGGTTATTTAACCCAACAGGCTTCTGTGACAAAATTTCATGGATGTTCTTAGGTTGGTCTATGCCACAGTGGCTAATCTTGATATTTGCGGTGTTCTTAGCTGCAGGTGTAATTTTCTTTGGCCTACAATGGCGCAAAAAATAACTCGCATTAAAAAGCCCGCTTTAAGCGGGCTTTTTATTTGTGCCAATAACCAGAACTACTCACATTCATCTAAAGGCCAACGCACAATATAATCTTGAGAAGGACCAGTTAATTGCGTTTCGCAAACAATTTTACCGCGTACCGATGCTCCTCGTTTATGCATCTCAGAGGCTTTGCCTTTATTAAGTAGTGGATGCCATTGTGGCAAAGGTTTACCTTCAATCAAACGCTTATAAGCGCAACTTGGCGGCAGCCAATGAAAGGCATCAATATCATCTAAGCTTATTTTTACGCAGTCGGGTACTTTAGCAAAACGGTTTTCATAATCACTGCATCGACAGCTTTTACTATTAAGCAATACACAAGCGATGTTGGTGTAATAGAGCTCATCGGTGTCTTCGTCTATCAACTTCGACAAACAACATTTTCCGCAGCCGTCACACAATGACTCCCATTCTTGGGCATTCATCTGCGCCAAGGTTTTGGTTTCCCAAAATCTTACTTCACTCACTTATTACAACCTCTGTTTCTAACTCTATATCGGCAACGGTTAATGCTAGTTTATCTCCAGCTTCTAAAGGACCAACACCTGCAGGAGTGCCAGTAAGTAACACATCCCCCGCTTGTAGACTAAAGCACTGAGAGGCTTCAATTAACAACATCTCAATGGTGCGGATCATTTGTTGACTACTGCCCTGCTGTTTTACTGCACCATTTTGTTTTAGCTGCAAGCTAACGTCGGCTAATTCACTTAAGCAAGTAATTGGTTTAAAGGCGCTAAGCACACAGCTTTGATCAAAAGCTTTGGCTCGCTCCCAAGGGTGACCACGTTGCTTTAGCTCTAGCTGAATATCTCGAAGGGTTAAATCTAAGGCCGCAGCGTAACCCCAAACTGCATCATTTAGCTCAGCTTTAGAGGCATTTTTTAGCGGCTTGCTAATTAACAATGCTAGCTCTAACTCATAGTGCACAGCTCCCAAACCTTTGGGAATAGCAACACCATTATCAAAACTTACAAAGGCACTAGGCGGCTTGTTAAACAACACTGCTTGTTTTACCGGAGCGCCGCCCATCTCTTGCATATGTGCAACATAATTTTGCCCAACACATACGGCTTTGCTAGGCCTTAGTGGTATAGCTTTGCCTTCGTTATCAACATGCTGATACATATCAAAACACCGGTGGGTAAGAAATACGATCAGCCAAGGTGCCAACCGCTGCTACGAAATAGTGTGAACGATTCCATTTCATTAGCACCCGATAGTTATCATAAGCGAGGTAGGCACGGCCTTGCGCATCATCAGGTTGAACAATTGAAGCGCTAATATCACGTGTAGGTAAATCGCTGCCGTCGTAACGGCGAACACCTAGAGCTTGCCATTCCGCTAAAGTTTTAGTGATTTTTAATCCAGAATTGCTGACATCATAATCTTTAGGAAGCTGAACTTGGCGCCCCCAGGTTAGATCATCACTCCAGCCACTTTGCGCCAAATAATTTGCAGCAGAGGCTAAGGCGTCGGCGGTATTGTTCCAAATATCGCTATTCCCATCGCCGTCAAAATCTTGCGCGTAAGCGAGAAACGAGCTTGGCATAAACTGCACTTGGCCCATTGCGCCGGCCCAAGAGCCTTTCATTTTGTTCGGCTCAATATGTCCGGCATCTAAAATACGAAGCGCATTCATCAGTTCTTTCTTGAAAAACGCTTCGCGACGCCCTTCAAAAGACATGGTTGAAAGCGCCGACACTACATTGTAGTTGCCGGTAAACTTACCAAAGTTAGACTCTACTCCCCATAAGGCAATAATAAAGCGAGGCTGCACCTTATACTTTTTTTCTATCTCTTTTAGCAAAGGGTAATGTTTTTTGTATAAAGCACGCGCTTGTTGCACCTTCCAATCGGGAACGGCTCGCGGCAAGTATGTGTCTAAAGTAAGTTTAAACTCAGGTTGCTGCTTATCTGCCTTTACCGCACGTTGGTAAAATTTAGTATTAGCAAAAGCTGCATCAATGGTTTGCTGAGATATTCCCTGCTCTGCCGCTTCTAATTTAAGTTGTTCAACGTAGTTATCAAAGCCCGGTTCAGCGTGTAACGAGAAGGCAGCCGAGAAGAGCACCGCACTGATAATTTTTTTCACTAACGTCCCCTTATTGTTTATTTTTAGCTTTAGCCTGGGCGGCCAAATGCTGTTTAAGATAATTCTCTGGAGGTGGTGGTAGTTGTAAATAGTAGCCTTGTTCCTTAAACGCGGCTTCTATGGCGTCGATTTTTACACTAGCAAAATCTTTTGTTGGTCGTTTAGGCACCAACATAACTAGCTCCTTAGCGCCCATTAATTCAATTAACGAGGCCGGAACTTTCGAAAAATCGTCTTTCTTCTCAATATAGAGATAAGTTTGCTGTTTTTTGAGACTTTTATAGACTGCACAGAACATGAAAATGTTAGTATCCTAGGCACTGATCAGGTTATGCTAAAACGCAGACTATATCAGAATATATGGTGTAGCGTCATCGCTCGTATACAAATGTAAAAAGGAATCCGCTGTTCATGTCCGGACAGGAAATAGAGTTTAAAGGGACAAACTTTACCCTTTCAGTCGTTTACTTAGGAAAAAATGATTTAACGTCATTAAATAACAAACTTATGGAGAAGGTGGCACAAGCCCCGCAGTTCTTCAATTGTGCTCCTATCGTAGTAAATATTAGTGAAGTGGATGATGCGTTTGACTTCGACCAACTTAAAGAAGTAGTTGAAGCTCAAGACTTTGTATTAGTGGGTGTAACTGGCTGTAAAACCGCTGAGCAAAAAACCGCAGCTCGTGCTGCCGGCTTGGCTGTGATGACCAGTGGCTCGCAACAAGCTACTGCTAAACCAAGCAAACCAACAGAAGAAAAAGCCCCCACTCCTCCCGCTGCTCCTTCGGTAGTTCCCAGTAAAATTGTTCGCGGCCAAATTCGCTCTGGCCAACAAATTTATGCACAAAATACCGACTTAGTAGTGATTGGCTCCGTAGGAAATGGAGCCGAAGTAATCGCAGATGGCAACATACATATATACGGCGCGTTAAGAGGCCGAGCCATCGCTGGCGCAAGTGGTAGAAAAGACAGCAAGATTTTCTGCCAAAACTTGCAAGCAGAACTTATTTCAATTGCTGGTGTTTATATGCTGCATGAGCAAATCGGCGAGCATGCCGATTCTCCGCAATGCATTCAAATAGAAGACCAGCAAATCGTATTTGGTAATTTAAGTTAACCCCGTTAACGAATTTATAAAGGAAAGATAATGGCTAAGATTATCGTTGTAACCTCAGGAAAAGGTGGCGTAGGTAAAACAACCTCCAGTGCTGCTATTGGTACTGGTCTCGCCATCAAAGGTTTTAAAACAGTAATCATCGATTTTGATATTGGCTTACGTAACCTCGATTTAATTATGGGTTGTGAACGTCGAGTCGTTTACGATTTTGTTAACGTAATTAAGGGCGAATCTAATCTTAATCAATCGTTGATTAAAGATAAGCGCACCGACAACCTATACATTTTGCCAGCATCGCAAACTCGCGATAAAGACGCGTTAACTAAAGAAGGCGTGGAAAAAGTATTAGACGATTTAGCCGAACAAGGTTTCGACTACATTGTTTGTGATTCGCCAGCTGGTATCGAAACCGGTGCAATCATGGCTTTGTACTTCGCCGATGAAGCGATTGTAACAACTAACCCAGAAGTTTCTTCAGTGCGAGATTCAGACCGAATTTTGGGCATGTTGGCCAGCAAATCAAAACGTGCCGAACAAGGCAAAGAGCCGGTTAAAGAACACCTACTATTAACTCGCTACAACCCAGAAAGGGTAAACCGTGGCGATATGTTAAGTGTTGAAGACGTGCAAGACATTCTGGCTATTCCTTTGCTTGGAGTGATTCCTGAATCTCCAGCTGTGCTAAAAGCGTCAAACTCGGGTGAACCAGTGATTTTAGACAGCGAAAGCGATGCAGGTTTAGCTTACGACGATGCGGTAAGCCGTTTAATTGGTGAAAGTGTAGATTTCCGCTTTTTAGAAGAACAAAAGAAAGGCCTATTTAGCCGTATATTTGGAGGATAACAATGTCTCTTTTAGACTACTTTCGAACGTCAAAACAGTCTAAAACGGCGGCAACCGCCAAAGAACGACTGCAAATTATTGTTGCCCACGAACGTGGACAACGCAGTGGGCCTGATTACTTGCCTGCGATGAAGCAAGACATTATTGAAGTAATTAAAAAGTACGTAGATATTAACTCAGACCAAGTGAATGTTAGCTTGGACAACAAGAGCGAAGATATAAGCGTACTTGAGCTAAATATTACGCTTCCTGAGCAACGTGATTAGCAAATAAAGGCTGACGCCAACCGGTAAGTAAAAGAGGTAACTCCGCTGCTTGCCGGTCTTCTTTCCAAAGCCAAGACAAATACTGATTAAGCATTTTCTTACTCGCCAATACATCTTCTGGTAAGCCTGATTCTTCGGCAACTTTAGCCACTACTTTTTTAAGCTCTTGAATAGTTTTCTTGTAATCTGGGTAATCAACAATACGTTTAATGGCCTGGGGAAAATCTACGGTTTTAGTCTGCTGCCCTTGTTTAACTAACTTTAATAAGCGCTGCCCATGTATCCGCAATTCTTGCGGTGGCAAACCAAGGCGCTGAAGTTGTTCCATAGTACTTGGCTGATAACGCGCCAAAGCCCATAAACTGTCGCCATGAACAACATTGTTAATGGCTAAGTCTCGGCTAGCAGCTTGTTGGGCGCGCCAACGCGCTAATACCTGTAAAACAGCTAGTTGCTGCGGATTTAGCTTCCAAGCATTCTTAATATCTTTATAAGCTTCGTCTTGATTAAACACTCGCTTTTTAAGCGCAGCTAAACGTGCACTTTCTTCAAGCGCCGCATCAAACCGCCCTTCATCTTTAAGCTGTTGTTGAATCTTTAAATACGCAGGTAAGAGGTAGATAACATCTAAGGCCGCATATTCCAATTGAGAAGAACGTAACGGACGTGCTAACCAGTCGGTACGCGATTCGCCTTTGTCTAATTGAATGTCCAACTCTGTATCAATAAAGCGCTGATAACCCAAGCTAATACCGTGACCTAGAAAAGCGGCCCCAACTTGCGTATCAAATACACTAAGACCAAACTTGCCGCTCACACGCTGAATGATTTCTAGATCTTCACTAAAGGCGTGAAGTACCCAGTGGTGCTTGGCCAATGCTTCCCACAAGGGCGCCATTTCTACTTTGAGTGGATCAATCAAATAGCATTGTTGACCATCAAAGATTTGCAGTAAACCAAGCTGAGCGTAGTAAGTACGAGTACGAACAAACTCTGTGTCAATGGCAAGTACCATTGCCTTTTGCTCATTTAAAAAACGCAACAGAGGCGCAAGTTGCGCCTCTGTTTCTATCATATCGAAGTTTACGTCTGCCAAAATTACGGCGTCCTAGTGGAAAGCATCTTAATAATCACCATTTTACGGTTTATGCCTCTTCACGCAAGGCTCTACGTAAGATCTTACCCACATTTGTTTTAGGAAGTTCATCTCTAAACTCTACCAACTTGGGTACCTTATAAGCTGTAAGAAACTCACGGCAATGCTCGATAACTTGTTTCTCGGTAAGCGACTCATCCTTCTTAACCACAAAAACTTTTACCGTTTCGCCGCTAACATCGTTTGGAACACCTACCGCTGCAACTTCTAGTACCTTGGCATTACTGGCCACCACTTCTTCCACTTCAT
Source organism: Agarivorans albus (assembly GCF_019670105.1). NCBI lineage: Bacteria > Pseudomonadati > Pseudomonadota > Gammaproteobacteria > Alteromonadales > Alteromonadaceae > Agarivorans > Agarivorans albus. Next base: position 2,034,047 of record NZ_AP023032.1, on the reverse strand, counting down.
TAGGAAATACGTTAAAGCCCGATACCAAAATCATGTCTTTTTTACGGTCCACAATGTGGAAGAAACCTTGTTCATCTACTGTGGCAATATCACCGGTAGCAAACCAGCCTCCAGGCATTGATTCTTCAGTAGCTTCAGGACGCTGCCAATAGCCCTGCATAACCTGCGGGCCTTTAACTAAGATCTCACCAGATTCGCCTTCGGCCACTTCCTCTCCATCTTCGCCCACTAGCTTGATATCGGTAGAAGGCGCCGGAAGGCCAATACTGCCGTTATAAGCTTCTAAGTCATAAGGACATACGGTTACCAACGGCGCACATTCGGTTAAACCGTAACCTTCGATCAACCGAGAACCGGTGACTTCCTGCCAACGCTCTGCAACCGCACGCTGCACCGACATGCCACCACCTAAAGAAAGACGTAAACGAGAGAAATCGAGCTTGGCAAAATCTTCATGATTAAGCAGCGCGTTAAACAAGGTGTTCACGCCAGTAATGGCGGTAAATGGGGTTTTAGCCAACTCTTTAGTAAAAGTAGGAATATCGCGAGGATTGGTAATGAGAAGGTTCTGACAACCCATTGCGAAAAACACCATGCAGTTAGCCGTTAAGGCAAAAATATGGTAGAGCGGCAAAGCAGTTACCACTACCTCTTTGCCTTCGCGCAAACAAGGGCCAACAATGCCTAAAGCTTGCAGTAAATTGGCCACCATATTTTTATGTGACAACATGGCGCCTTTGGCCACACCGGTTGTGCCACCCGTGTATTGTAAAAAGGCTAAATCTTCGCTTTGGATCTCTGGGCGAACATATTGTAAATGCTGACCTTTCGACAATACATAACGTAAGGATTGTGCATGTGGCAAATGATACTTAGGCACCATTTTTTTCACGTACTTAACCACAAAGTTAACTAAGGTACGTTTAGTGGCAGAGAGCTGATCGCCTAAGCGAGTTAGCACTACATGCTCTACCCCGGTTTCTTCAACAATTTCTTCTAGTATGTGAGCAAAGTTAGAGACAATTACAATGGCCTTTGCACCACTATCATTTAACTGATGCTTAAGCTCGCGTGGCGTATACAACGGGTTTACATTCACCACAACCATGCCGGCACGTAAAGCACCAAACAAACAGATGGGATACTGCAGCAGATTGGGCATCATTAAAGCAACACGGTCACCCGCTTTTAGCTTTAATTCGTTTTGAAGATAAGCAGCAAAGGCCCGAGATTGTTCTTCGAGGCGGCGATAGGTCATCACCTGGCCCATGTTAATAAATGCTACTCTGTCGGCATGTTTGGCTGCGCCTTCTTCGAAGACATCAAGCAATGTTTGATAACGTGCTGAGTCTATCTCTGCAGGAACATCCTTAGGGTATCGATTAAGCCAAACCTTATCCACGCAGTTCTCCTAAACAATTCAATTACATTAAGTATAAATTGCCCACCAAGTTTATTGTGAATTTTATTATGCACTTGGTGACATTACTGGCCTTAGAGCTTTAGCTCTAAGATTTCAAACGATTGTTTCATACGGCGTTTAAAATAACAATATATTAACATTAAGCGTAGAGTGTAAGTTCAAAAACAGTGAAGTGCTTCAAACAATTGTTTTAATAAAGTCTTGAAGTAACTGAGCTGTAGCATGCGGATTTTGCATATGTAGGTGGTGACCACCACTTAGTAGTTGTGTTTGAATATTGTTAAACCATTGCTGGCGCAAGGCAATGTAATCGGGCTTAAGTAAAGGGTACTCATTTGCTGCCAGCAATAAACAAGGTGTTACAGCTGCTTGGCAAATCTGTTTGGCTTGTTCTTCACTAAAACGTAAAGGTGAGCCAAGTTTTAATTTTTCGTCATGCCGCCAATACCACAACCCTTCACGCTGAATAGTGGCGCGCTCTACTAGTAAGCGGCTATTTTCAGTGCTAATCGCGTTAGTTTTAGCTCGCAGGGCCACGGCATAATCTAGCTCTGCAAAACCTTTGGCGGGTTTTAGTTGCTGTCTTTGACGAATCGCTTTAGCTAAATGCGTAGACGTTTCATGGCTTGCCAAACTTAAAGGTCCAATGCCATCAATACATACTAAGCCACTCAGCTGCTCAGGAAATGCCGCAGCAAAGCAACTGGCCACAAGCGCTCCCAAAGAATGGCCAACTAAGATAACTGGTTTACTAAGGTTGAGCTCATTTAATGCAACATAAACGTCGTCTACGTAGTCAACAAAATGATAATAATCTTGTCGGTGTGGCGAAAAGCCATGTCCAGGAAAGTCTAAAGCAATACAGTGACTATTAGGCAGCTCGTGAATAACAGGAATGAAACTAGCAGCGTTGTCCATCCAACCATGCAACATTAATAAACAGTATGGGCTGTCGGTTGTTTGTTCTAGGTAAGCAAGTTTGCTTTGGGGAAGGCTGGATTCACTGAGCATGGATAAAGCAAGGCCGAGTTAGGCAAACAAGTCGATGCCGAACATTTCATTTACCTGTTGGCGCTTAAGTTGATTAGCAACATCTTGATAGTGAGACACAGCCTCTCCGCCACTGCCAATATTTTGGTCATAGCGGAGCTTTTCTACACTTTTTTCATCCATTACCGCCCATGGCACTACACCTTTTGGCGCTTGAGTAGCGGTACTTAACTCAGTACTACTACTTGCCTGCTTAACTTTAGGCTGTTGCGGTATGGGCTGGCCAAGGCCCTGAATTTTCAAGTTATTTATCCTTTAACTATTCTCTACCTGGAAGCTTTTTCCAAGTGACTTTATCTCGAAGATACACCGGTTCTGCGTTTTCGGCAGCAACAAGGTCGCCACATTCAAAAGCATATTGAGCATAACTAAGCATATCTCGTGCCGCCGGGTATAACACCGAATCTAACACGCTTACGCCAGAAAATTGACCACTTAATAATTCTTTATAGGTTTGCCAACCAGTGCCAACAGCTGCGGCCTTATTGGCACTTGCTTCGAGTAGCTCAGGCTTAATCACTAACTCTTGTCCAACCAAGCGCATCAAACCTTCTTCTAGATGATATTCACCCCAGTATACTTCGCCCATGCGTGCATCAATGGCTGCCAAGCAACGCTCTGAGGCATGATTAACATAAGCTTGCTGCGCCATGGCTTGCAAAGTTGACACTGCAACCATCGGTTTATCTGCCCCAAATGCCAAACCTTGCACGGTAGCTACGCCAATACGTACACCGGTAAAACTGCCTGGCCCGCGGCCAAAAGCAATGGCATCCAGTTGAGTTAAGCTTACACCTGCTTCCGCTAATACTTGCTCCACAAACGGCAAGATCTTTTGAGTGTGGTCGCGCGGACTGTATTCTTGCTTGCTGATCACTTCACCCTTCCATTGCAAGGCAACAGAGCAGTTTTCGGTAGAAGTATCTAAAGCTAATATATTGGCTGTCATGTTTCCTCAGCGTCTTTTTTAACAAATTCTAGAACTTTTGATAGCTCTCTTGTGCGGGGCATAGCCGGTAAGCTACTGATAAATAAAGAGCCGTATTCGCGGTTTACTAGGCGATTGTCACAAATAATCACCACGCCGTGATCGGCCTGAGTTCGAATCAAACGCCCCACTCCTTGCTTCAAGCTTATTACAGCTTGCGGCAAATATACCTGACGAAAAGGATCTCCGCCACGCAAACGGCAATCTTCACTTTTTGCTTTTAGTAAGGGATCATCGGGTGCAGCAAACGGTAACTTATCGATGATTACACACGACAAGGCCTTACCGGGTACGTCTACACCTTCCCAGAAAGTACTTGTTGCCACTAACACGGCGTTGCCATCTTCAACAAACTCGCTAAGCAGCTCTTGTTTGCCAGCTTCCCCTTGCACCAATACCAATAACTCAGTGCGTTGCCTTAACTCTGCGGCTACTTTTTGAATCATGCGATGACTGGTACATAAAAAGAAACAACGGCCGCCGTTGGCTTCTATTACCGGGGCAAGCTGATCTAGCATCAGCTGCTCGGCGTTATGCTGCTTAGTTTCTGGCAAGTAGCGCGGCACACAGAGTAAGGCTTGTTTTTGATAATCGAAAGGGCTGTCGAGCAGCATGCTGCTCGCATCTTTTAAACCCATTTGGGTTTGGAAATGCTGAAAGTTGCCATCAACAGCCAAAGTAGCTGAAGTAAATACCCAAGCCGCGTTGCGATCTTCCACTTCACTATTAAAGCGCTCTGCAATATTTAAGGGCGTAATGTTTAAGGTGAAATGCTGACGCGTAGTCTCGTACCAATAACTAAAGCCGGTTTTATCTACGTCCATTACCTTGTCGAACAAGCTGCGCATTTTAGCTAAACGCTCAAAACAAGCGTCAGCTAATTCACTGCGTGAAAGTGCTAGCTTTAGCACTTGATAAACAAAGTCCATGTCTTCACGTAAATCTTGCATCATCTCGCCAAAGCGTTTTTGTTTAGCAAGTGGACGCCATTCACCTCGGTCTCGCAAACCTTCAAAAGCGAGTCGGCATTGTCGAATGCGACGCTCGAGCTTTTGTGAGGCTTTTTGTAATTGCGCCATATCGCGAATGTCGGTTTTATAACTCAACTCAATGTCATTACATAAATCGAGAATCTGTCGGCTAGAGAAGTGCTGGCCAAAATAGCTGGCTGCAATATCCGGCAACTGGTGTGCTTCATCAAAAATAAAGGCATCAGCTTCTGGAATCAGCTCACCAAAGCCCGTTTCTTTAACCACCATGTCGGCAAAAAATAAATGGTGATTCACCACCACTAAATCAGCTTCCATGGCGCGATTACGCGCTTTAACCAAATAGCACTCTTTGTAAGATGGGCAATCTCTGCCTAGGCAATTATCGTTGGTACTAGTTATAAGAGGGAATACATCTGCCCGCTCAGCCACCGGGCCTAAGTCGCTAATGTCACCACTTTCTTCACCTTGTGCCCAACTTTTGATTTTGACTAGCTCCGCCAAGGTAGCTCTGTCTTGGCCACTGCTGTAGTGCGAAAAGCTGTTTAACCTTTCAATACATAAATAGTTAGCGCGCCCTTTTAGTAAGGCAATCGATTGATTGTACTTAAGGGCTTTTTGCATGCGTGGTAGGTCTTTAGTAAACAGCTGGTCTTGCAAGGCTTTACTACCGGTACTGATTACTATTTTTTTGCCGCTATCCATAGCAGGAACAAGGTAAGCAAAGGTTTTACCGGTGCCAGTACCTGCTTCTACTAACAAACTACCGCGGTCATTTATAGCATGCGCTACTGCATTGGCCATTTCACCTTGTTGAGGACGAGGAGAGAAGCCATCAATGGCCTTGGAGAGTAATCCATCTTTGGCGAAATATTGCTGTTTCAATCTAAATTCCGGCAAGCAAAAGTCGCCGCAACTATACCAGCCGAATTAGCCGAGACCAAACTTAAAACTAAACAAACAAGTCAATGTTATGTGGGTCGTCGGGATCTGGCTTTTTTTTCTGCGCTTGCTGTTGGTCTTGACCAGTTTTAGGCCGCACTTGTATATCATTGTGCGCGCTAGTTTTACCCTTTTTAACCACTTTCGTCGTTTTAATCGGCGGCGCCTTACCGTCAGGCTTTGCAGGTGCCCTAGGCAAAATTGGTAGTATCGCATCTTGGCTCACAACTACAGCTCCTTTTATGGCTTCCTTTACTATATTATCGGTTAAATTTTAAACAACTTTAATCTATTCATAAAAAGGCGTTAAAAAAGGTTGCAATTTAGCGCTAGCTTGGTAACTTTATGCCCATTATTGCCATCAAGGCAAAACTCACGTTGACAGGAACGTTACATGATTTTTAACCAACTGAAGCATCATCACCACCATCATCCAGAATAAGCTTCAGGCGGTTATCTGCTGGAAGCTTGTAAGACGCTTCCGGTGGTAGAATATAACAATATTGCAAACCCCCGGAAGGTAATCCTCCCGGGGGTTTTTTAGTATTATAATTAGGGACATAAACATGACAGAGCAAAAACGACTACGCATCGCCATCCAAAAATCAGGACGTCTAAGCGATGACTCACAGGCACTATTAAAAAGCTGCGGAATGAAAATCAACCTCCGCCAACAACGCCTAATTGCCCACTCAGAAAACATGCCAGTAGATCTACTACGTGTGCGCGATGACGATATCCCAGGCCTAGTAATGGACGGTGTGGTTGATTTCGGTATCGTTGGCGAAAACGTACTAGAAGAAGAAACCATGTTGCGCACCGCGCAAAATGAACCTACCGAATGTGACATTCTAAAACGCTTAGACTTTGGTGATTGCCGCTTCTCTCTAGCAGTAGCAGAAGAGTTTGATTACACCGGTCCGCAATGTTTAGCCAACAAACGCATTGCCACTAGCTACCCAGGTATTCTTAAGCGCTACTTAGACGAACAAGGCGTACCGTTTTCAACTTGTATGTTGGCAGGCTCGGTTGAAGTAGCCACTCGCGCTGGCTTAGCTGATGCAATTTGTGACTTGGTATCTACCGGCGCAACTTTAGAAGCAAACGGCCTTAAAGAAGTAGAAGTAATTTATCGCTCACAAGCTGTTTTAATTAAATCTAAAAATAAGCTTAGTGACGAGCACCAAGAGCTGTTAGATCGCTTACTAATGCGTATGCAAGGCACCATGGAAGCCAAAGAAAGCAAATACATCATGCTACATGCGCCAAAAACACATCTTGACCAGATCGTTGACTTACTGCCAGGCAGTGAGCACCCAACTGTATTGGCGCTTGCTGGCGACGAAGATAAAGTAGCCCTGCATGTAGTAAGTACCGAGAACCTGTTCTGGGAAACCATGGAGAAGCTAAAAACCTTAGGTGCTAGCTCTATCCTAGTCATGCCAATCGAGAAGATGTTGAGATAACCACCATGCAAACGGTAATTTGGAAGCAACTTAATTCAGAGCAACAACTACAGGTGCTGTCCCGCCCTGCGGTTAATAGCTCAACCGACATTGCCGGAATTGTTGCCGATGTAGTAAGCCAAGTTCGTGAACAAGGCGACAAAGCCCTAATCGATTTAGCTGCCAAGTTTGATAACACCGAACTTAGCGCTGTAAGAATATCTCAACAAGAGATAGAAGCAGCGGAGCAAGGTTTAAGTGAAGAATTTAAACAAGCTGTAGCGCAAGCCAAAGCTAACATTGAAGTTTTTCACCAAGCGCAAAAGCCACAGCCAATTAGCCTAGAAACCCAACCAGGGGTGCGTTGCGAAATGCACTACGCTGCCATTGGTAATGTGGGTTTATATGTGCCTGGAGGCACTGCGCCACTACCTTCCACGGTATTAATGTTAGCCATTCCTGCCCGCATTGCTGGCTGTAAAAAAGTGGTATTAAGCTCTCCACCACCCATTGCGCCAGAAATCCTTTATACCGCTAACTTATGTGGTGTAGACGAAGTTTACGCAGCAGGTGGCGCGCAAGCGATTGCAGCCATGGCCTATGGCACCGAGAGTGTTAGCAAGGCAGACAAAATATTTGGTCCTGGTAATGCTTTTGTAACGCAAGCCAAACAGCAAGTGAGCGGCGACCACGCTGGTGCCGCCATTGATATGCCAGCAGGCCCGTCTGAGGTGTTAGTTATCGCCGATGACAAAGCCAATCCGGCTTTTGTTGCTGCCGATTTGCTCTCGCAAGCCGAACACGGCCCAGATTCACAAGTAATCTTGGTGACAACTTCAGAGCAACAAGCCGAAGCGGTTAATCAAGAATTGGCTCGACAGTTAGCGCTGCTTAGTCGTAATAACATTGCCGACCAAGCCTTGTCGCACAGTACTGCCATTGTAGTGAACGACTTAGCCCAAGCAGTGCAAGTAAGTAACCTTTACGGCCCAGAGCACCTAATTGTTCAAACCGAGCAAGCACGTGATTTACTGCCAGAGATTGAAAATGCGGGTAGCGTATTTTTAGGTGAATGGACGCCAGAATCAGTAGGCGATTACGCCAGTGGCACCAACCACACCTTGCCTACTTACGGCTATACACGCACCTACTCTAGCCTTGGCACCCTAGACTTTATGAAACGTTTCACGGTTCAAGAGTTAAGCCAGCAAGGCCTAAAAGACTTAAGCCGTGCAGTAGTGCCTATAGCTAACGCAGAAGGGCTAGACGCTCACCGCAGAGCAGTTACTCTGCGCTTAGGCGAGGAGCAATAATATGTCGGTTACATTATTAGCCCGCAAAAAGATTCAGGCGCTAGTGCCCTACCAAAGTGCTCGCCGAATTGGCGGCAGTGGTGAGGTGTGGCTAAACGCCAACGAAAGCCCAGATGTTTGTGACTTTAGTTACGAAGGCGATGAGCTAAACCGCTACCCAGAGTTTCAACCAGAAGCTTTAATTAACGGTTACGCTGCTTATGCAGGCGTAGAGCCAAATCAAGTGTTGGCTAGCCGCGGCGCCGATGAGGCGATTGAAGTACTAATTCGCGCATTTTGTGAACCGAACGAAGACAGCATTACCATTTGTGCCCCTACTTACGGCATGTATGCGGTAAGCGCCGAAACCATTGGTGTTGAGATAAAAACCGTTGCTCTAGATGCGAACTTTGATCCCGACTACGCGGCACTGGCAAAAATAGATAGCAAAATTATTTTCTTATGTGCACCCAACAACCCAACAGGCAACATGCTAGATGAAGCCAAGTTGTGTGAGTTGTTAGAAGCACAAAAAGATAAAGCGCTAGTTGTAGTAGACGAAGCCTATATTGAGTTTTGCGAAGAACTTAGCGTAGTGAAACTGCTCGGCGGCTACGACAACTTGGTGATTACTCGTACCTTATCTAAAGCCTTCGCTTTAGCTGGCTTACGTTGTGGCTTTACCGTTGCAGGTCGTGAGGTGATTGAAGTAATGAGCAAAGTGATTGCCCCTTACCCTATCGCCCGTCCAGTAGCAGAAATCGCAGCAAAAGCGTTAAGCCAAGATGGCTTAAAAGTTATGCGCGAACGAGTCGCTCGTTTAAACGCTATTCGTAGCCAAGCGGTTGAAGATTTAAGCAAACTTAATATTGTGCAAGAGATCTTCCCAGCTACCGGTAACTACATACTGGTACGTTTCGACGATTCAGCCCGTGTATTTAAAACATTGGGCGAGCAAGGCATTGTACTGCGTGATTTTGCCAATAAGCCGCGGTTAGAAAACTGCATCCGCATTAGCATTGGCAACCAGCAAGAAGTGGCCGCCACCGTATCAGCAATTCAAGGATTGGAGCGAACTTAAGTGAGCCAAGTAAAACAAAAAATCTTATTTATCGACCGTGATGGCACCATGATCGACGAACCTATCACCGACAAACAGGTTGATAGTGTAGAAAAGGTAAAGTTAGAGCCACAAGTGATCCCGGTATTGCTTAAGCTACAAGCCAATGGCTACCGCTTAGTAATGGTAACCAACCAGGATGGTTTAGGTACCGACAGCTTCCCCGAAGCTGATTTCCACCTAGCTCAAAACTACATGATGGATATCTTCGAATCACAAGGCATTAAGTTTGACGACGTACTGGTATGCCCGCACTTCGACGAAGACAACTGTAGCTGTCGCAAACCCAAGCTTGGCTTGGTTAAAGACTACCTAAAAAGTGGCGTGATTGATTTTGCCAACTCTTATGTGATTGGCGATCGCCACACCGACATGCAGCTAGCCGAAAACATGGGGCTAGAAGGCTTGCAATATCAACGCGACGGCCTTAACTGGATTACCATTGAAAAGCAGCTTACTCAACAAGGCCGCAAAGCCAAGGTTGAGCGCAATACTAAAGAAACCCAAATTAGTATCGCGGTTGATTTAGACAACGCAGGCGGCAGCCAAATTGATACTGGCCTTGGCTTTTTTGACCACATGCTTGATCAAATTGCTACCCACGGCGGTTTTCAGCTCAACTGTAAAGTTGTTGGTGATTACCACATCGACGACCACCACAGCGTAGAAGACACCGCCATTGCCCTTGGCCAAGCCCTTAAAGAAGCGCTTGGCGACAAACGTGGTATTGGTCGTTTTGGTTTTGTACTGCCGATGGACGAATGCCTAGCCCAATGCGCACTAGATTTAAGCGGCCGTGCTCACCTAGAGTTTAAAGCCGACTTTACCCGAGACAACATTGGCGACTTTGCTACAGAAATGGTACCGCATTTTTTCCGCTCATTAAGCGACGCGATGGCCTGTACCCTGCACCTAGAAACCACCGGCAAAAATACTCACCACATGGTAGAAGCCTTGTTTAAAGTATTTGGTCGCGCACTAGGTCAAGCTATCGTAAAATCGGGCGATGCAATGCCTAGCAGTAAAGGCACACTATAAGCGCCTGCTTTAAAGGATAAGAGCAAACATGAACGTAATTATTGATACAGGATGTGCCAACTTATCTTCGGTAAAATTTGCCGTAGAGCGTTTGGGCTTTCCAGTAACAGTGAGCCGCGATCCACAGGTAATTTTAGCGGCTGACAAACTGTTTCTACCCGGCGTGGGAACCGCCACCGAGGCGATGCAAAACCTAGCCGACCGCGAGCTAATCGACTTAGTAAAACAAGTTAAAAAGCCGCTATTGGGTATTTGTTTAGGCATGCAAATGCTGGCCGAATTCTCTATCGAAGGCGGCGCCAAACAAGCCGACGAGCCAGTCCCCTGCTTAGGTTTAGTACCTGGCACCGTAAGCTTAATGCAACCGCAACAAGGGCAACGCCTGCCGCACATGGGTTGGAATCAAATTCAACCTAAAGCCGGTCACCCACTGTTTAAAGGCATTGAAGCCGGTAGCTACTTTTACTTTGTACACAGCTATGCCCTGCCAGTAAACGCTGCCACAATTGCCGAATGTGATTATGGCAACGCCTTTACCGCCGCAGTAAACAAAGGCAATTTTTACGGGGTGCAATTTCACCCAGAACGTAGCGGCCAAGCCGGTGCACAACTAATCAAAAACTTCTTGGAGATGTAACACATGATCATTCCTGCTTTAGATTTAATCGACGGAAAGATTGTGCGTTTGTTCCAAGGTGATTACGCACAAAAAACCATTTATGGTGACGACCCACAAGCGCAGTTTTCTGAGTACCACAGCCAAGGAGCTGATTGGTTACACTTGGTTGATTTAGACGGCGCCAAAGATACCAGCGCTCGCCAACTAGATGTGATAGCCCAGTTACTTAAAAACACCCCTGCTAAAATTCAAATTGGTGGCGGCGTGCGCAGCGAGCAAGATGTAAAAGACTTGCTCGACGCAGGTGCAGAGCGCGTAGTAATTGGCTCTACCGCCGTAAAGCAGCCAGAAGTGGTTGCCAAGTGGATGGAAAAATACGGCGCCGAGCACATTGTATTGGCGCTTGATATTAACATCGACGAGCAAGGCAATAAGGTAGTAGCAGTATCAGGCTGGCAAGAAGACAGTGGCGTAACCATTGAAGAGCTAGTGGCTATTTACGCGCCTGTTGGTCTTAAGCACGTATTGTGTACCGACATTTCTAAAGATGGCACGCTAGAAGGCTCAAACGTAAGTTTGTATCGTGAGCTATGTGCGCAATACCCAGATATTCACTGGCAAAGCTCTGGCGGCATTGGCGATTTATACGACATTGCAGCGCTTACCGATACCGGCGTAGCTGGCGTAATTGTTGGCCGCGCATTGTTAGAAGGTAAGTTCAACGTAGAGCAAGCCATCGCCTGCTGGCAGCAAGGAGGCAACAATGCTAGCTAAACGAATTATCCCCTGCCTAGACGTAAAAGACGGCATGGTAGTAAAAGGCGTTAAGTTTCGTAATCACGAAATTATTGGCGACATAGTTCCGCTAGCCAAACGCTACGCTGAAGAAGGCGCTGATGAACTCGTTTTTTACGATATTACCGCCAGCTCAGACGAGCGCGTAGTGGATAAAAGCTGGGTAAGCCGCGTAGCCGAAGTTATCGATATTCCGTTTTGTGTTGCCGGTGGTATTAAAACCATTGAAGATGCCAACCGCACTTTGCAAAATGGCGCTGATAAAATCTCTATCAACTCCCCTGCTTTAGCCGATCCTAGCTTAATTACTAAGCTAGCCGACAAGTTTGGCGTGCAGTGCATTGTAGTGGGCATCGATTCCTACTACTGCGACGAAACCAGCCAATACCAAGTTAAGCAATTTACTGGTGACGAAAAGCGCACCGTAACCACTACTTGGAATACCTTTGATTGGGTGAAAGAAGTGCAAGCACGTGGCGCGGGTGAAATAGTACTAAACGTAATGAACCAAGATGGCGTGCGTCAAGGTTACGATTTAGAACAACTAAGTCGAGTACGCGAGATATGTAATGTGCCTTTAATTGCCTCCGGCGGCGCTGGCGAAATGCAGCACTTTAAAGACGCCTTTAAGATTTCCGACGTAGACGGCGCATTGGCTGCTAGCGTATTCCATAAGAGCATTATTGATATTGGCGAATTGAAGCAATATCTCAAACAACAAGAGGTGGCAATTCGACTATGAGCCAGTTTGAAGAACTAAACCAAAAGATTAACTGGGACAAAGTCGAAGGCTTAATCCCTGCCGTGGTTCAAAACGACCACAGCGGCCAAGTGCTTATGCTGGGTTACATGAACAGTGATGCCCTAGCTAAAACCTTAGATACCGAGCAAGTAACCTTCTTTAGCCGCACTAAGCAGCGCCTATGGACCAAAGGTGAAACCTCAGGCAACGTGCTAAAGCTTAAAGGCATTACCCTTGATTGCGACCAAGACACGCTACTAGTAGCGGTTGACCCAATTGGCCCAACTTGCCACCTCGGCAACCAAAGCTGTTTTGACGGCCACCAAGAGCCTAAGCTGACCTTTATCGCCCAATTACAAGCGGTATTAGCCGAGCGTAAGTTAGCCGATCCAGAAGAAAGCTACACCGCTAGCCTATTCGCCCGCGGCACCAAGCGCATTTGCCAAAAAGTGGGTGAAGAAGGTGTAGAAGTAGCCCTAGCGGCCATGGCTAACGACCGCGAAGAGCTAGTGAATGAAAGCTCAGACTTGTTGTATCACCTACTAGTATTGCTAGAAAAACAAGAAGTAGGCTTTGACGAAGTAGTAGCTTGTTTGCAAGCAAGGCATAAGTAGGGCTTAACACCTGACCCAACAAAAAAACCAGCGTAATGCTGGTTTTTTTACGACATCGAGAATCGACTAACTTACTTTTGGACACAAATAAGCTTGAGCTTAACTAAGTACGTCTAAACCAGAAGTGCCCTAGGCATGAAATTCTATAGTGAATTAAAGTATTCCACTAAAAAATCAATAAATGCCCTAACACGGTAAGGTTGATAATCGTCAGACTTAAATACTGCGTACATTGGTAAGCTCATCGATTTATAACTATCTAAAACTTGTACTAAGCGTCCACCTTCAATGTGCTTTCTTCCCATCCAATCAGGCAGCAAGGTAATTCCTTGACCAGAGAGCGCCATTTGCATTAGTAACTCAGGACTGTCACTGGAAAAAGCGCGTTTGACCGGCACACTGTATGTCTTACCTTGCCTGTCTGATAACCCCCAAACATGAGATCTTGCTGATAGGGTATATACTAAACACCGATGTGTCGTGAGTTCTTCTGCTTTCGTTGGGATACCATGCGAATTTAGATACTGTGGAGAGGCCGTATAAATTGCTCGGTTATCAAAGAGGTGGCGTGCTTTATAGCCAGAGCTTTCCAACACAGAAGCTCTAAGTGCAATATCTATATCCCCCTCAATCAAATCCACTTGTTGATCGTTTACCGACACATTAAAGGTTATCTCTGGATGCATATTCATAAAATCATTAATCGGTTTTACAAGCAGCTGTGTGGCCAATGCACTAGGTACGGACAACTTTAGTAAGCCTTTTACTTCGGAAAGCTCCCCCTTAATTCTTGCTTCAACTAAAGCGAACTCTTCAATCAGCTGCTCGCAGTATTCAAGATAATCGTATCCTTGCTGAGTGAGGTTAACGGTGCGGCTACTACGGTGAAACAACTTGAACTCGACTTTTGCCTCTAACCAAGCAATCTTTTTGCTTACTGCACCTTGGGTCATGCCAAACTCAGAGGCTGCTGCGGTAAAGCTGCCTAAATTTGCGGTACGAACAAATAGTTTAATGCACTCATGTTTATCCATAATTAATTCCATTCAGGAATATTAACTATCAAAAAAGTAGCATTTATCTAAGTGTATTGGAATGATTAAACTGAAGGCACTTAGACAGGAGACGCAAACATGATCGAGTTTATTCACCAAACATTTACATATTTAGCAACGGGCTTTTTGTTCACGCTATTTCTTTTTACCAGCTCAATTAAAATAAGTCGTTGGCATCAGTACATTGTGCCATTTCAATTAGGCTTTATGAAAAAGTATGGTTTGAATGGTTTGGTATATACTCTGATTGGCGTTGCTGAGCTGCTTGGTGCGCTGGGTTTACTGCTTGCGGGAAGTCATGTCTTAGGTACATTGGCAGCGAGTGGACTGTTTTTCTTAAGCCTTGGTGCTTTCCTCTACCACCTCAAATTTGATTCATTCCAGTTTGGTATTCCTGCTCTACTATGCGGCAGCTTGGCGTTAGTGCTGTTTGCTAGTCACTTTGCTTGGTTGACAGAATTACCAACTAATCTTGCTATTACTGCGGATATGCTGGACTTTCAGTTTTCTTTGAAAACAGCGATTCCATTCCTAGTCGGAGCGTCAGTTGCCCTGAAGTTCTCTCTCATAATGTCAGAAACAGCAACTACAAAAATGCTTAATGCTGATAAAGAAGATCCATACGCAGCCTAGAGACCTAATAAGCCTAAGCTAAATGACTCAAACCACCTCAAACCAAGCGTTGCTGAATCCCAAATTAAAATCGGTAAGTTGCGAAAGCCGCGCTGGAGAGCTAGCTCCAGCGCGGCTTTTTAGGTATCCACGTCAAGTAGTAGTTAAATAGCAGAGCCTTGTTGAACAACTTCAGACTCAGCATTTATACGCTGCACCACCGCTAGTCCTTTTTCTAAGGCTTCAGTGCGGCTATCTACGATATGATCTTCATCTATCCAATCGCGGATTTGGATCTTCTCTAGCTGGTGCATGGTTTGCTCATTAGGGCTGTAGAGGAACACTTCACATCCAGCATCTAAGGCATCACGCATGGCGTTTTCCAGCGCTAGCGCCACAGTAACGTCAATCATCGGTACCGCACTAAGATCTAGCACCATTACTTTGTACTGCTCAACCGCGGCGTGTTGTCTGGCAATGGCTTTTGATACTCCAAAAATCATTGGCCCTGAGAGGTAGAAAAACAATAGCTGACCTTTGGCTTGGTCTAACAACTGCCGTTCTGAATCTTCAAGTGGCACACCGTCGTCGGCATCAGATATCGCTTTAACATTTTTTTCCTGAACTCGGCTCAGCTTTTCAATAGTAATTACGTTGGCGAGGAATACTCCAATGCCTACGGCGTAGATTAAATCGACAAAAACGGTAAGAAATAGCACACCATACATGATGCAAGTAGGCACTAAAGATACTCGGTGGGCGCGTTTAATGAAGCTCCAATCGAGAATATTAAGGCCAACATACATAGCGATACCCGCGAGAACGGCCAATGGAATAGGCTGGGTAAGCGGGGCTAACCACAGCACAACCAAGAGCAGAATTACCGCGCGCACAATGCCAGAGAGCGGAGAGCTTCCGCCCACCTGAACATTCACCACAGTTCCCATAGTCGCGCCTGCGCCAGGCAAGCCCCCAAACAGGCCTGAAACCGTATTTGCTATGCCCTGCCCCATTAACTCTCGGTTAGAGTCATGTTCTTTGCGGGTTAAGCTATCGGCAATTACTGCGGTAAGTAGAGTATCGATACAACCTAATGTTCCTAGTACTAAAGCATCAACCAGCATTTCGCTAAGCAGGCCCCAAGTAAAAGTGGGCCAAATAATCGATGGTAGGCCACTTGGGATCTCTCCAATACGGCGAATACCCTCGTCACTAAAGAGCAGCATCGACACTAAAGTCACCGCCACCAGCGCGACCAATTGTGGGGGGATTATTTTTTTATATTTGTTAGGCATGAATAAAAGTGCGCCTAAGGTCATCAGCCCTAGTAGGAACTCGCCAAAGTGCATGTTTCGAATTAAGTCGGGAATCGCCTGTAAGGTACCTAAAGCTCCACCAGCGGGAGTAGACTGGCCTAAAAAGGGTGCCAATTGAAGGATGACCAGAATTACCCCAACGCCAGACATAAAGCCAGAAATAACACTATAAGGCATCAAGGTAATGTATTTACCAAGCTTAAGTGCCCCAAGGGCGATTTGGAATAGCCCGGCCATCATCACCACGGTAAATGCCATGGCGGGCCCGTTTTCTGGGTGTTTGGCAATCATGGTGGTAAGTACCGCCGCCATTACTACGGTCATCGGGCCGGTTGGCTCTGAGATCAAGGTTCGCGAACCGCCAAATAACGCGGCAAACAAGCCGACTAAAATGGCGCCCCAAAGACCCGCTTGAGGCCCTGCTCCCGATGCAACACCAAACGCTAAAGCCATTGGTAGTGAGACGATAGCGGTGGTAACACCACCAAACAAATCGCCCTTAATGTTCATTGATTCAAACTTACCCTTAACCAAACCGCTACTCCTTTTGCTTGGACGCCCCAATTGTATTGAATTCTTTTGGAATTAAAACACTGAATATAGTGCGGTTATTAATTATTTCTCTTACGCCTTACAGAGGCTAAGCAGTCAAATAGCATTAAAAGCGGCGACTACAGCGGCTGCATCACAGCCAAAACATACAAACACCAAGTGACAAAAACTAGAACGAGTCACCTTCCCAATAAGGAAAGCGCCTAACAACTTACTAATTTCTTTCTGCTTCGATATAAATCGGCATGCTCTAGTAGGTATTCCCCAGCTAATTCAAGCCTAATGTCTGCTGTTGCCACCATCTCTGGCGGCTTGCCATATACAATGGCGGCTAACTCTTTTCCTGATGTCACACATTCCACCTGAATACTGAACTTTCGATATCCATCTGGCTCATGTACACGTTCTAAGTTGTCCATTTCTGCTAGCACTTGGTCCGAGACTAAGAAAACTTGCCCTTTCACCGGCTGGCCTTTGCCCTTATCAAGCACTAACCACGGCGAGTAACGGCTACCCACCAAATACAAAGGGTAACTTTCTTTGCTTACATAATCAGAGCCATGGCGAATGCCTTGGTTAAATTTGAAATTTGGGAAGCCTTGTTTTAGCGTGCCAAATACAAACACTTTGTGCATATGTTTATCGTCCTTAAGTGATGTTCTCTAAGAGGCCTTTAGACTGGCTCCACTGTTTAGGAGATTGCCCATACATCCTTTTAAACTCCCGACTAAATTGGGATGAGCTAACATAACCAACGGCCATTGCCGCTTCACTGACATTATTACCTGCGGCAATTTTCATAGCGGCTTGATTCAAGCGCATCGACTTCATAAATTGAATCGGCGACATCATCGTTGCTTGTTTAAACTTACGGTGAAATACCGCTCTGCTCATGCTAACTTGAGAAGCAAGCTGATCAATGGTGACATTTTCGCTAAGACGCTTAGATAAGTACTCAATAGAGCGGGCAATTTCGTTACCAACTCCAAAGGCGCGCCGCGCCGAGATGCCCGCTTCACCTTTTAACACCGCATAATAAAACTCACGTAAACGGCTAGCACCTAAAATAGCACTGTCCCTCGGGTTATCGCCCAATTGTAGTAGCCTTAATAGGGCATCAGAGAAGTTGTCATCCCAATTAGCTAGCGATAGGCCTTGCGCGCTATTTTTAGGATGCTTTATCACCGTTGCTGAGCTTTCCATTTCAATGGCTAGCTCGGTCATTACTTTGGTATCGAGAGAGATGTACACACCGAGCAAAGGCTCTTCTGGCGAGGCTTCTGGTGTACCCGCTTCTACTGGCATAGACATGGTGCAACACAAGTATTGGCTACTATCGTAGACATAATGATGCCCCTCGATTATCGCCTCTTTTTTACCACTGACAATAACCACAACTGTCGGCTCATAAACCGCAGGAGCACAAGGGATAGCAGTGGTCACTTTAAACAGATGAACCCCTTTTACTCCTGTCTCAACCATTCCTTCATCGCTGATGCGACTTTCTATCAGCTGTTTTATTTCTTGCCTAAACACACCACCCTCCCAAAATCACAGTTGACACAAATAGGCAAATATTAGCGTCAAATACGCCTACTAACCATACACAGTGAGAGTTAAAGTCATTCCTAAGCAAAGATACTACGACAAATAAGGTAGTGCAATTAACTTTCGTTGCACTCTCCGAAGACTGAATCAAGAGGTTAGAAAATGACAATTAAGCAACTTACCACTATAGCTTGGACACCAGAGCAGATTGGCTCTCTAACAGGAAAAACCTACGTAATTACTGGCGCCAACAGTGGTGCCGGATTTGAAGCCTCTCGCATCTTGCTGTCTAAAGGCGCAAAGGTAGTAATGTTAAATCGAAACCCTGTTAAATCTGTCGCGGCCATAGAAGAGTTAAAAGCCCAGCTGGGTAGTAATATTGATCTTAGCTATATTCAAATGGATTTGGCTGAGCTTGACTCGGTTAGGCGCGCAGCTAAACAATTACTAGAGAGCACCAACAGCATTGAAGCGCTTATTTGTAACGGCGCGATTGCGCAAGTTGCCAAACAACAATTCACAAAAGACGGCTTTGAAAGCCAATTAGGTGTTAATCATTTTGGCCACTTTCTTCTGTGTGGCTTGTTATTTGAACAATTAGAGGCATCTCAAGGGCGTATTGTGATAGTAGGCAGTAACGCCTACAAAATGGGCTTAAAGAAAATTCAATTTGACGATCTTAACTTCGATGCTAATTACACGGCATGGAACTCTTATGCTCAAAGTAAACTCGCGCAAATGATGTTTGGCTATGAACTGCAGCGACGAATTAAAGCCTCAGGTAAGCATGTACAAGTACACGTTTGTCACCCAGGCGCGTCGAGAACTAACTTATTAAAAGACACAGCTAGCACGTTTAACAAAATACTCTGGGCTCTACTGTCTAGACTAATCGCACAATCTGCCGAAAAAGGCGCATGGCCAGAGGTAATGTGTGCCACCAAACAAGGCTTAGCGATAAACAAACTCTATGGCCCTACCAAGCGCGCCGATACCGTTGGCCCGGTGGGTGAATGTTTATTAGATGAGGTAGCACTTGACCAACAAATGACTCAGCAACTTTGGCAGTTATCTGAAGAAAACACCTCGTTTAACTGGAAACTATAAGCTTGACTCAAATCGACCAAGTTTAAAGTAATACTTAGCCCCACAGGAGCAAAAAATGATAGAAACTAGCTTATTGTTACGAGGCATTGGCATCGCATTGATCATTGCCGGCATTGTGCTGGTATCTAATCCAGAATTAGTCAGTAACAAGGCAATTCCCGACAATACCTTTGATGCAATTGAACGAAGAATTTGGTGGGGTCTGTTAATTGGTTTTGGTTGTTTGCTAATGTTTCATCATCAATTTCAGCCTTGGGTGACAAGCCTTGCCGCTACTAGCGCATCACTAATGTTTGGCCTACTTGTGGCAAGACTTATAGGAATAATGCTAGACGGTTCGGTAACAAAACAATGGTTATATGTAGGCTTAGAGTTAGTATTGTTGGCGCCATTGGTGTGGTGGTACCTTAGCGTTCGGGCATAGCAAAGCCCGAGACCCAATTTATTGAGGAACTGGCTTGTTAAGTATACATAACACACTACATTAAAGTGCTTTAGTGGCGACCACCTCTCCTACCTTATTGATGGTTATTTCAACACTCTCTAAGGGTTGCTTTAGCTTAGCTAAGACATTTTTCACCCACTTAGAGAGTCCACCACAGCAAGGCACCTCCATTCGCAAAATAGTCAGGCTTTTAAGTTGACCATAGCGAATAAGCATATTGAGTTTTTCCACATAAGCGTCTTGGTTTTCATCTAGTTTAGGGCAAGCAATAAGTAGCTTTTTCCCGTCTAAATAGCTGCTGTGAAAATCGGCTGCGGCAAACGCGCTACAATCGGCAGCGAGTAACAAGTCCGCGCCCACAAAAACTGGATTGGCGCTGTTAATAAGATGTAATTGAATAGGCCAATGGCTTAAGGCGCTAGTTGGCGCACTTCCATCACTTGATACTTGGTTTGGCTCACCTTTATCTCGAACAAGCACCTGCTCTTTTTTACCGGGGCAGCCTGTAGTTGAGGCCTCATCGGACAATTGTTTGTGAGAGGGCACATCTATTCCCTGCTCCGCCAATACCTGTAAGGCGATTTGGTAATAATCAAATTCTTGATGCTCTAGCATATGTTCTAAATGGGCTTTAATTACATTTGGCCCACCTTGTATGATGTTTTCCATGACTTTTCGTTCGTCATAAGCGCTAGCTTCACGCTTTACCACAGTCATTGCGCCTGTGGGACAATGTCCCAAGCAAGCACCTAGGCCATCACACATTAAGTCGCTAATTAAGCGAGCTTTTTGGTCGATGATTTGCAAGGCACCTTCATGGCAAGCAGGCACACATTGACCACATCCGTCGCATAGCGCTTCATCTATTTCTATTATCTCGCGTAACATAGCTTCCCCACACTTTCTGCTTATTGAAAGCTAGGCTGCAATATCAAAGCCAGTGAAAACATAACTTAAGTGGCTGATATTTCGTTCAAACTAAAGAGAGATGAAATAAAGCAAACAAGTAAATGTAAGCTTTGTGCTAAGTGCGACAGTTTTAAACTACATACTTGGAATGTGTTGAAAGGCCATCCAAGGGTGAAAATTTACTCAGATACTGCCATTACCCGCAGCAATCTTAGCTAAGCGCTAGCTGGCAGAGTCATTCTTACTTATAATGTCCCTACAAATATTAGGTACTAGTTTACTAGTACTGCTATGGCTTAAAGCGTTACCTTCGCTTTGCCACCATAAACTAAAGATTAAAGAGAAAATATCATGAGCGATCTGCCTCCATGCCCAGAATGTGAATCAGCCTATGTATACCAAGATGGTTCACTACTTATTTGCCCTGAATGCGCGCATGAGTGGAACCCTAACGAAGTTGTTGTTGACCCTGATGCCATTGTACTTAAAGACGCTGTAGGCAATTTACTGGCAGAAGACGACAAAGTTACCCTGATTAAAGACCTAAAAGTGAAAGGGTCGTCGTTAGTGCTAAAAGTTGGTACTAAAGCGGTAATTAAACGCTTTGTAGATGCTGATCATGACATCGACTGTAAGGTAGATGGTCACGGCCACATGATGCTTAAATCTAAATTTGTTAGAAAACAAAACTAGGTGAACTCAGTTCTATCGCTAAATAAAAACCTGCACTAGCAGGTTTTTTTATACTCTTTAGCCACACAACAATAAGGAACACACTTTGGCAATCAATAAAGTACTGTGTTTTGGCGACTCTAATACTTGGGGTTACTCTCCTGCTAGTAGGCAACGTATGCCAGCCAACTCTCGTTGGCCGCGGGTTATGGAGAACTTGCTTGGCGAGCCTTACCAAATTATTGAAGCTGGACAACCCGGCAGAACCACCTATCCCAGTTCATCAAGCTTTGGTTTGAGCAGCGGCATAGATGCCTTGTTGCAAGACACCCAAAAGCACCAGCCAGACTGCTTAGTATTGATGTTAGGCACTAATGATTTTTATCCAGAATTTCAACTTGCAGTAGAGCAGATAAGTGACAACCTTGAGCAAATGGTTGTTGAGCTAGACCAGCACTGTGTAAACCAAGGAATAACAAGCCCCAAGGTGTTGTTAGTTGCTCCACCAGCAATAGATGAAACAGGCCCTTTCGGTCAGCACTTTAAAGGCTCGCAAGCTAAGTCTCAGCTACTTGCTGGCTTACTCGCAGCTAAAGCAAAAAGGCTTAGCTGCGCGTTTTTTGATGTAAACAGCATTATTAAACTTAAACAACAAGACGGCGTTCATTTAAGCCCTGAGCAACATAAGCAACTTGCTGAAGCGCTTGCGGCAAAACTGGCGTTTATCTACCAGTAAGCATAACTAAAGCCTCACGAAGAGGCTTTTAATCATTACAAACCAAAATGCTTAGGCAGCTTGCGAGGCGCCCATTGTTGCCAACGATATAAAGCCTCTATGAAAAAGTAATCGCCAAAAATAGTGCCGACTTCTGGCTCGCCCCATTTTTCTGAGCCTTTCAGCAAAATACTTTGGTAGTTATTGTCCATTGCTAAGTATTTAGGTGTAGAAAGTGACGCTAGCATTTGTTGTGCGTCGTTTAAGTACTTCTCTTGTTGAGTAATCTTATAAAGCTCGATGAGTGCTGATGCCACAATCGCCGTAGCAGAACTATCTCGAGGGTTATCATCATCTATTGGAGCGTCAAAGTCTGAATACGGCACCAAGTCTTGAGTTTGTTGTTTGGTGCTTTCAATAAAGTATTCATAAGACTTGATTGAGCGCTCTAGCATCCGTTCTAAACCCGTGTAACGATAATACATAGCATAAGCATAAACCGACCAAGCTTGGCCTCTTGACCAAGTTGATTCCGTTTTCCAGCCTTGATGAGTTCTTTTCTTAACTACTTCACCACTGGGGCTATAACTCACTACATGGTAGGTGCTGCCATTTTCTCTTACGCCGTGCTCCCAGGTTTTATCTGCATGTGAGATCGCCATCTTGGTGAATTCGGGCTTGTTGGCATGTTTGCCTACCCAAAGCACCAATTCCATATTCATCAATTGATCAATATTGACTTCAAAAGGCAGCCGAGTGGGATTACTAATCCCCTGCCGCCAAGACCGAAATGCGCCGATATCTTTGTTGTAACGCTGTTTCACTAAGGTAGAGGCACCATCTATCAATACTTGCTTGTAATCATCGCTAGGCTTTTTACCCATGGTGTAACCTAAACCAAAACTGTTAAAAATTTGAAAGCCAGTATCATTGTCAGTGGCATAGGCGCGCGACCTTACCCCTTCTGTCCAATGCTCAGCATACTGCTGCCATTGGCCATTATTACTTAGTGCATTTAGATACCAAAAGATGCCCGGTATAAATCCGCTACACCAGTTTTTCGAGTACTCATGCTGCCATTTTCCCGCTTCATTGGTATAGGCTGTAAACCAATGTTTGTTACTGTTTAATGCCTCGGAGGCAAGCAGTTCAGATTTGCTTTCGATAAGCGCCATCACGCTTTGTGGGGGCGCTTGGCTGGCTACCGCCTGTGCGTTTACAGACAACATGCTTACCGCTAATCCTGCGACAACAGCGTTTTTAAGATTGGCGTGTTTAATGGAAAAAAGGGGCATAGTTACCTCATAGTTTGGTACGGTAAATAGCTGCTAGCAGGCTAAGGGCTCTCGGGAGGTGGCACGCGAGAGCTAACCAGGTGCAGGCTTCTATTTAGGCTCAGCTGCTGAGTACTCAAGCTTGTAGAAATGTGCTTCACTCATACCATGGGTAAATTGGTTGTATACGCCGGCTTTAAAGTAACTTAACAGGTGACGCCAATAATCAATGTCGTGCTTAACTAGGTTGGTACCGTCTACGTCAACCGATAGCGTTTTGTTGCCTACGGTAATATCAAAAGCGGTAGTTTTACCTGTCGGCGCTTTACCCAAATCAATGTGGCTATAAGCAACATCAGGCTTACACATATTTTTGTCTTTGTTTTTTTTACCAAAGGACCCTTTGCAAATGACTGCATTGTTTTTGATGATTGCCCAAAAATGCCCTTTCACGCCATTAGCATCACGCTTCCATACCACCCTCAATAAGGGGTGCGGTACATTGTGTGTGCCTTCGTCATCTAAGCCCTTGTTATGTACTTGTAGAAAAGTAATCTCATCTTGTTTTGAGTCTGAGTTTTTCATTGAAGCTTCAGGGTCAATCATTTCAACGTCGGCGCGTAATGAGTAAAAATGATCGGGTAAATCGGTACGGAAGTTTTTATGCACCCGAACTTCATTACGTAAATGATCGTTCTTCATTTTGAAGACCAGGGCTTCGCTTGTTTTATCTACATAAAAGTAAGGACTCACGATACCAGTAAAATCTCCATCTAGCGCAAAGTATTCCTTATTGCCTTTCTTACCTTCAGCATCTGAAATTTGCAGCTCAGATTCGCTTAAAACATGTTGAAACTGAGGATAGTTAACCGGCTCGCCCAAGCTACCGTTGTTATCAGAAAACTGAACATTGGCTGAAGCCAATGTGGAAACAGCTAGTAAAGCAGATAGAGCGAGTATATGGTTTTTCATAAGCCCTCATTAATGTAATATCATCATACTAATAAATATTTAGCATATTCGAACAACAATAAAAGCCACTTAACACGATAGTGTGCACCAAGGCTCAAAAGTAATGAGTTAGAACTAGCTTAACGAATTGTTAGATGAGCGGAATTATTTTTCGTTGTTGGGTTCTTAAGACTTGGCGTAGGGAGTTCTCACTATTAGTTGTTCTTGCCTGTTCAGTTTCCTATTTAAAGCGCTAAAATAAACGCCCAAGGCGCTAAATTGGCTTTAGCAGCTCTTCTCAGTTTCACTCAAAGGACAACTTATGCTGTTTGTATGTTCTGATATTCATGGCGACTACCAAGCCCTAACACTCACTTTAGCCGCTTTTAAACGCAGCGGAGCTTCGCATTTAATCAGCTTGGGCGATGTACTTAACCACGGGCCTCGTAACCCCGTGCCCGCTCACTATGCACCTTTAAAAGTAGCGGAAGACTTAAACAACATCGCTGATAAAATTATTGCGGTTAGAGGGAATTGCGATAGCGAAGTAGACCAAGCCCTGTGTCACTTTCCATTGTTAGCTGAATACAACCAAATGCTTTTAGGAACACGCAAAATATTTTTGTGTCATGGCCATAATTATGGACCAAACCAACTGCCGCCTTTAAGCCCTGGAGATATATTGGTGAGCGGCCACAGCCATATTCCGCAAGCCCAACAACAAGACGGGCACTTTGTGCTTAATCCCGGCTCGGTATCTATGCCTCGACAAGATTGGCAAGCCAGTTACGCATTAATCACTGAACAGCAATTACAAGTATGTAGTCTTGTTGATCACCAAAAGCTACTGAGCTGCCCTTTAGATAAAAACTAAACGACAGCTAGCAGAGCCAGGCTCTGTTAGCACTAATTTGCTTTGACTTACAGTTAAAATCGTCGTGTTTACCGGCGAACATTGCGCAGTGAACCAAACTGTTTCCATCCCACAAACTGTGATGTACAGCAAAATTTATAAATGAAACTCTCAAAAACAAAGAGCAATATGAATAATTGCCAAGGTCATCATATTTAATAATACAATAGTATTATAACGTTTCCCTGTTCACGAAAACTCCGTCTACGAGTTACATTTAACTAACAGGGAACTATCATGAAAAAGATTTATGTCGCTTGTGCCGTAGCTGCACTGTTTGCAGGTACAGCTGGCGCAGCTGGCGCAGCTGGCGCAGCGAATACACCGACCAATTACCAGCTTGAATTGATGTCGAAGCTGGATGCCTCTAAAGCCCCGGCGCAAAACTTCGAAATGCGTAAGTGGAAAATTAACTTACCCTACCCTGATACCAAGCCTGAGCGCGAAGGTAAAACCATGGAAGTGTATGCATCTCAACTAAACGATGCAGAAAATCCGTTCTCACATCCAGAATGGTTTTACACCAACGCTGAAACTGGCGCCATGGTATTTAAAGTACCTAATGAAGCCGTGACTACTCCTAACAGTAAAAACGCTCGTAGTGAATTACGCGCAATGTTAAACGTGAACTTACCTACTGGGTATAAAGATCCAAGCACCAATTTTGTATTGGCTTCTCACGACAATGCGGCAGCTTACGGCTCTATTGGCGGACGCATGAGCGCAGCCTTAAGTGTTGACCATGTAAGCCTAAGTGGTAACGATGCAAAAATGGGTGCTCACTCGGTGGTTATTGGCCAGATCCATGGTTCAAATAATGAACCTTTAAAGATCTTCTTCCGCAAATTGCCAAACCATGAGCATGGTTCGCTATTCTGGAACTATGAAATTAATCCTAAAGACAAGAAAGACCGTTTCGATATTCCTCATAACATCTTCGGCCAGTACAACTTAACCAAAGACGATAAAGATCCAGTTGGCGGCATCAAGCTGGGTGAATTGTTCTCTTATGACGTTGATATTGTTGACAACATAATGAACCTCACATTTACCAAAAACCCAGGTGAAGCCAATGAGCAAGTTGTCACGTATAAGGTTAACTTAGCTGAACCTAACTCTGCTTCAGACTTAGATACCAGCTACGCGCAAGATTGGATGTACTTTAAAGCAGGTGCTTACAACCAGTGCAATATCAAACCTAAAACCAATACTTGGAGCTCGGGCTGCAGCAATAATGGCTTAGATGCTGGTGATTACACACAAGTAAGCTTCTATAAACTTAACCTTATTCAATAAGGCTAAATAAGCAAACAACTCCGTTTATAAACACAAGCCCTTGGCATGAAAATGCCAAGGGCTTTTTAATCACAAGTAAAGCTATAACACTTAAGCCTTCGTCAACAATAAAGGCCTAAAAGCGTAGTAGAGAAGAGGCGTTAAACAAAGAAATACTCATCAGGCTTTAGTTACACCCGATGAGTATGATGCTTAACCGCTCACTGATCGATAGGTATAACCAGCAGATCTATCGAGACGTTATTAACCAGCTCATGATGTTTAGACGCTAAACGATGCCAGAACCCATTATCATGACCACATACGATTAAGTCAGCGCCTACCTCGGCCACTGTTTCATCTAAGCGGGCACTTAAATCACCTTGCATAACAAACTGGTTCTCAATGGTGTAATTAGTATCCACCACCAAGGCGTTAAGCTTGTTAGCAAACTCTTTAAGGCTAGGATGCATTGGTTCTATGGCGGCTAAATCAAGATCAATTAGCCCACTGAATGCTGAATCGTTAGCGCTTTCATCAACAAAAATCAGTGATACTTTTGCATCGAGTGGTTTCGCTAGCAGGATGACTTTATCGATTATTCGTCTGCTGTTTTCAGAGAGGTCGACGGCGACTAAAATGTGACGATAGCTCATGATGTGCTCCTCGTAGTTTATTTAATCACTTTAAGCTTAGCAGCGGAAATACGCCTTAGACGGACTTGGCGCACATGCCAAGGGAATATTTGAAGCTAACTTGAGCTTGGTCATTATTAGCTTCAAAACAATGTATTAGAGACAACATAAAACCAACATTACCGCTCGCTTAACAGCATTCATGGTTTAGTCTCCCTTTTTTTGACAAGTAGATAATTACTGTTAAGTGCTACACAGCTAGTTTCTCTTATTTATTCAGCGGCTTTGTGAGCAAGCTCATACTGACCATGAAACAACAAGAAATTTACCTATCTATTTCAGGCTGTTATGCGGCTTTCCAACTTTTTTACTTAGCTAACTCGGGTAGCATCATCTTTAAGTAAGTTGTTAACTTCACCCTCAAACGTGAGAGCCTAAAATGCCCGAATGTCGAACATACCACCGCTTCGCAGCTAAGCTGATTTTACTTGGTTTCATCTCGCCTTTTGCAGTTGCGGCCGACTGCGAGTACTCCATAACCAATCAATGGGACCAAGGCTTTCAGGCACAGGTGACCATTACAAATACCGATTCAACTAACATCGAGGGTTGGCAAGTTAATTGGCAATATCAACAAGGCTCTCAACTTAGCTCTAGCTGGAATACGGTTTTAAGTGGAGATAACCCATACAGCGCAAGTAACCTTTCGTGGAACGCGACTATAAAGCCAGGGGAGTCGGTTGAATTTGGTATTCAAGGAACCATGAACGGCAACAATGCGGAACAACCAGCGCTTACTGGTGATGTTTGCTCTAGTCAAACACCACCACCTCCCAGTGAACAACCTGCTATAACGGCTATAGACGCTGCAGCAGCAATGGGCACCGGCTTTAACTTAGGGCAAATGTTCGACAACCAACAACATGCGGCTACCCTAACCGAAGCTTCAGGAAAAATAGATGCTTATTACGAGCAAGGTTATCGTAATGTCAGAATTCCGATTAGTTGGACCATAGAGATATCAGGTTCAACCATTGCTAACGAATCAGGAAAAATAGACCTTAACAATGCTCGCCTTAAAGAGATAATAAAAACTGTCGACCATGCCCTAGCTTATGAAGATATGTTCGTAGTTATCAATGCTCACCATGAAGCCGTAATCAAAGACAATAGTGATGCGGTGATGTTAGAAACTCTGTGGACTGATATTAGTGCTCTATTTAAAGACCGCAGTAACCGCCTCATTTTTCAAATTTTAAACGAACCGCACTTAAGTAATAGCGAAGCCATGCTTCCGTCAAAGCTACGCCACATGACAGGTTTGGCATATAACAAGATCAGAGAACAGAGTCCAAATCGGATTGTTGTAATTGGTGGAAACCAATGGTTTGGCGCTCATGAGATGGCGCGAACCTGGCCAAACTTAGACGCTGTTGGAGGGGGCAATGACCCCTATGTGATGGCCGCATTCCACCATTACAATCCTTGGTCTTACCACGGTGAAGGTAACTTATCGACTAAGTGGACTGAATCTGACATTAGTGACCCAATTAGAACCATGCAACAATGGGCAAACGGTGTGGGTCAAGGTATGCCAATCTACATCAGTGAATGGGGTACTAATTGGCAAAAATATAAAAGCCAAATGGATTGCAACAATATTAGAGCTTGGTATGAATTACTGGACTCTAAACATGCAAAAGCAGCAGGCATTCCCACTTCTGTGTGGGACGATGGCGGTTGGTTTATGATCTATGATCACCGCACCAATACCTACAACAACAA
Source organism: Agarivorans albus (assembly GCF_019670105.1). Taxonomy (NCBI): domain Bacteria; kingdom Pseudomonadati; phylum Pseudomonadota; class Gammaproteobacteria; order Alteromonadales; family Alteromonadaceae; genus Agarivorans; species Agarivorans albus. Next base: position 2,005,226 of record NZ_AP023032.1, on the reverse strand, counting down.
CCTTTATCAGTGCATTATTCAAGGCTCCTGCGAGTACAGCAGTAACGACAGCAGCCAAATCAATGCAGCCTGTAAGTAGCGCAACTAAAACCCACTACTTTATACTTCCCGCGACTACTCCGTCGCGGGCAACCTTAGAGTATTGGAGACAGCATTCAAAGCGTGATTGTTAACCGCGATAACCAATACTAAATACCCCACCCTCTGTCACCGAATTATAACCAATGCCAAACACTAAATGCCGAGTTAAAGCATAACGAAGCCCAACTTCGCCGCCCCAGTTTCGCTTGGTATCGGTATACCATTCTGGCTTACAGTCGGTGCAAAACTGGGTAATACCGTCAGTGTATTCGGTGGTGTCTTCTAACATTGCTCCACCGCCGTAAACACTTAGATTATTGGAAAGGCTGTAACTCACCCCTAGCCTTAACATGGTTAAGTCTCTTTTACCTTCTGCAGGTGCTTCAAAGCCTAAGTCTTCTTCTTTTGATCTACCATAACCGAGGTAGTAACCCCAATTAGGGTAGCTTTTGTCGTAATGATTTACCGCTACGGTCAAGCCCAACATAGGTTGGTCGGGATGTTGGTAATCGAGAAATACCGCAGCCCACGGATAAGCGTTGGTGTTTTCTTGTTGCTGTTGGGCAACAGCCTGAGCAGACATTGTGAGGGCAAATACTGTAATACTGGGTTTTACTAACTTAGAGATGTGCACGAAATTCTCAACCTTTTAAACCTTACCTCCCTGTAAACCAATAATCTGCGGCAGATAATGGCAGTTATCTGTCCTTAAAAAAACCGTAAGCACTGCTTTAGCTCAAATCATTAGGATAATTTGCTGAATACTTGATGGTGCTTTGAGTTTACTGCTCGCAACCTAGCTAGAAAACCAAGGTATGGCGGTTAAAGCTCTCTTGTCTCACCGCAATTAGATTTTGCATAAGCTATTGATTAAATTGCTTACTTGACTATGCTGAGAACATAAATCTTGTTGAGGATGTATTTATGTTTCAGCTTACTGGCCGTAAGGTTGTTGTTTTCTTTTTGGTGTTTTTCATCATTAACTACATCATTGCAGTGTTTTGGAGCATTGAGCCAGACCGAATCGAGGTCAAAGAATATGTACTTGAGCAAGCAGTGGCAAACGGTGAAGAAGCGGTAACCGGATATGCTACTACCACCGCATTGATGTTTGTGGCCGAAACCCTGCTAAACAAATCGGGCGGTTACTTAAGTAACGATAAAATGCCCCCCAGTGTGTTTATGGACAATATGCCAAGTTGGGAGCTTGGTGCATTAAACCAAGTTCGAGATTTATCGCTGATTATGCGTAAAGATTTTAGCCGCTCTCAAGCACAATCGGTAGAACATGCCCAGCTTAAAATCGCCCAGCCTAAGTTCAATATTGACCATACTTCATGGCAGCTTCCAAGTGCAGAGCGCGAATATCAAGATGCTATAGATGCCCTTGCAGTTTATCGCGCCCAATTAGCCGATCCTAAAGACCCAAATGCGCAGTTTTATGCTCGTGCCGACAACTTAGTTACCTGGCTTAACGAAGTACAATCCCGCCTGGGAAGCATGTCGCAAAAGCTTTCGGCCTCGGTAGGCCGAGAGCGCATTAACACTAGCTTAGTGGGCGATGAAGGTGCTGCACAGTCTACCTTTGCTCCATCAGAAAGCATGGTGAAAACCTCTTGGTGGAAAATTGATGACGTGTTCTACGAAGCGCGTGGCGAAGCGTGGGCATTGTTGCACTTTTTCCAAGCAATAGAAGTAGACTTTAAAGGCGTGTTAGAGAAGAAGAATGCTACAGTAGCGGTTCGCCAAATTGTTCGCGAATTAGAAGCGACCCAAGAAACCGTATGGAGCCCAATGATCTTAAACGGCACAGGTTTTGGCCTCATGGCTAACCACTCCTTAGTAATGGCTAACTATGTATCACGTGCCAATGCGGCCATTATTAATCTAAATAATTTGCTTACCAAAGGCTAAATTAGCTACTAGCAAATACCAAAAGCAGCGTTGATTCGCTGCTTTTGTGCATTTACACTGGCTTAACTTTTACCAAGGATAAGTAACATGGACAAACAACAAGCAATTGAAGCTGCCACTTTTCGCCGTTTGCTGGAACACCTAGACCAACACAAAGAAGTACAAAACATTGAGCTGATGAACTTAGCTGATTTTTGTCGAAACTGTTTAGCCAAGTGGATGATGGCAGCGGCTGAAGAGCAAGGCGAAAGCCTTAACTATGATGAAGCAAGAGAAAAAGTGTATGGCATGCCATACTCAGAATGGAAAGAGCACCACCAACTGCCAGCAACCGATGAGCAAATGGCCATTTTCAACGCTAAACAAGCCTCTAAAAAGTAATACGCTATGGTGAAGTGAGCTTTCTTCTTTCACTAACCATTGTAATGAACATTTAGCCAATCCGGTCCGTATATCTAAGTATCACGGTAAATGATTGAGGTAACACAATGCCAAAATCAGTATGGATAAAAAGCAAGGCCAGCAACAACGCTAAAACCCTAGTTATTGCTGGCTCCCTGCTAGTATTTATTGGGATAAGTACCCTCTACGTTCCTGCGGTATTGGTGTCACTTATAGCCTCGGTGATTTTCTTTTTAGCATACCTGGGGATTAGAGTTGGCGTAGAAAAATGGATGCAACCGGTGTATTCAGTTGTATTGTGCTATGACCACATTCAATTTCACCATCGTTACGGTGGTTGGTGTTTGCCCTGGGATAAACTACAACGTATCGATGTCCCAAGGTTAAGTGATGGACTTAATTGGCACGATATGAATTACGTTGGCTTACGTTTGAGTGACCCAGATTATTTACTCGACAGTCTGTCCCCTCGCCTATCAGCACATTTACTCACAGAGCAAAGAGCGGCCTTGCTCGCATCCTTGCGAAGAAGCTGTACACATTGCCAAGACAGTAAAGTGAGTGATCATTTAATTGAAGACGATTATTTTAAATCAAGCAGTGGGAAAATTTACACCGGACTCACCGGAATGTTCGCAAACAGAATGAAAAAGCTTCGAGAGCTCACTGGTTATGATCTATTAATTGAGCAAGATATTCTTGACCGAGAACCAGAAGATTTCATTAGCTTAGTGCGTAACTACAAAAGCCAAACTCTGCGCGAGCACAACGCATAATCACCTAGCTCGCTAGAGAACGATTACCAAATTAATAACGCGGCTTATCGCTGCCTTCAACGGTACGCAATAACTTTAAAGTCCACATGTATTGCTCTGGCGAGCGAGAAATTAACTTCTCTACCTCTTGATTCATTCGCAAGGTATCTTGCGCAACATCTTTGCTGGGGAAGTCTTGCATAGCAGGATGAATGAACAACTTAACTTTATGCAGTTCGCTGTCGTATCCCGCATAGATAGGCACCACCTTTGCGCCACTTAATTTGGTCATTTTACCCAATACCGGCAACGTGGCTTTTTTAGTAGCAAATAATGGCGTCATTAAACTGGCTTCTGGACCAAAGTCTTCATCTGGTAAATAGATACACCCAAAACCGGCTCTTACTGCTTTGATCAGCGTTTTAATACCTGCGTTACGTTCAAAAATAACGCCGCCAAAACGAGTACGTTGTTTTGCCATCGCCCAATCAACAATGGGGTCACCAGTTTTTTTAAACATGGTGCACATATCATGGCCTCGGGTACAAAAATAAGTCCCCAGAAAATCCACTGGGTAGGTATGTGGTAATAGAATTATAAAGTTTTCATTATTATCAAGAATACTTTGAATATGCTCTTCACCATCAACCACAATACGGTTCTGCAGATAACGTTTTGAGCGAACAGACATCTCGCCCGCTCCCAAAATAAGCTGAGCAAAAATCTGCATATTTTCTTGCATTAATTGCTCGCGCTGTTGCGCGGTCATATCGGGGAAACACAGCTTTAAATTAGTGTCGGCAATTGCACGGCGTTTCTTCAAGGCTTTAAGGTTAAAGATACGGTTGGCAATAGCTACGGCAATTTTATCTCGTAGCTTTACCGGCACATAGGCCAGCAGAATGATGAGTCCGCCCACCAACCAGGTGCCCCAATGCTTAGGGGCTAACCATGTTTTGGAAAACGATATAGAAAATGCTTGAGACTCAAACTTCGACATAGTCTAACAACACTACCTTAAGAAATTGATAAAACTGCGCGCCAGTTTACTCTGCAGTGGCGCTAAAGCAAGTTTACTCAAGGCGGTGAGTTACAAAATAGAGTGTGTCGCATCCAAGTTACTCGATACGAAATGATCAAGTTGTGGCGCCATTAATAAGGGTTCATCTTGCCAAATAATCGCTTTACGCATTTTTTGGCGTGCATCTAATACCATAGATTCAGTTTCTTTAGAGCGTAACCAATGGTCTTTACTAGGCCACTGCGAGTAAGAAATCCACGTGCCGTCGGAGGCTTTATGCAAACGCGATCCCAATGCGGCACACTTATCAATATTAAAATGAATAATCTCTGACCAGCCTTCTTTAAAGGACTGAATATGCTCTTCATTTAACTTCCAACGAAACAACACAACAAACATCGACAATCTCCTTATTATTCTCGCTTAACATAACTATGGCTGTAGCCTGCCTTAAAACACAAGGTCTCTAGCTAAACTCTGCTAAACGGTTATCAATTAGTTGACTTAACTCACTTTTTCTTTGCTCACTGGCATAACTTGCGGCAACAGCGTTTTGGCAAAGCTGGGCAATCTGTAGCGGGCTCCAGGCAAAAGTTTCACTGCAGGCCTGCAAGTTATCCAGTAAATATCCACCAAAATATGCAGGATCGTCTGAGTTAATAGTAACCGCCAAGCCTTTCTGCAACATTTTCGGTAATGGGTGCTCACTTAAGTGCTCAACCACCTTTAGTTTTACGTTGCTAAACGGACAAACGGTTAATGGCATTTGAGCGGCGGCAAGTTCTTTAACTAAAACTTCATCTTCTAAACAGCGAACGCCATGATCAATTCGGCTAACATCCAATAGCAGCCAAGCATTTGCCACATTGGCTGCCGGGCCTTCTTCTCCTGCATGAGCCACTCTTTGCAGCCCCAGTTGCTTTGCCATCGCAAACACTTGTTGGAACTTCTCAGGAGGATGACCTTGTTCACTAGAGTCTAAACCCACACCAATTATATGTTTAAGGTAAGGTTTAGCCGCTTCTAAAGTCTCAATTGCAGAGTCCTGCGATAAGTGACGCAGAAAACACATAATATATTCGCAGGTTATTCCAAACTGGGTAAAAGCTTGTTGCTTAGCCCTCACCAGCCCATTAATCACTGTGTATATTGCGATACCGCGTTCAGTGTGAGTTTGCGGGTCAAAGAATATTTCCGTATGTAATACATTATCGCGGTGGCAGGTTTCAAAGTAAGCCCAAGCTAAATCGAAAAAGTCTTGTTCTGTTTGCAACACTTCTGCACCTTGATAGTACAAATCTAGAAACTCTTGAAGGTTATTAAACTGGTAAGCTTTTCTTAAGTCTTCGACGCTGGCATAAGGCAAAGTAATATCGTTTCGTTTTGCTAGCTTGAACATCAACTCAGGTTCTAAGCTACCTTCAATGTGCAAATGCAGCTCAACCTTTGCTATTTTTTTAATAAAATCTTGTTGATTAAACATCAATCTTTTCCTTCAACTGCTTGGAGATAAGGGGCTGTTAAATTTTCGCGATTAAATTTTGTTCGCGATAAAATAGTTTTAGGCGCGGCAAGGCGTGCGTAACCTAGTCACTCTAAGTAAGTACGCCTTAACAAAGCATAAAACTATTTTAGCCGAACCCTTTGGGCAGCGTTTGTGGCTTATTTCTACGGCGTTATCAGCTTCTCATGTAGGCTAGCTACACATTAAAGCTTCTACCTTGTATAAATAACCCTCAAACTACTGCAAAATTCAGCTCGAAAGTTAAACAGCCCCTCATGAATATAAGCTATTTGTTGCCGTTAGGTTATTTTTCTCTAGCGCTTTTTAGTCACACTACGTTACTCTGAACTACGGATTATAGGGTTCTAAGGAAAAAGAATGAGCAAAGCAGTTATTTGTGACATTGATGGTGTACTACTACATGACAACCAACTGATAGATGGAGCCAAAGCATTTATTGAGCGTTTACTGGCTAACGATACCAAGCTAGTAATTTTAACTAACTATCCTGCTCAAACTCCGCAAGATTTACAGAACCGCTTTCAAACTGCTGGAGTTGATATTCCAGAAAGCTGTTTTTATACCTCAGCGATGGCTACCGCAGATTTTCTTAAACGCCAAGAAGGTAACAAAGCCTATGTTATTGGCGAAGGCGCGTTAATTCATGAACTTTATAGCGCTGGATTTACCATCACCGACATTAACCCCGACTTTGTAGTAGTGGGCGAAACCAAAAACTACAATTGGAATATGATTCAACATGCTGCAAAATTTGTTGCACAAGGCGCGCAGTTTATTGCCACCAACCCAGACACTCACGGACCAAACATGAGCCCAGCTTGTGGTTCACTATGCGCTCCTATCGAACGAATTACCGGGCGCGAACCCTTTGTCGTTGGTAAACCCTCTGCTTGGATTGTACGTGCGGCTCTCAATAAAATTGGCGCACATGCAGACGACACCGTGATAATTGGTGATAACCTACGCACTGATATACTGGCTGGCTTTCAAGCGGGCTTAGAAACAATTTTGGTACTATCTGGTGTGAGCAGTGAAGCCGACATTGAAATGGTACCCTTTAGACCGAACTATGTTTTCCCTAACGTGGCAGCAATCGACATAATATAACGATAAAGATTTAGCACTTAATGGATATTTCTATACTAATAACAGTGACGTTTTTGGCAGGATTTCTTGCTCATTTAGCGCACTTACCCCCTCTAATTGGATTTTTGGCTGCCGGTTTTGCCTTACGCGAAATGGGTTATGAACAAAATGAATTGATCTCTACAGCAGCAGATTTAGGTGTAACATTACTGCTGTTTACCGTTGGGTTAAAACTAGATATACGTACCTTGTTTAAGCGTGAAGTTTGGGGAACCGCAACAGCGCATATGGGAACCAACATGCTGCTGTTTGTAGGCACGCTATCAGCTGTTAAATGGTTCGGTATAAGCAGCATTGGTGAGCTGTCTACCACTGGTATTGTTGTATTGTCTTTTGCATTGTGTTTTTCCAGTACAGTATTTGCAGTAAAAGTATTAGAAGACAAGAGTGAAATGAATGCTCTGTATGGCCGCGTGGCTATTGGTGTATTGATTATGCAGGACATCTTTGCGGTAGTATTTCTGGCTGCTACCACTGGCAAAGTTCCAACCATGTATGCGCCACTACTATTGCTGTTATTGCCGCTACGCCCAGTGTTGTATCGTTTGCTAAACCGCGTAGGCCACGGCGAATTGCAGCTAGTTTTAGGCTTCTTTTTAACTTTTGTTTTAGGCGCGCAACTATTCGACAGCGTTGGCCTTAAATCAGATTTAGGTGCGCTAATTATAGGCATGTTGCTAGCAGGCCACCCCGCTGCAAGTGGCATGGCAAAAGCCTTATTTAGCTTTAAAGAACTCTTTTTAGTTGCCTTCTTCTTATCGATTGGTTTATCCAGTGAGTTAAGCTTCGAATCTATCTATATCGCGCTGTTCTTAGTGGGCATTCTCGTGATAAAAACAGCATTTTATTTGCTGTATTTACTGCAATTTAGGTTACGTTCACGAACCGCATTTCTAGGTGCTGTGAGCTTGGCAAACTACAGCGAATTTGGCTTGATTGTAACAGCTGTTGCAGTGCAACTTGGCTGGCTACATGGCGACTGGATGGCAACCTTAGCAATGGCTGTAAGTATTAGCTTTTTGGTTGCTGCTCCTATCCATAAAAACGCCGATATCATTTACCAGTTTATTCGCCCAAGCCTAAAACGCTTACAGCGCTCTAAGTTGCACTTAGAAGACCAACCTATCGAGCTTGGGCAAATGCAGGTAGTAATATTAGGCATGGGCCGAATTGGTGAAGGTGCCTACGATATGTTGCAGCAACACTATCCCGATTTGGTTATCGGTATTGATACCGACCTTGAGAAAATCCAGCACCAAATTGAAAGTGGCCGAGCAGTGATTCAAGGTGACGCTACCGACTCCGATTTTTGGGAAAAGTTAGCCCCCTCAAAAGATTTAAAACTGGTATTACTGGCAATGCCCCATCACCATGGTAACCAATACGCATTAAAGCAACTTAAGAAAGGTGAGTTTAATGCCAAAATTGCCGCCATTGCGCAGTTCGCCGATGATGTTGAAAAGCTAAAGCGCCTTGGCGCAGACGAAGTCTTCAACCTCTACAATGAGGCCGGTGCGGGTTTTGCCGACCACGTACACTCGCAACTCATTGATAGCAATAAACCACAAGAATAAAGCTTAAAATTTGCAAAAAAACTTACAAAAATAGCCAGTTTGTTAATAATTCTTAGTTTTCTGGCTTTTTTTAGCAAAAAATGTCATTCAGGACTTGCAATAATTTCTGATCTTGGCAAATTGAGGGCAATATTGGAACAAATGGCGAAGTACCATTTGTTCGAGAGTAAACACAAAGTAGTTAAGGGAAGAGTATGTGTTCCATATTTGGAGTTCTAGACATTAAATCTGACCTCAGTGTATTGCGTAAGCAAGCACTTGAGATGTCAAAACGTTTACGCCACCGTGGCCCGGATTGGTCAGGTATTTACACTTCAAAAAATGCCATCTTAGTGCATGAGCGTTTATCTATCGTAGACGTAAATACCGGCGCACAACCTCTTTATAATCCCGAAAAAACTCACGCTCTTGCGGTTAATGGTGAGATCTACAACCACAAAGATCTTAAAGCTCAGCTTAATGTTGATTTTGAATTTCAGACAGAGTCTGACTGCGAAATCATCTTGGCCTTGTACAAAGAAAAAGGCATTGAGTTTTTAGACGACCTAAACGGTATCTTCGGTTTCTGCTTATACGACTCTGAAGAAGACGCCTACCTAATTGGTCGTGACCATATTGGTATTATTCCTCTTTATACTGGCTACGATGAGCACGGTAACTTCTACGTTGCTTCAGAAATGAAAGCATTGACGCCTATTTGTAAAACAGTGAGCGAATTCCCTCCTGGTCACTACTTATACAGCAAGAACGGCGAACCTGTTAAATACTACAAGCGCGATTGGATGGACTACAAAAACGTAGAAAACAACGACGCTAGTGTAGAAGATTTAAAAGTAGCTTTAGAAGCTGCGGTAAAACGCCAGTTAATGTGTGACGTTCCGTACGGTGTATTACTCTCTGGTGGTTTGGATTCTTCGGTTATTTCTGCAATTACTAAAATGTATGCAGATAAGCGTGTTGAAGATAATGACAATTCTGAAGCTTGGTGGCCGCAACTGCACTCATTTGCAGTTGGCCTAGTAGGCTCGCCAGACCTAATTGCTGCACAAAAAGTTGCTGACCATTTAGGTACCGTGCACCACGAAATTCACTTTACCGTTCAAGAAGGTATTGACGCCATTAAAGACGTTATTTACCACCTTGAAACCTATGACGTAACAACCATTCGTGCGTCTACTCCTATGTACCTAATGGCCCGTAAAATTAAAGCGATGGGCATTAAAATGGTACTTTCTGGAGAAGGTGCTGATGAAATCTTCGGTGGTTACTTGTACTTTCACAAAGCGCCAAACGCAAAAGAGTTCCACGAAGAAACCCTACGTAAGCTTGAGAAACTGCACATGTTCGATTGTAACCGTGCTAACAAATCTCTTGCTGCTTGGGGCATTGAAGGCCGTGTACCGTTCTTAGACAAAGAGTTCATGGATGTTGCAATGCGCATAAACCCAGAAGCTAAGATGTGTGCCGGCGATAAAATTGAGAAGCACATTGTACGTGAAGCTTTTGAAGGTTACTTACCTGCTGAAGTGGCTTGGCGTCAAAAAGAGCAATTCTCAGATGGTGTTGGTTACTCATGGATTGACAGCTTAAAAGAATTGGTTGAATTGGAAGTCTCTGATCAAGAATTGTCGAATGCGGCTTTCCGCTTCCCAATTAATACGCCAGATACTAAAGAAGCGTACTTCTACCGCAGCATGTTTGAAGAACATTTCCCACAGGACTCTGCAGCAGAATGTGTACCTCACGGTAAGTCTGTAGCTTGTTCAACTCCTGAAGCGATTGCTTGGGATGAGAGCTTTGCCAACAACGCCGATCCTTCTGGTCGCGCAGTACTATCGGTTCACAACGAAGCTTACTAGTTACTAAAATCTTTACCGCTTTAAACAAAAAAACCGATGCTTTGCATCGGTTTTTTTATTGCGCGTAAATCCAGCCCTAAGGCTAGAATCTAAACGTTAATCAAGCCATACAAGCTACATAAGCGGTGGTAAACGATGTCTCTTGAAAGGCTTTAAGGCCCGTTGCAGAAAACTCTACCGGCATTGGGTTATCTTTTAATACTTGCTTAGATTTAGTGGCTGAAACTAAGTCTACATTTAGCTCGCTAATTAACTCGATAGCCGCTTCCAATTTAAAGCCTACCGCACCACCGGCAAATTTACCTTTCATTGGGCGCTGCTTAATCGCCACTTTCTCAACCTTGTAATCGCTCATCAATTTAGCAAAGGCGAACTGAAAATCACGTAAGTGCTGAGTGCTGTTTATGTCGCTTAAAGTAAGACGGCGCACACGACAATCTGGAATTTGAAATAGTCCATCTTCCAGTGTTAGCAAGCTAACAATAACTTCATTACTTTTTATTTCTACACCGCATACTTTCATCTTGCTACCTATTTTAATCTACGTTCATGCAAACTAAGTGTTGCACAAAAAAGGCCGCTATGCGGCCTAATCAATTTGCTGCTCTAAGCTAGCTTAGAATGGCATTTTCATACCTGGAGGCATTTGCATTCCACCGGTTACATCAGCCATTTTTTCTTTGCTGGTTTCTTCTACACGACGTACTGCGTCATTAACCGCTGCAGCCAGTAAGTCTTCAATCATGTCTTTGTCATCGTCCATTAAGCTTTCATCTAGCTCAACACGACGAACGTTGTGGTTACCTAGCATAACAACTTTCACCAAGCCTGCGCCTGATTCACCAGTAACTTCCATTTTGGCGATTTCTTCTTGAGCGCGCTGCATTTTATCTTGCATTTGCTGCGCTTGCTTCATTAGGTTACCCATTCCGCCTTTAAACATAACTATTCTCTTCTCTTCTATTAGTTATAACTGCGACATTACATCTAGATTAATGTCGAAAATCAAGTTGTTCAGTGGTATTTCACACTGTCGTTATCTAATTCTGCACCAAAGCGTTGCTGTAATACTTGGATATTAGGATCACTCAATAACCTATCAATGGCTGCATTGGTATTTTTTTGATGAAGTAACTGCGCCAACTCTAAAGGTGTTTTGCCATTTGAGTTTTCACCGACAGTTATTTCTAATTCGATTTCCTGCTGCAAGCACACGCTCAATTGCTGATTTAACTCTTCCACCGAGCTTGGTTTAGGCAAGTGAGATAACTCGGGTTTTAATAGCAACTTTACGGTGCTTTCAGAAAGTTGATACAAAGAGTTAATGGCTATTTGTCGAGCAATTGGCCCTAATTCCATAAACTTCACCATCTCGGACCAAGCTTCATCATTGTCGTTTGTAGTGGCGACAAAGCTTACCGTTTCTACTTCCTCAACTGGTTCAACCGTTTCTGGCTGCGCTGGTGAAAGATTATTCGAGGATGGCTCCGAAGCATTTACTGATGCTAAGTTTGGCTTTAGATTGTTAGAGGCGCCCGCCTCTTCAGACTTTTTTCCGGACTTTCCTCGCCCACGTAGCTGGCTTCTCAACTGCAACAAGGATGCAGTTTCTTCTTTAGCCGGTGCTTGAGGAACATCTACTGGAGTAGTCTCAGGCATTGCAGCAGGCAAGTCTTGAGCTTGGTATTCGGCAGCATAATTAGGCTCTTCATATTCAGCCTCAACATTCATGTCGGCAAACTGGGCATAATAACTATCATCAACCGATGCTTGATCTGCACTAACAGCGGCTTGTTTGGTGTTGGCCTGAGGAGCAGCTTGAGTTGATGAAGGTGGTGTTTGGGAAGGCGCCGGATGGCTTGCCACTGGTGGCGTGCTCCCTGTAGATGCTTCTGTTGCAACTGGTTCTGCTGGGTTGCCTACATCCGCTGAAGAAGCAGCTTGTTTGGTTTGCTGTTGCTGTTGCTGTTGCTGTTGCTGTTGCTCAGAACTATCACCACGTAACTGATTTTTCAGCTTGGCAATGCTCTGCTCTCGCTGCACAACTCGCTCATCTTTATCAACAGGAGCTGGCGCATTATCGCTAACACCTGATACTGCAGGAGCGGTAGGTATTTCATAACCTTGCTGCGTCGCTTGCTCTAAAATTTCTTGTTGCTCTTTTACTAAGCTTTTATCCGCTAAATCTGCATTGCTCGGGCTATTTTCTGTAGTAATCGGGCTTGCAACTTCACCCTGCTCTGCTGGCTGAAATGCCAACAATCGTAATACGGTCATTTCGAAACCGCTACGTGGGCTTGGAGCGTAAGCAAAATCTCGCTTACCAGTAATCACTATTTGATAAAGTAACTGCACCAGTTGCGCGTCTACTTGCTCTGCAAGCATTTGAATCGTTTCATCATGTTGACTTGCTGGTAGCACCTGCGCCATAGCTACTTTATGAATAATCTCAGCGAGTTGTTGATGCAAGTGCTCGTAATCAGGCGACATACTCGCTAACTCTGAGATTTTGCTGAATACCGATTCTGTTTGCCCGGCAACGACATGACAAAGAAGCTGACGCAACTGATGAGGGTCTAACACGCCCAACATATTAAGTACTTGCTGGTAAGCTAGCTCTTGGTTAGACAAGGCTAACGCTTGATCAGTTAAGCTCAAAGCGTCTCGCATGCTACCATCGGCTGCATGGGCTAAAGCAGCAAGTGCTGCAGGCTGATATTTACGCTGTTCAGCATCTAAAATATGAGCTAACTGCTGAGAAATTTGTTCTTCACTCAGCGCTTTCAACTGGAATTGTAAGCAGCGTGACAACACCGTAACCGGCAGTTTCTGCGGATCGGTGGTAGCAAGTAAAAATTTAACGTGTTCTGGTGGCTCTTCTAGTGTTTTAAGTAGTGCGTTAAAACTATGACGTGACAACATATGTACTTCGTCGATTAAGTACACCTTATAGCGGCCTTTGGCGGGGCTATACTGAACGTTGTCTAGAAGCTCTCGAGTATCTTCGACTTTAGTGCGCGAGGCAGCATCAATTTCTAACAAGTCAACAAAGTTACCTTGATCGACTTCTAGGCAATTACTGCACTTGCCACAAGGATTAGAAGACACTCCTTGCTCACAATTGAGGCTTTTAGCAAACAAGCGCGCAATAGTTGTTTTACCCACACCGCGGGTGCCACTAAACAAATATGCGTGATGCAAACGCTGTTGGTCTAATGAGTTTATCAAGCCAGCTAGTACATGTTGTTGGGCAACAACTTGCTGGAATGTTCTGGGTCGCCATTTTCTCGCTAGGGCTTGATAATTCATTAAATGCTGTTGTCCTATTCGCCTTCGAACTCAACTAGATAAGTTGATTCTACTCCGAGTGTCGTTAATTTCTGTGCGCCAGGTAAGTCTACCAAATTAATAACAAAGGCCGCATAGTTGATTTCGCCGCCTAACTGGCGAATTAACTTCACAGACGCCTCGGCGGTACCGCCAGTTGCGATTAAATCATCAACCAACAACACTTTGTCGCCAGGCTGAATAGCATCGGTATGTATTTCCAAAGTATCCATACCATATTCAAGCTCATAGCTTTCGCCAATGACTTCGCGAGGTAACTTGCCAGGTTTGCGAACCGGAATAAAACCAACCCCTAATGCCAGCGCTAGTGGCGCACCAAAAATAAAACCTCTTGCTTCGGTGCCAACGATCTTGGTAATACCAAGGTTTTCGAAACGCTGTTGCCATTCATGAATAACCAAGGCAAAAGCCTTTGGATCTTCAATTAAACTGGTAACATCCCTAAACAATATCCCCTCTTTTGGGTAGTTAGGGATAGTTTTAATTGCGTTCTTTATATACTCAAGATTAGCGCTGCTCATACCGGCTTCCATTTTCCAAAAAAAACGCCCAAACAGGATGGGCGTATTTACAATCTTTAATTATCTCAGTTTATGACGATAAAGCAACGAAGTGCTAACCTAGATAATAGCCAAAAGTTAGGCAAATATTTTTAGTAGAGACAAGCTCAAAGGTAGGGTTGGTAACAGCAGCGCCACTACAAAACCTAGGAAATAGAATACGTTATAATCTTCTTTAAACTGCTGGTCCATCTAAACTTCACCTTTAAACTAAATTCAATCAACATTGATCTAGATCAATTATACTTGAGCATCATCTCTACAAACACCCAACAAAAACATGGAAATAAACTGAGCATCCAGCTTATTCAGGCCAATAATTTGCGTAGCTAATTTGCTAGCAGCAGACACCACAAACCGTTAGAATGGCCGCTTTTTCAAACTAAGGTTTACTATGCGCGTAGTTTTAGCCCCAATGGAAGGCGTTGCAGATGCTTCCATGCGCCAGCTTTTGTCTAGTTGTGGTGGCTACGACTGGTGTGTAACAGAGTTCATTCGTGTTACTGACGTAGCCCTGCCCGACAAAGTATTCTACAAGTACTGCCCGGAACTACATGAGCAAGGTTTAATAGCAGGCCACACCCCGGTTAGAGTACAGCTGTTAGGCCAGCATCCTGGCCCGATGGCAGAAAATGCGGTAAGAGCTATCGAACTTGGCTCTCATGGTTTAGATCTAAACTTTGGCTGCCCCAGCAATACTGTTACTGGAAGCTGCGGTGGTGCGTCTATGCTAAAAGCCCCTCAGTCGATTTTTGATGTTGTCAGTGAAGTAAGAAAAGCGGTACCTAAGCAGCATATTGTATCTGCCAAAATTCGCTTAGGTTGGGAAAACAAAGAAGACTGCTTTGATATTGTGCAAGCTGTGCAAGAAGCAGGCGCCAATGAGCTAACCATTCATGCGAGAACTAAGCTCGACGGTTACAAAGCGCCAGCGCATTGGCACTATATAAAGCAAGTTAAACAACAGTTCTCTATTCCTATTATTGCTAACGGAGAAGTTTGGAACCGAGAAAACTACTTACAGTGCAAAGAAGCAAGCGATTGTGAAGATGTAATGATTGGCCGTGGTGCACTTACTATTCCAAACCTTGCTAAAGTAGTACGAGGTGACGAAGAACCATTGCATTGGTCAGCAGTGATTGAGCTGCTAATTCGCTACTCTCAGCACGAAATCACCAGTGAAAAAGCCAAGTACTACCAAAGCCGGGTGAAACAGTGGTTAAGATACCTTTCTGGCTACTACACCGAAGCCGACGATCTCTTTCGCAACATCAGAGTATTAAAAGATACCAATTCTATTGTTAAGCAAATCCGCTTTCAGCAATGCAAAGATTGACCTTTCGTTAAGCTTGGCTTTACGTTTCTTCGCACTATTTGCTCATATTCTGTATTAGATCAACAAAACCCTAATAAAAGTAGTTATATAGCTTTTTAGTGTTTCGTTTTGATTCACATCATATCTCGGGGTTAGACCCGGTGTTTATACTGCTAGCTCATTTAATAATTGGGCTTAAACGTGGAATTTAGAGATTATCAGTTGCGACTCACGCAACAATTAGAGCAGTTAAAGTCTGAAATAATCTCAATTTTAACTGCCTCAGAAAAAACCAGCTTGAAGCTAACAGCTGACAAATTACAGTCTTTAACTAACGAAGAACTTATTGACCAGGCCCTGAAATTGCAGCTCTCAGAGCTAACGACTCAGTTAAAACAATTACAAAGGGTTGACGCAGCACTTTGCCAAATAGACTTAGGTTTATATGGATTGTGTAGCGACTGTGAAGAAGAGATTGAAATTGGCCGTTTAGAAAACGATCCAAGTACTCAACGCTGTCAACGCTGTAGTGACAAACACCGTATGTTTAAGCGGCGCGAAAGTTTCGCACTTTAAATTATACTGAAACCAGTAAATACAAAAAGGCCACCCTTAGGTGGCCTTTTTACTTCCATCTTCTTAGAAGAATTAGAAGTTGTAACGTACACCCACTGCTAAGCGGTTGTCGTCTTCTTTAGCACCAGATACAGACTTAGTAGTCTCGTCTTGGTACTCAGTGTACAAAAGAACATTGTTCCAATCGTACATTGCACCAACTAAAGCAGTTTTTAGGTCAGCTGAAGAGTTTTTGTCTTCTTGAACGTTCCAACCAGTGTAAAGCTGTAGACCCATGTCTAGCGTGTAAGCGAATACACCTTCGTGGCCGATAGCTTTGTCAGATACGCCAGTAGCGCCTTCAAACTGTACGTGGTTTTTGAACTCACCGTAAGATACCGCAGCGTAGATAGGGCCTTGGTTGTAGCTAGCCGCTAACGCAGTAAGCTTAGCATCGCCATCGTTGAACACTTCTGATTTTTCAGCATCAGTACGGTTCATTTGGTGGTAAGTAGCACCAACATTTAGACCGAAATCGAAGTCATAAGAAACAGCACCAGAGTAGCTATCTTTACGACCTTCATCTTCGTCAGCGAATTGGTACTGACCGCTTAAGTTAACGCCGCCAAAGCTACCGTTGTATTGAAGTGCGTCGTTAGCACGTGCAGTACCTGCTTTGTCACCGTTGTCGTAAATACCCATTGCGGTACCGCCGTATACCCAAAATACATCGGTTACGCCAGTGATAGTGTAGTAAGTAGACCATTGCTTACCGTAAGAAACAGAACCATAGTCTGCGTGGTCAACTGCGATGAAACCTAAACGGTTGAAGAAAGGAGAGTCACTGTTACCATTTGGGTTGTCTAAACCGTACTCCATAGTAGCGCGAGCAGTAACATTTTCGCTCATTTTGCGAGAGAAGTTTAGGTTAATACGTGAAGAGTTGTTTTCTGAACGAAGATCGCGCTCGCCTTCGTTGTTAGCAGACTCAACCATAAGGTTAAGACGACCACCGATAGAAAATGCGTTTTCGCCGTCGTTGTAAATTTCTTGAGCGTTAGTTGCACCAGTTGCAAATAATGCTGGGATTGCGATTGCTAGAATAGTCTTTTTCAAAGTTCCACTGCCTATTTTGAGATTAATAATTTATCTCTTCCTTGACCCATTCATTCGTCCTTGGAATGGTTTCCTTGAGCAGTGAATTCCCTCTCACGGCCGACATATTTGCTGATAATGAGAGTGAAATCAACATTTTTTTGAAGTTTTTATGAACTTTTATGGTTAATTGAAAGTGCAATAGGCATGTCAACAAAATAAAAATCTAAACAATGTCTATTTAATAGCAAATATTTAGGCAAGCTTAAGATTTAAAAAGCTTTTTAGGGAAAGTGAAGAAAGAGAACTTACAAGCTAGGCTAGGAAAATTTGAAATCAGATAAAACAAAAAAGCCCACCGAAGTGAGCTTTTTAATGGCTGTAGAACGCTTAACTAGCGCTCATCGCAACAATAAACTTAGAAGTTGTATTGTACTGCGATAGTCCATTCGTTGTCAGCGCCTTCTAGGCCATTGTTCAAGTACTCAGCCCATGCTTTCATGTTGCTGTTGAACTTGTAAGCTGCACCAAGCTTGAATGCTTTAGCAGTATCGCCTAAATCACTAGCGTCGCCTTTACCTTCTTGCGCAGCATAACCTGTGTATAGAGATACAGCGTTAATGTCGTAAGAAGCAACTAAGTCATAACCTTTAAGTTCTGCACCATCTAGATCAGTAGCAGCGTATACAGCGCCTAAGTATAGGTCTTCCCAAGAGTAAGTAGCAGAAAGAGCCATGTTCTTCTTATCGGCACCATTTACTGCACCGTTTTCGAAAGAATCAAATTTTTCTACGTGGTAACCACCATATAGACCTAAACCGAAGTCAAAGTTGTAACCTAAAGTAGCAGCGTAACCTTGATCTAAAGAAGCTTGAGTAGGTTCAGCAGGGATGCCTGAGTCAGGGTTGCCAAAACCTAGCTTGAAGTTCTCATCACGGAACTGGTAAGAAGCACCAACGTAAAAACCACCAAACTCACCAGAGTATACGATTTGACCTTCTTGGCGACCATCTTCGATTGCCGTGAAAGCTTCGTAACCGTAGGTATTGAAGATATCTGTTGCAGCTACAGCTTGGTAGAAAGCAGTATCAGTTTGACCAAATACTACTGAACCAGCATCATCGAATTCGAAACCAGCGTAGATGTGACGAGCGGAAAGCTGCTTAGCTGATTCGCCGCTGTTTTCGGCACGAATTTGCCACTCACCACGAGCTAAACCGTAAACGCCTGATGCAATTTCAGATTTTGCTTTAAAGCCCATACGAGCAGAACCAACACCATCAAGGTCTGAATCGTCGCCACCAGCATCACTGATATCAAATTGCATACGACCGTAAAGTTCAGCTGTTACGCCGTCAGCGTCATATACTGTTGCAGCTTGTGCAGATGCTGCGAATAGAGCTGGTATTGCTACCGCTAGAATTGTTTTTTTCATTTTTCCTGTGCCTTCTTAGCAATTAAACACTTGTTCCTTAAATTCCCTGTGCGACAGTGATTTCTCACTGTCTGGTCAATACATTATCAAGCTGAAAAATTTTTGCAATAAAAAATTGAACTTTTATAAAATCACGTAAAACCCTGTATCTACGCGCTTTTAGAGTGGTCAAACTATAGTCAGGCACAATAAAAGAATGTATTAGAGATAAAAACGTGATCTAGCTCTAACAGTATTTAAGCCAATAATTTGATTTTTTTACAGTATTTTATGTCGCTCTAGTCATCTATAATATCTAGGCATGGAATAAGCGCTTACTTATAAGTTGTTAACAACATTGAGGAATTCATGTTAACAGAAAAAAACAAACAACGAATTCGCCATTGGTATAATACTCTTCAGGAGCAAAACCCATTATTTGTGAAGAGATCTGCACAAAGTTCTCTTATTGCACAAATAGCCAAAACAATTGCTGGGGACATTAATCGTAAACAACGGGTGCTTTTAGCAGAAGCCGGCACGGGAACAGGTAAATCGCTAGCTTATTTACTGGCGTCTATTCCATTAGCCAGAGCCCTAAATAAGAAAGTTGTCGTTTCCACCGCAACCGTTGCCCTGCAGCAACAACTAATAGAAAGCGATTTACCCACGGTGCATAGAGCAGCACACGGCGAGTTTGAGTTTGCCTTAGCAAAAGGAAGGCAGCGGTATTGTTGCGCCCATAAACTTGTAGCTGCGACTAGCGCCGATTTAGGCCTCACCCCTAAACAATTAGATCTCACCAAAAAAATGGCAATTGCTTTGCAGCAAGGTAAATGGGATGGCGATAGAGATAGCTGGCCAGGGCAAGTACCTTGGCAAATTTGGCAACATGTTGTGGTTGATACTCTAAGTTGCTCGGTTCAATCGGCTAGGCATAGAAGTTGTCCGTTTCATAAAGCACGCAAAGGTTTAAAAAAAGCTGATGTTATTGTGGCAAACCACAGTTTGTTGCTCGCCGATCTTCATGCAGGCAGTGGCCATATTCTGCCGGCAGCAGAAGATTGCATCTATATTTTAGACGAAGCTCATCAGTTTCCAGAGATAGCAAGAGAAGCTAGCGCTAAGCAACTAATGCTAAATCACGCACTAAAGGAGCTAGAAAACCTAAAGCTGTTCGACAAAGAATTAGCGAACATACTAAACCCAAATGCCATTGCAGGAAGCAGCCTAAAGCTAAAGGAAGCTTGCGCAGAACTAAACCGCTGCTTTAACAAACTTAAGGATGTTGCAAATGCGAATAAAGAATCATTTGATAACAGTCAGCATTGGCGCTTCGCTTTAGGAAAAACTCCCTCGGCAGTTATTAACCTAGCCAGTAACTACCATAAAGAAGCCAATAAGCTCAGCAATAGTTTGCAACATTACGCAGGGGTTATCCAAGAGAACGTTGCCAACAATCAAATGAAGTCTGCCCAGGCTGAAGCCTTACTGAGTAGATTAAGCATCATGCAAAGTTTAGCTGAGTCTTGGTTGGAGGTGTTGTTTAGTTATGCGAACGAAAACAACCAAAAAAACTATGCCTTTTGGTTTACTCGTAAAGATAAAGAAATACAGCTTTGTAGTTCACCAATAGAAATTGGTGGTTTGCTGCAACAGCTGCTGTGGCAAGACGCTTTTTCGGTTATAGCCGTTTCAGCAACACTTAGTGCTCTAGGTAACTTCTCCTATTATGTAAACCAAATTGGCTTACCTAAGTTAGCCAGCGAACAGCTCATAAAGCTGCCTTCCCCTTTTAACTACCAACAGGTTATTTTAGAGGTTCCGAATAATATCGCTGAGCCTGACCATCCTGAATTTGCCAATAATGTTGCTCAAAAGATCATCGAAGCTCAGCACAATCAAGGCGGCATATTGGTACTTTGTAACTCTTATCGTTTAGTGGATAAAGTTGCGGAGCAATTAGAAAAGCAAAAATTAGATAACCTTTGGATTCAAGGTCAATTAACCAATCAACAAATCTTGGCAAAACACCGACAAAGTCGACAACAAAAACAAACCAGTACTATTCTCGCCACAATTGGTTTTAGTGAAGGCATAGATTTGCCCGGTGATCTATTAACCGACCTTATCATTGCTCGCCTTCCCTTTGCAGTGCCGACCGAACCCGTTATGGCCAGCCATGCTGAGCTGCTTGAAAGTCGCAACCAAAATCCGTTCATGTTGCTAACTTTACCTAGCGCCAGCAGAAAACTAGTACAGAGCTGCGGAAGACTAATGAGAAAAGAAAGTGATTCAGGTAGAATCGTGCTGCTCGATAGTCGACTCACTACTCGTCGATACGGCAAGCAACTATTAGCTGCATTACCACCTTATAAAAGAAGTGACCATTGATGTTAGAACTGGGACTCGACCCTTCTGTTTTGATCCTTATCGTAGGCATAGGCCTAACAGCCGGTTTTATTGATGCTATTGCAGGAGGCGGAGGCCTATTAACCATTCCCGCCTTACTAAGCATTGGCTTACCTCCTCACATTGCCTTAGGTACTAACAAGCTTGCTGCGAGTTTTGGTTCAAGCACCGCTGCATGGACATTTTATCGCAAACAACTATTTAACCCGGTGTTTTGGCTTTGGAGCTTTGTTGCTACTGCAATTGGCGCCTTTGCCGGCACCTTTATCGTCGACTTTATTAGTACCGAGTGGTTAGAAAAGCTGTTACCTCTAGTGATTATGGCAACCGCGGTTTACACCATCCTTAATCGTAAACAAGCCGACGGCCAAGCAGTGCTTCCCAAAGCAGACAAAAAACTAACCAAACAAATGCTTGGGCAAGGTTTAAGCTTAGGCTTTTACGATGGTGTTGCCGGTCCTGGTACCGGAGCTTTCTGGACGGTATCGTCCATGGCCTTATATAAGATGAACATTTTATTGTCCTCTGGCTTAGCAAAAGCGATGAACTTCACCAGTAACTTTGTTTCCTTTATTACCTTTGTATACTTAGGCCACGTAAATTGGGCAATTGGGTTAACCATGGGCGTAAGTATTATGCTTGGAGCAGTAGTTGGCGCGCATTCTGCCATTCACTTTGGTGCTAAATTTATTCGCCCGGTGTTTATTACTGTGGTAATGGTTATTGCCGGTAAACTGGCTTGGCAAGCATGGTTGAGTTAGAACTTGAAACGTTGGCGCAAAAGCTTCGCCAACTAAAGGAGCAAGCCGTACACCGAGATTTGCAAGGTGAACGCAGCGCGTACGCAAAAACCGCAGTACTTGATGAACGATTTAACTGTCGTAGTGATCTGTTTAGTGACTATGTTAGTGAGCTTGAAAAAGACCTCCTTCAAATAAGTCGCTTAGGTGAAAAAACCAAAGACATAGACTTGCTCAAACTATACTGCGACCGATTTGTAGGTAAATTTGCCATGCTGCAAGGTAAAATTAACCAGGTAACTCGCAAACAAAAACAACGCTCCATTCCCCAGCAGCAGCGGATCCAGAGTTGGCAAAATCGCTTAAATAAAGTAATCAACTCTGGCGATCAAAATCAACTGCGCGAAAAGCTCAATCAACAAAAGCAATTTGAAGCACAATTAGAACAAAAAATTGCAGAAAAAAACCAAGTACTTAATCGTAGTAATATCAAGACAGATACTGCTAGACTAAGCGCGGAGATCCTCAGCTTAAAAAGTCGTTTAGGTGAGTGTCAAAAAACCACTTGGAAACTGGAACAGAAAATAAATCAGTTAGAATCACGCTTTAAGGAGTAATTCATGCGATTCTTTGGGAAGACTGTAAGCTTAACATTTGCTTGTATTGCAAGCTTCAACGCCTTTGCCGCGAGCTTTTCTACACCTAGTCACTTTGAGATTATGTATGTAGATAAACAGTCTACTGGTGTACTTAGCCTTAGCAAAACTAGCGCCGACTTAAATGCTGGTCCTCATCAAGTTGTGGTTCGCTACGCAGACAACGTAGGCTCTAACAGCAATTCAGAAATTATTAAGTCAACGCCCATCGTTATCAACTTAAACGTTAAAGATGGCCAAGACATCGTTTTAAAAGCTCAACAACCCCGCAGTATTAGCAAAGCCAAAAAATTTGCTGATAAGCCAAGTTTTAGTTTAAAAGATGAAAACGGTGGTTCTGTAGACTCAAGTTATTATCTTCTGCCTTTAAAACCAGGTATGCAGTTTTCTCGTGATTATTTAGAAGAGATTGCCGCCATTGAAGCTAAACAAGGTACAGCGGCTCCAGCAGCTGCCGCCGCCACAACCACTGCCGTGGTAGCTAAAACCGACACTCCAGCGGCAAGTTCTACAAATAGCAACAGCAATGCCACAGCTGCAGTAGCAACAACCGCTGTTGCAGCTACAGCAGTAGCAGCCTCTAACGATAGTCCAGCTGCAGCAAGTAACGACGTAGCAGTTCCTGCGGGAGACAATACCGAATTACAAATGCTGCAATTTTGGTATCAGCGTGCTGATGCAGCTACGCGTAAGCAGTTTCAAATTTGGGTAATCCAACAACAATAAAAACCTAACGAATACTGGCCTGAGTTGTGTCAACTCAGGTCATTTTCCCATCGCTTTAGCTCTCCCGGATTTCTATGTCTCTTAACTCCGCTCCAAAACACATTCAGTTGGCTGTAGATTTAATTCAATTACTTGAAGAAAACCACATTGAGCCAGAGCTCGCGCTTAAGGCACTAGAAATAGTGAGCCAAGACTGCCAAAAAAAACTTGCAGAACAAGCAAAACCAGAAGATTAAACTCAAAATATCCTCACAAATTTAACTTAGTGCTCAACAATAAGCCTAAGAGCCTGAATTTTAGATATTTGTCACTTATATATTTTTATTATTTTTTTGTGAAAAGCTAAATACCATAAACATATTTGGTTAATAAGATTTAATTGACCAATAAGTGAGCGGTTTTTTGTGATCCAAATCAGAACTTTAGTTCCCTTCCACTATAAACTTTCTGCCGAACTCAAAACAAAACACACACGGTAATTCACTTAAACGTGAACAAGGAACTACCCTATGAAAAAAATTGCACTACTTTCAGCTGCCGCTCTTTTAGCCAGCGCGCCTGCCAGCGCCGAGTATCTTTACGGTTTTGGTAACATCAGCGTAAACTACTTAGATTGGTCTAAAAACACTCAAGACCGTACTGGTTTCCAAGAAGATTTTGCTTACCTTGAATTAGAAGGTGGCGCAGGTTTTGATTGGGGTGAAGTATACGGCTTCTTCGATCTAGAAAACGTTCAAGATGGAAGCGATGAACTACGTACAGCATATAAAGGAACTATTGCTTACAAAATCGCTGATACTGATTTCCGTTTATACGGCCAACACTACGCAACTGACTCAAAAGGTTTTGCTGCAAACAACACTGTACTAGGTGGTCAATACCGCTTCCAAGGTGACGGTTGGTTTGTTACTCCTTGGGTTGGTGCTCACATGACTATCACAAACCCTTCTTGGAACGACGGTTTCACTGGTTTTAACGGTGGTATGTTCGGTTGGACCGCGGTTTACAACTTTACCGCTTGGGACCAAAAATTCTGGATCTCTAACTGGCACGAATCTGAATTTGCACGTAAGTCAGATTACACCGACGTTTCTGGCGAAACTGATGATGTATCAATGAATGGTGCATTAGCATTTTGGTGGGATGCCACAGAGCACGTAACTACCGGTATCCAATACCGTTACGCATACAACAAGCTAGGTACTGTAGGCAACCAAAACGCCTTCATCTACTCACTACGTTACAACTTCTAAGTTCGTAGTTAGCAGAGTAAAAAGCCAGGCATTGCCTGGCTTTTTTGTTTAAGGAAGGTGTAACTGAGTAGTGCTGCCAGATGAATGCTTAAGCACATCTATACGGCTGGTAATTTGTTCCTTCATCTCAGACACATGAGAAATCACCCCCACCATTCGGCCTGTACTTTGCAAATCCACCAAAGTTCGAATCGCCAAATCTAATGACTCTTGATCCAAGCTACCGAAACCTTCATCAATAAACAGAGTATCTAGTTTTATGCCACCTGCATAGGCTTGTACCACATCAGACAGCCCCAATGCCATGGCTAGCGCAGCCATAAAGCTCTCGCCCCCACTTAGGGTTGCGACAGGGCGTACTTTAGAAGTGTAGCTATCTTCCACTTCTAGCTCTAAGCCAGAGGCTTTGTTGCCTTTCGCCCGTTGCTCTTTGCGAATAAGCTGGTAACGCCCTTTACTCATAACGCTTAGCCGCTGGCTGGCCTGCAGCAATACGTCATCTAGCAAAACACTCAATACAAAGCGCTGCAAACTCACTTTGTTACCGGTTTGGCCGTTAGCCACATCGGCTAAAGTGCCTACTACTTGGTATTGGTCAGCGAGAGATTGGACATTCTTATCGGCTTGATTTAGCTTATTTTGAATATCTAACAAACTTAACTGACGATTATTGAGCTTGTTCCACTCCGCATCTGCTAAATCTTTTTGTTCTAGCAGCTTGTTAAGCGCTTGCGCTAAGTCTTCAATATTTTGCTGCTTTTTACCCTTTAGTTTGACCTTTAATTGCTCTAATTGCGCAGACACTGTTGTTAAGTCGCTATGATATTCTTCTAGCTCCTTTGCAAGTCCTGCCATTTCTTCATCACTAATCAAGGCCATGTTAAAGGCGCTTTCATTGGCAAAACTGGATTTTGCTAATTGTTCAGAAAACGTAGCTTGCGCTTCACTTAAAGCTTGCTGAGCGAGCTGCAGCGCCTGTTTTGCCGCTGTAGCTGCCGATTGTTTAGCGCTTAAGTCTTCACGAGCAACATTGTGTTGCTCGTTTATCACTGCAATAGATGTCTTAAGTTGCTCAATTTGCTGCTGTTGTAAGTTTATTGCTTCATCAAGAATTGACGGCTGCTGAAACTTCTGGGGTAGATTTTGCTCAGCACTCTCCCGCTGCCCTTGCAACACATCTAACTGGCTTTTGGTTTGCTGATATAAATCTCGCGCTTGCTCTACCTGAGCTTGCAGCTGCTTCTCTGTTTGCTCTGTTTGCTCAAGTTGTTGTTGCTGTTGTTTAGCATGTAACTGAGCCTGTTGAGTGGCTGCCAAAGCTTGCTGTGCAGCATCCAGCTCTGCGCGAAACTGTTGAAAGGAGGTTGCCGCTTTATCGCCCAGTTGCTGGCTAAGATTCTGCTGTTGATTTAGCCATTCGCTTTGCTTAGTTTTTAAGGTTTTGTAGTGCTGACGCGCTTCTTCTAGTTTATCTCGCGCGATTTGCTCATTGTTACGTGCCTGTTCTACATCATTTTCGCTGGGCAATGCTTGCTGACTCGCCGCAAGTTGAGGATGCGCAGTGCTGCCACATACTGGGCAAGCATCACCAGCCTTAAGACGCTGCGCCATGATAGCTGCTTGGCCTTGATGCCAAGTTAGTTGAACCTGATTCGCCTGCTGCTGAGCTTGCTCGTAATGAGCTTTAAGCTGCTTACCTTGCTCAGCAGATTGTTCAACTTCCCGTTTATTCTCGCTTAACTGTTGATTGAGTTTTGCTAAAGAATCAGCCTGCTCAAGATACTGTTGAGCTAAACCTAAAAGCCGCTGTTTTTCCGCTTGGGTTTCGGCCAATTGGCGACTGCTGGTAAGTTGCTCGCTTAAAGCGGCTTTACTGCTAACTAAATCTACCAGCTGCTGCTTTAACCCCTTGCCTTGTTCTGCTTGGCTATCTAGTTTTGCATGAGCGGCAGTTTGCTGCTGCTTAAGCTTTTCTAGTTCTTGAATCAGTGGCTTAAAGTTTTGTAGCGAAAGTAAGCTTTCTTGAGCTTGCGCTAATTGCGCTTCTTTCTCTGGCATTTGCTCCACTTGCTGCAGAGCTTGCTGCAAGTGTTGTTGAGCCAAACTTAATGCCGATTCACCCTGGCTTTGTGCCAAACTGGCTTGCTTAGCCTCGTTAAAACGCTGCACTTTTGCCGTATCAAAGGCCTCAATAGCCTGAGCAGCTTTGGCTTGGTCTAAGCGAGTTTGCTTTTCGCCAATATTGGCTTTTTGTTTGTTTAAAGCACTTAAAGATGTTTTGAGAGTAGCCTGTAAACTAAAGTCTTCGTCGAGTAGTTTGGCCGCTTCATAGTCTTTATTTGCTGCTGAGTACTGAGACTCAGTTTGCTGTTTTTGCGCTAAGGCTTGCTCAAGTTGCAGGCTTAACTGGGCTAGCTCTTCGCTTAAATTGCTTTGCTCATTTAGATCTGCACTTTGTAAAATACCTTCGCGAATATTTTTTTGCTCTAGGGCTTTTGTACGAATGCTAGCCGCTTGATTTTTAAGGCTATCTTCAATTTTTTTGTATATATGCGTTTGAAACAATTGAGAAAATATTTTTTCCCGCTCTTTCGAGTCAGCCATTAACAGCTGACGAAACTTGCCCTGCGGCAAGACCATCACTTGGCGAAACTGGTCGGCATCTAAACCGGTAAGCGCTTCTATCTGACTATTGGCTTCAGACACTTTGGCGGGCACCAACAGCTCTTCGCTGCCGTCATCATTAACTAAACTTAACTGTGCTTCGGGCTTTTGTTGAGTATAACCATCACCGGATTTTTTTAAGCGTGCTTGTTCGGGCACGCGACGAATTTTATAGCGTTTCGCCCCTAGTTCAAACTCAAAAATCACTTCAGTTAGTAGGGCTTCATCGGCCAAATCGCAACGCATTTGTGAAGCTTCGCGCTCGTCACCTGTGCTCTTTCCATACAAGGCGAAACACATGGCATCTAAAATGGTGGTTTTACCCGCGCCCGTAGGACCATTGAGCAGAAACAGCGGGTTTTGGCCGAGTTGGCGAAAATCTATCAACTCTGTTCCAGCAAAGGGGCCAAAGGCGCTCATGCATAAAGTAATTGGGCGCATTATTGGTCTCCGCGGTGCAGTTGGTCGATAGTTTGCTTTAACAAAGCTTGCTGCTCAGCGCTTAGCTCGTCGCCAGACACTTGGGCAAAAAAGTCGGTGAACATGTCGTATTCACCTTTTTTTATGTGCTCTCGATTAAGCTCAAGCTTGTCTGTATTCGCCATCAAGCCGGTTCGCTCGAGGTGCAGAACATTTGGGTATACCTCGCGTAACTTACCCATGGCATCTAAAATGGCCGACTTATCTAACAAACGCACCATTAGGTAATCATCTCGGTGACTATCGGCGCTTCCGCTAGCTAATAACTCGTCGAGATAACCTTCTATAATGCGTACGTCTCGCTTAGCGTTTAGAGCAATCAGTTCTATATTGCAGTCGTCTTCGGTGAGCTCAACCAAAGTCACAGACTTAGCCTGATGCTGCTCGCTAAAGGAATATTTTAATGGAGAACCGGAATAACGGATCTGCTGTGATCCCTTGTATTGAGGCCCATGTAAATGGCCTAGTGTAACATAATCAAAGTCGCTAAATAGGTGTGGAGAAATCTTATCAGCCCCACCAATGCTAAGTGGCCGCTCTGATTCGGATTCATCACCGCCATCTAAAAAGCAGTGAGCAATCACCACCTTTTTTAAGCCTTC
Source organism: Agarivorans albus (assembly GCF_019670105.1). NCBI lineage: Bacteria > Pseudomonadati > Pseudomonadota > Gammaproteobacteria > Alteromonadales > Alteromonadaceae > Agarivorans > Agarivorans albus. Next base: position 1,977,129 of record NZ_AP023032.1, on the reverse strand, counting down.
GCTATCATGTTGTTTAACTTGTTCAACCAGCACTTGCATTGCTTCTTGATGGCTAGTTGCTTGGCACTCAAATACTTCGCGTACGGTCGCTGGTTCAGCATAAGGGAGCGGATAAAACACCACTGATTCACCATCTTTGGCGGCAAGCTTAATGGCAGGAATTTGTTGACCTAAAGTGCCACTAATATAAAGGCCACTTTCACGCATTTGTCTCGATGCAAAAGCTAGGCGCTGCGCGCCATCGTGATTTCCGGCAATCAGTATCACAGGAATGTTTAGCTGATTAACGAGTTTATCTAGGGTGTCATCAAGCAGCTTAACAGCATTACTGGGTGGCACAGAGCGATCAAATACATCACCAGCTACGATTAACGCATCCACTTGTTGCTGTTGGGCAATTTGAATAATTTGCTCTAACACATACTCTTGATCTTCTAATAAAGACTGATTGTGTAACTGGCGCCCAAGGTGCCAATCAGAAGTGTGGAGAAATTTCATTCAATATCCGTAAGTTAAACCAGAAACAAGCACAAGTGCTTTACTAATTGCAGTGCCAGCATTATCGCCAAGCCATGCTTTTAAGGCAACGAATATACGCATTTGGCACCAAGCAAGCTGTCAAAGAAATGAATTCGTCAGCGAAACTCGCATAGCGCTTTAGACTCTGGCAACATACAATTATTGTTTCGAGTTAATTCAAGGAAGAACAGTGTCTGATCAAGGTTCTACTGGCAACGTGCTTGCCGCTATTTGTAGCTTTTTTATCCCCGGTTTAGGCCAATTAGTTCAAGGCAGAATTCTGTCGGCTTTAATGTTTTTTGTAATCACCGCTTCAGGCTACGCGCTTTGGTGGTTAATTGTGCCCATTGTGATTGCGGTGATCGTTCATATTTGGGCAATTATTGACGCAGCGAGATTTACACCAGGGAGTAACTAATGAGAATTTTTAGCATATTATTATTGCTTACCGGCCTTGTTGCTTGTGAATCCACCTATTACTCCGCAATGGAAAAGGTGGGCTACCACAAACGCGAGATATTGGTTGACCGAGTAGAAGAAGCACAAGAAAGCCAACAAGATGCGCAGCAACAGTTCACCTCGGCTCTTGAACAGCTAAAAACCTTAACTAATTTTGATGGCGGCGATTTAGAAGATGTTTACGATGAAGTTAATGCCCAATATAAAGACTCTAAAGCAGCAGCCGAAACCGTAAGTGAACGGATAGATGAAGTAGACAGTGTTGCAGAAGCACTTTTTGATGAATGGCAAGATGAGTTAGAGCAATACCAGTCAGCCAGCTTAAAAGCAGAAAGTAAGCAGCAGCTGTCAGATACGCGTAAACGTTACGCCGCCATGCTTAAAGCCATGCGCAAAGCTGAAGCGCAAATGGATCCAGTTCTTAGTCGCTTAAACGATAATCAGCTTTACTTAAAACATAATCTAAATGCTCGAGCCATTGGCGCGGTTGGCAAAGAGTTTTCTCGATTAGAGCAAGAAGTTGCAGACGTAATTAAACAAATGAGCAAAGCGATAGCCGAATCAGACAAATTCATCGCAAGCATGAAATAACTAAGTTACAAGGCTACAAGTCCTTCTTTTGTAGCCTTTTATTTGCCTTTTCTACTATCAATCCCTTCTCACCAACAGCTGTAACATTTCTTTCATAAAAATGAAGTAAATTTGCCACTCGAAATTATTTTTGAACTAAGCAGCACAATAGCTAAGCGCTTAAATTCTGTTGCAGGCCAAGGTACTTTATTGATGTTTTATCGGATTAAACAGCTACAACTTAAGCCTGCGTTATTTGCGCTACTTTGCAGCCTGTTTCCCATCATCATTAGTTATTTTTGGATTGTTGAAACCAGCAAACAACAAAGGCGAGAAGCTTTTAATCACGACTATCAAATAACCTTCAACAACATTAGTCATAACCTAAAGGCCATTGACCAGCAGTTTGAGCAACTCTCTCATGTAAGTGAACAGTGCCAAGAAGATACTTTAATCGCCTTGCGCAAAGTTCACTTTAAGATCTCTTACATTGCAGAAATGGGCTTGGTAAGCCAACACGGCAAATTGCTGTGCTCCAGCTGGGGGAAGCTAGATCCTCCCACCGACGTACTTAAGCCAATTAATTCTAACGTGTTGCGCTACTTTGGGCCTCTCGTTCTAGAGTACACCAAAGAACCAGCTATGGTTGTTGCCAAAACCCGCCCCGATGGCAGCGAAGTTAACGCAGCAATACCGCTAGAGGTATTCCGTTCATTTATCGAAGATACCAGCCAATCTAGTGACATCGTCGCTTTAAGCGACAGCCAAAATGGCACTCCCCTTTTTGTAAGTGGTAGTTACAGCTTGCCGCTAAACTTAAATAGCCCTTTGTTCCCATTACAACAAAGTAAAACCAGCGGTTTTGCGCAATTTGATGATGACAGCAATAAATATTTTGTTAGCGAAGTTTTTCCTGCACTGCCAGGGCTAGCCCTCGTTGCCAGCCGCCCAACTTCTGAACTATACAAAGGTGTCTATTGTTTAAGCCTAGTGCAGTTAAGCATGTATACCCTACTGCTATGCTGCACCGTGTTCTTGGTATACCGACATCGCAGCCAGCGTCTTAGCCAGCGCTCTCGGCTTAAGTTAGCACTTAAAAACCACGAGTTTATAAACTACTACCAAGCTATTTTTGACACAAGAAACTGCCAGCTAGTCGCAGTAGAAGCGCTTGTTCGCTGGATGCACCCGGTAGATGGCCTGCGTTACCCAGATGCTTTTTTGCCCGATATTGACCGCTATCGTTTGCAAGTTGCCCTTACCGAACAAGTGATCAGTAACTTAAAGAATGACCTTCACTCTTTGTTAGCCAAATGTCCTCAGCTAAAAGTGAATATCAACATCACCGGGCAGCATTTAAAAGACGCATCTTTTATTAAACAAGTGCTAAGCGCACATGCCGATTTCCCTAACTTGTGTTTAGAAGTAACCGAAACCGAACTAGTAGAAATAGATTCTCCTCAGGTGCAACAGTCGTTGCAGAGCTTAAAGGAGCAAGGCGTTAAATTGGCTATCGACGATTTTGGTACTGGTTATGCCGGCCTACAATATTTACAACAACTGCCCTTAGATGCCTTAAAAATAGACCGCAGTTTTGTGGTAGCCATTAACACCAATTCTCCACAAGCCAAAGTACTAGATGGCGTAATCGACTTAGCCTTAAACCTAAATCTGCAAATAGTGGCCGAAGGCGTAGAGAATCAGCAACAAGCAAATTACCTTATTTCTAAAGGTGTTTATTTACACCAAGGCTGGCTCTACGGCAAACCACAGGCCATTAACAAATTCAGCGAGTAAAGATTGGCTGTATTGCTTGAGCTGTTTTTTTGTAATGTTTATCAATACTTGCAAGCCAAGGCGTTCAACCGCACAATAGCCGCGTTAACGAAGGAGTAAAACAAATGGTTTCTAAATGGGCTAAGCGCTTTTTTCAAATGGCAGAACTCGTGGCTTCTTGGAGTAAAGATCCCTCTACTCAAGTGGGGGCCGTCATCACCGAGAGCAACCGCATTGTTTCTTTAGGCTTTAATGGCTACCCACACGGTATATCTGACAGCGCAGAAACAGACAACAGAGAAATGAAACTGCTTAAAACCTTGCATGCTGAAGAAAATGCAATTCTGTTTGCCAAACGAGATTTGTCTGGCTGCGAAATTTGGGTTACTCACTTCCCCTGCCCTAACTGCGCCGCAAAAATTATTCAAACAGGCATTGCAACCGTGCATTGCCCAGAACAATCTGAAGACTTTTTATCGCGCTGGGGAGACAAAATTAAAGTTAGTGAAGATATGTTTAGCCAAGCAGGTGTTGCTGTTGATTGGTTGCCGCTAAATCAAAACTAATCATTCATATTGCTAGGGCTGTTGTTTCAACAGCCCTTTGATATGTAGTACAAAATAGAGATGTAGAGTCAACTTTTAGGCTTACAAATCGTTTGTCATTATCTAATCAACGCTATTAATAAATCCCTACAAAACCGTTTTTAGTTTTAAGCATTATCAAGATTTAGCCTTGATAAGCATTACGAAAATCAGTCACTTATATCGATGCCTTTAATAGCTTTTACTCTTATTCCAATCCAATAAATAAACTATTCAATAACTTATAATCTTACGAAAAAGTGTTTTTTCAGCTAAGCTTCTACTTTTCGCTTAACACCAATTTGTTGTTTCAATTCTCCCTTAAACAAGGTTGATTAGCTGTTTAAGCTCACATTTCTTTACGCTAAACCTCATCTAGCCCACAGTTTTTAACCTTTTTCTTTTAATCATACAAAAATATTTAATAATCTGATCGGGTTCACAGATACAAATCCAAAATCCCAATAGCATATTTGTATTACATTAATACTAGTAGCTAAGTCACCTCTAAGGACTAATGATGACAAGTTATAAACCTTTAGCTTTTGCAATTTGTATCGCAACCAGCTCAAGCGCTATTGCAGCCGAATTTGTATTTGTGAAAGAAGAAGTATTAAAAAACAACCGAGTATTGCTGCATTCTGAGAATGCTCCAGCAACGATGACTCAAAGCTATCAGCGTTTGTTAGAAGAAGCAAAATACGCCACCAAAGCAGGTCGATTTTCGGTGACCGATAAAGGGATGACTCCTCCTAGCGGTAACAAAAACGACTATTTAAGCATTAGTCCTTATTGGTGGCCTGACAAAAACAAAGCTGATGGCCTTCCTTGGAATCGTATTGATGGCAAGGTAAATCCAGCATCAAAAACTAGCGAAACGGATTCTAAACGCTTAGGTAAGTTTACCCGCTCAGTCAGAGCCTTGGCGATAGCCTACTATTTTAGTCAAGACGAGCAATATGCAGAAACGGCTATAGATTACATTCGCACTTGGTTTTTAAACCCTGAAACACGAATGAACCCAAACATGAACTATGCCCAAGGTGTACCAGGCCGAGCTGAAGGACGCCGCGGAGGAATTATTGATTCACGTTCATTTGCAGACAGAATGTTAGACGCAATTGCGATGGTGTCTCAGTCTCCCGCTTGGACAGAAGAAGACGAAAACGGCATTAAACAGTGGTATGGCGAATACTTAGATTGGCTGCTCACCAGCGAATTGGGCGGTGGCCCGAAAGGCGAAGCCTATGCTGAAAACAACCACGGCTCTTGGTATGACTTGCAAGTTGCAGGCATCTCCTACTTTTTAGGCAAAGAATCAATTGCCATGAACGCGGTAGAGAAAGGCAAGATGCGTATAGACAGTCAGTTTAGAGCCGACGGTACTCAACCACATGAATTAGCGCGCACTCGCTCTTACCATTACAGCTACTTTAATTTGGATGCTTTATCTGGTGTTGCTCAAGTGGGCGAAAAAATTGGCATAGACCTATGGAATTATGAATCTCCTAAAGGGGGTTCATTAAAGAAAGGTATCGAGCTGTTAGCTCAATATCAAGACAAAGCAGAAGACTGGCCTTACCCGCATAAAAAAACTCCGCGAGTAATGCGCATGATGCCAATTTATCGTAAAGCGGCCCTAGGCATGAGTGACCAAACCTTATTGGCTCTCTCAGAATCGGGTGATTTTTCTCAGTTTACTGTTAAAAAGAATCTCGCCGAAATTTGGGCTGAACGAGATATAGAACTGTTATACCGAAAACAATAACAACTACCCTAACTCCCTAAATAAAAACTAGGCCTGTTAAAGGGCCTTAACTGGAAATGGAATTTATCATGACAAAAATGAAAAGCCTTTCAATTGCAATTGGTGCACTATTAATCGCAGCACCTGTAGCTGCGGGTCAATTAGATTTTCGTAGTGAATACAAACACGAAACAGAAGCTCACGCCTACCGAATTAAAATCGGTGATTCAACTAAAGTAAGCGATGCTGGCCAATGGAACTACAGCGTAGAGATGAAGTTCTTTAGTGGTAAGAATGAAGACGGCGAATACGGCGGTTTTCTAGAAAACTTACAACGTGGTGACTCAGAGTTTGACCTAAGCTACAAACACAAGTTGAACAAAAAGTGGTATGTCCAACCTGGTATGCCAATTACCTTTGGCGATGAGCGCGTAACTTATAAACCGCAGTTTCGTGTAGGTTATACCTCAGATTTCGGTTTGAAAACTGCATTGCGCTACCGCTACGAAATTCGCCAATATGCCGATGGAAAGGAAAATGGGGAAACTTGGTACAAATCTAAAATCACTTTAACTGGTGGCTATAAAGTGAAGAGCATGCCAAACCTTAAGTTGGACTATGAAGCAAATTACTGGAAGAGTCATACCTATGAGTGGGACGCAATTGCCGGTAAAGCAAAAGATCCACAATTCAACAATGGTGATGACAACTGGGACGCTGGTATCTTCATCGGTTACCAAATTGAAAAATGGCGTCCATACGTAGAGTTTTGGAACTCAAGCGTTAGCTCTAAAACTGACCAACGCCAACTTAAAACCCGTGTTGGTGTTAAATACAAATTTTAAGCATTTCGTAAATATTTAGCTTTCCTTCTTTAAAGCCAAGCAGGTTTTCTGCTTGGTTCTTTTTTTATGCAGAGCACACACTAGTATTATTTAGCATTTCTTGTTTGCGCATCGGCATTGCATCAATAATTTCAAATACTTCCTGCCAATTGGTAGTCGCGCCCCAGCGGTGTTTTTCGTGGCCATCTTTACCAATTAACACTGCTATGTGCTTGTTATCTTCTACCTTATATTTGTCGCGTAAATAAGAGACCCCATGGCTTGCTACTGGGCCAGTTTTGCCTAAAGCTTGTTGCGGTGTCATCACTACAACAACAAGATCTCGTTCTTGGATCTGGCAACGGTAACGCATTTCATCTGCCAAAAATTGTTCAACTGCGTGGTCTTGTTGTGGCGCAAAAAACAACACACTTCGGTGTGCCCAATAGTCGCTGTCTAAAGGATAAGACATAGCAACGCCACTAATGGATAACAACATAGCTGCGATTACTTGTTTCATAACAATTCCCCCGTTCTCTGCTAATTAGAACGAAGTCTTAGGGGATAAAGTTCAATTTATCCCCACTTAATAAAAAGTCTGCTGGTCAGGATTTTTTACAGCAATAACTGAGGCTTTGTAAGTGACTAATATCAAAATGAAAAACCATCCACTCAAGCTACAAGGGAGTTTATTTACAAAAACATTAATTAATATAATAAGTTCAGCACACTACAGTTGGTAACAAAAGTGTCATTAATGTTTACATAATTCCTTGATTCACCAGGCCATGCTTTCTTAAGTACTGATTTTTATAACTTTTACATCTTGGCGCAATTATTGATTTACAGGATGTTAACTTTACAAAGGAATGCCTAATGCTAATCACTAGAAATATACTCTCTGTAAGCTTGTTGTTACTCACCGCGCCTGTTCAAGCAACTATCATCGCCTACGACATGCTAAGCAGCAGTAGCCTTAATGTAGTCGATTATCAAAACCCATTTAGCCAACAATTTGTTAGTGACCAAGACGGATTTGATAAATACCAAGCAGTTTCAAGTGCCAGCATTCCAAATAGCTTGGTTGATTCAAGCTTAAGTAACCCAAGTGATAGCCTTGGTATTGTTGATTCACAAACTGACCAAGACAGCTTCTTTGGCGTAAATGATACGCTAAATCCAAACAACCCAAGTGGTGACGCGCAAGCAACTTGGCAGTTTGATATTAGTGGTTTTTCCTTAAGTTCAATTTCTATTTCCATGGCTGCTATGGGTGATTTTGAAACATTTGATCACTTTAGCTTTAGCTATGCAATTGATGCTTCCCCCATTCAGATATTGTTTGCTAGCGCTGTTGGTGAACAAGCCAACCAGAGCTACACCATGGCCAACGGGAACCAATACCTACTAAACGACCCTCTATCTATAAACGGTCAGGTGCTAAACAACCAATTCCAGCAACTTAGCCAGAGCCTAATAGGCAGTGGTTCAATACTTAGCTTGTACTTTAACGCAAATCAAAATGGTGGGACTGAGGCATTCGCCTTTAGGGAGATCATCGTTAACGGAGAAAGTCTACTAGCTAGCCAAGTACCTGAACCAAGCAGCATTTGGCTGGTGCTATTGGGCTTAGTCGCGCTAAAGATCAAGCGCAGCCAGGTTTAAAGCAAATAAAAAAAAGCGACAGCATAGATTTACACTGTCGCTTTGCTATTACCGCTTATTTCTTGTTGTTATTGCTTGATGCCAGCAAATACCACAACCACTTTGTCGTCACCTTTGGTGCGACTAAAGGCGTAAGGTTGATCGCTTATCTTGTTATGTTCACCTGCACCAATGGCAACATGGCGGTCGCGGAACTGACCTACTGTTTGCCAGTGTTTTACTAGCGCTTGGCGATCTGCTTCTTTAGCAATTTGCTCCCAGTTCATAAACGAACGAGTTGGAGAGTCAAAGGCATCCGATTGTGGCCCACGCGGTCTGCCACTCTCATCACCATAATACAATTGCACGCCACCAGGCATCATAAGTAATGCGGTACCGGCACCCGCTTGCAGCGGTAAGTCTTCATAGTTTGAGTAGAACAACTTGGTATCGTGCGAACTAATGTAAGTAAGCAAGTTAAAGGTTGGGTCGCTGTTTATGTCTTTGGCGTAGCTTGCATACATTTTTTCGTTTTGCGCCAAACACTGCGATCCTTTAAGTGCTGCACTATCGCCTGCATATTCAAAGTTAATTAGGCTATCCATACCGTTGTCGAAGTAAAAGTCACGGTAAGCACCGTGGTGCCATACTTCACCCACCATCCAAAATGGTTTGTCGTCAATGGCTTTCTCTGGGTTTTTACTCTTCCATTCTGCTAAAGCGTCAGTAGCTGCATCTTTCAACTTAGCCCACACTTCAGGCTCTACGTGTTTAACAGTATCGGCCCTAAAGCCATCAATACCGTAATCGCGTACCCAATTAGTATGCCATTCAACTAAGTAATCCAGCACAGTGTAGCCTTCACGCTCAACTGCTTTGGTATCTTTTTTGTTTTTAAGAATCGGCGGCAAACCTACGTGTTTAGTGCTCTCAGTCAATAAGTCAGGTAAACCTGCTAGGTTCATGGTGATATCATCACCACCAGGTGCGGTGTAACCAGCCATGCCACTGCGAACCCAATCAGGTCCCCACCAGTTATCTACCCACTCGCTAGAGCTCCAACGAATAAAGTTGTTATAGCGGTGCCAGTTATGCCCTTTATCAAAATCAGGCTGCCAATCGGTCCACTTTTCTGGAACAGGAGCACCAGGAGCCATCGCGTTAATGCCGAAGGTTTGCATGTCATCCATGGTCGGATAACCCACGTGGTTAACTACCACGTCAACCAGCACTCGAATGCCGCGTTTATGTGCTTCGTCAACAAAGCGACCAAAATCTTCTTCACTGCCTAGGTTTGGATCGATTTTAGTAAAATCTAAAGCCCAGTAGCCATGGTAACCATAAAATGGGAAGCTGCCTTTATCGCCGCCGCCCACGAAACCATGAATTTGCTCAACAATAGGCGTAACCCAAATGGCATTCATGCCTAAGTCTTTGATGTAATCCAATTTAGCGGTAATACCGCTAAAGTCACCACCTTGGAAGGTACCAATTTCCTGTTTACCATCTGCTTTACGATTCAGCGGGTAATCATTACTGGTGTCACCATTATTAAAACGGTCAGTCATTATGAAGTAAACGCTCGCGTTATCCCATGAAAACTCACTGGCTTTGGCATCTGCAGCTTCCAGCAACAAGATTCCGCCGCTAGCAGGGTCTGGCTGCATGGTAACTTTACCATTAGCCACTTTCTGGGTTTGGCCAGAATAAAAGTCTTTAACAGTTTGACCATTTTTAAAGGTGGAGCTTACGTCAACCGTTACCGGCTGCCCATCCCAAGCAATACAATCAACCGCTGGCGGTTTACGTTTAAAGGTTGAAGCTTGTGCTTTACGTGAAACTTGTAAGGTAGGTTTGTCGGCGTCTGAGTTATCTAAAATTAACTCGTAGTTACCCGCAAACAATATTTTCAACTCGTAATACCGTTCTTCAGCACAATTACTCAAGTCGTGAGGTTTTGAAAAACGAAGTTTACTTTCTTCTGCTGGACCAAAACGCAAGCCACACTGCAAGCCTTCGTCAGAGATCTGAACTTTATAAGTCCCCTTCTCTAGTGGAACAGTAATTTTATATTTACTTTTTCCTGCAAATTTTAAGCGCTGCTCAACATTTACACCGCTATCGGCATAATTCATGTAAAGAGGCGTTTTGATCATCGCTGCCGACAAGTTCGCCGAACCACCCGCCATAACAAGAGCCGCACTCAATAAACCTAGTTTAAAACCTTTCATTCAACCTCCATGGTATTTACCTATCGCAAACTGCGCGCAAACACCTCGTTCAACTATTTGAAGTGATGAAAACAAAAGCTACTTAAGTTTTCACTAACAAAGCATGATTATTTGCGAATTTTATGACTGACAGCGCTTTCATTTGGCAAAACAGCACGTTCGCCGTCATATACACATTCATTGGCGCGTGCCCCTTGCTGCACCTGTGATGTTGTTTTATGATGTCGGGTCTTTATTGTGGTTATTTTTGCAGAATAATTCGCTTAAGAAACACAATTAGCAGACAGATAAAAGAAACAGTTTAAGTTAGTAGTATTCGCTTAAAGCTTGACTAAATAAATAAGAATAGCGCGAGTGAGAGCAACAGACAGGGTGTAAAGGAAGCCATGAAAAAAACAATGTACGAAAAGATCTGGGACGCGCATGTAGTCCACGAACCAAAAGGTAGCGCATCTATCCTTTTTGTTGACCGTCACCTCATGCACGAAGTAACAAGCCCGCAAGCCTTTGAAGGTCTGCGTATGGCTAACCGCCCGGTTCGCAATCCACACAGCATTTTGGCCACTATGGACCACTGTGTTCCTACTAAAGCCGCCGACCGCGCTTCTTTGCCAGACCCAATCGGCAAAAAACAAATTGAAGTTATGGCGCAAAACTGTGCCGACAACAGCATCAACTTATACGATATGAACAATGCCAATAACGGTGTAATTCACATTGTTGTACCTGAGCATGGTTTTGTTCACCCGGGTATGGTGGTTTGTTGTGGTGATAGCCACACTGCTACACACGGTGCATTTGGTGCCCTTGCGTTTGGTATTGGTACCTCTGAAGTTGAACATATTATGGCAACTCAGACCATCCAACAGAAAAAATCTAAAACCATGTTGGTTAAAGTAGACGGCGAGCTAACTCAGTTTGCAACTGCTAAAGACATTGTACTAGCCATCATTGGTAAAATCGGTACTGCTGGCGGTACTGGTTACGTAATTGAATTTGCCGGTAGTGCAATTGAAGCCTTAAGCATGGAAGGTCGAATGACCGTATGTAACATGGCGATTGAAGGCGGTGCGCGTGCTGGTCTTATTGCACCAGACCAAAAAACCTTCGATTTCTTAGAAGGCAAAGAGTTTGCACCTAAAGGCGAACATTGGGAACAAGCTTTAGAATACTGGAAGTCTCTAACCACCGACGAAGGCGCTGAGTACGACGCTGTAGTTGAGTTAGACGCAGCAGACATTGCACCTCAAGTAACTTGGGGCACTTCACCAGAGCAAGTACTGCCTGTAGACCAGCCTATTCCTGACCCAGCCAAGATTGAAGACTCAATTAAATCATTAGCTGCTAAAAGCGCCCTAAACTACATGGGTCTAGAAGCAGGTAAGAAAATGACCGACTTCCCAGTAGACGTGGTATTTGTTGGTTCATGTACCAATGGCCGTATTGAAGACTTCCGCGCTATTGCTGAAGTGTCTAAGGGCAAAAAAGTAGCACCTGGTGTTCAAGCTATCGCTGTACCGGGTTCTTACCCAGTAAAAGAGCAAGCTGAAAAAGAAGGCATTGATAAAGTGCTTATCGAAGCTGGCTGGGAATGGCGTGAGCCGGGTTGTTCAATGTGTTTAGCGATGAACGGTGATTACCTTCAACCTGAGCAGCGTTGTGCATCAACTTCAAACCGAAACTTCGAAGGACGACAAGGCAAAGGGGGTCGTACCCACCTTGTATCACCAGCGATGGCAGCAGCAGCGGCCGTTGAAGGTAAGTTCGTCGATTTACGTAATTGGAAATAATGTAAACACGTTGATTAATCAATGTGAGTGAAATTTTTGGAGTTTATTATGCAACCATATAAAAAACACAGCTCAGTTGCTGCGGTAATGAATCGTAGTAACGTAGATACCGACCAAATCATTGCTAAGCAGTTTTTGAAAAAAGTAGAACGTACCGGTTTTGGTGTTCACCTTTTTCACGATTGGCGCTACCTAGAAGATGGCTCTGACAACCCAGAGTTTGAATTAAACCGCCCTGAGTTTAAGGGTTCTAAAATCCTAATCGCTGGTGACAACTTTGGCTGTGGTAGCTCACGTGAGCACGCACCTTGGTCAATCGCCGATTACGGTTTTAATACAATTATTTCAACTAGCTACGCTGACATTTTCTTCAGCAACTGCTTTAAAAATGGCATCTTGCCAATCATTGTTGATGCAGAAACATTACAAGCATTAATGGATGAAGTAGAAGCCGCACCTGGTATTTCAATTACTATCGATTTAGAGAATCAAGTAATTCAAACTCCAGCCGGTAAAGAAGTAGCGTTTGATGTAGACCCATTCCGTAAAGAAACTTTATCTAAAGGCCTTGACGACATTGGCTGGACTTTAAAATTTGAAGACAAGATCTCTGAATTTGAAGCCAAACACAAACAACAACTACCTTGGTTGTGGCCAAGCGCATAGTTGCAGCTAGGCGCTACTAAGGTAGCGCCTACTCTTTAGCTAACTTCTTTACTGCGAGACATGGTTTATGGAGCAAAACCGCTCAATACAACTCATGGACACTACCCTTCGCGATGGCGAACAAACCCAAGGTGTGTCTTACTTCCCCCAAGAAAAAGTCAGTGTAGGTAAAGCCCTACTCCAATCCTTAAAAGTTGATCGTATCGAAGTAGCCTCTGCACGTGTTTCAGACGGCGAAAAATCTGCGGTACAACAGCTTACCGACTGGGCTAGAAACGCGGGACACCTGCATCAAATCGAAATTCTTGGTTTTGTTGATCACACCAAAAGCGTTGATTGGATTGTAGAATCGGGCGCTAGAATCATTAACCTGCTGACCAAAGGCAGCTTAAACCACTGTACTAATCAGCTAGGTAAAACCATAGAGCAGCATATCGCCGACATTAAACAAACGGTGAGTTATGCCCAAGCCCAAGGCTTAAGCGTAAACGTCTATTTGGAAGACTGGTCAAACGGCTATGCCGATAGCCCAGACTACGTATACCAGCTGGTCGACGCACTTAAAGACTTAGGTATAGAACACTTTATGTTGCCAGATACCTTAGGGGTAATGGCACCAAAAGAAGTGTTTGATAGCTTAACTGACATGATTGAGCGCTTCCCAAGTATTAAGTTTAACTTTCACCCGCATAACGATTATGGTTTAGCCACAGCCAATAGCATGGCAGCGGCAGAAGCCGGTGTAGCTGCGCTGCATTGCACCATGAACTGTTTGGGTGAACGCGCTGGTAATGCTTCGTTAGCCGAAGTGTCAGTAGTACTTAAAGATAAGCTCGGTCTTCAGCTAAACATCGATGAAAAAGAAATCCACAATATTGCCAAGCTAGTTGAAAGCTTTTCCGGTAAACGACTAGCCGCTAATACCCCGATTGTTGGTGCAGACGTATTTACTCAAACCGCAGGTATTCATGCCGATGGTGACCATAAAGGTGGTTTATACATTACCGAGCTAAGCCCTGAGCGCTTTGGCCGTGAACGCAGTTATGCCTTAGGTAAAATGGCAGGTAAAGCCTCAATTATTAAAAACCTAGAAGCGATGGAGATAGAAATATCTCCAGAGAATCAGAAAAAGCTGCTCGACAAAATCGTTAAGTTAGGCGATCAAAAAGCCACTATCACACCTAACGATTTACCGTTCATTATCGCCGATATCATGGAGAGCAATGACTTCGCCCATATTGAGTTACTTAATTGCTCAATAACCAGTGGTTTGGATTTAGAGTCTTCCGCCAACATTCGCCTGCGCATTGGTGATAAGGTTTATAAGAGCTCAGGACACGGTAACGGTGGTTTTGATGCCTTCATGAAAGCACTCGACCATCCTTTAAGTGATTCCAAGCTAACCATGCCAGAACTGATCGATTACGAAGTTCGAATCCCACCAGGTGGTCAAGCAAATGCACTTACCGAATGTGTGATTCAATGGGCCGATGATGCTAAGCAATTTCATACCCGTGGGGTTAACTCCAACCAGGTATTTGCTGGTATTCAAGCTACCTTACGCATGCTGAATGTGCGTTTACATCAGCGCCAGTAACTCTAGCGCAAGCGTAAACTAAAAAAGGCGAGCATGGCTCGCCTTTTTTAGTTAAAGCCAACGATACAAAACCTCAAGCAAAGTCCACTAGAGTAAAACGCGGGTTGTCACTTAATACTTTTAACTGCTTAAGGCTATCAAGCAGTACAAGGCATTCACCTTCTTCCTGTTGTAACTTGATACATTCTTGTTTCTGTTGATTAGTAAAGGTATCAACTGCTATGCCTTCAAGCACGGTATCGTCTCTCAATTGCAGCCTAACGGAGTAGCGAAACATGCAGGCTATTTCAATATAATCATATTCGTTGCAAGAAATCATAATCACCCCACTCCACTATATGTCGCCAACTATAGACCAGCGAAGAAAGCTATTAATTCCCAAGCTTGCAAGTAAATAAGGTGCTACACTCCGCGCTCGTTACCTTACAGGCTAGATACTATACTAGCTGTTGCCGCTTATTTAGCAGAGTACTCCAATGCCTTTTACAAAACTTGGTTTAAGCACAACGCTTATTCAAGCCATACAAGAACAAAACTACCAACAGCCTACTCCTATTCAGGCTAAAGCCATTCCATTGGTATTAAAAGGCAAGAACCTTATTGCAGCTGCACAAACAGGCACAGGTAAAACTGCCGGTTTTGTCTTACCCATTTTACAAAGTATTTCCCAGCAAACCGAAGCACTGCGCGGTAAAAGAGTACGCGCTTTAATATTAGCCCCTACTAGAGAGCTAGCTCAGCAAGTTGAGCAAAGTATAAAGGACTATGCAAAACACCTTGAAATAAGCTCTTTAGCAATGGTTGGCGGAGTAGACTCAGAACCGCAAAAACAGGCCCTAATTTACGGTGTAGATATTTTGGTGGCAACTCCCGGTAGATTGTTGGACATGATGTATCAACGTGCGGTGCACTTTGACCAGCTAGATACCTTAGTGCTCGACGAAGCTGACCGCATGTTAGATATGGGCTTTATCGACGACATAAACAAAATCGTTGATCGCCTACCTGAGCAGCGTCAAAGCCTATTATTTTCGGCCACACTATCTAAACAAGTTAAACAACTTGCTAAGACCACGATTGGTGATGCGGTTGAAATATCGCTTACCCACGATGCCAACAACGCGCCCGATATTGATCAATGGCTAGTCACCGTAGACAAAGACAAAAAGTCATCATTACTTAGTCACATGATTAACAAAAATGATTGGCAGCAAGCGCTTATTTTTATTCAAACCAAACATGGCTCGGCCAAATTAGTTAGCCAATTGGAAAAACGCGGAATAGCTGCAGAAGCCTTTCACAGCGGTCGTAGCCAAGCGTCGAGAACTAAGTTGTTAGAAAGCTTCAAAGCCGGTGAGGTAAAGTTTGTAGTAGCCACCGGTATTGCCGCTCGCGGTATTGATATTGAAGAATTAAATCGAGTGGTTAACTACGATTTACCCGACCAAGCCGATGACTATGTGCACCGCATTGGTCGAACCGGCCGCGCAGGCGCAAGCGGCGAGGCGATATCCTTTGTATCAAAAGATGACTTTAGAAACCTATGTGCAATAGAAAGCCGAATTGGCCACCTTATTGAGCGCAAAGAAGTAGAAGGATTTGAGCCAAAGAAGGAAGTGCCCATTTCAATTCTCAACTATAAACCTAAATCTAAAAAGGGTAATGGGCATTACAAGAACTCGAAAAAGACGAGCAAATAATGTGTAACAGCCTTCACTGCTCGAGAGGGCTAATTAAATCAGCTTTAGAAGAAGCGAGTTAACTTTGGAAACTAGCTTTTAAGTATCAAGGGTTTTACTTTTGCCCTGCCTGAGTTTTCAAAGAAAGGATTGGGTTTTCCTTTTCCGGTCAGTTTCCAGCTTAGTAATTTAACAATCAGTTTAAATTTGGTTATCCGTGGGGATGCTCCCAACAGTGCCTTGGGTAGTGGCTTTAAGGCTTCATCTTCATTTACGGCTCCCAAGTCTTCAACTTGACTTTGTAAAGCGCTAGTTTGCTCTGCAGCCACAAAATCTTGATAAACCGTTACTAAGGGCAGTTTAATGCCCACGGTATTAGCAATAGGTGTATTACAACATTGGCTATACCAGCGATAAATGCCTTTGCGCGTTAGTCGCAAACAGGCTAATTGCTGTTTGCCCTCAACTATTTCAACCTTAGCGGGCGCCGCTAAATATAGCTCGGAGCCACCATATTGGTTTATTGAGCCTCCCTCACTCTGCAAATGTAGAGCGAACTTGCGGCAATCTTCACAGTAACAGGCTAGCTGCTTAACAGCGCTTGGGCTTACTTGCTTTATCTGCCCTTTTATTTTCCCACAACGGCACTGTAAATCGACATCCATGACTAACTCCATTTTACTCAGGCTTGTATTTTATAAGGAAGCAGTTTCTTACACTGTTCGGCATATTGCGCAATTTGACGCTGTTCTTCGAGGCAAAAATCTTTTATTGCAGCGGAAAAGTCACTACGAGCAACATAGTGAGAAGAATACGTAGTCACCGGTTCGAAGCCTCGGTAAAGCTTATGCTCACCTTGAGTTCCCGGGTTAAACCGCTGCATTCCCTTGGCAATCGCAAACTCAATACCTTGATAAAAGCACAACTCAAAGTGCAGCATATCTAGCTCTTGCAAACACCCCCAGTAGCGGCCATATAAGTTATCTTGATTGAAAAAGAACAAAGCACTAGCCACAATTTTCTGGTCTTTTTCTGCTGTCACCAGCAGCATGTTATCGCCCATTTGCTTAGCGAGTTGCTGAAAAAATCCAAACGACAAATAGCCTTTTTGTCCACGCTTCATATAGGTAGTTTGATAACAAAGATAAAATGCCTCTAAGGCTTGATAGTCGATATCTTCGCCCGTTCGCCAAACTATCTCGTCCACGCTGGATATCGCTACTCTGCGCTCTTTGTTAGTGGTTTTTCTTTTGCGAGAGGTAAAACGTGATACATAATCTTCAAAGCTAGCATAGCCTTGATTATGCCATTCAAACTGCACCCCGTGACGCGTCATCATGCCATTGCTTTGCAATTGCTCGGCAAAAGACTGCTCAATAAAATTGCAGTGCCAAGAACTTAAGCTCTGTTGTTGGCAAATATCTACCACACTATCGGTCAGTTGAGAAACGGCGCTATCAGTGAGGGCATTACCAAAGTGCTTCTGCCCGCCGATAGGCGTAAAAGGCTGCATGGTTACAAGCTTGGGGTAGTACTGTAAACCGTAACGCTGATAAGCATCGGCCCAGGCCCAATCAAACACATACTCACCATAGCTATGTGACTTTAAATAGCTGGGAAACAATAATTGATGATCGGGTAACTCTATATGATGAGGCTGCCAGCCGCTATTAGCGCCCACACATGCTTGTTGCTCTAAAGCTTGCAAGAACAATGGGTTGTGAAATGGTGAGCTAGCATTAAGCGTAATTTCACTATGGTTAATATTAGAGTGCAATAAATAACTGAAATTGTTAGTTAACGCGTTTTTACTGGTAGTCACAAAATCACATTTCGTTACATTGATACAACCAAATTACAACAAAGCGACGCATAACAATACTATTTATTGGCTCTGTTGGCCGCTTTTACACAACATGCTCTTTGCAACTTAATATAAATACACCTTAAGTAGCTAAATCACCGGCGCTGGAGCAAGGCATCGATGGCAAAGCTTGGTTGCTAGCTACACCTCTTTGCCTTTTGCTGAGCCATTCAAGAAACTCGCGCTCGGGTAAGGCCTTTGCATAAAAATACCCTTGGGCAAGTTCACAGCCTAAGCTCAACAATTTATCTTGTTGTGCTTTGCTTTCAACTCCCTCTGCAATAACCGGCAATGAAAATACTTTTGCCAAACTTATAATGCCTTTTATCATCCGGAGATCCTTAGGGTCGTCCAGTACATCACGAACAAAACTTCTATCAATTTTGATGAGTTCGGCAGGCAAGCTTTGCAAATAGCTTAAAGACGCATAACCAGTTCCAAAATCATCCAAGGCAAAGCTAAAACCTAGGCCTTGGCATTGTGCCATCACTTTTGCGACTTGAGCAAAGTCATCTAATACTCCAGTCTCGGTAATCTCTAGCTCTAAGCAACCAGGCTTTACCGTTGGGTATTGCTTAGAAAGGTGATCTAAGCGTTCAGCAAAATTATCTTGTTGGATATGAAAAGCAGATATATTGACACTTACTTTAAGATGCACGCCTTGTTGTTGCCAACGCTCTAGTTGAGCCAAAGCTTGGTTTATTACCCACTCGCCTAAGTCAATAATAAGCGGGTGATCTTCAATGGCCTGCAAAAAACTCACAGGGGAACGTATTCCCAAGTTAGGATGCAGCCAGCGCAATAGCGCTTCAGCACCAATCACTTGTCCGGTTTTGGTATTCACTTGAGCTTGATAGTAGAGTTGCAACTCTTGATTTGCCAAGGCTGCTTTAAACTCTTCGCGTTGAGCAAATAGAGACTTGATCGTTCGAGCGCTTTCTCCATCAAATAGCTCATAACGATTTTTACCAGCCAGTTTTGCGCGGTATAAGGCTTGATCAGCTTGGCGGATTAATTGCTCCGGAGCCAAGCTTTCTTGATCCTGTTCCGGATAGAATGTCACCCCAATACTGGCCGAAGTTTCAATCTTTAGGCCATCGATAACAGTGGTAAAATTGCAGGCCTTTATGATGCGCTCTACAGATAACAAGCATGCTGATTGGCCTTTGTCGCAATTTAGTACCGCAACCAACTCATCTCCACCAAACCGCGCGATGGTATCTTCGGCTCGAATACCTGAGGCGATTTTTTGGGCAATTTCCCGCAATAAACGGTCTCCCGCATCATGCCCTAAATAGTCATTTACCTTTTTAAAATCATCAAGATCTATCATCAATACAGCGATACGAGAGTTGTTTCGATTGCAGCGTGCCACTGCTTGGCTTAAGCGGTCTTCCAAAGATATTCGGTTAGCTAAGCCGGTGAGCGGGTCGTGAGTCGCTTGGTAAGCCAACTGAGATTCGCGCTCTTCTCTTATTTTTGCTTCGTATTGAGCTTCGGCCCATCTGCGTACCGCAAGCCACAACAAAAAAATAGGAGATAACAACACCATTAAGATGATTTCGTCCAGTTCCCAACTTTCATGGTTGCGAGAAAAGGAATATAGGGTTTCAAACGCTTCGAGATGAGCGAGAACAAATCCCAATAATAAGGTAGCCAATAACGCCGCAAGAGATTCTGCAACGATACACTTGTTAGAACGTTTTGCTTTGCTAATCAAACCCAATCCCTGGAGTTTAAAGCCTTTGCGCTGGTTATTGTCGTTGAGTCACCAGTATCAAGGTTGTATTACCATCATATTTTATGAAATTTAGTCTATTGCTTTGCGAACTTCCTTACAATAGCTATTGAGCAATAACATTAAATAAAAATGATAAAAAACAGAGCATTATTTGACATGCCAATCAAAACTCTGCCGCTGAGCCAAAAAGTATTTTTCGATTTGAAAGAGTAAACTGATTACAACACAAGTTGGTTGCCCTAGCGCGGTCCAGAACATAAGTCTTGTTAGAATGATAAGCGCAAGCTCGCTAAGCTCAATGGTAGGATAACAACAGAAAGCAAGAGCCGATAAGTCGGCTCTTGCAAAGTAAACTTAAATACAGTCTACGATTTTAATATCGCCAGGTGCCCAACCGATACCCCTCTCGAATTTCTTACCTTCGTCAGTAATAAATTCAACAAATAGGAAGTGGAAGTGCCCGTCTGGAAGATCTGCAGTTGGGATAACTAAAGGATCACTTAGGTCAAACTCAGCAGTTGCCGTACCTGATTCACTGTTAGCCGATTCAGGATGTTCAATGATGTAATCATTAACAAGCCCCCAACCAGCATCCATGTGTCTTAAGCGGAAGGTTAAACCATTGCTGTTAACTTCTGACCCCGAGCCAGCATGATAATTTGCTACCACATCAAGGGGTTGATTTGTACATAGCTCTGGTCCGAGATATTTACTGTTGTCATCAAATACAACACTCGCTTCTACAAATGCCTCTACATCCAATGAAACGGTATCTTTTACTTGATCAGCTACTTCAGAACCTACAGCAGTTGCAGTAATCACAACATTACCCGCAGCAATAGGGTTAACTTGACCACTGGTTGATACGGTTGCAACACTCACATCAGATGAAGACCATAGAATTGAAGGATCATCAGGTAGTTCTCCAGGTTCACTGGAAGTAAGCTGCGCGGTTAATTGGTAGTTTTGACCAATGTAAACAGCTTGTTCTTCCCAGTCGATGCTAATGCCTGTTGCATAGATAGGGTCAAACTCGCCTGACTTCACCAGCAATGAAGCAGAGACACTTTCGGCAGCAGTGGATTGTACAGTGATTGTTGCCTCGCCTAGCTCTATTGCTGTGACTAAGCCAGTGTCACTAACTGACACTAGATCTGGAGCGCTTGACGTGTAAGTCACGCCATTAATCGCATTAACCGGCGTAAAACTTGGCGTGATCTGGTAGCTATCACCAGGGCGCAGTTTACGCTCTTCGCGCCCTAAATCGATGTCAGTTGGCGCTGGCATTTCAGCATCATCACTGGTGATTCGTTCATTAATGGCTGGAGCATTTAAATAAACTGTCTCACCATTACGCCACGTAATCTGGACTTGTTCGATAGCTGTAGATTTACCTAAACCAAAATGTACTGTGTTCAGTAAACTTTGTGAGAAGTTTTCACCTGAAGAGCCTACACGTCTTGTATAAGACTTACCTTCAACTGACACTTTAATAACTGCCGACATTGGGTCGACATTATGCACTGGGCTATAACCAACATGCACTAAACTATGACTGTCGGTAATCTCTGTTTGGTTTTTGTAGAGATACCAAATGCCGTCTTCACTGCCATTAAGTAAGTCAACTTTACCATCACGAGTAAGAGCAAAGGCTTGTCCCATGTCACCATGACCAGGGTCTTTTGGATCATGAGCGCCATGCATTTGAGTTAATTCAAACTTACCTTCACCGGTATTTAGCAATAGATAATCGGTAACACGTTCCTTTAAGAAACCATAGCGATGAACAAAGATGTCATTGTAACCGTTGTTGTTAAAGTCTCCGTAAGTAACGCCCCAGTGATTACCACCTGGAGGAAGATTCCATTCGCTGGTTTCATCAACAAATACTCCGCCTTTGTTAACCAACAGTATATCTTGCTGATTTCGGTTCTGAGGCTCCCATGCAGTATTCACATTTTGAATGTTATCGAGTGAGAACGCTACCTGCCAAAACACGTTGTCATTTTTAACCCATTCCACATTCCACTGGTTGTCACCAACGTAGCCGATGTAAATGCCATTTTCTTCGCGATTTTCTGGCCACCCCATTGCTGCTTCTTGAGCAATAGTTAAGTCTTCAGGAAGCGTGTAGTAATCCTCAACTTTAACCACTTCATGGGCAACTTTGTTCTCGCCCAGCATTATCGGGAAACCACCGTCATATTGACGATAAGTGAGGTGAAGGTTTTTTAGTGTAAACGAATCTTCCACCGTGAGCTGCATGGTTCTGCGCCCCTGATTACCATCATCGTTAAGATCAAGTGTTTGTGAGCTCGGGTTAAAGTCTAAGGAACGATTTGAAAGTTGGTAATGCGGAAGGCCTTTTGATAAGTAGATATCTGCAAAACCATTTCCTGTCACATCCACATCAGCGGCCGCTTGAACTTGCCATGTTTGGCGTACATTCTCAGGTAAAGCTGTATCGGTTACGTCAGTAAACGTGAAATCGCCATTATTTTTCCACAAGGTCATCGGAGTGAGGAATAATAAGTCATCTACACCATCACCATCGTAGTCCAACACTAACACCCGTTCAGTATTGGCTTTTTCGATGCCTGGTACATCAATTCGACTAAAGGTTCCGTCTAGGTTGTTTTTGTAAAATAAATGCTGTGCTCCACTGTCACCGTTAATGCCTTCAGCATTAATGAATACTAGGTCAAGGAAACCATTGCCATTCATATCGATGAAACGAGCACCTCGGCCACGGGCACTTTCAGTGATGCCTACCTCTTGGTAAGACTCTGTTAGTGTAGTGTCCTCGTTAACGAAAAAGTCTGGGTATGAAGGTGTTGTTCCGTTGCCGCCACCTCGCGTTACGATAATGCCTAAATCACCCGATTTGTCATAATCAGCTACAGCGGTACCATGCATGTCACCCCATGATAAAGAACCATCCCAGTCACCAGTGTTTAAAGTAAACGTGCCGTCTTGGTTATTCCAATAAAGCTGGTTGGTTGGACGCCAGTTATGGTTATTAAGAATAAGATCGTAGTAACCATTATTGTTAATATCGGCAACGGTTGGCCCACCATATTTAGGTAGATTTAGTTGGTCTGTGATCCCCACCTCTTCGGCAATATCAACAAACTTAGGCAGTAATAAATCGGGGCGTTCACTAAATTCCATTTTATTAACAGTGATATCACCACCACGGGCCATTAACTTAATACTTTTTTGCCCCACCTCACCAATATCCACTAATGCGTTAATAGTATTGATACCAGAGGCAGGAATATCAATATTGTCTATTGCAAGCTTGTCATCGATGTATAGCGATAAATTAGCAAAGTCACTGTCGATAGAAACTTCAAAGTCAATTCGTTGTAACGAATCACCACTAAAATTTTTCTCTAAGGTAACTGGCTCAAAAATACCAACTGTAAAACTGTCATCTACTGGGGGGGGAGTACCATCGTCAGAGCTGCTACCACATCCGTATAATGTAGTTAAAGAGGCGGCTAGCAAGGTCAAACAAAGACGCTTATTAAAGCGTTCAACCATGTGGGGCATATTAAATCCTTTTTATTCAGATTATGACTGGAACCAAATTCCCCCTTAAGCTAATTCATTGGTAAACCATGATTCAATATTGGTTCACATTTTGTGCGATGAAGATCCATATTGGTTAACCATTATTGTGGGGTAGATCGATGTTTGACCTTAAACATACTGATAACAATTGGAATTACTGCAATGATTAATCATTAAAAATATTTACTTCCACCTACCCTAGGATTTTTAAAAGCCTATAGGTAAGAAGTATCACGAAAGGCAAGTTACTGATGTTTAATATAAAAAATGGACCACTATTAATACTATTGAGTTTGTTCTGCTTGCTTACACCAAGTATAAGCTCAGCCTGCGAGGACGGACGATTTCATGGAAGCTATGACCCAATATTGAATAGACCAATAAAGCTGCCCGATGGCGTTAGAGTTGTAACACCGAAGATATTGGACTTGGTCGATCGTGAATTTAGCTATCAGGTTATTATTGAATCCGATGGCGAGATAGAAGACTTAGCTATAAAAATTGCACCAGGCCCTGGAGTGATTGTTAATCAAGAATCATTCGGTGTTTTCGAGAATACGATGTCACATACCGTAACCGCAAAATCTGTAGCAAGTGTAATGACGATGACCTCGGTACAGGTTCGCGGCCGCTACAATGGGCAAGAGTTTAATGCATATCGTTTTGTCACTGCGCTACCTAAAAAATAGGTATTCGACTACATCGGTAAATGATTGATTATGCCGATAGCGTACCTCAGTGAGAAACGATGTTACTAGCTATAATTGGGCTCGTTTATACCTACGAAACAATAAGCGAGCCTTGAAAGAACCTATGATTGAGATACAAAAAAGTAGTTAGGTAAGAGATATTGGCCCCATTTCGCAAAGCGCTAAGAGCAAACTCTAATAACGACTTCTTCTGCACTCGGCTTCTCAAATTGTTGCCAAAACATCTCCATCATCTCGGGTGTCATTTCGTAAGCGTGCTCACCGCGATCCTTATTACGTGAATAAGCGCGGTCACAACATTGCGCAAAACTTACGTCTAGATAGTGAATCTCAAACTCAAAGCCTTCGGCTTGGGCCCACTGAGCCATTTCTATTCGCTCTGTTTTTTGCCAAAGGCCGCAGTCAAACACAACTGAGTTTCCCAACTTCAATAACGATATTGCAGATTGTTGAAACAAACCATAAAGAGCATCTTGTCGCGCATCAAATAGCTCGCGATCCATATGCTCACCAAACAAAGGGATCATCCACTCATCCATGGTGAAACGAAATGCCGGCAGCTCCGCCGCTAGCTTTTTTGCGTAAGTAGTTTTACCTGAACCAATAAAACCACACAGAAAAATGACTTTAGCCATTACTCTCCTCAAGATTACGCCTAAGGCGTAATAAACTTATCAAAACGACTATCCATACAAGCGCTTATATCAGTGGTAATAAATTGCCCCTGATAATAAAGACTAAAGATAGGTTGCGGACAAGGGCAATTTTGCGCTTTTTCTACACTATCTAATTTAACAATGCTTAACGGGATGTTCCGCTTAACACAACTTTGCTGCAGAGATTCTAAGACGTGATACTCAGCAAATGGACAGCGATTAGAATAATAAACAAGGCAACCTCGCTGAGCATTGCTAAGATCTGCATTATGCACCGAGTTTGCAAAACGCGGTTTTTGCTCGTCTGCAGAATTGGGGAATTGATACGCTAAGAGCAAAAAGCCATTTGGCGCCTCATCAACCACTACAAAGCCTTGCCTAAGCAGCCACTTGGTATCGCTCATAAAGTGGTATTTTTTCTTGCCTACAACGGTAACCAAACCGAGCTTGTTGTTTTCTTTAGCAGCGCCAATCGCCTTCGCCAACAGGGCTTTGCCATGACCTTGCTTCTTATACTTACCAGATACCCAAAAACAACCAAGCGCCAAATACTGTGGCGCAACAATGGGTAACCATGCTTGCTCGGCAGCTTGATACTCAATAAAGACCTTGGCTCTTTCATCTAAGCGCTGAAATACAAACCCTTGTTCAAATTGCTGACTCATCCATTGTTTTTTAGCATGGTAGCTGTTGGCACATTTCTTATCAGAAAAGCCGCAGCAAATGTGCTCACTCTCGATGTTGTCATGATTAAGCTGAATATAATCCATGTGCTTTGCACTCCGAGTCAATGCATAGCTTTACTCTACCAGCCCCAATAAATGCAATATTGATACAACACAAAAAAGCCCTTGCAGATTGCTCTGCAAGGGCTTTTTATACAAAACTAAATACTAGTTTAAATCGATAGCTTTAACTAGCTCAGCGATAGCATCCCAGTTTTGTTCTTTGATTAGATTCGCTGGAACCATCCAAGTACCGCCACAAGCAAGTACAGCATTAATGCTTAGGTAATCGTTAATGTTCTTAACCGATACACCACCCGTTGGCATAAATTTAACTGGGTAAACCGCCGTTAACGCTTTTAACATGCCTACGCCGCCTGAAGGCTCTGCAGGGAAAAACTTCAAGGTGTCTAAACCCATTTCCATCGCTTGCTCAACCAATGAAGGGTTATTAACACCAGGAATAATCGGCATGTTACGTTGCTGACAGTAACGCACAGTAGTTGGGTTGAAACCAGGGCTAACCACAAAATCAACACCTGCTTCGATAGCCTGATCAACTTGGCCACTGTTTAATACTGTGCCCGCACCAATTAGCATGTCTGGGTAGGCTTCGCGCATGTTAGCAATTGCTTGAGCCGCAGCTGGCGTGCGGAAAGTAATTTCAGCACAAGGTAAACCATTATCTACCAATACTTTTGCCAATGGCACAGCATCATCTGCGTTATCAATAGCGATAACAGGAATTACTTTAAGCGCTTGAAGTTGTTCATTTAAGTTCATGTTTTGTTCCTAGTTCTTACACCGCATCTGCGGTAAATAATAGCTGAATCTTTGGCATATGTGCGGCGTCAATTACTGCGCCTTTATGCTGAATAACTGTACCAGCCACTTTATGGCCAGTTAATGCTGCTTGTTCGGTATTTGCACCGTGTAAACGAGCAACCAAGTAACCTGCAGCAAATGAGTCGCCCGCAGCATTGGTATCAACCACATTAGCAACTTTTGTAGCTGGAACACTAATTGCGCCGTCTTCAGTAACGATTAAACAATCTTTACTACCGCGCTTAATCACTAATTCGCTAACACCTAGCGCTAAAGTACGCTCTATGCATTGCTCTATATGTGCATCATCATAAATCTCTTGCTCATCATCAAAGGTGAGCATAGCAGTATGAGTGCAGGCTAGAACTTTGGCATATGCGTCGATAGCTTGTTGCTTACTTTGCCATAAAGCTGGGCGGAAGTTGTTATCAAATACAACTTTCGCCCCGTTGTTTTTACACTGAGCTAAAACTTGGAAAAGCTTCTCTTGAGATGCTTCTGGCAACACTGCAATGCTAATTCCCGACAAGTAAATTACATCGTAATCAGTCAGCTCTTCAATTAAAGCGTCACTAGCGCGCTCTAACCAAAACTTAGCAGCGGAATCGTTGCGCCAATACAAAAAGCTGCGCTCGCCAGTCTCATCTACCTGCACCATATAAATACCAGGTAACTTGTCTTCTAAACGTTGTACCAAGTGGGTATCAATATTGTCGGCATGCCATGTTGCGATCATTTGCTCGCTTAAGGCATCGCGGCCAAGTGCGGTAACATAGCTAGCTTTGGCATTTTGGCTAATACGCGAAAAATAAACCGCTGTATTTAGCGTGTCGCCACCAAAGCTCTGACGCAGGCCATTTTCTTGTTGCTGCAGTTCTACCATGCATTCGCCAATAAAGGCGACTTTTAACTCAGTCATGAATGTTTCCTCTTAAGACAAGAAGTCCTCACGCGGTGGTGAGAAACAATCTACTAATACGCTACCTTCTTCCAGCGCAACTGCACCATGCATGAAAGTACGCGGGGCGATGTAAGCATCACCTTTCTTAACAATTCTTTTTTCGCCGTTGATTTCAGCTTCAAAGCTACCTTCAGCTACGTAACCAATTTGGTCGTGAAATTCGTGAGCGTGTGGAGCACCAATAGCGCCCTTTTCAAAACGTACGTGAACAACCATTAACTGGTCTGTGTGACCCACAATTTTACGGGTAACGCCATCGCCAAGGTCATCCCAAGGAGTTTCTGCTGAATTAAAAAATGCTGTCATAATGTTTCTCGTTATGGTTAGTTTTCAGTTGTGCTTAAGGTAAATCCTTCTTTTACCAAGGCGAGACGAGCTCGCCTTGGCTTAAGCCTCTCGCGTTTATTCCGTTATCGCTTCTGTGTCTAAGTTTTTATTTGGTTTTCTAGAAGCTTGTACCAACAAGATCCCTGCTACCAATACTATGGTTCCGCACAGAACAAACAGTGCTCGACCGGAAATGTCATTTGGAATCAATGCCATGGTGATGATACCGAAACCAGCAACACTAATTAGGTTACCCAACATTGAACGCTGTTTAGTATCTAGGTTATGTTGCTCTTCAGTGTTTGCATGTACTGGAGTATTCCAATCGCGGAACAGCTCAGCTACTTCAGCTTCACGCTCTGGCGTACGCCCTTTAAAGAACAAGGTTGAGCCAATAAAGAAGCCACCGGTAAATATGACGTGTGCAGCTAGGCTAAGTCCTACTTTCAGGTCAGCCCATTCACGACCAGTTAGGGCTTGCTCTAAGCCAAACCAGTTTTGAATGTCGTCGGAAGTTAATGCGATACCAAATACATAAGACACCACACCACCAACTACTAAGGTTGCCCATCCTGCCCAATCAGGCGTATTGCGGATCCACATACCAAGTAGCACCGGAATCAGCATTGGGAAGCCAATCAACGCGCCAATGTTTAATACAATGTCAAACAGGCTTAGATGACGTAGCGAGTTAATAAATAGGCCAATCGAAATAATCACAAAACCCATGAATATCGTTGCGGCTTTACTTGCAACAATAAGCTCTTTTTCGCTGGCTGCTTCTTTACGTAAAATCGGTGAATAGAAGTTACGAATAAAGATACCTGCATTACGGTTAAGACCCGAGTCCATAGAGCTCATCGTAGCGGCAAACATTGCCGACATTAACAAACCCACCATACCTGCTGGCATAACGTTTTGAACAAAGGCTAAGTACGCTGCATCGCTGCCACCTACGGTGCTATAAGCTTCCGCAAAGTCAGGCATAAAGGCATTTACATACCAAGGTGGTAAGAACCAAATAAGCGGACCAACAATCATCAACACACAAGCTAAACCAGCAGCTTTACGTGCGTTATCACTGTCTTTGGCACATAAGTAGCGGTATGCATTAATGCTGTTATTCATTACCCCGAATTGCTTCACAAAGATGAATACAATCCACAATAAGAAAATGCTCACATAGTTAAGGTTACTGCCCATCACAAAGTCGCCATGGAAGTTACCAATGATGTTGGTTAGACCGCCACCATGGAAGTAAGCAGCAATAGCACAGGTAATTGTTACCGCCATTATCACTAACATTTGCATGAAATCAGACGCAACAACCGCCCAAGAACCACCGGTTACGGCCATTATCACCAATACTACACCGGTGAAAATAATCGTGGTTTCCATAGGAATGTTGAAAACAGCGGCAACAAAAATTGCCAAACCGTTTAACCATACACCGGCAGAAATCAAACTGTCGGGCATGCCTAGCCAAGTAAAAAATTGCTCAGAGGTACGGCCGAAACGTTTTTTAATCGCTTCGATTGCGGTAACTACGCGAAGTTGTCGAAACTTCGGAGCGAAATAAATGTAATTCATAAAGTAGCCAAACGCGTTGGCTAAGAACAAGATAACGATGGCAAAACCGTCGCTAAATGCTTTCCCTGCTGCTCCAGTAAAGGTCCATGCTGAAAATTGAGTCATAAATGCTGTCGCACCTACCATCCACCACAGCATTTTACCGCCGCCTCTAAAGTAGTCACTGGTGGAAGATGTAAAAGTACGAAACATCCAACCTATCGCAATTAAAAATACGAAGTAGGCTAGTACAACAACGATATCAATACTCATAGCCGCCTCTGAAGGTCAAAAGTTAAGTGTGAAATAATTAAAGCCAGCTAAGTGTATTACAAATTAATTATATTGTAATACAAAAACACTTTATGTGTGATGAAGATCCAATTATTTTTTGCTTAGCTTGTTTTGATTAATTTTAAGGCAAATCCAGCCTCATGCTACATAGCTTCAACAACTAAGCTACAATGCTGTAGAACGAATAAACAGCAAAAAGATATATTGTGAGTAAGTTCACTTTTTTACCTGATTATGCTGAATTCATTTTTTATTTGTATTACTTTATATCAATAAATTATGTGTATGAGGTTTCAAATGCTTGCGAATTTAAATGCAGTGTTACTAGACCAGCAGGAAATTGCTGAAATTAGCCAACAGCTAAACACCAAAAGCTTAATGGGTTTAAGCTTAGCCAAAATGATTAGCGAAACTCAGGCTTATATGGCTAAGCCTATTGAAGTACCCGGCCATGGCGAAGCGGGTGGTTACGAGCACAACCGTCACAAGCAGAACTACCAGTACATTAATCAAGCGGGTCGCTTATTTCTTATTACCGGTGAAGAGCAATACGCCCAATACACTGCAGACATACTGACTGAGTATGCCGACAAGTACCTAGGCTTTGGCTTTCATATTCAACGCAATACCAACCCACCGGGGCGTTTGTTTCACCAGATTCTTAACGAACACGTGTGGCTTCTGTATTCAAGCTTAGGCTACAGCTGTATTAAGCACTGGTTAAACGAAGAGCAAGTTAAACATATCGAAAGCCAACTATTTCAACCTATGTTGGATATGTTTACCGACAAATACGGTTTTGATTTTGACCGCATTCACAACCACGGCCTTTGGGCAGTGGCAGCGGTAGGTATTTGTGGTCTAGCCATTGGCAAACCAGAATATGTAGAAATGTCGGTACATGGCCTAAAAGGTGACGATGTTACTGGTGGATTCTTAGCACAAATTAGCCAACTGTTTGCGCCATCAGGCTACTACATGGAAGGGCCTTACTACCATCGTTATGCGATTCGCCCACTGTGTTTATTTGCCGAAGTGTTGCACCGCCATCGTCCAGAGCTAGACATCTTTAACTACAAAGACCAAGTGATTGGTAAAACCATTAAAGCGATGTTAGCTACCGCCTACCCTAACGGTGTGTTCCCGGCGCTAAACGATGCCTCGTTAACAATGGACATTAAAGATCAAGGTGTAGTAGTGGCAGTGAGCTTAGCTTACAAACACTACGGCCACGATGAAAAACTGCTTGGCATGGCTAAAATTCAGCAGCAAGTTTGGTTACATGGCTGCGGCGCGGCCTTATCAAAAGCTTACCAAGACTCAACCAACACAGCCCTTCCTCACTGGCCAAGTGTTGAGTTAAACGAAGGTCCAAATGGTGATCGCGGCGCACAAGGCTTTGTTCGTATGCAAAGCAAAGACGGTGACGTAAGCCAATTGGTAATGAACTATGGCCAACACGGCATGGGACATGGTCACTTCGACACCTTAGGCATTAGCTTCTTCAACCGTGGACAAGAGGTACTTAAAGAGTACGGATTTGGCCGCTGGGTAAATGTAGAACCTAAATTTGGTGGTCGTTATTTAGATGAAAACAAATCTTATGCACGCCAAACCGTTGCTCACAACGCAGTTGCTGTAGACCAAGCTTGTCAAAACAACTTCGATGTAGAATTGGCAGACAGCAAACACGGCATCCCGCACTTCTTCGAAAGTAGCAACCAAGATCTACAAGCGGTAAGTGCCTTTGCTGAAGAGTTTTACCCTGGCGTTGACCAACAACGCAGTGTAGTACTCATTAACGACGACGCACTAGAAGCACCGCTATTACTAGACGTGTTCCGTTTGTCTAGCGACACCGAACATAGCTACGACTACGCCCTACAATACCAAGGTCAAATTGTACGTTGTACAAGCGATTACCAAACACATAAAGAATTGGCACCAATGGGTGACAACTTTGGTTACCAACATTTGTGGAACGAAGCGCAAGGCAAAGCCTCTGAAAACAATTTAGTAAGCTGGCTACAAGGCAATAGCTACTATTCTTGGATTAGTGCCAGCGAAGCAAACGACGAGCTCTTCTTCACTCGCGTAGGCGCTAACGACCCAGAGTTTAACCTGCGCAGCGAAACCAGCTTTATTTTACGCCGCCAAGCTAAATCTACGGTATTTGCTAACGTATTAGAAACGCACGGCTACTTTAACGAAGCTGTAGAAGCCAGTACTAATGCTCGCGGCAAAGTAAACCAAGTGACTGTAGTTGTAAGCAACGACATTGGCAGCGTTATTGAAGTTAAAGGTGAAGGCATTGATTTCACCGTAATGCTTAGCAACCAACGCGATGTAAGCGCTGAAACTCAGCACACTATTGAACATAATCAACAAACTTATTGCTGGCAGGGATCTCTGGCGTTAGAAAAGAACCGAGGTTAACCATGACTTACCAACCATTATTGATAAGCTTTGAAGAAGCAAAAGAGCTAGCTAAGCATCTAAATACCGATTCGCTGATTGGTCAATCTATCGCGGCAGAAGTTGCCGCACTAGAAGCCTACATGCCTTTAGGCATTGAGATCCCAGGCCACGGTGAAGCAGGCGGTTATGAGCATAACCGCCACAAGCAAAACTACATCCACTTGGATTTAGCTGGCCGCTTGTACCTAATTACTGAAGACCAACGCTACTTAGATTATGCACGTAGCATGCTGGTTGAATACGCCAAGGTGTACCCTACTTTGGAGCTAAACACTAGCCGAGACTCAAACCCACCAGGGCGTTTATTCCACCAAACATTGAACGAGAACATGTGGATGCTGTACGCCTCATGTGCTTATTCTTGCATTCGTCATAAGTTGGCAGAAGACGAGCAAACACTGATCGAAAATGACTTATTTAAGTTAATGATTGAGCTGTTTGTAGACGTGTACGCCCACGACTTTGATATTGTGCACAACCACGGTTTGTGGGCAGTAGCAGGTGTTGGTATTTGTGGTTACGCAATTCAAGACCAAGCCAGCGTAGATAAAGCCTTGTATGGCCTTAAAGGTGATAGCGTAAGCGGCGGCTTTATTGCTCAGCTTACTCAGCTGTTTTCTCCTGACGGTTACTACATGGAAGGTCCTTACTACCACCGCTTTTCGTTGCGCCCAATCTTCTTGTTTGCCGAGGCTATTGAGCGTCGCCAACCAGAGATTGGTATTTACCAACTAAAAGATCAGGTTATTAAAACTACAACCTACGCAGTAATGGCTACCGCCTTTCCTAATGGTGTATTACCTGCACTTAATGATTCATCAAAAACCATGGACATTAACGACGAAGGTATTTTGATTGCTACCAGCATGTGCTTTAGCCGTTACCAACGTGACGCCAACTTAGTGGCTATGGCCAAACACCAAGCTAAAGTTTGGGTGCATGGTTCTGGTGCCAGCCTATCGGATGCGAGTGAAAATGCTGCAAGTATTGGTGGCTTTAACTGGGGCAGCTTAGTATTAACCGATGGCGCTGAAGGCGACCGTGGCGGCGTAGCAATTTTGCGCCACCGTGATGCTCAACAAGACGACAGCATGGCGCTACTTTGGTTCGGCCAGCATGGTAGTGACCACAAACTTCACTCAGCCTTAGACCATGGCCATTTTGACGGCTTGCACTTCAACCTATTTAATCGTGGCCAAGAAGTATTGCACGACTACGGCTTTGGCCGCTGGGTAAATGTAGAGCCAAAATTTGGCGGCCGTTACATTCCAGAGAACAAAAGCTACGCGAAGCAAACCATTGCTCACAACACTGTGGTTGTTGACTACCAAAGCCAAAACCAAGGTGATACCGCCACCGCAGAAGAAAAATGGGGCGAGCAGCACTTCTTTGTAAGTGGAGACAACCAGCTACAAGCAATGAGTGCGTTTGTACGCAACTACTACCCTGGAGTTGATCAACAACGCAGTGTAATCATGTTTGAAGCAGAAGGCTTCGCTAAGCCTTTGGTATTGGATTTGTTCCGCTTAGTAAGCGAGCAAGAGCATAACTATGATTACGCCCTTCACTACTCTGGCCAGTTTATTCGCAGCGACTTTAACTACGAATGCAATGCACGCCTTAAGCCTTTAGGCGAAAACAATGGTTACCAGCACCTATGGCATCAAGCAACAGCAGAAGTTGAAGGTTCAAGCCTAATCACTTGGTTGCAAGGCAACAGCTATTACACAATGGTTAGTTCTGCGGTAGCAAATAGCCAAGTTATTATGGCGCGTACCGGTGCAAACGATCCAGATTTCAACTTGCGCAGCGAACCAGTATTGCTGTTACGCCAGCAAGGTAAAGATCACTTGTTCGCCAACGTATTCGAAACTCACGGCTACTTTAATGAAGCGATTGAAGCGAGCACCGAGGCTCGTGGCCAAGTAGTTTCGGTTGAAGTATTGGCTCACAACAAAGTGGCGTCAGCAGTGGCGATTCACTTGGTGTCTGGCAAACAGATTACCGTTTGTGTTTCTAACCAAGCAAACGTGAAGTCAGATACTCAACATCAATTAGAGATTAATGGCGAAACCCTACGCTGGAGTGGCGCTGTTCACATAGCTTAATACTCTCTATCTTTATAAAAGCCTCGCTATGCGGGGCTTTTTTATTGCCTCGCGTCAAGCTCATACTGCTCTATCAACATTCTGCTGTAACAAAATATTCATCTATCGCCATCCCCTACTCTGACAAGCTTGCCAAAGTTGATTAATTAACAAACAAGTAATTTAACCCAAATGGGGAATGGTCGTGAATTATCAGCTTAGGTTACTCTTTCGTCATACCTAATTAGTAACAGACTTGATTTAGGTAACTGTTTAACAAGGATTGTTATCAACGAATAGAGGTTAAAGGAATGACGATAGTATTAACGCTTTCTCTACTAACACTAATTATGCTTGCACCGATTAAATTGGGCACTCAAGTGCTCAAAATTGAGCGCTCGGGAATAGATGTTTGTTTTGTTGCTGTAATTGCTGCAATAGCCGCTACAGCGTTTACCGAAATGGTTATTGGCGAGGGGCTCTTCCCTTCTTTAGTTGCTTTAGTTATCACTAGCATTCTATTCTCTTTGGTCTTTCGAACCACGGCTGTAGCGGGTTTTGTATTAGCGTTATTGTCTACCGCAATACAGTTTGCCTTTGCGCTAGGCCTTGTGGCCTTAGGTGTTGTTATTGCTTATAGCATCTCTTAACTAAACCACCAATCCCCCAAAGGGCGCTTTTGCGCCCTTTTACTTGCGCCAAACTAAATTAACCCACAAAGAATTTCTACTAGGTTTACTCGCTTCTTTTTCTTTTCCCCGCTAACATAAAAATGTTAAATCATTGATCTAACGCTAGCTTGCTAGTTAACAAAGATTTTCAGGGACGGAATGAAGAAAACAGTACTTAGTATCTTGCTGCTATCGCTATCAAGTACTAGCTTGGCAGAGCAAGACGGTGGTCCTCGGATAGTTGCCTATCGCGATACCTATATTTTGCTAGGGAAATACAACCCTAACCCACCAAGTTTAGGTGATTACTCCTCAGTATTAGCCACCAAAGAAGCCGAAAATGGCAGAGGTATCGACAACCTAGAAACCGAATTTCAGATCAGTGGCAAGCTCATCGTAGCTGAAAACCTGTTAAGTGATAGAGACTACTTTAGCATTGCCTATACTCAGCAAAGTTTTTGGCAGGTATATAACAAACCCTTCTCGTCCCCATTTCGTGATACCAATTACGAGCCCGAACTCATTTACACTTGGCGCCCCGATCAATTTAGCATTACTAAAAATCGCTGGTTGTTGCGCGCAGCCAGCCTTGGATTTAGCCATCAAGCAAATGGTTCTTACGGTGATTTTGATCGCTCCTGGGAAAGAATATACGCCCAATTTGATACCTCTTATAACGATTGGTTAATCACCTTTAAACCCTGGATCCCAGTAGGCCCCGAAGTAAACAACGGCGGTGACTTCACCGATTATTATGGTTACGGAGAACTGACTGTAGGGTATTTATTTGGTGATAATCAATGTAACCACCGCATCACAGCAATGGGCCGCAATAATCTGCAATCAGATAATAAAGGCGCTATAGATTTGCGTTTTGCTTACTGCATTAGCCCTGCATTTTCTCTTTACGCCAAGTATTTTAATGGCTATGGCGAGTCAATGCTTGACTACAACATCCACAACCAGTCTTTTGGTTTAGGGGTTGCCCTCAACCGGATCGGTGACCGTCGTGAAATGATGTCTACCAGCAGCCAATGGACGTTTGCCGGCATGAGTATGTTTAGAGATAACTATATTCTGCCATTTAAATATAACCCCTCCCCTGCCATCCCTGATTTAGCTGGAGGTGTGCCCGGTCAACAACCTGAAAAAATGGAAGTAGAGTTTCAGTTTAGTTTCCGCCTCACGCTTCCTTTCACGCTATTTACCGATAGCGATAATTTAAGCTTTGCTTACACTCAACAAACCTTTTGGCAGCCTTATGAACGTTCAGGAGATTCGATTCGAGAAACCAACTATGAACCCGAGTTTTTCTACCAATGGAATAGCCAAGCTGACCAAAAATCACAATGGTCGCCTGAATGGCTGCGCTTTGGCTTAGTGCACGAATCAAACGGACAAACACAAATACGCTCGCGCTCATGGAACCGAGTGTACGCAGAATTTGGCTTTGATGCAGACCCGGTAAGCATCGCGATTAAGCCATGGTATCGATTACCAGAAGACGAGTCTGAAGACGATAACCCTAACATGGAAGACTACTACGGCTACGGTGAGCTAACGGCCAAATGGCAAATAAATGAGCGCCATCGTTTAAGCTTTTTAGGGCGGAATAACTTTAAAAAAGAGAACAAAGGCGCTTTAGACCTACGCTGGTCCTATGGTATAAGCCAAGAGTTAGCACTCTACCTTAAGTACTTTAACGGCTATGGTGAATCCCTAATTGATTACAATAAACATAATCAAAGCTTGGGTATTGGTTTTGCCATTAACAACTAGTGGCTTTACAGCAACCACCGAAAAGAGCGTTTTAAAAAGTTAGTCGCATCTTCGTGAATAATTTCACCATGCGACATCACTAAGGTATCAGCTTGCCAGTTGAGTATCTGGGTTAAATGTTGACGTGCTTTGGCTTTACCAAACATAAAGCTAAGCCGCCAATCTAGCGGCATTTTTCCATTTGGCGCCACTATTCCGGTTATCTTAGCCAATATTCTTTGCCACCAATTAAAACCAGCTGGATTAAAGTTCTCAAGTAAGTCGGTAACAATTAACACACCTGATGAAGGGTGGTAAAAGATGCATTCTTGCATCAGTGGAGAACCGGTAAAAAGCACTTGTTTTATCTGTTGATGCCAAGGCCACACTTCACTTGAACTG
Organism: Agarivorans albus; assembly: GCF_019670105.1. Classification (NCBI taxonomy): domain Bacteria; kingdom Pseudomonadati; phylum Pseudomonadota; class Gammaproteobacteria; order Alteromonadales; family Alteromonadaceae; genus Agarivorans; species Agarivorans albus. The sequence goes on along the minus strand of NZ_AP023032.1, from coordinate 1,940,399 downwards.
TTGGTTAAAGCGCCATCAAAATCCAAATCATTACGCTTAATAATTAATTGTTCTGTGCCATACAAGCGAGCATCAGGGAACTGCTGTTGCCAAGGCTCAATAAACAGATGATGCAGATGGTTTGGCGCGACCAAATACTTAACCTCTCCTAGCGAGGCTATATTTGTTAGCAAGTTATCGTTTAAGGCTATTGGGCTGTGGATCCACAACTGCTGATTATCCAGGCGGATAATAGTCATACGGGTAGAATACGGTAAACCGAAAAAGGGAACACTAGGCCCCTCTACAACCCAAACATTCTCGGCAAGTTGTTGCATTGTACTCCTTTTCACTACGTACTATCTCTATAGTTTGTCCTCTTCTAAACAAATAAGTTCTTGAAAGAATGAAATAAAAATCAAGAAAGTCACTTAAAGAGGAATTGGAGAGCAAATTATAGATAGAGAAAAGCTGTCCGCCACATATAAGCGCCAACAGTTTCATAGCTTATCAGTGGGGAGCAAACTCTTTGTCGTGGTTTAGTCGAGCCAGTGTTGGTTATTCGTCTACTTTTGGTCAACGCTGTCTGAGGATTCGTTAGCCGATTTTGCTTCTCTAACCAAAATACGCGCAGGATTGCCTACTGCAACAGCATTTTCTGGTACGTCTTTAACCACAACAGCACCAGCGCCAACAGTGACATTGTTACCGATGCTAATATTACCCAAAACAACAGCACCAGTAGAAAGCCTCACTTTATTACCGATAACCGGGACACCGGCATCACTACTTGCTCCGCCTTTAGCGCCCACTGTAACCCCATGGTAAATAGTTAGGTCATCACCATAATGCGCTTTTTTATTTAGTACGATATTGCCAAAGTGAGGTAAAAATAGGCCTTTACCGATTTTTGCCGCGCGAGGAATTTGCACCCCCGAAACAATACGAATAACTTTATAGAAAGGAATAGATAATAGCTTTATTAAAGGATTTTTATGAGTGGCTAAGCGATAAAACAAAACAATAATAAAGGTACTTCTTAACAACAGCCAAAGCCAACGCTTTATTAACGAATACTGTTCAAGCTCATGCTCTACTACATAAACAGAATAATCTTGTTTTAACTCATCCATGAATCAACTCACTTAGCAATTGAAGAAATATGAGCTCCAGCTCGCACACAATATAACTCAGTTAGTTAGATGTTGTTGCATACTTTATGCTGGAATTAGAAACAAAAATGCCGACAGTATAACTGTCGGCATTTAGCAATTATCAGAGAGGTAATACTAAGCAGCGTTATCAGAAGGCAAACGGTGATTACTGTTATTTAGCAAGGCTAGGTTAGCTTCACGCGCTTTTTCTGCATTGCCAGCCATAATCGCATCATAAATAGCCTTGTGCTCATCAATACAGGTGCCACCTTCTTTTGATGAGTGGTCAATAAATCCGATAAACATGGTGCGCAGTACGTTAGCAAAAGGAATATAAAAGCTATTACCGGTAGATAGGAATACCAAACGGTGGAACTCCATATCTACGTCTGTCCAAGAAGTGTCTTCATCAACCCCGGTAGCAACATCGAACATCTGTTGAAAAACAGCCGACAAGCCCATACGCTGTTCAGCAGTAGCATTTCTTGCCGCTAAGGCAGCTGCTTCTGGCTCGATAGCGCGGCGTAAAGCCAAAAATTCTTGATAAGCTTGTTCGGTATTGCTTAAACCCATCATCCAATCAAGTAATTGGGAGTCTAAAAAGTTCCAGTATTCGCGGTCACGCACACGCGTACCAATTTTAGGCCGAGACTCTAATAAACCTTTAGAGTTAAGCAATTTAATCGCTTCACGTAATGCAGTGCGGCTTACACCAAATTGTTCGCATAAGTCGAGTTCGCCAGGAATAATGCTGCCCTGTGGCAAGCTTCCCGACAAGATGCCCCGGGCAATCTCTCTCGCTACTTGCAAATGTAGGCTGCGAGACGCACCTTCTATTTGCATGAATTCGTTAGACATAAAATAACCTTAATCAAATATTGTGTTAGCAATAACCAATCCGCCGGATTTATCATTGCTAACACAACTCATTCTACATTTAGTATGACTAATACTACCCTATTTGTAATAGACCAGATACAAAAAAAGCCGTCAAATGTAGGCTTGATCGCTATATTTGTAACACTTAAATACTAAAGTCTTAGCTCATTGCCAAAGAAAGAACACCCGCTGAGTGCTTTCAGCTATTAAAAAAGCCACACTTAATGTAAGTGTGGCTTTGCTATTCTAAAGCGCTAAACGCAGCAATTAGATACCTAAGGCTTGTCCACCACCAATCTGTACAGTTTCAGCGGTGATGAATGAGGCGTCTTTGCTGACCAAGAAAGAGATAGTTGAAGCAACTTCTTCTGGTTGACCTAAGCGGCCTAGTAGAATGCTATCTTTCCAAGAAGCAAATACTTCAGGCTTGGTTTCTTTGATTTGAGCATGGAATGGCGTATCAATAGTACCAGGAGATACTGCGTTAACTCGAATACCAGCTGGCGCGAGTTCTTTTGCTAATGCGCGAGTTAAGGTATGTACCGCACCCTTAGAAACGCCATATATGCCAGCACCCGGACCACCGGCATTCCAACCAGCATTTGAGGTGAAATTAATGATTGAAGCATTTTCACCTTTCTTCAAGAATGGAATTGCAGCACGCGATACAAAGAATGCACTATCTAGATTTAGGGCCATTACAAAGCGGTAGAACTCAGTGGTCATTTCTTCCATAGGGCTACGACCGCCTAAGCCACCGGCGTTGTTTACAAGCACGTCAATTTTGCCAAACTTTTCACCAATTTTGGTCACATTGCTAGTAACTGCAACTTCATCGGTAACGTCAAAGCTATAGTATTCTGCTTCAATACCTAATTCTTGTAATTGAGCGACACGCGCTGCGCCGGCTTCATCTTCGATACCGTTCAAAACAACGGTATAGCCGTCTTCACCTAAGCGTTTTGCCACTTGAAAACCAATTCCACCGGTTGCTCCGGTAATTAATGCAACTTTATTAGACATATCTACACTCTCAATTAAAGGTTAAGTAATGTTAGAGAGCCAACGGCCTCTTTAGTAATACAAATAGATTACACCCTGATAATTTGTAATACAAATACGCAGATCACATTTTAGAAGTTATAGCGTAGGCCTATGCGGCTTCTTAACTCTCGTTGGCTAGATTGATCGGAAACTGAAACATCACCAAACTCTAACCACGGCGTCCAACTGCCCATGCTGTAATGAATGGTAAAGTTGTTTTCATAATTAGTTCGGCCATTGTTATAGAGGTGATATTCAGAATTGTCGGAGTAGTAATAGTTACCCTCTAGACCAAATGTCCATTGCTGATACTTATACCCAATGTTGGCGGTATAGCGATGGCGATACTTCTTAATATCTTCTCCCGGTTTTACGTCAAGTCGGTAACGACCACTTAATGACAATCCCTTTACCTTTTCTGGGGTGTAGGTCAATCGGAGTTGCGGTTTGTAGGTAGCACCGGATTGACCAAACTCTATAGGCATACCAGGAATTAGCGCCCATTCATCGTTAATTTTATAGCGGTAGCCAAGGTCGATTTCAGATCCGTTTGATTGTAAGTCTTCCATGAATTTGCCCTCTTCTCCTTTAAATTTAAGCTCTAAAGCCATAGAGAAATTATTTTCAAAGGTATGGGCCATCTTTACTCGGCTAGCATGCTGCTTGGTATCGCTTTTGTACTCATGGCGAAAGTCTACTGAAGTCGCGAGAACGTTCGCACTCAGTAAACAACCACCACTAAGTAACATTGCTAGACTGCATGATTTCATGTTTATAACTCTACATTGAACATAATAATTTGTATTACAATATCATTTTAATGCATTTTATAGACTAAACCGTTCAAAATGTGATCATCAGCATTACTGTTGAAACAAAACGTCTAACAGATCACCTTTTACAGCCCATTAATTCGATAGTTGATTCAAATGCAAAATATAATATGGCAAGAAAGGCGGTAGGCGACATTGCTAACTTAGGGTGCAGCTATATTGCTTTACGAAGTGTTAGAACGTCTTGATAGCATGTAAACCTTCGAAGGCGACACATTTACTTTTAGAAGAGCGTTTACTGAAAAGAAAAATGCACCCTATAAGGTGCATTTTAGAACTGCTATTGTTAGCGATTTACAAATTCACGACTATTGCATTACAACTTGCTTGCTGGTCGGCGATGTTTCCATTTGTATCTAATTGAGCAATAGTGAGTGGTTGTATAAGGCCGAAGTAGAACTTTTAATAAACCCTCACATACTAAGTAGCGAGGGTTTATTGATTAGCAACAACTAGTTAGCAGTAAAGCCAAATGCTTCTGCTCGCGCCGCAACTTCTTCAGCTGTTAGCGTTGATAACCAGAACGCTGCATTATCAATTGCGCCATCAAGGTTTTTCTGCGAGCTGTTAGAACCACCACCGATGTACACTTTGTCACCTTCTTTGGTGTTTGCAATGTAATCTGTGATTTCAGCAGTACCTTCAAGTACACCATCTACATATATGCTTGCTGTAGTACCATCGTATGTGGCTATAAGGTGAGTATAGGTATCATCTTCTAGTACTGAAGTTGCTTTAACTGATGTTGAGCCGTCACCATTATAGATACGTAACTCTGGGATCAAGGTGCTTTTGTTTACAACAACCTTCCAACCTTTATTACTATCGGTGTTTTCAAGTAGCTGTAAATCTTGGCCAAGGTCAGCATTGAAGCTGGCGCTAGTTGACTTGTATACCAACTCCATTGAAATAACGCCATCGATAGCGGCTAAAGGATCAGTCGTTGAATCCATTACCGTGTAGTGATAACCAAACAAGCCATCAGCAGAGGTTTGAGTAATAGACACCGCTGCATCAGCTTCTACTGCGCCATCAACCACAGCTCTTGCATTATCATCAGCTTTACTCATTTGTAAAACTTTTGTACCTTCAGAAGGTGCTGCATCAACGCTGCTAAAGCCCCACTCAAAATCAGCGGTTGGTCCTGTAGGCGTCTCAGGATCGGTATCCCCAAAGCCAAAGTCTTTTGCACGCTCTGCAACTTCCTCAGCTGAAAGGGTCTCTAGCCAAAATGCTGCACTATCAATAGCACCAGCTAAGTTTTTCTGAGAACTGTTAGAACCACCACCAATGTATACCTTGTCACCTTCTTTAGTATTTGCAACATAATCAGTTACTTCAGCACTGCCCTCTAATTCACCATTAATGTATATGCTAGCCGTTGTTCCATCATAAGTTGCAACAAGATGCATGTAGGTATCGTCTTCTAGTACCGAGGTAGCTTTAATGCTTGTAGAACCACTGCCATTATAGATACGAAGTTCAGGAATCAAGGTGCTCTTATTTACAACAACTTTCCAACCATTGTTACTGTCAGTATTTTCAAGTAGCTGTAAGTCTTGGCCAAGGTCAGCATTGAAGCTAGCACTATCAGCCTTAAAAGTAATTTCCATTGAAATTACGCCATCAATGGCAGCTAATGGATCTGTTGTACTGTCCATAGTGGTGTAGTGATAACCGTAAGAGCCTGACTCAGCTGACTGTTCAATAGATACCGCAGCAGCAGATTCTACCGCTCCATCAACTACTGCTCTTGGATTAGCATCTGCTTTACTCATTTGCAGCTCTTTATCGCCCTGCGCAGCATCTGCGTCGATAGCGGTAAAGTCCCATTCATAGTCAGCAGTTGGAACTTCTACACCTGGCGTTTGTTCTTTTTCTGCATCAGCAATAGCCGCTAAAATAGTTTCGTCGGTTACTTCTGCTCCAGAGTCGTTATAGTCCACTCCATTTAAAGTGTAAGTAATTGCAAGAGCACCTGCATCATCAACTACATATGTACCGTCTACATCACCATAGGCAATAGTGGTTTCTGAAACAGTGTAAGATTGAGTCGTGTAGGTGTAAAGGTCGTTAGTTTCATCGTAACTATAGATAGTTAGCACATCATCTACAAACTTATAGATTTGTGCGTATTCAGTCGACGACGTTGTGATATTCGAGGTTTCGCTAGAGATATTCCAATCGGTGTTTTCAATAGCATAAGTCGGCTCTGGTGGCGGAACGTATACTTCTGGCGCCTCAAAACAACCAAACATAAAAGTTGTGCTCATAGGGATTAGCAGCAGCTTAGACGGTTTCATTTAAACCTCCTTGTAGGTATAAATAATATTATTGTAATAGTTAAAATACTAATATTGCTAAGGTCACCCGTAGTTAAACAGTCCGAAACCTATTTAACGAAATACAACCAGATGACTTTTCCTTTCCAGACTATTCGCTCTCTTAAATGATTAGCCGGCGATAAGTTCCCATTTAAACCTCCTAACTACGGTAAAAATGATCATATTGTATTAGTAATACAAAACTATAATGTGGCAAAAGATTGTGATTGTAAAGTGACCGACTTCGCACTATTTGCGATTAATCTTTTTGGCTTCACAAGTCGTAGAATCTACATAAAAGCAGAGTGAGCGATGAAATTATTGATATTGCGAGGAACGAACTTATAGGCAAACTATAAAGCAAAATAACTGTTTAATAACTTATTAAGTAATGATCTTGAACACCACAACCCCAGTGGTTAAATTCTCCAGTTGCACCAGATATAAGTGAACACAGGTTAAAACTAGTAGGCTTGTTAACCTGCTAGTTTTGTATCGCTAGCCAAGAGAAACACTCTGGCTTAGTTCCACTCTAAACCGAAATTGGTAATACAAATATCTTGTTTGCCCGCTTAGGTTCATCGGCAGAAGGTATTTTGCTATTACTGGTTTAACGCTAACAAATTTTGTTACTTAACGCGCTTAGCTTCACTAATCTGATTGAAATGCCCCATTTCTTAAGCAAAACAAGATCAATCTCACAGACATCTGTTTAAAAAATAGGCTTTAATTGTATGACTATTTAAGCTTGTAGCTTTAATAGCAAGACAGGGTACTAGCTGTTATAAGCTAAATACGCTGCAAAAAATAATAAGAAAGATATACATCGTTAAAACCTTCATTGCACTGTTGTCGGAACTGTTGGTTTTAATAATTAAACGCGAGAATAAGGACAACATTATGATTTTTGTAGGAATATTCCTGGCATTAGTCGCCTCTTACTTAGTAATAATGGACGTAGCAGCCATACTAAAAAGTCACCATTAAGATAAAAAACATGAATAAGACTAACGTTCTAACCGACGCATTTTGTCGGTTAGAATACTTAACCAAGCGCTAAACTCCCATTCCAACACTGAATCATCTTCGTTATTAATTCTTTAAAAGCTTTCTTCAAACCAAAGATTTATACCGACTCCTGTGCAAATAACGCATACTTAAGCAATTGTTCAGACAGTATTTAGTATTATGGACTTAGAAGAAATCTATCGTCGTGACCTAAACTTACTCATAGCTTTAAAGGTGCTCATCGAGGAAAGTAGCGTAAGTAAAGCGGCTATCCGCTTGAGTCTTAGTCAATCGGCGATGAGTAGAGTATTAACCCGCCTACGTGACTTACTCAATGACCCTTTATTTATTCGCCAAGGGCAAGGTTTGGTGCCTACTGAGCGAGCGTTAGAATTGAATCAAGCCTTACAAGGTCCCTTAGAAAACCTGCGTCAGGTACTTAGCCCAAACGTGTTTAACCCAGCAGAATGCAGCCAACATTTCACCATTGCTACTACTGACTATGCAATGCAAACCATTCTGCCTTTTGCCCTAGCAAGGATTTATCAAGAAGCACCGAATATCTCTCTTGAATTTGCTCCATTGCAGCATGAACAACTCGCCCAACAGTTATCTGCAGATGGCTGCGATATGGCGATTTGTCGACCTACCAAACCAGTAGTCCCGCTTGCTAAAGACAGTTTGGGTTTAGTGAGTGTATTTTGCTTACTTGCTAAGCATCACCCATTGGCAAACAAAGAACTCACTCTAAAAGAGTATTTAGCTTATCCACACGCGATGATAGCTATTAGCGATGGCGTTAAAAGCTTGCTGGATGAAGCATTATCTGGTCAAGATAAACCACAACTATTGCTTCGCGCTTACCACTTAGAAGCGGCCCTAGCAATTAGTGAACAAGTGCCGGTGATTATCACGGTTCCCGCTGATCTAGCCTATTTAGTCGCGGAAAAGAATCAACTGGTAGTTAAACCGCTGCCTTTTGAATTTAAGCCTTTTGACTACTCACTGTTATGGCACCCACGCTGCGAGCACTCTGCTCCGCAAATTTGGCTACGCAATGTAATTAAACAAGAATGTAGCCGCTTAATAAGCAAACGAGTGCAAGACATGGGATTAGTAGAATAGGTGCTAAGCAATCAAAAGCAGAGCAACAAAAAAGCCGACCTTATAGATCGGCTTAGACGTAAATTACTAAGTTTTTAAAGCTTGATAACCACCCGCCCAGTGACTTGGCCATTCGTTATAGCTTCAGCGTATTCCGCGACTTGCTCTAATTCCACTTCGGTGCACGCTTGCTGGTAGTAACTATCTGGAAGCAACTCAGCTAAACGTTGCCACGCTTTAATCCGCTTCGCACGTGGGCAGCTCACTGAATCTATGCCTAACAAGCTAACATTACGCAAAATAAACGGCATTACCGTAGTCGGTAAATCGAAGCCGCCAGCTAAGCCACATGCGGCAACGGCGCCATTGTAATCCATTTGAGCCAGTACTTTAGCCAATACCTTGCTACCCACGGTATCAACTGCACCGGCCCAAACTTGTTTTTCTAAGGCGCGCGCTGGCTCTTCAAACACGCTACGGTCGATAATTCGACTAGCGCCAAGTTCTTCTAGTAAAGCACCATTTTGTTCTATTCGACCACTAACAGCAGCCACTTTATATCCCAGCTTAGCAAGTAAGGTAACGGCTACTGAGCCAACGCCACCACTGGCGCCTGTAACCAGGATTTCACCCGATTCTGGCGTAATACCGGCATCAACTAAGGCTTGTACACATAACATAGCAGTAAAACCAGCAGTACCTACCATCATGGCTTGTTTACCACTTAAGCCCTCAGGCAGAGGAACTAGCCAATCTGCTTTTAAACTTGCTTTTTCTGCCATTCCACCCCAATGGCCTTCACCAACTCCCCAACCGGTTAACACCACTTTGTCACCAGCAGCGTATCGAGGGTCGTGAGATTGCTCAACGGTACCGGTTAAATCAATTCCGGGCACCATAGGGAAATTGCGAACAATTTTGCCTTTACCGGTAATGGCTAGGCCGTCTTTATAGTTAAGTGAGGAATAATCAACTTTTACAATTACGTCACTCTCGGGCAAGTCGGTATCATTAAGTTGGCGAATGCTAGAAGTGGTTTGTTTCTCAACTTGATCGAGAACGAGTGCCTTAAACATAGTAGAGCTCCGAGTTAGTAAGCAAAATTTACAAATATCAGTGTAGCCGCTCTAGCTTTATGTATTAAATGAATTTTTATCATTTAATACATGTACAACACTCATAATGACTAAAGTTTAGTCGCTGCGCTACTCCGCATTCCTAAGTTAGCAGGCTTACTTGAATAAGCGAGCTATCTAATTGAGCAAGCTTTTGTTTTGCTAATCGAATGCACTTACCACAGGTGCTACCCAACTGCTTTGCTTGTTTTAACTGCTTAACCGTTTTTAAGCCTTGCACATAACTAACTGTCAATGCTTGATCGTTAATCTGTTCACATAAACACACCCACATAAGTTTGCTCCTGTATTCAAAAAACTAAAGCAACAGTAAATTAAGGCTAACTGGCTAAGCAGTTACACACTGGAGCGTTAAGCAGAACGCAAAACCGGAGCTAGGTAACTTTAGGTAACAAACAGCCAGGTAAGAAGCGTTAACTTATTGTATTAACGGGAGTAAACCGTAATTTACTCAACACTTAGATGTTTGCATAAGAGAATGTGTCACTCAATGTTTACTGAGACATCATCATGCAAAGCGTACAAATTCTGATTTGTTTATCACTGTTAGCATTAGGACTAAGTAAGGGTTTGCAAGCGCAACAATTTGCAGATTTGTCCAAACAGGTTTCCCCTTACAACCACAAACCCTTGCTGAGTGATGTCGATGAACTAAGCAATTATCAAAGCATGAAACGTTACTTGTCGGTAAATCATGGCTTAGACTATCAAATCCAAATTGCGCCTATTGCCCAAACCGACGGCCATGGACATAACTACCTTGATAACGAAACCGACCTGATTATCACCAAGCGATTTTGGGAAGACCAACAAGGTTACGGCAAGCTAGTGTTTGCCGGCGTGATGGTTAACATGCTTAACAACAGCTATACCCGAAAATTTGCCGACGATGTCGGATTAGGGCCAAGTCAACCAAATGGTGGAATGACAGGACCAGACCAAAACATCACCGCAATTAACGGCTTATGGTGGGAACATAGCTTACTAAACCATGGACTCACCTATCGCCTAGGACACCTTTACACCACCCGACTATGGGCAACCAACAAATATCTAAGTGATGATCGTAGCACCTTTATGGCCTCGCCATTTTCACACCAAGGCTTAAGTTGGACTAGTGGTCAACGTGCACTAGGCGCGACATTGTCAGTTCAAAACCAATGGGCCTATGTTCAGGTGGGGTTTAACGATGCGAAACCTAACGGCAAAGATATCGACATTCGTAGCTTTAGTGATGGGAAATTTGTACGCCATCTTGAGCTAGGGCTAACACCAAGCTTTGACTTTGGTGAAGGTGAGTACAAAATCAGTCTTGCAGACATTGACGATACAACTAGCTCACACACCTCGGCAAATGAGTTAGAGGCAAATAAAGCCGGTCAAACTTTATCGGTGAGTATAAGCCAAGACTTTGGCAACCTAGGTATATTTGCTCGCTACAATCGCTCTTATCAACGTTATGCAGCAAAAACTAAAGCGGTGGCCGTGACCGGCCTAGTGATAAATGATTTGTTAGACAACCAAGATGTATTAGGCATTGGATACGCCGAAGTAGAACCCGTTGATAGGATCCGCAAACAACACGGAAACGAAAAGTCCATCGAAATTTATTACGATATAAAACTGACTAATCGCTTAAGCATTGCACCTGATATTCAATACTACTTTACCAAAGCAGCCACCAAAGGCATTAACACTGCCGGAGATACCATTTTTGGCTTACGACTTCGCTATATGCTGTAGTGCCTATAACGATACGTCGTCAGCACATATAACAATCGCCTTACCCAATGCACTGTAACAAGTTACTGGGTCTTTTAAGATGTCACTAGGAAGCTGCTGCGCCGCTTCCTTATTAATGGTGACTTCATTAAAGCCTTGTTCCGCATGATCATAAATTTCGGTGCCATCTTGCAGCGCCCAATAGATTGTTGAATCGTTAGCGCTGGCACAGATTTTTATCTCGCAAGGCATAAGCTTTATCTCATCACCTTGATAAACTCGGCACTCAAACACATCTTTACCACAGCCTGCATTCGCTGAGATGCAATAAAACAGTGCTAAAGCTATTGCGATAAGTTTAAACAACTAGTTTTCTCCCCACGGTTTCAAGAAATAGTATCACCAGAAGGTTTTATGTTCTTAAAGCTTTCTCGTGGCGCTTTAGCAGACGCAAACCTAAACACATTTTTATCGACATCGCGATGAATGGTGATATCGATATAGGTGGTTTGATTAGCAGCACACACCTCATCGATGGCTAAACCCTCAGAGCGAAACTGGGTGTTGGTGTAAAAAGAAAAGCCCTTGTTTGGTCTAGCCATCACTTGCAGTCCAAAACAGCTATCTTTAATTTGCGACATTTTGTCGGCATCAATGTAATACACCAAGCTATGTGTTGCTTTATTCATTTGCTTATCGACAAAGAAACCATCCGGTAATTGATGAGGTTTATAACCTTTACCTGCTAGTAGCAAAACATCGTAGTTTTCATTGTGAATGTGCTCGCCAGTTTGGTCTCTAACCCGCACAACCAACATGCAATATTTACCAATGGTTCGCTTTTTACCGAGCGGCACTTTGGCTTGTTCGGCTTGGCTTAACTGCGTTAGCTCAGCGCTGCGTTGCTGATAATCACTGGCACTGTTTACTTGCAAACATGCAAGCACTTGGTCAACAACGATATAATGATTAGCAGAACTCGCTTTATTCGCCATAATACCCATTTTGGTCCCTGAATGACTAAATTCACTTAGTATCCCAATAGGCACTTCTGCAGGGCGTCGAACAGGCTCAACTTCGCTAGGGTTTAGTCGATATGTTTTACCTTGAAAACCTGTCAACTGTTCTTCAGACTGCTCTAGAGCAAAATAACGGTAATTCATATTGGCACCCGCTACGCGTACCACGCCATCTGAACCAGACTCTACCAAGTAGCCATTTAAAAAATCATAGAACTTAGTATCAATCCCCTGTCCACTTAATACAAAGGGATAAAAGTTGTTGCCAACATAATCATAAGCCATACCATTTTCATTTAGCTGCCACTGACCTTGGCTACCCAGGCACAGCCAATCTAATACTCTTTGCCCTGGCTCAACACCAGCAAACCAAGACTTAATACGCCCAACCCGCTGTTTGCCTAACACCGCTAAACTAGAGCCATGGTTAGCTGGTGCTAGCATCACTAAATGCTTAAGCGGTAACGAAGCTAAACCTGCCGCACCGTAATACTTATCAACCCAAGAACGCACAACCGGCCCACCAGTAGAATGGGTAATACAAGAGAATTCTTGAATGCCTGTTTCGTTACCGGGTAAATCTAATAAGGCTTGCTGCATAGCTCGCGCGATGTCATCCATCGATACTTCATCATGGAAGCTAATGTATTTACCCAAATAGATGTGTTCTAAATCTAGCTGCAAACCTGCAGCGCTAGCTTTAGCCACTAAAGACTGTGGTAGCTCGCCGTATGTAGAGGTATTAGTTACACTCCAGCCATGCACAAAAATCAATTTCATCGTATTACGTCCATGTAATTTAAATAGCTAATTCAAAAGCTTATTTTTATTCGCAAACGATTGTTAACCGTAAGTTAAAAAAAAGCAATCTCCCTTTTACACTATTGCATAGCCTAGGTAAGCCACTAGCAAAGTGCGATGAAACTAACGAGAAAAGACGCGATGAGGCTGTAGTAGATAGTGGACAGTAAAAACGCTGTAGAGCTATGGCTTACGCAATCTAAGCACTAAGTTTTGAACACTAACGGGCGCCGGCTGAGTATAGCGCTGGACAATAAACACAATCGCGAAATTTACTAGCATTCCCAGGGCGCCAATTCCTTCTGGAGAAATCCCCCAAAGCCAGTGTTCCGAATGGTTTAGGGCTGGAAACACAAACTTAAAGAAACCCACGTAAGCCAAAGTAATACTCATGCCAATTAGCATTCCGCTTATTACCGCTGTACGCCCAATAGACTTAACAAATATACCCAGAACAATAGCCGGAAACAGCGAGCTAGCCGCCAAACCAAAAGCAATAGCAACCACTTCTGCAACCAAGGCTGGAGGGTTAATGCCTAAATAGCCAGCCGCGCAAATTGCTGCAATTGCGCAGCAGCGTGCCAATTTCAGCTCCTGTTTATCACTAAGTTTTTTTTGCCAAGTTTGCTTCACTAAATCATGTGATATCGAACTAGCAATCACCAATAACAAGCCTGCAGCGGTAGAAAGTGCTGCAGCTAAACCTCCCGCAGCAACCAAAGCTACCACCCAGTTTGGCAACTGTGCTAGCTCCGGTGAGGCCAGCACCACAATATCTTGATTAATGGTGACTTCATTGCGCTGATCTCCCGAGTAAAACAAACGGCCATCACCATTTTCATCTCGCCACTCCACCAGGCCAGCTTGCTGCCAATGAGCTAACCAGCTGGGTTGTTGTTCTTCAGCAATGCCGTTTGAATCCAAGCCGTTGATAGACTCAATAATATTAACTTTTGCAAAGGCTCCCACTGCCGGTGCTGCGGTGTACAATACGGCAATAAAAGCTAAAGCATAACCGGCAGATGCTCTGGCTTCTGCTACTTTAGCGACAGTAAAAAACCGTACAATTATATGCGGTAATCCCGCAGTTCCCATCATCAATGCAGCAGTGATAAACACTTGGTCACTCAGGTCTCGAGTGCCATTGGTAAACTTGGCAAAACCTAACTCTTCAGATAAGCCATCAAGCTTATCTAACAAGTAAACATTTGAAGCTCCACTAACATTGCTACCTAAGCCAAACTGCGGAAACACCTGCCCAGTTAAGGCTATTGATGTAAAAATAGCTGGAACCAAAAAGGCAAAAACCAGTACGCAATATTGCGCAACCTGGGTATAGGTAATGCCCTTCATTCCTCCCCACACCGCGTAAAAGAACACGATTGCCATGCCCAATAATATGCCTAAATTTACGTTCACTTCTAAAAAGCGCGCAAACACCACACCAACGCCGCGCATTTGCCCAGCAACATAAACAAAAGAAATGAACACCGTGCATATTACCGCTAGCACTCTCGCCCGCTTAGAGTAATAACGCTGACCAAAAAAATCGGCGACAGAGTATTGGCCAAAACGATGTAAGTAGGGCACTAAACATACCGCCAACAGCACGTACCCGCCTGTCCAGCCCATTAAATAAACCGCCCCATCATAGCCAAGAAAGGAGATAGCCCCCGCCAAAGAAATAAAAGAAGCTGCCGACATCCAAGTAGCAGCAGTAGCCATGCCGTTGGTAAGCGGGTGAATGCAAGCATGAGCAACGTAGAAGTCTTGGGTATTGTTGGCTTTAGCCCAAATGGCTATCACCATATACAGCGTGAAACTAGCCGCAACGAATAAAGAAGTCCAAGTTTGAATGTCCATATCTAGCGATACTTATCCTACTGGAGCTAAGATGCTGATAATCGAAAAGAGACACCAACAAAACAGACCAAAAGTTAACAAATTGTTACGCATTAACTTAGGGCGCATTTAGCCACTTGAAACTTATACTTTGGTATAGATGAGACACTCAATAGCAAAGGTGCTTTATTAATTTACAGATTCACACGTAAGCTATTGAATAGAAGTAAAAAGAAGACCAAAACCCTTCTATCATCCTTTAGTCTAAACAATGATAAACAGGGCGATGTTTCTATAAAAAAGACAAAAAAAGAGCTCTTGCAAAGCAAGAGCCAATGGAAACGTGCTTTTTGGAAACCTTCAACACTACTCCCCTCGATGCAGTGCTCGCCGACCAAAGCTAGAAGGTTCAAGCTACTAAACTAAATTAGCATGCTGATTTTGTAGGTCAACTATAAATTTTACAATTCATTAACTTTATGTGAGCAGCCTAACACGCTGAAGAAACGATGCATTTTTCGATCTCTTTTATTTCTTTAAACGTACTTTACTTAAATAGAGCGAAGCAAATCACGCCTGTTTGTTATAGCCAAAGAGCCTTGCGCGGGAATTCTTGAACGGACAGGATGGCAACAATTAATGACTAAAGGTTTTTAAAAAAATGCTTATTTTTTAGAAATTTATTTTTGCCATGGTATAAACTTATTTTAGCGCTTCATGAAATCTTTTGTTTCCAAATTCTATCTTTTATAGAGATAGCTTGTATTTAGGAGGCCTAGGCCATGAGTATTTTTGACCACTATCAACAGCGTTACGAGCAGGCTCAAGAAGAAGAGTTATCCCTCGACCAGTTTTTAACACTTTGTAAAGAACAACCAAGCACTTACGCCAGTGCAGCAGAACGCCTTTTGCTCGCCATTGGCGAGCCAGAAATGGTGGATACCTCAAAAGATCCACGCCTAAGCCGGCTTTTCTCCAACCGTATTATTGCTCGTTATCCCGCCTTTAAAGAATTTTACGGGATGGAAGACAGTATTGAACAAATTGTCTCTTATTTAAAACACTCTTCTCAAGGCCTTGAAGAGCGCAAGCAAATTCTTTACTTGTTGGGTCCAGTAGGCGGTGGTAAATCATCCTTAGCCGAAAAGCTGAAAGCCCTTATGCAACAAGTACCTATCTACCGCTTAAAAGGCTCACCAGTAAACGACCATCCATTCTGTCTGTTTGACGCTAACGAAGATGGCAACATTCTAGAAAAAGAATACGGCATTAGTAAGCGCCATTTAAAAACCATTATGTCTCCCTGGGCAGCCAAACGTTTAAATGAATACGGTGGGGATATTACTAAGTTCAAGGTGGTTAAATGTTACCCATCTATCATCAACCAAATTGCGATAGCTAAAACAGAGCCCGGCGATGAAAACAATCAAGATATTTCATCCCTAGTGGGTAAAGTAGACATTCGTCAATTAGAACACTTTGCGCAAAATGACCCCGATGCCTACAGCTACTCAGGCGCACTATGTAGAGCTAACCAAGGTTTAATGGAGTTTGTTGAGATGTTTAAAGCGCCTATTAAGGTGCTACACCCTCTACTCACCGCCACCCAAGAAGGTAACTTCAACGGTACCGAAGGGCTCTCCGCAATTCCCTTCGAAGGCATTATTTTAGCTCACTCAAATGAATCCGAGTGGCAAAGCTTTAAAAACAACAAAAACAACGAGGCCTTTTTAGACCGCGTTTATATTGTAAAAGTGCCTTATTGCTTACGAGTAAGCGAAGAGATAAAAATTTATCAAAAACTACTGGATAATAGTGAGTTAAACACAGCCAAATGTGCTCCTAGCACCTTGGAGTTATTATCGCAGTTTTCAGTCTTATCGCGGCTTAAAGACCCAGAGAACTCAAGCATCTATTCAAAAATGCGAGTTTACGACGGTGAAACACTTAAAGACACCGATCCTAAAGCCAAGTCTTATCAGGAGTATCGTGATTTTGCTGGGGTAAATGAAGGCATGGAGGGTTTATCTACCCGTTTCGCCTTTAAGATACTATCGCGAGTGTTTAATTTTGATACCACCGAGGTGGCGGCTAACGCAGTGCATCTGTTCTACGTGCTTGAACAACAAATAGAGCGCGAGCAATATAGCCAAGAAGTGGCAGACCGCTACTTAGAACACTTAAAAGGCTACTTGATCCCTAAGTACGTCGACTTTATCGGCAAAGAAATTCAAACCGCTTATTTAGAGTCGTACTCAGAATACGGACAAAACATATTTGACCGCTACGTTATTTACGCCGACTTTTGGATTCAAGACCAAGAGTATCGCGATCCTGATACTGGCCAGCTATTTGACCGCGCAGCACTCAATGCTGAGCTAGAAAAAATAGAGAAACCCGCGGGTATTAGTAACCCTAAAGATTTTCGTAATGAAATCGTCAACTTTGTACTCCGCGCTCGTGCGGGCAATGACGGCAAAAACCCTAACTGGACTAGCTACGAAAAACTTCGCACAGTTATCGAGAAGAAAATGTTCTCGAATACCGAAGACTTGCTACCTGTTATTTCATTCAATACTAAAACCTCCGCCGACGACCAACAGAAACACGATGATTTTGTTGCCCGAATGATGGAGAAAGGATACACCCGCAAACAAGTGCGCTTGTTGTCGGAATGGTATTTACGCGTTCGTAAATCGTCTTAGATTTGATGGAGGGCGCCTATGGCTCATTTTATCGATCGACGTTTAAATGGTAAGAATAAAAGCGCGGTGAACCGCCAGCGCTTTATTCGCCGCTATAAAAGCCAAATTAAACGCGCAGTAAACGATGCGGTTAATCAGCGCAGTATCCAAGACTTGGAGAACAGCGAAAGCATAAGCATTCCTCATAAAGATATTACCGAGCCCTTTTTTCACCAAGGTGAAGGGGGGCATCGCCAACGCACTCTGCCTGGTAACGATCAGTTTGGAACAGGCGACAAAATAGAACGCCCTCCCGGAGGAGAAGGAGCAGGCGGACCAGGTGATGGTGAGGCCAGTGACCAAGGCGAAGGCACCGAAGAATTTCAATTTAACATTTCCAAAGACGAATACCTTGATATTCTATTTGACGATTTGGAGCTACCCAATCTTCAAGAAACAGACGTAGATAGCATTGTTGAATACCGCACCGCCCGCGCCGGCTTTACCAACGACGGGGTGCCAGCCAATATAAATATTGTGCGCTCTTTACAAAACTCGCTAGCGCGACGAATGGCGATGGGAGGAGACAAGCGCAAACGCTTGCGTGCATTGGAACAACAACTTGAACAAAGCCAATCAGACTCGCAAGTTCCACATAGCGAGATTGAAGCGATAAAAGCAGAAATCGAGGTATTAAAACGCAAACTTTCGAACATCCCATTTATCGATACCTTCGATCTTAAATTTAATAACTTTGCTAAACACCCAGTACCAAGCAGCCAAGCGGTGATGTTTTGTTTAATGGATGTCTCTGGCTCTATGGACCAAGCCACCAAAGACATTGCGAAGCGTTTCTACTTACTGCTCTATCTATTTTTGACCCGCAGTTACGAAAAAATCGAGGTAGTGTTTATTCGCCACCACACTCAAGCTAAAGAAGTTGATGAGCATGAATTTTTCTACTCTCAAGAAACCGGTGGCACCATTGTTTCTAGCGCACTTAACTTAATGGATAAGATTATTGAAGAGCGCTACCCGCAAAACCAATGGAACATATACGCAGCACAAGCTTCCGACGGCGATAACTGGGCAGATGATTCACCCAAGTGTCGCGCATTACTGGAGAAGACCCTGCTACCTCTAAGTCGTCATTACGCTTACATTGAAATAACCAGCCGTGCCCACCAAAGCTTGTGGCACGAATACGAACAACTCAGTGAAATTTTCCCTAACTTCTCTATTCGTCATGTGAAAAATGCCGAAGAAATATTGCCGACATTTAGAGACCTCTTCAAAAAAGCCACTGCGTGAGGCCCTTATGAGCAAAACAAAGATGTTGCCCGATGGACCAGATTGGACCTTTGAAATGCTTGAGCTTTATCATCAAGAAATTGAGAAGGTTGCACAACACTATCAATTAGATACCTATCCTAATCAAATTGAAGTAATTACCGCCGAACAAATGATGGATGCCTATTCCAGCGTAGGTATGCCGATTGGTTATCACCACTGGTCCTATGGCAAAAAATTCATCCAAACTGAACAAACCTACAAGCGCGGCCAAATGGGCTTGGCCTACGAAATTGTTATTAATTCAGACCCTTGTATTGCTTACTTAATGGAAGAAAACACCATGCCAATGCAGGCTTTAGTTATTGCCCATGCCTGCTTTGGCCACAATAGTTTTTTCAAAAACAATTACCTGTTTAAAACTTGGACCGATGCCAGCTCAATTATCGATTATCTGGTGTTTGCCAAAAACTACATTAGCAAGTGCGAGGCTCGCCATGGTGTACAAGCGGTTGAAGACTTGCTTGACTCTTGCCACGCTCTAATGAATTACGGTGTCGATCGATACAAGCGCCCTAGCCCAATTTCAATGGAAGAGGAAAAGTCTCGCCAAGATGCTCGAGCAGAGTACTTACAGAGCCAAATCAATGAGCTGTGGAAAACCATTCCAACCAAGGAAGATCCAAACGTAGAAAAGCGTCAGCGTTTCCCCGCCTCACCAGAAGAAAACATTCTCTACTTCATCGAAAAACATGCCCCCTTATTGGAGACTTGGCAGCGAGAAATTGTTCGCATAGTAAGAAAAATTAGTCAGTATTTTTACCCTCAAAAACAAACTCAAGTAATGAATGAAGGATGGGCTACGTTCTGGCATTACACTATCACCAATCATATGTTCGACCATGGACAAGTGAGTGAGCGTTTTATTCTTGAAATTTTACACAGCCATACCAGCGTAGTAATGCAACCGGCATATAACAGTCCATATTTTAACGGGATAAACCCTTACGCGCTGGGTTTCGCTATGATGACCGATATCCGTAGAATATGTGAGTCGCCCACCGATGAAGACCGCAAGTGGTTCCCCGATATCGCAGGCAGTGATTGGCTTCAAACCCTACACTTTGCTATGCAAAACTTTAAGGATGAAAGTTTTATTAGCCAGTACTTATCGCCTAAGGTAATACGTGACTTAAAACTGTTCACCCTCGATGATGACGAAAACAAGCCCTACTTAAAAGTTAAAGCCATTCATGATGACCATGGCTACCAACAAGTGCGCGAAGCGCTAAGTGCTCAATACAATCTAAGTAACATTGAACCGAATATTCAAGTTCATAACGTAAATCTTCGTGGAGACCGTTCACTTACCTTACGCTACGTCCCTCATCAAGGCATTCCACTAGGCAAAAGCAAAGATGAGGTGATTAAACACCTTCATCGCTTATGGGGCTTTGATGTGATTCTCGAGCAAAGTGACTATGCAGGCGGCGCACAAGAAATCGCCCGCTGCCCAGCACAAGAATAACAATGCTGTTTATAAAAAAAGGCCACCATATGGTGGCCTTTTTTATTTAGAGTGAATTTAGAACAACGCTTTGTTCAGCATTAAGTGGCAAACAATAGAGGCGGCATAACCTAAGGCAATAACCGGTGCCCAGCGCAGGTGGCTAATAAAGGTATAGTGGCCTCTAGCTTGCCCCATTAACGCAACCCCCGCCGCAGAGCCAATTGATAACATGCTACCTCCAACCCCTGCGGTCAACGTCACCAATAACCATTGGCCTAAGGACATTGCTGGCTCCATGGTGAGAACGGCAAACATAACTGGGATGTTATCTACAATGGCACTTAATACCCCAACGGCAATATTGGCATAGGTTGGATCCCAATTTAAGTACATGGTGTTAGATGCCATTTCTAGGTAACCAATAAATCCAAGACCACCAACACAAACGACTACACCGTAGAAGAACAGTAAGGTGTCCCACTCGGCCCGCGCTACCCGGTTAAAAATATCAAAGGGCACGACACTGCCTAAGGCTTTTAATCGGGCATCATCACGATGAGAAATCGCATCAACGGCTTTTTTATGCAAGCTAGACGCAAGTGTTTTGCGCAAGAAGAAACCAAAGAACTGTAAGTAACCTAAGCCCATCATCATGCCCATTACCGGTGGCATGTGGAACAAACTATGCCCCATTACAGCAGTAGCAATTGTTATTAAAAACAAACCTACAATTCGTCTTGCGCCGCGTTTTAATTCAACTTCTTCGTGTTCTGCTTCTACTGCTTCAGCAGAAACAAACATCGACATGATAAAGGCAGGAATAACAAAATTAACAAATGAAGGGATTAACAAATCGAAGAACTGACCAAAAGTAACCAAACCTTTTTGCCAAACCATCAAGGTAGTAATATCACCAAAAGGACTAAATGCGCCACCAGCATTAGCACCAACAACAATATTGATACACGCTAGGTTAATAAATCGGCTATTTCCTTGTGCTACTTTAGTTACCACCGCACACATAAGTAACGCAGTGGTAAGGTTATCGGCCACCGGCGAAATAACAAAGGCTAAGCAGCCCGTTAACCAAAACAACTTACGATAACTCAGTTTTTTACTAACCAGCCAAGCCCGCAATGCATCAAATAAGCGTCGTTCCTCCATTGCATTGATGTAAGTCATCGCCACCAACAAGAACAGCATTAACTCTGAAAACTCCAGTAAGTTATGGCGAAAGGCATCGGTTACCAGCTCTTCGTGACCAGAGCCGCGGTAATAAATAGCAATCAAAAACCAAATTAAGCCTGCGGCGACCAGCACGGGTTTCGATTTTCTTAGATGAATAACCTCTTCACTCATCACCAATAAGTAAGCAATGGCAAAAATGACTAAGGCACTATAGCCCACCCAAGACGAGGTTAAGCTCAAGCCATCAGCGGCATAACTAGCAGAAGAAAAAAACAACAATAGCAGAGGCAACAATATACGCATTAAATCCCACTCCTTAGGCGAATGCTCATTTGTTTTAGATTGATAAAGATTTCGTTCTAGCGTCCGTAGCTTAGGGCGCTGGCACTTCGATGATTGTTCATTGCATTTTCAGCTTTGCTTATTAGTGCCTCAATATTGTTGGCAGTGCCATCTACGCAAGCCACCCCCAACCGAGAGCCAAGTTCTAACTCATCAAGATAGTTGAGCCAAAATTCGCTACCTAAAGCATCGTGGATCCGTTCTGCAGTATCCAAAGCTTGGTACAAGCTAGATTCAGGTAAACCAATAACAAACTGATCTTTTTCGCAACGCGCTAACAAGTCAACTTTGCGTACCTTCGATTGTAAAAAATTCGCTAGTTTAACCAATAGCTTATCAGCTTCATCAGCGCCTAATTTATCACGGTATCGACTAAAATGATTGACGTTAATCAAAACAATAGAATAGGCATTCTGATAACGAGAGGTACGTTCAATTTCTATCTCAGAAAACTGTTTAAAGCGGGCAAAGTTAGCACAGCCAGTCAGCTCATCAGTATCGATAGATTGCTTAAACAAAGGTAGGTTTTCGCTACTTGGCTGTTCTTTCTCTTGAAACAAATCTAAGCCTTGTTCATGAGTATAGCGATGACGCCACAAGGCATGACAAAGACAAACGATAATACATACCAATAAACAGTTCACTAAGGCATTTGGCAGCTCGACATAAGGCCAATTTTGTACTTGGCTTGCGTTTAAGGGCTCAACACCACTCAAAGTGAGCAAAGTAGCAACAACTATCAACATAACTGCGAGCAAGATAGGTAAATAGAAACAAATAAACAGTACTGGTAGGCTGTACACTAACCAATCAGGAACAGCACTAAACTGCAGCTCCCCTCCACCATGCATTAAAGCGAAGATTAAAGTGAAATGAATCACTGCATGGCCAGCTAACAAGGCATGGGCTGAGCGAGCCGTCACCAACTTTAAACCACGCCAAGTAAGCAACATTTGATAACAAAACCAAACACTTAATGCTAAAGATGCGCCTATATTGGCTTGTTGCCACCAAGCAGCAAGTACACCCGATTGAAAAAGATAGGAAATAACACACAAGCAATAGAGCGATTGAACCCAAAAGAGATGTTGGCGCTGTTGTTGCCACTGCCAGTTAGCAAATTGCCGCTCTTGGCTAGAGGAAGAAAAGCCCATAAATACGCTTTTCCACGCTTGCATAACTTGTGGCTGTTGCATCTTTCCTTTAACTCCTGTTGTTAAATCAAAGAGAACACCGATATAAGCTAGTTTAGATTTGCGCCTAGGGCTACAATATCGGCTTTAATTGCCAAACAAAGAATCATTGTGACTTCACTTAAGCATACTCGCTATCGACAGTTTTTCCCGTCATTAAACGGTACTAATCAGCCATTTGCATACCTTGATAGCGCAGCTTCAACTCAAGTCCCTGAAGTTGTCTTAAAAGACATTGAACAATATTACCGCCAAGGTCATGCCAATGTACATAGAGCAAGTCATAGCTTTGCTCGACATGCCACCAATGCCTTTGAATTAGCAAGGAAAACACTTGCAGAATTTATTGGTGCCAAGGCGCAAAATATTATTTGGACCAGCGGAACAACTCAAGCTGCCAACCTATTGGCAGATGGCCTCGCCCATTTAGTTGATGAAGGCGACGAAATTTGGGTTAGCGAGCTCGAACATCACTCAAACCTAGTACCTTGGCAGCAACTAGCCCTTAAGCGTAAGGCGAATCTAAAAGTAATTCCTGTACTAGACAATGGTGATATAGATTTAGCTTACTTTCGCCAGCAACTTAGCGACAAATGTAAAATTGTTGCCGTTGCCCACGTATCAAACAGTATTGGTGCTATGCAACCAATTCCTGAATTATCTAGGCTAGCCCACCAGTTCGGCGCAAAAATAGTGGTGGATGGCGCACAAGCTGTAGCTCACTTAGACGTCGATGTTAATCGCTTAGCTTGTGACTATTACTTGTTTTCTGGACACAAGTTATATGGGCCAACAGGCATAGGCGCTCTATATGGAAGCGAAGAAGCCTTAGAGCTGCTCGAGCCCAGCATGTTTGGTGGAGAGATGATAAGTAAGGTGTCTTTTGAAGCTAGCACTTGGAACAGTCTTCCTTATCGCCTAGAAGCGGGGACCCCAAACATAGCTGGGGCAATAGGTTTGGCCTCAGCCATTAAGTTCTTAGCACAGTTCCCTTTAAAAGAGCGTCTTAGTCACGAGCGCCAATTATTAGCTTATGCGCTACAGCAGCTTAAACAGCACCCCAAGGTTGAACTGGTTGGTGAACCGATGATGAGAGTTGGCTTAATTGCCTTCAACTTGCAAGGTGTTCACCCTCAAGATGCTGCCACCCTATTTGACCAATACAATGTTGCTTTGCGCTGTGGCCATCATTGCGCAATGCCCTTGAGCAGTCGTTTGTCTCCAGAAGGCAGTATTCGTTTGTCACTTGGCTTATATAACAATCAACAAGATATTGACCAAGCGATAGAAGCAATTGATAAAATTATGGAGTTGTTTGGTGAATAGAGCACCCCAAGTTGAACTAAACATAGAACAGATTGAACAGCGCTTTGTTAATTGTAAGTCTTGGGAAGAGCGTTACCGCCAACTGCTGCTGTTAAGCAAAGTACTGGGCCCGATGGACTCTCAATACCAAACACAAGAAAACTTAGTACAAGGCTGCGAAAGTAATGTGTGGCTGTATTATGCCAATAAGCAGCTACTGATTGATAGTAATGCGAAAATCATCAAGGGTTTACTGGTAATCATGCTAGCCTGCTTCGCGCAGGATGCTGAAAACACTCAAATAACATTTAGCCAAACTTTAGAAAAGCTTGGCTTAGCGCATCATTTAAGTGAATCGAGAAACAATGGAATAACGGCGATATTGCAGACAATCGCAAAGTTGAGCTAAGCGGTTACTCTTCGCTAGGAATGGTATAAGTGCGGCGTTTTTTGGTTTTAATCACAACTTTTGATTTAGCACCGCCTTCTTCCATCACCGCCCTATATTCACTTCTAGGCACTGGTTTAGCTTGGGGTACTGGCTTGGTAGCTGCAGGTGGACGGCTCGTTACACTATAGGTAAATCCACAATCACGACAGGCCATTAATGCTGGTTTATGGCCACCGCAAGATGGACATTTTTGATTAGAGCTCACTACTGGTTCCTATTTCTTTCTATGGGAAATTTAGTTTATTGCTTAAGTGTATTTGATCATCTGCAATTAATCACAACAAATTAAACATTTAATGATCCGGTTAGCTATTTACTTAGATTTATCGCTAGTTTATTCGCTGTTTTGCTCTGTCAGATGCTCAATAAACCATTCCCCTGCAGGCCCAAGAGCTTGACTCCAAACCACTTCAATTGGCCACTCAAAGTCATCCACAATAAAATCTCGTTCTAACTCAACCAGTTGATTATTGGCAATGTAGGTTCTAGCTAAAGGCTCGGGGAACAAACCAAAGCCAACGCCATTAAGCAACAGCTGCTTAAATTGGTACATTCTTGAACAATTAACCACCTGAGAACTAAGGCGCACTGACTCAGCTAAATCTTCAGTAATAAAGTTAGACACAGCAGGAGTTATTTGAATTTGCGAAAGGAGATCTTGAATAGATAAAGCATGTTTTATCTTGGCAAGCGGATGGCTTGGCGCGCAAACACACAACCATTTAATTCGGCCAATCATAACACTCTCTACTCCGCGTCGCGGGATAAGTTCAGCAGGAGTAATAAGAATGTCTACCTCGCCACCTTCACCAAAATTATGGGAGTCGAACTCATCTACATCAATGATCTTCACATTTAACTGCGGAAACTTAGCTAACAAGCTCTTTATCGCCTCTCCATACTCTGGAAAAAAGCTATAACCCGATACGCCAATGGTTAATTTGTCTTCAATCCCTTCATGGTAAGACTGAGCTTTCTTCTCCATAGCTTGTAAGCGTGGAACAATCTCCAAAGCCTGAACGTAAAGCGTGCGCCCTACGTCGGTTAAGGTTGGCGCTTGGCCAGAAACACGATCAAAAAGTCGAATATTTAAATCCAACTCCATGTTTTGAATCAATTGGCTCACTGCTGAAGGGCTTACCCCCAGTTTACGTGCGGCTGCTGAGAAAGAACGCGTCTCAGCTACTGTCACCAAATAAACTAAACGCTCGGGAGTAATATGCATGCAGTACCTAGGAACAATGCTTTGTTTTTATTGATTAAATGTTAGCACTAGCAGTTTGCTTTTCCCAGCGGTCAACTACTTAATTGTTTGGCTATAAAACTCACTAATGTATTTTCCGCCTTTAATATTGGCAATAATACGTAACTTATAGCTATCTCCCTGGTTAGGGATCAATTCGCGTAATTCGGTGGGGCTTCTCCAGTAATAAGGGCTATCACTCATGCCTAGTGGGTAAGCGGTCACTACATTTGCACTACTTACAATAAAGAAGGTGGCACTATCTAAAGGAAAGGTAGAATTAACCGTGGTTGTTCCTGCTTCATCACTAATATTGAGCTGAAAATCACCGGATTCAAGAATACACTTTTGGTTAATAATGTCGCAGTGACCATAGGTACTTAGCTGGAAAACGCGCTCTTTTTCTGCATCATGCTCCAAATAAATATCAGATGCGATATAACCGCCAATTGCCAAAAACGGCATCACTAACATAGCCAACTTAGTGTGTCTGTTCATTGTTACTTCCTGTAATCAACCTTATTGAGTGATGCTAACCAAGTTCACTCTTTAACACTATCATATTGAAAATTAATTATTTTTACCAAGTTCCACCGCAAAAAAAGGCTCCCTCTAGGGAGCCTTTTGCTTACTAGGGATTAGTTCAATTCAAGCTTAATGATCGTGAGCTGCGCCTGCACCATGTGGTACACGGAAGTTATCAACCATATCTTGAATATGCTGTGGAGCAGGACCGGTTACTTTACATACTGCGAAGGCAACACCAAAGTTAACCAAAGCACCTACTACACCAAAGGCATTTGGCGAGATACCCAAGAACCAGTTTGGTCCCATATCACCTAAGAATGAAGTACCAGGGATAAACATAATGCCTTTATGTTGGAATACGTAAAGCATTGTTACACCAATACCTGAGCACATACCAGCTACCGCAGCGGTACCACTCATTTTCTTAGCAAAGATACCCATCATCAACGCTGGGAAGATAGACGAAGCGGCTAGACCAAAGGCCAGTGCAACGGTACCTGCGGCAAATCCAGGCGGATTTAAACCGAGATAACCGGACACCAAGATGGCAAGTGTCATCACTATTCGCCCTGCCAGCAACTCATTCTTATCTGAGAGGTTAGGCGTGAGCACCCCTTTCATTAAGTCGTGAGATATCGAGGATGAAATAGCCAACAACAAACCAGCAGCGGTTGAAAGCGCAGCCGCCAAACCACCAGCAGCTACTAATGCAATTACCCAGTTAGGTAGGTTAGCAATAGCTGGGTTAGCAAGTACCATAATGTCGCGGTCTACTTTCACCATCTCATTGGTTTCTTTATCAGCAACATATTGGATTTTGCCGTCACCGTTCTTATCTTCAAACTTCAGCAGACCAGTGTTTTCCCAATCTTTGAACCACTGTGGACGTTCGTCATATACCAAGTTATCACCAGCTTCTGGAACAATAGTGTTCATTAAGTTGAAACGAGCCATGGCACCTACAGCTGGCGCTACAGTGTACAAAATAGCAATGAACACTAAAGCATAACCAGCAGAAGAGCGGGCCGCTTGAACAGTAGGAACAGTAAAGAAGCGCATGATTACGTGAGGTAAGCCTGCAGTACCAATCATTAGTGACAAGGTATAGGCAAACATGTTTAGAGTGCCGCCTAGATTGTCGGTTGTGTACTCTTTAAAGCCAAGATCGGTAACTACCATATCTAGCTTATCGAGTAAGTAAACACCGCTGCCATCAGCCAGGGTACTACCCAAACCAATCTGCGGAATCGGATTACCGGTTAACTGCAGTGAAATAAATACGGCAGGAATGGTGTAAGCAAAAATTAGTACACAATATTGAGCAATCTGGGTGTAAGTAATCCCCTTCATGCCGCCTAATACCGCGTAAACCCAAACTACAAACATGCCAATGTATAAGCCCATATCGTACTCAACTTCTAAGAAGCGAGAGAAGGCAACACCAACACCTTTCATTTGGCCGATAATGTAAGTAAGCGATGCGATAATCAAACACAATACCGCAACAATACGCGCACCTTTTGAGTAGTATCTATCGGAGATAAACTCAGGTACCGTAAACTTACCATGCTTACGCATATAAGGGGCTAGTAACATTGCTAGCAGCACATAGCCACCGGTCCAGCCCATTAGAAAAACAGAACCACCATATCCTAGGAAGGCAATTAAACCCGCCATAGAAATGAACGAAGCTGCACTCATCCAGTCAGCACCAATTGCCATACCATTTTGGATAGGCGTAACACCACCACCAGCAACGTAGAAGTCACTGGTAGAGCCTGCTCTAGCCCACCAAGCAATGGCGAAGTACAGGCCAAAGGAGCCAAATACAGCGATATAAGTATAGAGTTTTAACTCGTCCATTTATGACTCCTCAACATGGTATTTTTTGTCGAGCTTATTCATTTTGGCGGTATACCAAAAAATCAAAGCCACAAAGGTATAAATAGAGCCCTGTTGTGCAAACCAAAAGCCCAGTTTATATCCGCCTAAGCGAATTTCATTTAGCGGCTCAACGAGAAGTAAGCCAAAACCAAATGAAACCACAAACCATATGACGAGACAGGTAAATATTAGGCGCAAGTTTTCTTGCCAATATGTAGTCTGTTCTTCCATGATATTTCTCCAAGCAAGCTATAAAAGCTTCGCAATTTTGTGCCAATAAATATGTAAACAACATGTTAACGGCCGAACAAATCATTAAGTTTTTATCTGCGGCTAGTGGAATAGATGCACATATAAACTCAATTCAAGCCTATCGAAGAAAAAGTTAACAAACGATTAACAGACTAGGTATTAATCTTTAGTCTAAAGTCCCTAAATACAAGTAAAAATTGAGATCTAGACGCAGGAATTCAACACTTAAAGAAGCAATAGAGGGATACGGTGAATAATTAAAGAAGGCTCAAGAAAACAAAGCTAAGCAGAAAAAAGCCTGAATAGACAGGCTAGGCAAGTTTTAGTTAACAGTTTGTTAACTACACACAAAAATCCAATTCAGAAATATCAACCGGATTCTCTTTAGAAGAAATTTCAGCGTAACTATCGTCGGCAAACGATAGTTCTTGACCATCATCTAATACAATAAAGTATGAAAGACTCACTGGATCAACACGCAACTCCCCTTGCAGAAAACAACCACTGTTAAATACAACCGTAGTATCCGGTTTTGAATAGAACATGGCGTTAACCCTAGGGCCAAAATTAACTAAGGCAATTATTACCAAAAAGGATATGGTTACCCACTTCATCTTAAGTCTCGTGCAAAAAAGAAAGGATTGTAGCAGGTCTACACACAGTGGCGAGTTGACCAAGAATAATTAGTGGTATTTCGATAATAAAAAAGGCATTGCTAGGAAAAGTGCAATGCCTTTTGTTGGCAACAACAAGCGGCTTCTGCTTATTGCAAAACTTCTAGTTTTGTAAAAAGCTATGAATAACTTAGAGCCCTAGTTGCTGTTACTTGGCTAGAAGTAATATCGAGCTTGTATCGACATCTCGTCTTGTTTTTTATCTGCACCTAATGCGTCTTTATTTTCTAGACCAAACTTATACTCTAGAGCCAAAAGAACTTGGCCGGGCTTCCACCCCACTCCACCTACGGCATAACTCAACTCACCCTGACTACCACTGGTTTTGTCTTCTAAACCGTTGTAGCCAGCGTAAACATGGTAAAGCCCACCATCTATTTTGTAGAAACCAATCAATTCTATACCGTTGGCCTTATCAGCAAGGGTGCTAAATTTACGGCTCAAGTTTTCATACTCGCCATAAGTGCCCGCTAAATAGTACATGTCAGACTCATACACCGCACCTGCTAACCAAGAAGTAGCCTTATCTTGGTCTGCAGCCCCTACATAACCCGCTTTAGTATTGTCATAGCCATTGGCAGCGTATGCCGCACCAATAGATAAACCAAAGTCGAAGTCATACTTGCCGCTTAGCTGGTAACCATAGTCTCTAGCTGAAGCATCTTTCTCAAACTGATATTGAGCTGCTAAGCCAAAGCCGCCAACAGATTTGCGATAGACAAGGGCTTCATCGGCACGCCCCATGCCCGACTCATCGCCACCATTTCGACCATCATACGTACCCGACGCATCACCACCAAACTTCCAAAATTGATCGGTCCACACAGCAATATCATAATAAGCCGACCACTGCTTGCCGACTCTAATTTCGCCAAAACCATCGTTATTGAAATAGATGTTACCTAAGCGGTTACTAAACAATGGATCTTCTTCACTTGAGCCTTCGGTTGGGTTAAAACCCCACTCTAACTGCGCACCCGCAATCCAGTTTTGCACCATCTCATGTTCAAAAGCAAAACGGATCCGCGAGGTCTTATTCTGTAACTCAAATGACTTGTCTTTATCTCCATAGCCCGCTTGATAAAATGCCTCTATCCCTAAGTACCCACCTATACTTACGTTAGTTTTACCATTTTCATAAATAGTAGCGGCCGAAACGCTACCTGCCATTGCACTAAGTGCAAGCCCTGCAATTACCTTATTCATGGTTTACTCCTTGGTTTGAGTTTTTTCATTAACTCTTAACAATTGGGGAACAAAAGTGTGCTAACAGTTAAAGCCCCCAAAATTCAGCGTAGTAACAAACCCAAAAATAACCAGTTAACTAATTGGAAGCATAAAATAGCGGAATAGTTATTAGTCGTTAATATCAGCAACTAAAGTAACAAAAACGTCAAAAAACAATATTTACTAACAGGTTTGAGCTAATTCCCCCTATTAAGCCCTAAAGTTCCTGGAAAAAATTCTTGCCACTTATTAACAATTAACTAGTATTCATAGCCTTACTGAGGAGGGATGGGTGAAAACGAGTAAACGTTTGACAGCAATTAACCAACGCGTGATAAAGCACTACCAAGATATATGGGATTGCTGTTGCGACCACGGTTTATTAGGCGCAGAGCTGGTAAAACGCAACAGTGCCAGCTGTGTGCACTTTGTTGATTGCGTGCCACAAATATGCCAGCAACTAGAGCAACAACTGCAGCAGCACCTTGCCTATTCATCATCTAGCTTAACCAGCCCGTGGCAAGTACATTGCCAAGACGTAGCACAACTAAAACTCGGTAAAAATGGTAATCAATTAGTTATAATCGCGGGAGTTGGTGGCGAACTATGCATTCAATTGCTAAAGGGGATACTAGAACACAACCATGCAGTGGAGTTTGAATTGATTATTTGCCCAGTACATTATCAATATGAACTTCGACAGTTTTTGCAGAGCAATGGCTTTGGTTTAATTAATGAACAGCTAATAGAAGAGAACCGCCGCCATTACGAAATACTGCATCTTTCTACCACCGCCAACTCATCAATCCACCATGTAGGTGACACAATGTGGGACTTGTCTAAACCCGAACATAGAGCCTACTTGAACAAAACCATTGCACATTATCGCCGTATGGGCGGAAAGACGGTTCATCCAGCTCTGCGAGCCTATGAATCATTGCAAGACCATAGCTTGCTAGATAACAGCTAAATCAACACGCCATTTAATAAAGATAAAATATTTAAATCTAATATTGATCTACAAAGCAACATTTTGAGTCGCCTATGCTAGAATCGCTCGCTTTTGTGCAGTGCTACCCGTTCACTGCTACAGTAAGCCTTAAATAGAACAAGCGATCATTGCATGAAATTTCCTGGCCAACGTAAATCCAAGCACTATTTTCCTGTTGAATCTCGAGACCCCTTAACCAACGAGCTCAATCCAGTGATTAGCCCCAAACACACTCATATAACTGGCATTGATCAAACCTTGGTGGATATCGAAGCGCACGTTGACCAGGCATTTATAGACCGCCACCAACTTGTTAAAGGCAATTCCTTGCTCATTGATGACTTAGCGGCTCAAACGCTATATCAAGAGCTACAAGATAAACAGCTTATTACTGCCGAGTTTGCCGGTGGCACTATCGGCAATACCTTGCACAACTACTCTACCCTAGCCGATGGTCGCTCGGTGATGTTTGGAGTAATGAGTCAAAACATCACCATTGGTGATTACGCCTATCGTTATTTATGCAATACCTCTTCGCGCGTAGATCTCAATTACCTGCAAGCGGTAAACGGTCCAGTAGGGCGATGCTTTACCTTAATTAGCGATTGTGGTGAACGCACCTTTGCTATCTCAAAAGGCCACATGGATAAACTTACTCCAGAGTTTATTGACGAAAAATTAGTAAAAACAGGCGCGGCCCTCACGCTCACGGCTTACCTTATGCGGGCTGGAGACGACCCCATTACTCAAGCTGCTATGCAAGCCATAGAGTATGCCCACCAAGCAAACGTACCCGTAGTGCTTACGTTGGGCACCCGCTTTTTAATCGAAGATGATCCTAAATGGTGGCAACAGTTTATTAGCGAACATGTCACGGTATTGGCAATGAACGAAGAAGAAGCAGAAGCCTTAACCGGTGAGAGTGACGTATTACTCGCCTGTGAAAAGGCTCTAGAGTGGTGTGATCTTATTTTGTGTACGGCTGGCTCACGAGGCTTATTTATGGCCGGTTACACCGATGAAGCCTTCAAACGAACCACCAGTCATACTCTGCTGCCAGGAGCCATCCCAGAATTCAACCAATATGAGTTTTCACGCCCAATGTTAAAAACCGATTGTGAGCAAGCGCTGAAAGTTTACTCGCATATTGCGCCATTTATGGGCGGACCAGAAAAAATCACCAATACCAACGGCGCTGGAGATGGGGCTTTATCTGCTCTTCTCCATGATATGGCTGCCAATGTATTTCACCGGAGTAATGTTGAGCAATCGAGTAAACACCGCTTTGAAGCACTTAGTTACTCTTCGTTTGCGCAAATTTGTAAATACGCCAACCGCGTGAGTTACGAAGTATTGGCCCAGCATAGCCCTCGCCTTTCACGTGGGCTACCAGAGCGTGAAGAAAGCTTAGAAGAAGCTTATTGGGAGCGCTAAATCTAAACTGAACGAGGCCTACTAATAGGCCTCGACGTTTACGTTATTTCCGCATTACCTAACAAATAGCGATGATAAAACTCATCTTTAGGTACCGGCTTCGCAAAGATATATCCCTGCAAATAATCACAGGCTACGTTTAACACATGCTGACGCTGTTGTTCAGTTTCCACCCCTTCTGCAACTACTTTTAGCCCCAAATGATGAGCCATAGTCACAATGGCTTTAACTAACGCTACGCTGTCGTTGTCAGTGGTTAAGTGTTGAATAAACGAGCGATCTATTTTTAACAAATCGATATCTAATTGCTGTAAATAAGACAAAGAAGAATAACCAACGCCAAAGTCATCAATTGCCACATCAAACCCGCGTTGTTGCAGACGAGAGAGCTGATCTTTAATGGAGTCATCAGTGGTCATCAAAACATTTTCGGTAATCTCAATCATAATGCTGTGAGCCGGTAATTCGTGTAGCGCAATGGCATGGATCCAATCATCTATCCACTTACCACCATCATTAAACTGCGAAGGCGAGGTATTTACGCTAATTTGAATATCATCCAGCCCCTGCTTATACCATTGTGACACGGTGGCAACAGTTTGCTGCATTACCCATTGGCTAAGCTCGCGAATTAGCCCTGCTTCTTCCGCAACATGAATAAATTCTTCTGGCCCCACCACCCCGCGCTGTGGATGGTTCCAGCGCAATAGTGCTTCTGCCTTTTTCACCCCGCCTTCTTCTGTCTCGAACTTGAGTGAAGTTATGGGCTGATAATAGAGTTCGAACTGTTCTTCTTCTAAAGCGGTACGCAGCTCTTCTAACAAACGCCGTTTCTGCTGAGCTTCCACCTGCATGTCTGAGGAAAAGAACTGATAGCAGTTTCGACCCCGGCTTTTAGATACATACATCGCTTGGTCAGCATGTTTTACCACGGCTTCCACGCTATCACCGTCTAGTGGGGAAAAAGCGATACCTATACTGCCACTAACATGAGCGGCTTCTTGTTTAATTGTGAAACGTTTCGCCAAACCTTGTAATACGGTTTCTGCAATATTGGCAACTCGCGCTTGTTCGTTTACCCCTTCAATCACAATGGTAAACTCATCACCACCAAGGCGAGCCACGGTATCTTGCTCGCGCACACAGCGTAGGATCCGCTGCCCAGCTTGACTTAACAATACGTCACCATAATCATGACCCAAGGTATCGTTAATCTCTTTAAAGCCGTCTAAATCAATAAAGATCAGCGCAAATTCAATTTTCTCTTTAACTAATGTATGGAGTTTTTCGTAGAAAAAGTGGCGGTTAGGCAAACCGGTAAGACCGTCGGTGTAGGCATATTGCAATAGCTGCTGATTTGCTCCCTCAAGCTCTTGGGTTCGCAGCCTTACTTGCTTCTCCAACATACGCTCACGCAGTTCAATCGTCTCTAACATGCCGTTAAAGCACTCGGTAAGGTTGGCTACTTCATCGTCGCTAGATTGCTGAGCGCGCAAACTATAATCATTGGATGCCGTTACGCGCTCGGCAACATCCGACAAGTGTAATAAGGGACGCAAAAAACCACGTTTTAGAAACAGTGAAAAAGACAAACTTAAGCCAAACGTAATCACCAACAGCACGGCCAAAAACTGACCATAAAATCCAATTCGTTGGTCTATGTAACTGTCATTAGCCAATACCGTAAGCGCACCATAAACTTGCTCATCAAGAATAAGTAAACTGCTTACCTCTATCAGTTCGTCGGCTTCTTCTGCTAACTCTTCTTGGTAGTTATCACTT
Source organism: Agarivorans albus (assembly GCF_019670105.1). Lineage (NCBI taxonomy): Bacteria > Pseudomonadati > Pseudomonadota > Gammaproteobacteria > Alteromonadales > Alteromonadaceae > Agarivorans > Agarivorans albus. Next base: position 1,905,576 of record NZ_AP023032.1, on the reverse strand, counting down.
TCTACCACCGCTAAATTTTGCTGCTCGGTATCGGTAATGGCTGCTCTGATTACGCCTTCACGTAATAACAATGATGAAATCATCTCCTGCATGGCATCTCTGTCATCAAACAACAAAGCGGCTGTGATGTTAGGCGACAAGGTATCGGCTATGTTTTGTAAGCTTTGGGTCTGCTCTCGCTTGGCACTCACAAACTCGTAAGCACTTAACACCACCGTTACCATGGCGGCAGAAAAAATCGCCATACTCATCAAAATGACTAGCAGCTTTTTACTCATGGTATTTATGCTAAGAAAAGACATCTCTACTGCTCCTCCTTAACAACGCGACTCAATCTCAATACCTTTGAGCTCATGGTTATATCGGCCTTTTTAAGTTCTTCGGGGGCGACTTCGAAACGGATTTTTCCAGCTAATAAGAAGAAGCGAATGTGCCCTCCTTGATGAATAAAATCAGGAGTTTCCCCAACCAACATGGTGTGAGGCAATAAAGCTCTGTCTACAGTTAGCCAGGTTTTTCTATAGGCAGCGGGGACAAACAGTAAGTTACATTGATTTATCGATAACGAATCCAACTCAACTAGGCTCACCCGTATTTCTAATTCATGAATGCGCTGCTTATGGAGCACCCAACTAGCGGTATCGACAAACTCAATGTCTGGGCTACACAGCTTAAAATAACCCAATGGTTTAGCTAAACCTTGCCATTCACTATAACGCGCAAAATTAAACATAAATCCAGCCTTTAAGGCTGCTTCTTTATCAGCAGCACTTACTTCACTAGCAAGGCCCAATATAGCCAAGGTAATGACTAGCTTAACAAAGCGCCCTATTGCCAACACTGGCTAAAACTCCGCCATAAATCGTAGCACGACACTTTGCTCGATATAGTTTGGAACGGTAAAGGTTTCAGAGGTGTTGTTGTATTCTAGGTGACTACCAGCTAATAAATTTTTGCCTGTTAATGACAGCGAACTATGAGGCATTAGCTGCCAAGCCCAACTTAGATCTAGCGCATCATAATCATCTACTGAATAAGCATCGCTGTTAATGGAGCGGAACAATGCAAAAAAGGAATGCTTCTTAAAAGGTTGCCAGCCAGTCTTGGCAAAAATCTGTTTGCTGTCAGAGTCATATCCTATAGCAGGCTGAGTATTTTCTTGTAAGCGATAGCGATAAGCCATTTGGCTGTATCCTAGTTCGGCGCGAAAACTCGCACTTGGTCGCCAAGCAACTAGCGCTTCACCACCTTTAACGTTTAAATCAGCATTAGATGCAACGTCAAATTCAAGCACTGTGCTTTGTAAAGCTTGCTGCGCCTCGATGATTTTACCCTGTGCTAACAAAGCTGCAATTTGATCCAAGTTGGCACTGTCTGGATTAGGCTGCACGGCAAAAACATCTTTGGATTGCGTATGAAATAAGGCTAGGTCGAATGACCAATCTTGTTTGCTAAAACGGTAACCCAGTTCGTAAGAAAGGGACTTTTCTGGCTCAACTTGTTGATTGCCGTTTAATACCGTGCGCACGTGGTAACTATCAATGGCGTCGATACCGGTTTGAAAATACTCGCCAACACGCGTGCCATTAATAGCAGAATCGTAATCAAACTCTGCCAACGATGGGATCCGCACGCCTTGCGATATGGCACTCCAAAGTACATGCTCGTTATTGGGCTGCCAAGTTATACGTGCGACCGGCTGATGCTCCCAACCGGTAAAACTGTTGTGTTCAGACTTGTTACCAAAACTTAAATTTAACTGCTCAGGAATAAGCGTAAATTGCAGCTGTAAAAAAGCGCCATATTGCTCTAAACGGTCGATATCTTCGTCACTACTAATAATGTAGTTTTCTTCAAAAGGTAAATAGCTATTACGGTAGTTTAAACCCCAATCAAGTTGGGTAGCCCCCCACAAGCTATTCATTTGATAATCAATATCCAATGTTTGAAATCGTTCTTCTAAATATAGCTGTTTACCATTTTGAACAGCCCACGAAGCTTGCAACATTTGGTTAGAAGAGCCAGATAGTCGGTGCTCTGCCCGCGCCATAATACGCCCGTCATCACGCTCAAAGCGCTCGGCATATAGGGTGTTTTGGTTTGTGGCTAAAGATAGAGCTTTAAGATTTTGCCCCATATCTGTATGGGTATAACTGAGCTGGGTAAGAATAGACAAATCATCATTAGGCGCAAAATCAAAACGTGCACCAATGCTTTGTTGTTTGGCTTCATCATTAGCGGGTAGCGACTTACCCGTTTTGGCCGCGTCAGAGTCTCGCACGCTACCATAGATGCGGTAGCTACCGGTGGAGCCAATATTTCCACCGTGGCGCAGCCCTACATCATAATTTAGTTGGTCACCACTGCTTACTTGCACCAAGGTTTCGCGCGTGTCTAAACTATTTTTGGTGATAATATTAATCACCCCATTGGTAGCATTGCTGCCCCACAACAAGCCACCTTGACCTCGAATAACTTCAATACGCTCAATGTCATAGAGAGGTACATCTAAGGTTTCCCAATAAACCCCAGCAAAAGATGGGTTATAAACGCTTTGCCCATCCACCATTACCAATAATTTACTGGTATAACGGCCAGCAACACCACGCGCAGTAATAGCCCACTGATTACTGTCTAGCTGCCGCACTTCTAAACCCGGTACCAACTTTAATGTTTCTGCCACCGATACCGCACCCGATGCGCGAATGTCTTCCTTGCTTAGTACATATAATGATGCCGCGGTGGTAAACGCTGATTGAGCACGTTTCATCGCAGATGTTGCTTGCACATCTGTAGCCATTAACGATTCTAAATCCAAATTAGGCAAGGGTTCAGCTGCTGCAAAGCTGTAATTAGCCATACATAGCGACCACAAAACACCAGCTGAATACTTCAACTACACCACTCCTTGGGCTTTTAATCTATCCTTGATAACTGAAACAAAAAGCTCGACACGAAATTGGGCGTGAGAACAGAATAAAACTCTGAGCAATTCTTCAGCAAAAATTAGTGACATTTATCTCATAGAAAACAGGCGAGGTAAACTACAAACTGATCTTAGGTATTCGTCTTAGGATTAACTAAATATCTGATTTATAGTTTAAATACTAAATTCTTCTAGGAACTGAACAGCTTGATTTCGTCCAGTTTTCTTGGCGTGATATAAAGCATCGTCGGCGCGCTGCAATACACTATCGCAATTGCTGTCGGTCACTTCTATGCTACTCACCCCTAAACTAACCGTAACATCAACCTGATGATTTAGTGTGGTGAAGGTGTATTCTTCAATTGCTATTCTTATCCGCTCGGCGCTGCGTAGAGCTTCTGATGTTTTAGTATTGGGAAGTAAAATGGCAAACTCTTCACCGCCCATTCGCGCGCAAATATCCACCTCACGGAGTTGGGTACAAATCTGCTGATACACTTGCTTAAGCACTCTGTCACCACAAGGGTGACCATATTGATCGTTGATTCTCTTAAAGTTATCAATGTCTAACATGATTAAGCTGCAATCAAGAAAGTGACGGTGAAAGGTTTGGTAATGATTCGCTAAACTTTCAAAGAAACGACGGCGGTTAAACGCACCGGTTAACTCATCGGTTTCACTAAGTCTACGCAGTTGTTGCTCTAGCTTGTAGCGCTCATTAATATTGCGCGCCGCCCAAACCACTGCTCGCTGACCATCTATAAAAGAGTTTAAGGGCAGAATGCGAGCTTCAAACCAATGCTCTCTTTCTAATTTGGCGCTTTCACAGTTAGGTAAACGAATATCGTCCGGTGAAATGGCGTACTCCGAAACACGCAAGCGCTGCTCAAAAATACTATTGCGTATTTGTTGTAAGAACCATTTAGCTTTTTCTTCGCTAAATACATCAGATACAAAGCGACCGGTTAATAACCGGCTGCTTGAGAACTCATGAGCCTCTTGATCACCCAAATGAGCAATACAATAACCATCTTCGGTAAATACCAATGTGGAATCGGGAAATGCTGCAACAATCTCCAACAGCTGTGGAGTCGATAAATGCATATAATAAGCCTTAACTAACTGCAAAACAGAAACGACAAGGTTTAGTTACACAAACTACAAATCACTATTATTAGAATTATAAAGCTAAACGAAATTTGAGTTATAGCTGAAGCTTTAGACTACTCTGACCACTTGATGATGAAATTGATTCACATCAATTTGCGAAATAAATAGCAAGTAAATCTAATAAATCATAAGGCCTAAGAACATTAATCCACACATTGGCTAATAACCCCAACTAACTCACTAATTAGTTCTACTCAGGTTTTGCTACCAAACTGCTGTTTAAGCCAACTCTTCACGCCTTTGTCTGCATCGCTGCATCTTTAATGCTCAGTAAAAACTAAATTTTTTGATGGTATTTCAGACAAGCGGACTTAATCGTTAAAACTGTCACAGCCTAATAAAACAACAATTGTATTACCAAGCGTTCAAGATAAAAGTATTAATCAATTGTTAAGGATTTATGAATAGCCAAGGACAGCTAATGAGCTTATTTACAGAATTTAACCCTATTAAGTGGGTAGTTTCTATTATCACCTGTTTGCCCACTAAGTTAGCTATTTGGCTTTTTAACACGCTAACACTTCATCAGTTTAGCGCTCTAGTGTTAACGGCAATAAGGCTTATCCGCCCACCATTTACAAGCCATACCCAGATAAATGCTTCATCAATCAACTTGAGTTTTCCAACTCAGTTTAGGTATTGCGAACCCAAGTCCCAAGTGCTGTTAAATCGAGATGCTTATACATTTTGACGCCACTTAGACAGAAGCAAAATTGTTAATAAAAACAATAAACTCCACATAAGGAATATGATAAAAATGAAAGTTAGTTCTATAGTTGCAGTAGCAATTGCCGCAGCAACAATAACGCCATCCCACGCTAATTATTTTAAAGATGATTTTAGCTGGGGATACAACTCTGGTATTTGGCAAGCCCGTGATGGCAGTAATGGCAGCCCTTTTGGTTGTAAATTTACTCCGTCTAAAATCTCACCAAGCTCCCATGGTATCACCCTAAACGTAGCGCCAAATCAATGTGCCGAGCTTAGAACCAAATCCTTACTAAGTTATGGCAAGGTTCAATCTAGCCTCAAAACAGGAAATGCCAAAGGCACTGTATCCTCTATATTTACCTACACTTCATGGCACGATGTGCCTGGTCGAGCTTGGCAAGAAATAGACATCGAGTTTTTACCTAGCCTTGGAAACGTTGTACATACTAACCTTATCTACCAACCCCAAGGTGGCCAATACCAAAGCTGGGAACTGGATATTGATTTAGGCCAATATGGTCTAAACATACATCAAGACCTAATCCATATCGGCTTCGATTGGTCTAGCTGGAAAATCGATTGGTACTTGATAGATTCTTCAGGAAATACTCGCATCATTCGTAGTCTGTACAAGGACAATGGGGATGGCTATATTGCCGCAAATGAAGTTCCACAATACGCATGGCCTGTGGATCCAACCCGCATAATGATCAACCACTGGCACGGCGATAACTCTGCAGATGCAATGTACTTTCCGCAAGAGTACTTCTATCAAAACAACTGGGCCTACTACGATTACCTAGAATACACACCCAAATAAACTCAGCTATCGGCAGGCTTTATTTAAGCTTGCCGATTTTGGCCCAAGTTCATCTATTTACTCAGCACACAAGTCCTAAAGTCTCTGCGTTGGTTCTCTTAATTTTTTGCCTTTCTTAACATAAGTGTTAGTCGAATCACATCCATAGTACAAAATTATTGTAATACCATAACAACAAAAATACATTGCGCAATAAACAGACTAAAATCGACTAAACGCTAAGGATGGCACATGCAAATTTCAGTAGTGATGAGAACACTAAGCGGTTTTGCAATTCTATTTGTTTTACTCATTGCAGTAGCGCTGATTGGCCAAATCAACATACGCAACCTAGAAGCACAACTTAATGAAACTGTTGACCGCCTCACCCCTACTGCAGAGCTAACTAATCGCCTATCGGGCCTGCTGCTAAACACTGCATGGGTAATTGGCTTACACAGTAATACTGAGTCCCAAGAACAACTAAGCCGATTAGAGAACCAAGCGTCTAGCTATATGAATAGTTACCAAGATAACTACCAACAGCTATTGTTACTTACTGAAAAATATCCCGATCTACATAATTTGCTTGACCCAATAGAGGCAAATGCAGAAGCAACATTTAGCGCAGCCAACAGGCAGTTTGTAAGCCACCAACAATGGCTAGTAGCTAACAAATCGGTTGAAAATCTACGCCGTGATTTTAAACAACAATGGAGTGGATACAATGACGATTTAGAACAGATAGCGGAATCGGTAGACGGCGATGCGCACTGGATTGCCGTTGATCTACAAGCTGATGGTGTAGTGTTAGAGCGCCAGCTTGATGAAGCGTTTTATGCAAAAACGCCTGAGCAAACCAGCCAACAAATGCAGCAATTAAAGAAACTCTATGCCAGTATGATAGAAAAACGTGACGAGTTAGAGTTCTATATTGAAGATGATATTGAGAACGTGGTTAACTATTTTGTATTACTTAATCAATCGTTAAACTCTAAAGGCTTGTTCAGTGAAATAGACCGCCTCGTACGTTTAACCCAGCAGCAACAAGACAACTTTAAGCAAATTAACACCCAAACTGCGGAAGCTTTAAATCAACTTACTCTCGCCAGTAGCGCGGTATCGTTAATCATTGCCGAAGCGAAAAACCAAGCCAGTGAAAAATCGCAAAGTGCCATTAGCACCATGATTGCCGTAGTGCTTGCCTCATTAAGCATATCGGTACTGGTTGCATGGAGTGTCACATCAAGTATTAAAGGGCCATTGAAGCGTACTTTACAGCAAATGAAACAGTTAGTTGAAGGCGACTTTAGCAAGCAAATAACCGTCGAACGCCAAGATGAATTTGGCCAAATAGCGCGCCAGTTAAACTCACTTACCGAGCAATTTAACCAAGTTATCGGTTCAATGGTAGACAGTGCAAAACAACTAGAGAACAGCGCCGAATCTGGCTTAAATGCAAGCCAACACTCTCGCTCAATTATCTCCGAACAACGCGCACAAACCGACATAGTAGCCAGTGCGGTAAAAGCCATGGAACAAGGAGTACAAGACGTATCCCAACAAGCCAATACCTCACGCGATGATATTGGAGATGTGTCGGCGCTTACTGAGCAAGGCCGACAGGCCGCCCACACCACCCGTAAAACAACTACACAGCTAAAAACAACCATTCTTAATGCAGCAGAGAAAGTAGATACGCTTAAGCAGAGCTCTGATGATATAGGCTCAATACTCGATGTGATTCAAGGTATTGCAGAGCAAACGAACCTACTTGCGCTAAATGCCGCCATTGAAGCCGCAAGAGCCGGTGAACAAGGCCGAGGTTTTGCTGTTGTTGCCGATGAAGTGCGTAACCTTGCAAGCCGAACTCAAAATTCGACCACAGAGATCTTCAACGTTATCGCAGGTCTGCAAAAAGGTGCAAACGAAGCCGTAGACTTAATGAAACAGGGCGAAACCATGGTGCTAGAGTGCTTAAGCCAAGCAGAACAAAGTGACCAACAGCTGGAGAATATAGCGGTTATGCTGGAACAAATTCGCGCCTACAGCCAGCAAATTGCAACAACAGCTGAAGAGAAGATGGCAGTGGCTTCACAAGTAGCCAACAACGTACAAAAGATTGTGGAGCTAGGCCACTCTGCCCACAAAGATGCAGAGCACAATGAACAAGCGAGCGAATCATTAAAAGCCAAATCTGAGCAACAACTCGGGCAACTGGCTATTTTCAAGCTCAAAGAATACTTGCCTGCAAACAATCAAATTGCGACCCAATAGCTTATTGTGATGAAACTAGTAATAAATACGCTGACAAAAAACGGGCTATCTGCGGCGATGTTGGTTGTCCTAACTGCCTGTAGCTCCAACAAACTTAACAATGAATTGCAGAGCCAAGCGCTAAATCCAGAAAACAAGCAAGTTTTAGCAAGCGCTAACTTGGATGCTGATGGCCCAGACTACGGACAACCCGCTTACCAGCTAATTCGTCAGCAGTTTGGCAAGAACGCCATAGAATCACCAGATCGCTTTAAAAACGACCACCAAGGGGAGCTCCATATACAAGAGTACACAGACAAGCTATACGGCCCCTATTTTCGCTTTATTTTGCACCGAGATTTAGATGGCAATAAAGGAAAGTATATCGATAGGCAACGCAATGAAATTAAAGTCTATGGCGGCTCAGCACATGCGCTAAAAGGCTACCAAGGCAGTCACTTCTCATACAGTTGGAAGTTTCGCGTTAGCAATGACATGCGGGTGACCAACAAGTTCACCCATTTGTTTCAACTAAAAGCCGTTGGCGGTGAAGATTCAATGCCAATTATTACGTTAACCGGAAATACTCGCAATGGTAAAGCAGGTATAGAAGTAAGACATAGTCCATTACGCCAAACTCGTATTCTAGCAAGAGAAAATTGGGACTTGATTCAAGGAGAGTGGCTAGAAGCCAAGGTTCAAGCCAAATACAGCGAACTCGGTTGGTTCAGCTTAAAACTGGTTCGTTTAAGTGATGGAGCAGAAATATTTAACGTTCGCGAAGGCCAGCTAGACATGTGGCGAGGTGTGAGCGAACAGCATTTTGTTCGCCCTAAATGGGGAATTTATCGCTCACTTGTTGAAGCAAACAAACTTAAACCAAGTGTACATGTAGACTTTGCTAACTTTAGCATCAAGCAATTTGCTACAAACTAGCGGGCTTAACCACAGTCATTCAGCTTGTTATTTACCAAGGCATAAGTACAGCGGCTAATTAATGCAACTTGCTCAACTTGCATAAAGTGCCCCTGTTCCGCTAGGCGAACAACTTTAGAGTGTTGAGTTGGTAAGTATCGCTCAGCAAAATCAGCATTTTTGGGATCAACCAAATGGTCTTTACCACCTTGTACCAACACCACAGGTATTTTAAGCGAAGCTAAACGCTCGGGCGAATCAGCTAAGCCATCTTGCAGGGCAAACATATCCAAATTAGCTTGGTTAAGTTGTTTCCCCATATCAGATAAAGACAATAAATAGTGCCCTACACTACTACTAGCAAACTTGTTATACCAACGCGCTTGAGTAAGCTGTTTACTCATTCCACCAGCCAACAATAACAAACCATCAACTTGCTGGGGGTTATGCTCGGCAATAATAGGCGCTAAGGACGCGCCCCAAGAATGGCCTACAAGAATTAATGGCAGCTCAGGGTACTTTTGCTTTAAGTGTTGAATGAGAGGTGAAATCAGCTTCGCTTGAGCCTGCATGTTAGCAACAGGTTTAGCTTGGTCTTGATATTGCGACAATCCCCAGCCCGGTCTATCAAAACTAACCACACGTATTTCACTGGTTAATGAAGGCTCTGTAATCAAGTAAGCACTGTCTTGCCAAGACCCAGGCGTACCGTGGATCCACACCATCACTGCTTGATCTGCACGCCCATTCGCATGTACGTTCAAAGTAAAATTATCCGCAGTAAGTTGATAGTGTTCGATATCGGGATTAGTTAACAAATCACTTTGAATAAACTGCTGTTGTTGCTTTATCGCACTAGGCATTGGGCTACAGGCTAGCAATGTGCAGAGCCCAGCCGAAAGACCCAAACACAACACCACTCTCTTCATTAAGAAGCTAAAATCCATAATCAGGCAACACCAAAGCAATAAACAGTCACTAAAACACTAGAAAGTGAAACCACCAAGTAAATTTCACATTCGATTACACTAGCTCAAACTTGACCCATTCCCAGCACATCGCCATAATCTGGGCTCTTCCTCCCCATGGCATTAATAATGAATAACCCAGAAGATTCACCAGAAGAAATTGAAGTAGAAGCCACCGAAGTATATGTGGATGAACAGCCTATCGAGCTTTACAAAGTTTTAAAGATAGGCAATTTGGTGAATGGCGGTGGCGAAGCCAAAATGGCTATAGCAGAAGGTTATGTTGGGCTTAACGGTGAACTCGAGCAGCGTAAACGCAAGAAGGTGTATGCGGATGACATCATCGAGTTTAACGGTCAGTTTTTATATGTTGTTTGTGATCAGCCTATTACTGAGCCAGAGCCTAAAAGCGTAGAGAAGAAAGGTTCAAACAAGCAGAAAAACAAGGGAAATAAAGCAAGCAAGCCTAGTCAAAAACCAACAGCTGCCAAGCAGCCTAACGAAAAGCAAGCTCAGCGAAATGCCAAAACAGGTCGCCACTCAATCAAGTTCTAGTAGCTAAGTGCCTAGAAATAAAAAGGCAGCCAAAGGCTGATTTTTAATAAACACAAACATAAAAAAAGCCGCTCAATGAGCGGCTTTTTTACTAAGTAGTAAGCTTACTTCTTAGCTTGACGTTCTTTTTCTTCTGCGATTACCGCTTCAGCCACGTTTTGTGGAGTAGCAGCGTAGTGCGAGAATTCCATAGAGAACTGACCACGACCAGAAGTCATAGTACGTAGAGAACCAATGTAACCAAACATTTCTGCTAGTGGTACATCAGCTTTAATACGTACGCCAGTTACGCCGGCTTCTTGGTCTTTAATCATGCCACGACGACGGTTCAAGTCACCAATAACATCACCAACGTGATCTTCTGGAGAGAATACGTCAACTTTCATGATTGGCTCAAGAAGTTGTGGGCCAGCTTTTGGTACAGATTGACGGTAAGCGCCTTTAGCTGCAATTTCAAAAGCAATTGCTGATGAATCCACTGCGTGGAAAGCACCATCGTACAATTCTACTTCCATATCTAGTAATGGGAAGCCAGCTAGTGGACCAGTTTCCATCATCACTTCGAAGCCTTTTTGAACTGCAGGCCAGAATTCTTTAGGTACGTTACCACCAACAACAGTTGAAGAGAACGTGAAACCAGAGTTAGGCTCACCAGGCTTGATGCGGTAATCAATCTTACCGAATTGACCAGAACCACCAGACTGTTTCTTGTGCGTGTAGCTATCTTCAATCGCTTGAGTAATAGTTTCACGGTAAGCAACCTGAGGTTGACCAACAACTAGGTCTACACCGTAAGTACGCTTCAAGATATCAACTTTAATGTCTAGGTGAAGTTCGCCCATACCTTTAAGGATGGTTTCGCCTGAATCTTCGTCAGTTTCAACTTGGAAAGAAGGATCTTCTGCAACCATTTTACCGATAGCAATACCCATTTTCTCAGTTGAACCTTTATCTTTAGGTGCAACAGCAATCGAGATTACTGGCGTTGGGAATACCATAGGCTCTAGGGTACAAGGGCTCTTAGGATCACATAAAGTGTGACCAGTTTGAACGTTCTTCATACCTACGATAGCAATAATGTCACCAGCTTGAGCGCTAGTTAATTCATTACGGTCGTCAGCTTGCATTTCTACCATACGGCCAACACGCTCTGTTTTACCAGTAAACGCGTTAAGGATGGTGTCACCTTTGTTCAACACACCCGAGTAGATACGTACGAAAGTAAGCGCACCAAAGCGGTCATCCATAATTTTGAATGCTAACGCGCGTAGTGGTTCGTCTGCAGAAACAATAGCGTGGTTGCCAGTTTCTTCGCCTTCGTCATCCATAAGAGGTTGAGGATCAACTTCAGTTGGGTTTGGCAAGTAATCAACAACAGCATCAAGTACTAATTGAATACCTTTGTTTTTAAATGCAGAACCACAGTAAGTTGGGAAGAAAGACATATCACGAGTACCTTTACGGATACACGCTTTAAGTTGCTCAATAGTAGGTTCTTCACCTTCCATGTAAGCCATCATTAAGTCTTCGTCTTGCTCAACTGCAGTTTCAACCAACATTTCGCGGTATTCAGCTGCCTTCTCTACCATATCTTCTGGGATATCGGTAACTTCGTAGTTCTCAGGAAGACCTGTGTCATCCCAGATGTAAGCTTTTTCAGATAGAAGGTCAACAACACCAACGAAGTCGTCTTCGATACCGATAGGTAGAACCATAACTAGTGGGTTAGCAGCTAGTACGTCTTGAGTTTGCTTAACTACGCGGTAGAAGTCTGCACCCATACGGTCTAACTTGTTTACGAAGATGATACGAGCAACTTCTGATTCGTTAGCGTAACGCCAGTTAGTTTCTGACTGAGGTTCAACACCACCAGAACCACAGAATACACCGATACCGCCATCAAGTACTTTAAGTGAACGGTATACTTCAACAGTGAAGTCAACGTGTCCAGGAGTATCAATAACGTTGAAGCGGTGGTCGTTCCAGAAACAGCTTACTGCTGCAGACTGAATAGTAATACCACGCTCAGCTTCCTGTTCCATGAAGTCAGTAGTAGACTCACCGTCATGTACTTCACCAGTTTTGTGGATCTGACCAGTAAGTTTTAGGATACGCTCAGTTGTGGTAGTTTTACCTGCATCAACGTGAGCAAAAATACCAATATTTCTATATTTTGATAAATCAGCCATTGTTCAACTCTAATTCAATTGTTTTTCAAATTCGCGGGGAGTATACCACTACTGTCGCACAAGGCGAGAGGGTGAACTGTATTTGAGCGATTTATTGCGAAATTTCTTTAAAAAAGTGTCTTTAATTAGTGTCAACAACTAGCCGCAAGCCTGTTAACCACGGGTTTTCACTTAAATTAGTGTTTTCTGCTCACTCAACAAAAAAAGTATAACTCCCCTACCCAATAATCAGCATAGTTGGCTTAATCGTTAGCGCAACCGGATTATTGCCCTTATTACCACCACCTTTGTTAGCGGTCGCTTAGGCTAGCATTACTTCTTTTTATTCATCATTGCTTTAAGATCAGCAAACGGGTTTGAGGTTGCCACTTCTTGCTTTAAATCGCTACCGGCTTCTACTGTTGAGCCGTATTGAGCAGCTTCGGTATATTTAGAATGCTCATGGTCATGACAGTACAAACATAACAGCTCCCAGTTAGACCCATCGTTTGGGTTATTGGTATGGTCGTGGTCGATATGGTGCACGGTTAATTCGCTTAAATTAGAGTAAGGAAATTCACGTGCACATCGCCCACAAACCCAAGGGAATAATTTCAACGCTTTCTCGCGGTAACCTTGTTCAAGGCTTGCGTAATTATTTGGAATATTAGCCATTCTCTGCTCCAGCTATTTTTGCCAAACACTATAACATCAGCACAGCTAAAACACGCAACTAAGCGGGCTTGTTTTGTTCAGCAACAGAAACTTGGGTAAGCGCTTTCATATTTATCAAAAATAAACCACACTAAGCTTAATTGCGCTAAGGGATCAGCCATGGATAAATCGTTAACTCAAGTACACTGTAATCGTTGTGAATGCAGCACCACCACCGACAAAGTAAACGGCTGGCGAGTATTTTTGTATAACGGATTAGAACTGCCACTGCGTAGAACCTTGGGTTGGTGCAAACAATGTGAAGCGCTAGTAACTGCGGAAGAATTTAGAGATATAAACCTCATAATCAAAGAAATGGGCGAACTGGTTAGGCAGGTATCAGCCTTAGAGAAAACCCTAAAAACTAACTACTGGCAACGGCTACTTAATCGCAAGCTTCGCAGAGTGCGCCGTCGCTCTGTGGAAAACTTACTAACCCTAGGTGCAGAACTTGATGTTGCCAGACAACGGGCAAATAAAGCGAGGTGTGTTTGCTGCGACTCTTTAGATGTAGAGGTTATAGATTCTTCATTAAACATTGTTGAGCAATTTTGGCAGCACAATAAACGTAATGAAGTTGCCACTGGGTTAACTCATCCCGGTTGTGGCGGCGAGTTTGTTGCGCGTTCCAATTCAAAAGTAGCGGTAAAACATGCGACAGCCACTTCATCAGAGCCACTCCCCGCAGCAAACTCTCATAAACAAGACCAACAAAGTGTTGCCTAAGGCAACACTTTTTAAATTAACAAGACAACAATTGATGCACCTGCTTAGCTCGCTCGCCCCAACTTTCTGAACGCACACTCATTCGTTGAAAAGAGGTTCTACGATGCTGCAATGCCGAAGGAGTATTTAAGCTGTCTTGCAGCGCTTGAACCATTTGAAACGGCTCTTCAACTTGCGTCACCATGCCTGCGTAAGGTTTAAGCGCGGGGAAAGGCGTGCTTACAATGGGGCGCCCCGCGGCCAAATACTCACGTAACTTAAGTGGGTCACAAGAAGCTATTTGCTTACAACTTTTAAAGGGTAGCCAAGATACCTGCCAATGCTGTACATAACGGGGTAGCTCACTATGGGCTACTGCCGGGTACACTTCTATATTGTCTACTTGTTTAAAAGCAGAAATATCGGTTTGCACTTGGCCAATAAATACAAAACGCCATTCGGGTAAGGCCTTAGCGACTTTAACGATTAATGGGATATCTAACCAAGCCGCTATAGAGCCATAAAAGCCAGCAACCGGACCGCCTTGTAAAATAGATGGCGCTGGGCTCGAAGGGCGAACAAACAAGTTATAGTCTACCCCGTGCGGTAAAATACGGGTTTTCAAAGCTAGATGCGGTTGCTTAGAGAACTTACGTAACAGCATATCGCTAGCCACTAGAACGTGGTCAGCCTTCTCAACTAACAGCTTTTCACACTCAGTAACATGTTGGTGGTCTACGCCAGCTAGTGCATTAAAATCATCGCCACAGTAATAAATGACCTGCCGCTCGTTTAGGTGGCCTAACATATCTACTGCTGTAGGCAAGGCAATCCAAAGATCAGGGTTTACTAACTTAAGGCGCTTAACTTGTTTATTTACCTGAGCTTTTAACAAGCAGCGGTTAAGCCAGCGAAAAAAACGAGTGCGTGGCGCAGGCAAGGCTATGGGTGACAATACATGAATATTGGCCGGCTTTTTAGCTGATGCTTTTTTTGTAGACTCGTGAGCATTTGCGTTAGCTTTGGTCGCACCAAACATCGACTTCATTTTTTCTATTACTCTTCTAGCATCTCGCAGGCTCAAACGTGGCCTACGTAAACCAATGGAGTTAATCCAAAGAATACGGTGGTTTTTAGCCAGTTCGGTTATCACGTGTTGGCTGCTACTTGGGTGGCGTTGCCAATCTTCACCAAATACTATGAGATCGTGTTTCATGTTATTTCTCCTCAATCGATTTAATGACTTTGGCGGGTACACCTGCGGCCAAAACACCTGCCGGCAAACTTTTCGTCACAATGCTACCTGCAGCAACCACTGTACCTTTTCCAATAGTTACTCCGGCCATAATTGATACACCGGTAGCTAACCACACGTCATCTTCAAGAATAACGTCGCCAACCTGCTCATCTAGCTCGGGCAAGCCAGCAGCTCGTTGCTCTGCGTTTAAAGGATGACCTGGGTAGCCAGCAATAAAACAGCGCCCAGCTAAACGTACGTTGTTTCCCAAGATAACTTGTCTGCCAACGGCGATGGTGGTTTGCCAGCCTACATCCACGTTATCGCCAATCTTTAATAACGCGGGCTCAGCTGCACTGCTTCGTCCACTAAAGGTGGTTGCCCCAGAAATTCGGCAGCGATTGCCTAATTCAATGTTTAGGCCTTCACTAATAAGTGGCATTCCTCCGTATAGATACAAGGCCTGAGAAGGGCCGCTGGTTTTACTTCTAAACAAAGGCGTCCACCACAATATGCGCAGCACACTGCTTAAAGCATTAGATAAACTGGTATGAAGGCGGTAAAGCACCGAGAACAACAATGGCACTTTAGGTAGCTGACATAATCTTAGCGCCTTCAAAAACCTAAATAGATTTTTTGCTACGGCAGAGTCACTACTTTTTAGCCAATGCTTAGTATGATGAAAAAACATGCTGCTCATATAATTCCCCTATAACAGGTAGATGTGTTGTCTTAAACTGTAGGTAGCAGCATTTATGCCAACAAACTAAAATCAACATATTCAATAACTTAAAAAGAAAGCAAAGAGCGAATTGCAGTTTGCAATTCGCTCTTTGGGGCTCAAGCATAAGCCTTCTTAAAATGCATTTTGGGCTTTACCAATGGCATTGCCCATACCAACAACCAGCTTAAGCCAATGGCCGGTAATAAAGAGGTCCAGATAGAAGCCGCCATAAACGGAACGATTAGAAGCAAACCTAAAGGAGGGAGTAAAGCGCTGAGCAGCACAGCTACTTTATAAGGCAAGGCCTGTAAGCGTAAGCTCAGTGCGGTGAACAATATAAAGCGCAAAGCAAATACACTGTTGGTAGCCACAATCAGCCCCCAAACACCCCACTTAGGGATAAGTAGGTAATACAAACCTATCGCCATCAACGCCGACAAAGCATTAATCCGCGGCAGCCAAACAGGGCTATTTGGTAGGTAGCAACCAATATCGGTTACTGCAGTGGCTAACTTAAAGCCCAGCGCCAATAGCATTAAAGGCAACCATTCAATGCCACCTAAGTATTCTATTGGCAGCACCCACTTAAGCACTATGGGAGCAAATAACGCAGCAGACAAAATCAATAACATCACCGCGAGCAGCAAACGCTGATGAATCACACTCACTTCATTTACGCCGTTGCTTTGTTGTAACACCGTAAACCGGCGTGGTAACCACCAGCTTTCTAATACACCAAATGCCATGGCGGTAGCCTCTACCACTTTAATCATAATGGCGTACTGGGCTAACGTTTCTGCACCTAACCACTCTGCTAGTAGCAGCCGATCTAAACCATGCATGATGAATAGTGCGAGCGAAGCGCCAATTAAGCAGCGTTGATAACTTAAAGTTAACTTGGCAAGGGCAAGATCTAACTTCAACTTCAACTGTTTACGGCAAAACCACAAACCAATACTTAAACCTAAAGCATTGGCACAAACGCTAGCAACAATCACCGCATCCATTCCCCAGCCTTGCTGCAAACCAAACAAAGTCATCACTACTTGGCAACTCGCTTGCGCCACAACTAAATAGAAATAACTGTCAGCACGACGCTCAATGCGCAGCCACATCATAATAGGCTGCAAAGAAATGGATAAAGCAATAACCGCAGAAACGCCAGCTAACTGAATAAGACTTAACTGAGAGAACACCTCTAGCGGTGCTAGGGCTAGTGCTGTTCCTGCCAATACGGCTAACACCAGGCCGTAACTCAAACTCAATAAAACAGACGACGAAATAAGGTTCGCTTTCGCCGCGGCATCTTTACACTCTGGGTAAAAACGTGGCAAAGCACCTGCACTTATTTCTAGCAGCGAACACAGAGAAAAAATCACTACCAGACTTTCTAACACGCCGTATTCTTGCAAACTCAAATAGCGCGTGGTGACTGGCAGCATCATTAAGCCAATGCCTTTTTGCAGAATCATGAGTACGCCGTATATACCCATTTCCTGTAAGGACTGGCGAGCTTGCTTAAGTTTATTCCACAGCATAATTGGCTCTCCCCGCTCGAATGCGAATCAACCAAAGGGCCCACTCTCGGCTTTGCCATTTACTAAAGCTGCTTACAAAATAATTATCTTGGGTTTGCGAGTCACTGTTGTTTAGCTGATATTTTTCGATGAGGTGCTGGGTAAAGCGCCAGTAACAGAGTAAGTCGAACCAGCTCACTTGAGTTCTTAACTGCAAATAAGCATGCCGACAAAGCATTTCCAAACACAGCGGCGCAGCTTTAGGCAACAACTTGCTTTGCTCCATGCGCTGCATAAAATCGCCAATAGATGACATACGCGCATACAAACGATGTTTGTCAGCACCAGCGCGTCGACAAATGCCCTGCGGATTATGCCGATAAAAGTAGTAAGCTTGCTCAATATGCACCACGGTATCTGCGAACAATTCGGCCATGTAAGAGAAAATTTCATCTTCAAATAACTCTCCTTGCGGAAATACTATTTGATGCTCGAAAATAAACTCTCGACGAAATAGCTTGTTACATACCGAGGTATTCTCGCTGATATTTTGATGGGCGTAGCACTCTACCCCGTGGGCAGAAAACTTACTAAAACCACAACTTACCCAATCCGCTTGCTGCTGGCTGGCCTCATTAAACAAATGCTGATACATGTTTTCATCTACGTAATCATCACTGTCTAGAAATCCAAGGTACTGGCCCTTAGCGTGGCTCATTCCAATGTTTCGTGCTTGTGCTAAACCTACATTTTTATCTAGG
The DNA here is from genome assembly GCF_019670105.1 of Agarivorans albus. Taxonomy (NCBI): domain Bacteria; kingdom Pseudomonadati; phylum Pseudomonadota; class Gammaproteobacteria; order Alteromonadales; family Alteromonadaceae; genus Agarivorans; species Agarivorans albus. Next base: position 1,887,450 of record NZ_AP023032.1, on the reverse strand, counting down.
TTAACAATGCGAATTGCTAAATGGGATTGCTGAGCAAAACGCGTCGCTAGTTGATAAGACTTATCCGGTGAAGCATCAATCACCACAATAACTTCCAGTGAGCTTAGTTGCTGGTTTTCTAGGCTAGTTAAACATTCCCACAAGTATTGCTCGGTATTAAACACCGGAACTACCACCGATACACTGACCTGAGAAGCAAATACACTTTCCATTATTTAGCTCCTTCACTACTCAAACTGGGCGATAACAGCCCTGCAGAAAGCTGTTGTTTGTACTGGCGCGCCTTTACCCAATAACTCAGCAATACAATTTGTGTGGCCGAGCCTCTAAATTTTAAATAACGGCTTACTTTGTATTCTTGGGGAACAACTGCGCAGCGCTCAAGCAAACGGTACTTACCCACTAGATGGTCGATAAAACTAAAGAAGCCCAACAAATCAACAGCCGAAATATGATAATAAAGTGCGCTTAAAGCGTGATTAGCTAAACACTGCAGCAGCTCCACCGCATGATCTTCAATAGCGCCCCTGCGCTCCATATCGGCTAAAAACCTTGCCAGCATCAACTGCTTATCATAGAGGTTGAATCGACCGTGGTTATCTCCACGGCACAAGCCTTCTGGGCTCATTCGGTAGTTGTAAAGCACTTGATTAACCTCAGCTACATTCTCGGTGGCAAAGCGTGCGGTATACGCAAAAGGTTCATCTTCAAAAATCACATTGCTATAAAAATTTATTTGCTTGGAAAGTAGATAAACACGACGAAATAGCTTGTTAGTCACAAAGGTATCGTCGTAATACTCTTTAGTAGGAATGTTGTGGTATTCCACACTTGAGGCATGCGTTTCAAAAGAGCGCATTTGGCAACTCACCACGTCGGCATTGGTTGTGAGCGCTTTGCAAAACATCAGTTCAAACATATTTGGCTCTGCATAATCATCACTGTCTACAAAACCAATGTATTCACCCTGCGCCGACTGCATGGCAATGTTGCGAGCCATCGACACACCCACATTTTTTTCCAATACAATTTTGCGAAAGCGTTCTGGATATTGAATACAAAACTCACCAGCAATCGCTGCGCAGTTGTCTGGAGAGGCATCAATAACCACTATTACCTCAACATGTTCGAGCGTTTGCTTGGCCAGTGAGCTCAAACAACTTGCTAGGTACTGCTCAGATTTATAGACAGGAACAATAATAGATACGTTAAACATGGCGATGCCCTCTTTTGCTATTCTTCGACCCGTTATTTCGAGTTCGAATTCAGGTCATAGAAACACTAGAGCAAAAGCTAGGCCATCCATTATTAGTTATTTAAATTCAATAAGATAAGAGCGAGGAAGTTGTAATAAGGAACGCTTTTTTAGCGGCTTTTGCATTCTGCAATGGGTTGACGAAGTAGCTGAGCAATCGCTACCACTAAGGCAGTAAAAATATAGATAGGCCAAGTAAAGCCTTGAGTAAGGAAGGTGCCCGAAACAATGGTGCCTAACATACCCGCAAACACCCCTTCAGCGCAGGAGAACAAGCCAGTATGTTTACTCGAGGCATGTTGTGCAAGGGTCTTTAGATTTTGATGGGCGAGCCGACAAACTTTAAATAGCAGTACGCAAAATACGATAAACCCCACAAAGCCTGTTTCTGCCAGCACCCCAAACCAGGTGCTATGAACGGCATGATTCTTACCGTCCCAGTGAGATGAGAAGAAATAGTAGTTAGCGTAAAAGTTATCAATACCAACCCCGGTAATGGGGTTATATAAAGCCATCTTAAAGGCAGCCTGCCACGCATAAATTCGGCCCATCGAAGACTCATCAATTCCCGACTCGGCCGCCCCCCCCGAGCTACGCTCCGACACGCCTGCCAGAATAAACAATATCGGTAATGCCAAGGCGCCGGCGCTAATTAGCAGCGCCTTATTTTCCACTCTTCGCCATGCTAGCACTGCACAAATGGTGGCAATGCCTAACAATCCACCTCGGCTTTGAGTGGCCAAAATGGCTAAGATAATCGCTCCAGCACATACAATGGCTAGCAAGCGAGTGAACGAAAAACCCCGCTTTAAGCTATAGGCCAATGCAAAGCCTAAGGGAAACTGCAAGGTTAAAGCGAGGTCGTTTGGGTCTCCTAATACCGAGCCCATCGAGCGGCCAATGGTTACTCGGGTGCCCTCTACCATTTCTATACCGGCGGCGGCATTTTGTAAGGCAACTGTCGCAATCATTAAGCCACAAACAAAAAAGGCAACGGCTGCTCTCTCAAAATCTTTGGGGCGACGCATTAACCAAGCAATCGCTACTGTCATCAAGGCTATCTTGCTAAATACCCCATTAAAATATGCCATTGCTGTCGGTCTGCTACTGGCAAATATCACCCCCAGCGCACACAAGGCCACAAACAACATTAAGCAGCTTAATTCTTTACTCCAGTAGATTTGCATTTTGCGAGAAATGAATAAATGCCAAGCTAAACAAGCTAAAGATGCAAGGGCCAATAATTGCGGAATACGTAAAACATACAAGGCAGGAAAAGCTTCGTGTAAACGAAAAAATGAGAAACAAACAAAGCCAAGCACTACCCAGAAAGGTTGTTTCATTACCATTACAATAAGCAGAGGAAGAACGCCTAAGACTATAGGAATCAATGGGTTAGATATCCTTAGCCAAATTAGAGCCACCAGCGCCACAACCAATAATGACCAAGCTAAAGGCTTGAGTCGCATTCCGCTATGATCTTGATTTTTTAAGGCTGCTTTCATTTACATTACTCTCTGGCATTCAGATTGCTTATGTAGCTGTATAAGCAAGCTGAATGCCAGCTACTATCCAGGAGATTGATATGCCTAACTTAGTGAATAGCCAACCCATATGCAGTGTAGTGATCCCTACTTACAATTGTTTGAGCTACTTAAAACAAGCCTTAGCAAGCGTTGAACAACAAAACGTAGATAAGCTGGAAGTTATTGTAGTAGACGACAACTCTAGCGATGGCACCTGGCAATGGCTGCAAAACCAACAACAAAAAACACCGCATCTACGCAGCATTAAACTCAGCGGCAAAGGCCCGGCAGTGGCTCGTAATATCGCCATTCAACAAGCAAAAGCGCCACTTATTGCTTTTTTAGATGCCGATGACATTTGGTTAGCAGGCAAACTACAACGCCAAATCGAATTTCATCAAGCAAAGCCTGAGTTAAGCTTTAGTTTTACCGATTACCGTCATGTGGGAGAAAATGGCGAAGACCGAGGCACTTGCTTCGAGTTTTGGCCAAACTACCAAGCCCTAAGCCAACAACAAAAGGGCTACCAACTTAAACCCGATGCCGCAGCAAGTTTGTTTGCAGAAAACGTGGTTGGCACCTCTACGGTAATGGCATCACGCACAGCCTTACTAAAATGCTTCGCTTTTGATGAGCAACTGCCCTCGGCAGAAGATTGGGACTTGTGGCTAAAGTTGGCATTACTAGGCCCTGTTGGCATTAGCAACCATGTTGATTGCGAATACCTAATGCGCGATGGTTCTGAAAGCAGTAAAAGTCAGCTACGCATTAAAGCCATGCACATTATCTATCAGCGCTATGCGCAAGCAGTAAAACAGCAATCACCAAAAGCTTTAGCTCAAGCCAAAGCTCGCATCGCCACCGCAGAAGCGGAGTTATACAATGAACAAAGCCTGCGGCTATCAGCAATATTCTCAAGAGTTCAAGCTCTTTACTATTCCCCAAATCGCCGACGCATTATAGAAACCTTAGCGGACACCCGTAATTTGTTAATGCTGAGATAGCCTAGGGTTTTATTGTTATTAAGGCATTTAAAATAAAAACTGTTTTAAAGCGTAAACCTTGCGGTCACGGCCAAAGCTTAGCAGTCTCTATTGCTTCTATCTTTACACCAAAACTAGAGATATTAGCTAGGGTAGCGTTATGGTGGGCTCGAATCTGAGCGCCACTAGCGTGCTCTTTATCGTGAGTTGTGTGAGCATCAGAGACCAACACTACCGGATAGCCTAAACCAGCCGCTCTGCGAACAGTGGTATCCACACAAAACTCAGAGGCATAGCCACACATAATTAGGCTATCAACGGCTAGCTCTTTCAATAACTCTTCAAGGTTGGTATTTAGAAACGAATCGGGAGTGGTTTTGCGAACAAAATGATCACCCGTTTGAGTTACTAGGCTAGACTGCAATGCCCAGCCCTCGGTTCCATACTCAATGACAGAATTGGCATGTTCGTGCTGAATAAAGATTACCGGGACAGACTTTGCGCGCGCCAAACTGGTAACTTGATTTATCTTGTTAAGAACCACTTGAGACTCAAATGGTTGAGGTTCTGGGTCGAATAAAATCGACTGAACATCAATAACCAATACTGCAGATTTCATTAATATCCTCTGATTAAGCTAATGCCGCTTTAGGGGAAGCTTCGCCGCGCGGCAAAACCAAAATACCTAGTTATAAGCTCACCTTGCAGCCATGCTCTAACTCCATGTCATCAGGCACCTCGAACTTGCCTTCCATAAAGTCAAACATCATGTCGGTAACTTCAAAGGAATATACTTTAGGGTCTTTTTCCATATTGCGTTTAGCGACTCGCTGCTTTCGTGTTTCCGACGCAGCTTCTATGTAGTGAACTTCAGCATTTATTTTCAAAGCCTTAGCATGATTTACAAAAATGTCTCGTAGCGCTTTGGTAGTAAAACCTAAATCGAGAACAACGTTTCCACCTAATGCTAAAATTTGCTCACTCACTTCCCATATTTGCTGGTAGCAACGCTCTACCCGCTCCATCATCCACGAGAAATCGAGCTCCACCATATCCTTAGCAAATAGCGTCTGCATCCAAGGATCTATCGAGAATTTAACAGCGCCAATGTCTTCACAAATAGAGAGAGAATAGGTTGTCTTACCTGCCCCTGTTGCGCCGCAAACTATAATTAGCCTAGCCATTTTTAACATCCTTTTATGTCTATTCTATGAGAGGAATATAAGATCAAATAGGCAAAATATAAATTAGCTTGTTAAGTGCAAAACAGCTAATCAGCCAATTACTTATAGTTGCCAAAAACCGTGTTCAATTGAGCCAAGTATATAAATTGCAAACTTTCCTTTCCCGGGAATATCTAATGGCGGCACTGCTATCTCAGCCCCTTGGGCTTTAACAGTAGAAACGGCGTCATCAATATCACCAACCAGCCAATAAGGGCGCACCACCGGAGTTTCAGTTTCACGTAAAGGGGCACGAACCCCAATAATACTGCCGTCTGCTAAGGTACTAGTTCTTCCACCACCAAGCATTTCATCAGGCTCACTAAAATTGATGCTTTGAGCCAGCGCGTAAGCTTTACACACAGATTCAACATCTAAAGTTACGATCTCAAGGTAATGTACTTTCATGTTTATCCCTTCTGATATTTCCACTGCACGAATAAAGGCAGCTAACACGAGCTTATGGCGAAATTTTTAACAGCGGCCACTGTGCCAACCAATTTTTTGAGTTTACACGATGTTCAAAAACTTCAAGTGAACGTTTGGAGTTAAATGTAAGTTCTAGATTAAATAACGATTCGAAACCAAATGCAGAAACACACTCATAGCTTGAGAGGCTTGTTTTGCGAATAGCTACTGCGGTCTCTTTCTCCGGCCAATAGCGCATTGCATCTATAGCGCTTTGATAGGGTAAATCCCCGTTGCGATGGTGCATCACGGCTTGATTGCGAACCTGCCAATTGAGCGAAGGTAGTTTGCGACGAAGAGCATTTTCATAGCTCAAATGGGTATCTAAGTCGGCCTCATTGGCGTCAAAGTAGATGACATCAACGTCGTTAAGTGTCGTTGGAACAGACTTTTGATGGAGATAATCCCACACTAAGTTTCGGACAAACCCAGCCGCCAAGTAGCATTGAGGCAAGCTCAACTCAAACACTAGGTTTATCGCCGCAACCCTAACAGGATCTTGTTTTATCAGTTCGATAATATTGATGTCCCAGCACCCGCTATTCACGGCTAGACTTGACGCGATTGATAGGGCTTTTTAGCTAATACAACATCGTAAAAATTGTCTTTAATAAACTTATATAGCCTCAAGTCAGCTCCTAGCTCAACTAAGTCCTTGATAGGTACTTCCCACTCTTGGAATCCTTCCATTTTGACGAGTAGCTTATGCATTGCAACTGTTTCACCGGTGCGCCCTTTTGAAATGTACTGAGAGTGAAACGACTCGTAACGCATAAATTGGACTTTATTGCGCGGAATACAGATTTCACCGAAAGCGCCATCACGAATATACAAACTTCCGGCTTTAATCCAAGCAGAAGGCTTCATACCATTTTTAAACCAAAACACAAATGAAGCCAGCATAACTACTAGGACAATAATGAGCGTAAACGCACTCAAGCCTTTAGCTTGAGCTACTACAAATAATAGGAATGGAAGAGGCGCTAGGGATGCCATGAAGATCTGAATGTAATTCCGTTCTCTTGGTAATACTGCATCCATAATCAAAATTTACCTATAAACCTAACATTTAATCTATGCGTCCTTGCAAGCATAGCCTAGCTTACAAGCCAACAGATACTTATCTACAACCTTACTAATAAATACCAAAAAAATAGGTAAAATCATACGGTAAACAGACTAACCATGAGAACTTTGATTCAGATAAGAAGCTGGTTGATAGAAATCTATGGCAGACACACCGGGGATGGAGTTGAAACTTAGCCTCTTTTATTAGCGAATCAGGTGATTAGCTCTCTCTCTTCTAGGCCAATAAAACTGGGTAACTTAATTGTGAAGCGCCAAAACGAATAAAAGCGGCCCAGCTTAGCTAAACCGCCTTTATACGCTTACCTGTAAATTAACTCACCTTACAAGCGCACTACGGTATCGCAGCGCTTCTCAATCATGTAGGGATCGTGGCTTACTAATAACAGCGCACAACCTTGTTGTTTCGCCAAATCCACTAGTAGGTCGGTCACCTCTTTTGCAATTACCGGATCTAAGCGAGAGGTGGGTTCATCGGCAAACAAAAATACCGGATCCAGTAACAAAGCACGCAAAATTGCAAAACGCTGCAATTCTCCCCCTGACACCTCGGTGCTTCTTCGCGCGAGAAGCTCTGGTGCCAAGTTAAGTTTGTTCATTAAATCCGGCACACGCTCGCGCTCTACCTTGTGCAGCTTGAGCAAGTCTTCCAACAATACTCCAAGTGAAACACTAGAGGTAATTGCCGCAGGAGGGTCTTGGTAAAGCTTCAACCATTGGTAAGGTTTAGCGTCGTTCTTTAACTTGTTCACCTGGCCATCAACCGGCTTAAGTAAACCCAGTAAAGTATCGCCTAAAGTGCTTTTGCCACAACCACTATCACCTACCACCCCCACCACTTCGCCAGTGTGAATGGTGAAATCGATGTTCTTCGACAGCGCTGTACCATTGCGACCTATCACTAAACACTTAGTTTCGAGTACTGGGGTTTTAGCAATTTGGCTTTTCTCACGCTGTTGCCAGTGGCGTGGATCCGCGGCAATCAGCAATTGGGTATAAGCGTGTTGAGGATTTTCCAATACTTGCTCAGCACTACCCCGTTCAACCACTTCCCCTTCTTTCATCACAATAATCTCACCGCCAATCTGGCGTGCAACTTCTATGTCATGAGTAATGGTTAGCAAACCACCACCCTTGGCACTGTTGATTAGCAATTGAATGATGTCGTCTCTGCGGCTTACATCAAGCCCTTTTGTTGGCTCATCGGCTAGCACCAACTTTGCTCCACCAGCTGTTGCCGCAGATACCGCTAAACGCTGCGCCATGCCACCGGATAGTTGCCCAGGGCGTTTTAAGGCGCTACTTTTCAAGCCGACTCGGTCTAAGTCCTCTATTGCGCGATTAAATGCAGTTTCTTCGTCGAGATTGTGCAAACACTCGTAAACTTCAGACACTTGCTGAATAGCCGGCATTAACGGGTCAAGTGCGCGCCAAGGCTCCTGAGGTAACATTATTACCTGCTTGCCCCAAAGGCTGGTGAGTGACTTTCGCTCATGAACTTTACCAAATACTTCTACTTTACCTTGTTGCGATAATTCGCTAGGTAACAAACCCACAATGGCTTGAGCCAACAAGCTTTTACCCGAGCCAGTTTGGCCAAGAATAGTTAAAGGTTTGTCTTGGTATAACTGAAGCGATAAGGGTTGAAGCAACTCAAGCTCTTTGGCGTTAATCGAAAGATCAGTCAGCTGAATTAAGAGATTCACGGCTCGCTCCTGCTAATAAATGAAAACCTAACACCAATAGAGCAACCACGAGTAAGGGTTGAGCGAGTACCCAGGGTGCTTCAATATAAAACGGAAATAGCTCCACACTCATTAAGCCCAGTTCGGCCAATGGTGGTTGAATACCTACCGCAATAAAGCCCAGCGATGCCATCATTAAAATGGCATTCGCAGCGCCAAAGGCTGCCATGGTAAATACCGACGAAGCGACGGCTGGCCAAATGTGACGCTTAAACTGATACCATTTACCAAAGCCCATCATGGCGGAAACCTGCCGCTCGGGGCTATCGACAATGGTTCGCGTAATTGCGCGGGTTACGCGATAATACTCAACCCACTGCACCAATGAGATAGCGAGGTACATCACTAAAAATGAACCCGGCGCCAGTGCTGAAAGTAATAACACCAACACCAAACCAGGTAGCGCGAGTAGTATATTCACCACCACATCTAGAGCTTGCTCAACTCTGCCTCCCGCCCAAGCAGAACAAACGCCAAGCGTTACACCTAATACAGAGGCACTAACAACACAAAGCACGCCTAAGCTAAATGACAAGCCGATAGCACTGGCTAAACGGGTCATCATATCTCGACCAAAATGATCGGTACCCAGCCAATTGTTGGCACTTGGCAGTAATAAACGCTGTGCTAAGTTTTGCTCATCAATACTATGTGGAGACAAGCAAGCCACTAATAGCGAAAACGTCAGCAGCCCAAGCAGAATAATTAAGCCAAGCTTTTGATTTAAATTTAATTGCTTCATCATTTCTCTAGCTGACCTCTTGGATCAATCCAGTAACACAACACATCTATCAGGCTATTTAGCAATACAAACAACACCCCCATGGTAAGGGCACAGCCTTGAATAACCGGAATATCGCGGGCAAAAATTGCGTGCGCAAGGCCGTGGCCAACACCAGGCCAAGAGAAGAGAGACTCAATCATCACTATCCCCTCAATCACGCTCACCAGTTGAATACCAATAAAAGCAACAACGGGCACCGCCATATTTCTCACACCATGGCGAAAAAAGGTTTGATTCTCGGTTAAGCCTTTTACTCGGGAGAATAGATAAAAGGGTGAGCGAAGCACCCGGCCTACGCTATTGTGAACCACCCGATTTGATACCGCTGCTAAACTAATCGCTAAGGTTACACTTGGCAAAACAAGGTGTTGCCAAGTACCGTAACCTGCTACCGGGAACCATTGCCACTCAATGGCGAACAGCAAAATTAGTATCAAACCCAATACAAATACTGGCATTGCCCGGGTGAAGGTAGAAAACCACACCACCAGCGAATTAATCACGCCGCCTTTTTTCTTCAATACTTCTTTAGCCGTTAAGGTACCTAAAGGCAGCGCAATCAATATCGATAAGGCAATGCCAACCCCTGCTAGCAGCAATGAATGGCCTAGTTGATGTAAAACCATTTCACTAACCGGTAATCCACTTACCAGTGAATTACCTAAGTTAAGCTGCAGTAGGTCTAACAACCAACTAACGTAGCTACTCAACCAACCTTGGTCTAAGTTTAATTCTTGGCGAACAAGTTCTGCCGCTGCTGAATCAACGTTATCCTGCCCGTAGCGACTGGCCGCAATTCTATAAGCCATATCTCCTGGTAGGCTACGCATCAATACAAAAGTCAGCGTACCCACTCCCCAAGCAACCAAAATAAGTTGGTATAAGCGCTTTTTAGCTAGATCCCACAACATCGTTTACGTTCCTACTGTTCGAAATACATCTGATTGATGAAGTAATCACGCTCAAAGGGGTCGAACTTAAAGTTCTTCACTCGTGCATTAACCGACGTATGTTGGCTGTAGCTAGAAATAGGTAGCACTGGAGTATCCTGATAGATCTCTTGCGCCACCTCTTGGCTTAAGGCAAAAGATTGCTCAGCTTGGCTGGAATTTAGCAACTCAGCAATGGCAGTATCTACCTGCGGATTAACCCAGTTCATGGTTCCCCAGTCGCCACCACCGTTGGCAAAATCACTACTAATAATGGGTAAAGGGTCGGCACTAAAGCCAAAGTTGCGGGCAATAAGCGCCATTTCTAAAGAACCATCGGTATGACCCGCCGGGATCATGCTTGAGTTAGTTACATCTACTTTTAGATCTACGCCAAGTTTGGCCCACTGCGCTTGAATGGCCGTTGCTACTGTAGCCAGTTCAGGACGGTCTGCATATGTCATCATAGTAATTTTAAATGGCTTACCATCGCGCTCTAACAATCCCGACGTACCTTTTTGCCAACCTAAACCGCTGAGTATTTGCTGCGCCTGTTCTAAGTTGTAAGGATTATTATCAACTCCTTCAATAAACCATTGCGACATAGAGCTAGGCATAAGTTGTGCAGTTTCAGAACCTTCAGCGCCCAGTACATTTTTGCTAATGGCGGCTCTATCTAAAGCCATACTCAAGGCTTGGCGAGCTTTAACATCACTAAGGAAGGGGTGACCAGCATTTAACTTCACAAACATAGTTCGTGGGATTAGATTGCTGTGAACAGCTAACTCAGTGCTTGATTCAAGTTGGCTAAGCATGGCTGGGTCTAGGGTAAACACTATGTCAGCTTCGCCAGATTTAGCCTGCAAAATCCGGCTTTCGGCTCGGTGACCAGTTAAGTAAGTTGCAAAGCTGATTTGAGCCTTTTCTCCCCAGTACTCATCAAACTTCCTCACGGTTAATTTATGAGGCGGCGAAAAGCTTTCCATTTGGTATGGGCCGCTGCCATATAGCTCTAGTACCGCACCATCTTCTTGGTAGGATTTTTCTGCCAAAATGGCATTTGAATAGTTGGTTAGCAGCGCGGCGAACGCCACATACGGTTTAGCTAACTCGATACCAATTTGATTGTCGCTAAGTGCAGAAATGTTCACGACTTCCGCTTTGCTTAAAGTACCGTGCTTACTTTGAGCAACCTTAAGAGAATGAACAGCTACATTAGCGTCAAGAGACGAGCCATCGTGGAAGGTCACTCCATCTCGCAAAGTAAATTGCCAGTTCAGCCCATCTTCACTCACCTGCCACTGCGTTGCTAATCCTGCTGTAATGGCGCCACGTTCGTCCACGTTTAACAGCGTCTCAATCACTTGCATACGGGTTAATATGTAGCCTTGTTTAGAGGGGTCTAAACTGGTCATTTCCCAGGGGCCACTAATAGATAAAGTATTAGCTTTGCTTGGCGTTAAAGACTCAGATTTTTTGGAGTCTTTAAACATTACAGCGGTAACAACAACCGCGAGTACGAGCACAACAAGCAACGCACCACGCTTGAATTTGTTCTTGGGTTTATAAGATATTTCAGTCATAAGGGTTCCTAACGTATTCCATTTAACGCTATAAAAAAGGAGATTTTGAAAAGATACTCGGTAGAAAATTTAGAATCGCAGAGGCGGAGAGCGCGTTCTTGGAAGTGCAGTAAAACAGGCGGTTTCTTCTAATGTACTAAAGCTAAGAGAGCACTTAGTAAGAGCGACTAAAGTGACTGAAATAACTGGATAGCTTATTGCATTAAGCATCGCATCATACATTTCACACTGGTGCTGTTCATGAACATGCTGCTCCACCTCCATCGCATGAACGAGCGAAAGGCTACTCAACCCCACAGGGATAATGAGCATCGCCAGTATTAGCAATTTATTAAATTGGAAGCGGCTGAAATAAAACACAGTAGCAACAGTGGGATACGAATAAATGTGATGTTATATCATTTCAATTGCAAATCACAGCCAAGATAGCAATTAACAAATAAAACGATATAGGGCCTAAGCACGCAACAAAGAAGTTTTCTAAAACAGAGCTCATGCCAAATGTAAGCAAGCCAATAAAAATTGAACAAAACCAGCCGCTAAAGATTTCTTCGCACAGTCAAGTCACGCAAGCCTTTATGAAATTTCGTTTCAATAAAGTCAATTTAAAAGCAAATGAATAAAAACCAAATACAATAAGAGATTGATTATAAAAACAAAAAAATAAAAAGCACTTTAGAATCAACATCTGATTAAAAAATGACCTTTATTTAACTTCACATTTTCATAACATTGACCTAACCTTTACCTAGAAGCTGATTTGTGACGCAGTTAACAATATGACTAGTCATCGTTAATACCAAATCGTCTTCCGTAACTCTGTTAATAAGTCGACAGCCATTGCACTCATTACAGTAATAAAAACTTTTTTGTAAAAGGAATCACTATGAAAGTTTTAAGTTTAGCGTTAGCTCTTAGCTTTGCAGCAAGCTCTGTTCAAGCCATGGGCATTTATGTTTTTAACGATAATTTTGACTGTTCAAAGGTATTGAAAACCGAGCAGTCTCGCGGCCCTATAACCAAAGCGGTTATAGATGATTGCAAAATGAAGACGAAAAAGTAATTCCACAATCGTTAACTTCAGGTCTTTTAGAGCTGCATTTTCAGCTGAGAATGCAGCTAGTTTTTTAGAACGGCAAATACTTATCCTTCCTAAGATCCATCAGATAAGCATTTTGAATTAATGCAAATTGCAACAGGAAACAAGCACAATCAAGCTCCCGTTAAGCCAGTTGGCTATACACCTTTTCAAACTGCGGGATAATCGCTTCTGGGGAATAACGCTCGATAATGGTTTGCCTGGCCTGCTTAGCAAGTTGATACTGAAAATCAGCATTTTGTTGCCAGCGTTTAATGACTTTACGCCACTGCTCCACTTCAAAGCCTTCTAGTATAAAACCATTTTGTTGGTGTTTAATGAGTTCACTAAGCGCCCCAACATTAGTGGCGATAACCGGGATCCCTCTGCTCATGGCCTCTAACGACGCCAGCGGCAAGCCCTCATTTCGTGAAGGCATACACAGTAAATCTAGCTCTTGCCAGCAAGTATCCATGCTGTTTTGTTTTCCGCGTAGCCTTAGATTACTTAAGTTTTTGTGCTCATCACTTGGCAATAAAGCCCCCTCACCAAACACCACAAAGTTTAGCTCAGGCATGGCCTTAGCCAATTGGTAAAAACGATCAGGCCCCTTTACTTCTGTTAGCCGACCAACAAAGCCAATGGTTAAACGGCGCTTATGTCGCCGAGACTTTAAGGTCGATACAAACGGAGGGACTTGCACGAAGTTATTCACTATCATGCTAGACGCTGCAACACGCTTGGCTATATCTCTACTAATAGCAATTCTGGCCTGCGACAAACACGCAGTGTTACGATCTAACCAGTCGTAGCAGGCTAAACGCCCTTGGCTAATTTCACCAGCATGATAGCTAGAAACCAACTTGATAGGTTTAATACAGCGTAACACGCGCCCAACTAAACTCGCTTTGTAACCATGGCTATGTACTAGCCTTGGAGAGAAGTTATTCACCGCATGCAACAAACTAGCTATCGCGCCGTCGAGTATTAACCAAGGTACTTGAGCTTGCTCTAACTGACTAAGCATAGGATGAGGCTTGATATAAGCCTTCCAAAACACAACACATACAGCATGACCTCGTTGATGAAGCGCTAAGGCCAAATTGAACACGTGGCTCTCTATACCGCCCACTGTTTGGCTGTCGATAAACAACCAAACAGAATGCGCTTGAGGAACAATCTCACCATGATGATATGCCTGCATCACATTGACCTCTTAAAACGAAAAGCTCGGTGAAGTAACACCTAACTCTGCCAAACTTAACTCTTGATGAACTCGAGTCACGTTGCCAGACGATAGCTGCCAAACCTCCGCCACTAAAGTGCTGGCATGAGCAGGCAAAGTTATATCTAGCGCCATTTGTGATTGGCTAATTTGACCACGCCATACACAAGAACTGTACTCTAGACTTTGCTGCTCCATATCTTTCCATTGGGTGCAAATGTTTAAGTAAGCTCGTTCGTCTCCCAGCATTGGATAAGACACCTGCAACTCTATATCTTGCTGATTACTAAAAATAAAACTCTCTGCTACCTGTACCTCTTCTAAGCTGGTTGCAATAGGCGTTGGTTCAGGGCTTGGCTCGGGCACTGTTTCTACAGGTGTTGTTGGCTCTGGGCTTGGTTCAGTTTCTACCGTTTCAACAACTTCGGTTTGGCCACCTCCACCGCCGCCTCCGCCACAGGCCACTAACAAGCTGCTGCTTAACACCAATAGCCCACTACTTAAGATACGGTTTACATTGATTAACTTGTTCATGGTCTTACTCCTGATCTTGATAAATAAGTTCGCTGCGGGCATTTTCCAGCAAGTACCAGTCACTGGCTTGTTGGCCTTCACTTTGGGCGTATTCAATAAAGTTTGGGTAGGCATCGCTTACTTTGATTCGCTCAAATGGATACTGCCAGTTGTAAGGCACAATGATTGCCCAAGGCAGGCCATTGCCAGTTTGGTAGTAGGAATTAGCCGCTGGGTTGGACACATCATCCATGCTTCCCCACAAGGTATCGTCGGCTTGTGAGCTTGGGCTTTGATTTTTAGCGTGGATCTCTAAGCCACGGCCTGGTGAGTTTGCAAAATAAGGATTACGAGCATGCTCGGTTGCGTAGATAAACGGATCAAACGGGGCACTAGGTAAACTATTGGCCGCAACACCTTCAAGCATTGGCAACAATACTTTAAAGTGAAGTTGACCTTCGCCACGACAATCGCTTTGCGTTTTGTAAAAGTCACACTGGTTTTGATTATTAATATAATCGCGCACGTTACTGGCAATGATCGCGGTAATGTCACTAGTGCTTGCATCCAGTACCGGGCTATCCAATAGCTGTCCATTTATTTCATATCGAATGGCAGCAACATCCACCAACGATTTATCAATCCCTGGAATACGGATCGCAAAGCCGTTATGAAAACTTGCGCCAACCGCTCTTACTTCACCTTGCAGTTCTATTCTTGCAACATCACCTTCAGCAAAACTTAATACCTTAGTTTGCAGGTTAACCACTAGGTCGTTAAGGTCGTAGTCCCCTTCGGCAGGCCAGTTATCTTCAAAGGCCACCGTGGCGTAACCATCAGCACTTGGGTAATAACTAACCTGAGTGGCCGAGTCGCCCACGTAGATTTGCATGTCTTCCACTTCACCATCTGGTGCGCCACCCGTGGCGGCGTTACCGCCTGCCGAGCTAATCCGAAAACGTGCCCAGCGGTCACCACTTTCGTAGCCCTCAGGCACACTCACTAGCAGTGATTGCACCCCACTTACAACAGCTTGGTCGGTTAGTACTTGCTCTTGTGAATCGAATACGCCGTTGCCGTTTAAATCTATCCAAGCACTTAAGTAGCCATTAGCTGAGCTGTCTACCTGCACCACAAAATCTAGGCCTACTTGTACGTCGGTCACAAAGGCGATGCCATCTTCATCGTCTAATAAACGAGAGCTGTCATCACTCTTCGGATACACATAAGCATCGGCCTCGCCGTCTACATAGGTGCCTAAGTGAATTCCACCTTCTACTAACTGATGGCGAGCACCATTGTTGGCTAAAGAAGTACCAAAGCTATCTGGTGCGTCACCAAAATCGATATTGGCTTCATCTTCGGCAACAATCGGGGCGATTGCACATCGGGCGCCATCGTTATTGCCAGAGGCTGGTCCTTGAGCGTAAAACTGTGCTTGTGGGTTACTTTCTGAAACATCAATTTTGAATACTGAACCATCGCTGTTCCGGCTAATATATAGGTTGCCATCAACATCAAAGTAAACCGCGCCAAAGGTGCCAGTTTGACCAACATTTGCGAGGTTTTGGCTATTGCCGTTGCTAGCGTCAATGCTCCATAAGTTACCGTTGTTATCAACGCTGTAAAGCATGTTGTTATCGGGATGGAAGGCCATATCAAAAATGCGCAAGTTTAAGGCACTGCCATCAATTACTCGCTGCATTTGTAGGTAGTCACTATCAGTTTCATCTAGTGACACACGGTATAAGCCGCGCGATGAACCGCTGCGATAGAGGTAGTGTGCGTTATGGCTAACAGCCACATCGCCCACATAAAAACTCACATTACTGTCAATGCCATTCCAATCTAGGCTGAGTGGCTCAATTTGGTAGTCATCACCAATTCTTGCCAAGGTGCCATGCTGGTAACTCCAAGCATAAAGGTAATCGTCGTGGAGGTTAAAACCCAAAGCGTTGAGTTTTCCGGTAGTGCCCATATCATCGGCCAAGGTTTGGTAAAAGCCTGTGGCCAAATTAACACCGAACAATTGCGCCACATTTTGCTGAACCAAAAAAGCTTGTGTAGGGCAACTTGAGAACGCAGCACCATAAGAGCTCAATGGCGAGCAGAGCATGGCAAAAGCGAGAGGTTTCCAAGGTTTCATATTCAATCCTATCGTTTACTTTGTGAGGCTAGTAATTGCTTATCAGCAAGAGCCAAGCCAGATTTGTAAAAATATGATTTATATGAATTTAAGTACTCACTCCCATTGAATAGAATGACACTTTTGCATCTTGCAAATCAGTTAGAATAGCTGAAGAACTAAAGCAATCTAACTCCCTAGCAACCAAACTGCGTTTTCAACATCTATTCCCTTGGCAAACCCTTCTGTTTCCTGTCTGCTCGCGAGTTTCTTTAAAGCATAAATGGATGCATATAAACGCTCTATTTCAGACTCTGCTAACGCAAAAGGAGGACCGGAATATTGGCTTTGTTCGTAGTTGTAGGTAACCACTAGTTGCGGTGCATTGTTGGTGAGAATTGGTAGCGTTTGAGCGTAGCGCGTGCGAATGTCTTCCGGTAAGGCCACTAAAGCACCACGATCATAAATTGCGTCCACTTCGCCTAATAACTCACTGTTTAGACAAAAGATATTAGCGACAAAAATATCTATATTTGCGCTGGTGTAATGTAGGCCGTCAGCTAAGCTCTCTACTTTTGGCTCTAAGTTTAACTCTGCAAAAAGCTGCTTTATGGCATGCTCACTAAGCTCTACGCCCACTACTCTCATCCCATTGTCTAACAACCAGGCGATGTCTCGCGTTTTCCCACACAAAGGAACAAACACTCGCGCACCTGCTGCTAGTTTGAGAGCATTAAAGTACTCATATAAAAAGCGGTTCACCTCTCCTTCGTGAAAACCGATTTCGTCTTTTTCCCATTTTTGATGCCAAAATTGTTCGTGCACGTTTACCCCCCTAAAATCTTTCTAATCTGCAAAAAGCGTTGCGCTAAGCAAGCTTATCCACTAGTTTACAAGTTAAAGTCGACTTTAAGTCAAGAGTAAAAAAGATGGATATTGCAGAAGTAGTAAAGGCCTCGGGGCTTAGCGCTTCAACACTGCGCTACTATGAACAACAAGGCTTGATTAAATCTAGTTCACGAAAGGGATTGCGACGCCAGTTTAATAGCAAGGTTGTGGAACAGCTGGCATTTATTAGCTTAGCCAGCCAAGCTGGATTTTCATTAACTGAAATAAAACCCATGCTCACATCAACTGGAGCGCAAGTAGACCGAGCCAAGCTAAATGCCAAAGCCGATGAATTAGACAAAACAATCAAAGCTCTCACAACTATGCGTGATGGCTTAAGACACAGTGCAAAATGCAAAGCAGCTAATCATTTCGAATGCCCTACCTTTCGCCGATTACTTAACATCGCCAGTAAGAAATCGAGCAAACCTAATAACAAACTCAAACAAGCCTAAAGTAAAAAGCCCTGCTAAACAGGGCCTTTTTGCATCTTGGTAAAAGCAAACCTAACTTGCTTCGGCTTCTTCCCATGATTGCTTTTTGCGATAAATAGTAGAAGGACTTACATCCAGCAATTCTGCAGCTTTAGGAATATTACCATCGCAATGGTCTATCGCATGTTCGATGGCTTCCTTCTCAGTAATCCACAGCGGTTGAATTTGATATTGGCTAACGCCGTTTAAGCCAGTATCAGTTTGTTCCTCGGTAACGACTTCTTCTGGGTGTCGACCATCTTTACCGATGGCACCTTCTGGTACCAATTGGTTTATCGGAGGTGGTAGCTGGCTAGCGAGTACTTCCTTGCCATCGTGTAATACACAAATATTGCGAATAACGTTTTGCAACTGACGTACATTCCCCGGCCAATCATAGTTGCTCATTACCGTAGCGGTTAAACTTGAAAAGCGGCGAAATTGCTTACCCTCTTCCTTGGCGTAACGACGCAGAAACTTTTGCGCAATGCCGGGAACATCTAATCCCCTTTCACGTAATGGCGGCAAATGAATTGGCACTACATACAAGCGATAATAAAGATCTTCTCTAAATCGGCCAGCTTGCACCTCTTCCCAGGGGTCGCGGTTGGTGGCACACAAAAACCTAACATCCACCTGTTCTTCTTGGCTGCCACCTACTTTTTGAAAACGGCCTGTTTGAACAAAGCGCAGTAGCTTAGTTTGTAGCTCCATGTCCATTTCGCCTATTTCATCAAGAAACAAGGTTCCACCGTGGGCTTGTGAAGCTGCACCTGCACGCATCGACGAGGCACCGGTAAATGCGCCTTTAACATGACCAAAAATCTCGCTCTCCATGAGATCTTTAGGAATAGCGCCACAGTTAATCGCCACAAACGGTTTGTCGGAACGGGTACCTTGCTTATGAATGGCTTCGGCACAAACTTCCTTGCCGGTACCACTTTCACCGGTAATAAACACTGTGGCTTTACTTGGTGCTACCGCTTCAATCATGCGATATACATTTTGCATGGCTAGGCTGCTGCCAATAAAGCCATGGAAGCTATCGCGCCCTGCATCCGCTTGGTAGTTTTCGACTAAAGATTTTAGCTTATGAAGGTTAAGTGCATTATTCACGGTCACTTTTAAACGGCTGGCATCAAAAGGTTTTTCAATAAAATCCACCACCCCCAAACGCATCGAGTCAACAGCAATATCTACCGAGCCATAGGCAGTAATAATAATTACCGAGGTGGGCAAGCTACGTTCTACCATCCACTCTAATACTTGCATCCCGCCCATATCTGGCAGGTTTAAATCCAATAACATCACTTGCGGAGATTGCTTAGACAAGAACTCAATCGCGGCACCACCGGTGGCAACGCGCGCTAATTTTAGGTTCTCTTTGCTTAAATAAGCCTGATAGGTGGCAGCAAGCGTTTCGCTGTCTTCGACCAATAATACGGAGGCTGTTAACTCACTTCCCATGGCTTCTCCTTAAGCGCACACTGTTTTTTCAAACTGTTTAATGGCGTTAATTGTTTGCTCTACGGCATTGTCTAACTGCGGCACAGTATTGGCTAATGCTTCTGCGTCCGATGCTTTACCGGCTATTTCAATCGCTAATGCTAGTTGCCTCAAACGCTCGCCACCAAAAGTGGCTACATTGCCCTTTAGGGTATGAGCGGCTAATGCTACGTCGTCAAAAAGCTGCTCTTCAAAAGCTTGTTTAATGGTTACCCTCTGCTGCTCAGTTTCTTGATATAACAAAGAAAGCATCAACGGTAGCGCCTCTGTTCCGGCATCTTTTACCAACTGCTCGAGCACTTTTTTATCAACCAACACACTTAAGTCTTGTTCTAGCACCGCTGCTGTTTTTGTCTCTGAAACAGCCTGCAAGTTCGCCTTAGGTTTATCAGCGTTATTACTAGCAGTTGTTTGCTCTGGTATCGTTGATATAAGTGGCTCACTGAGCTGCGAGCGAATTGGTGCTTCGCTATACCACTGAACCAGTTTAGCCCTTAACAAGGGGATGTCGATAGGCTTAGTGATAAAATCGTTCATACCTGCAGAAAAACAGGCTTGTTTATCTTCGGCAAAGGCATTGGCAGTCATCGCCAAAATCGGAGTTTCTTGATTAGGCCCACTGGCTGCTCGAATGGCACGAGTTGCAGCTAAGCCGTCCATTACGGGCATTGCCATATCCATAAGAATCACGTCGTATTCATTGTGCTCGCAAAGCTCAACAGCAACTTGACCATTTTCAGCGCAGCTTAACTCTTTAACAAAATCTTTAAGTACTTGGGTCACTACCGCACGGTTCATAGCGCTGTCTTCAACCAACAGTACTCTGGCATCTTCTACTACAGATTGCTCAGGCTCTGTTTGTTCCGCCATATCATCTAATTGAATCACTGGTGCATGGCGACCTCTAAAGGGCAGATTTACCGTAAATGTAGTGCCGCGCCCTACTTCACTGTCTACGCTCACCTCACCGCCCATCTTCTCAACTAATTGGCGGGTAATTGCTAAGCCTAATCCGGTACCGGAATAACGTTTGGTAGCACCACTGTCCACTTGATAAAACTCTTCAAATAAGCGCTCTTTATCTTCTTTACTTATACCAATACCAGTGTCACTAACAGTAAGCTCTACACCATAAGGTTGGGTTGCTTTTAACCCCAAGCTCACTCCGCCCTTGGAGGTAAATTTAACCGCGTTCCCCATTAAGTTGAATACAATTTGCCTAAAGCGCAATGGCTCACCAAAATACTCAGGCAGTATTTCATCCGCCACATCTAACTCAAACTTCAGAGCCTTTTGCTGAGCCGTGGTATTAAATAACTTAACGATGCTTTCTAAGGTATCGGTGGCCGAGAACCACTCGTTGTTAAACTCTAACTGACCAGCCTCAATTTTAGAAAAATCTAATACATTATTCACCAAGGCCATTAGTGTATGTCCGGCCTCATTTCCAGTATCAACAAAACCCTGTTGCTCCAAGCTCAAATCGGTTTCTTTAAGTATTTGATACATGTTGATAATGGCATTTAACGGGGTGCGGATCTCGTGGCTCATGCTAGCTAAAAACCGGCTTTTAGCTAAGCTGGCGGCTTCTGCATCATGCTTGGCTCGCTCTAGTGATTGTTCCACTGCTTTTTGTTCACTTAAATCAGTAAAATGAGCCACATAATGAGTAATTTCACCTTCTGGATTTTTCACCGACGAGATACTTAACCACTCTGGTAAACGTTCGCCATTTTTTCGAAGGTTAACAATTTCGCCCGACCACACTCCATCTTGCTTGAGGTGTTGCCACATATTGTCGAAAAACGCTTTATCGTGCTCGCCAGAACTTAATATTGAAGGGGTTTGGCCTAAGGCTTCCTCAGCGCTATAACCCGTAATACGGGTAAAAGCTTGGTTAACCCGCACAATTTCGGCATGTTGATTAGTAATAAAAATAGCTTCGTTAGCATCAAAGGCTTCGGCGGCTAATTGCAGCTCTTGTTCAGTGCGTTTTTTGTCTGAAATATCACGCATAAACGCGGTAAATACAGTATCGTCACCCACTTCTACAGAACTAATCGTTAACTCCGAAAGAAACTCATGTCCTTCTTTATGCATAGCGGGTAACTCTAAGCGCTGGCCTAATACTGGCGCTTCACCGGTTTTTCTAAAATGCTTAAGGCCTTGACGGTGCGCTTCACGAAATGCTTCTGGTACCAGAAAACTCGCAAGTTCTTCACCCACGATTTCATCTCGGCTATAACCAAAAATTCGTTCAGCACTTTGGCTAAATTCTAATACATGGCCGTGTCTATCGGTGGTAATAACGGCATCCATTGCAGAAGCGATGGTTGCCTTTAAAATTGATTGGTTTTGCTTAAGCTCTAAGGCTAGCTTTTCTTGTGTTTCAATGGCTTGCTTAAACTCGATATGGGACTTTTCCAGCGCAGCTGACATGGTGTTAAACGCGTTTGATACCTCGGATATCTCATCCTTGCCTTTCACTTTAAGTTGAATACCCGGTCCAACTTGAGTAATAGTTTTGGCGGCATCTCTTAAGTCGCCCAGCTGGCGAGTAAGGTAAGAGCCCAACAAAAACGAAAACAGCGCCACTAAAGCTATTTCCAATAAAGCGATACTTACCCCAAAAGAGCTCGCTTCAGAAATTAGGCCATGCAGGCCATGGTCATAAACACCTATTTCTATGTTTCCGTATATTCGCCCACCAATCTCTACGACATTTTCGGTAACAAATACGCTGTGCTCATGGTCTCCTAAGTCGGGGTTATCTCTAGGGTTAGATAAGGGATCTACGCCTGCCTTTGATAACAAACGATCGTTTTGGTCTTTGATTATGACGTAGGCAATGTCTTTTTGTGCGGAGAATTCACTGGTAAGGCTATCGAGGGTGGCTAAATCGGTAGTGATAATGGCGTTTTTAGTGGTAGAGGCAAACAGAGAGGACATCATTCTACTGTGCTGCTCAACTTGCAGTTCGTTAGAATCATACAGCCAGCCAATACTGCTATACACCAACACGCCTAACAGCACGGCTTCAATTAAAGCGACGCCCAGAACTGTTTTTGCCTTAAAGCTAAATGTCATCGCGTCGTTTCATCCTTGTTGCTAAGGTCTATTAGTGGTGGGTATCGCCTATCCCAAGCTCTCTCACATCATCCCACTCGGCATCTTCGGCGGCAACAAAACCTTTCATATTTAAGGCTTTAAGTAAGCTTTGTTGCGCTTCATCTTGCCCCATACTAAGAAAAGCTTGCTGCACAGCGGCTAACACTGGCGCTTCCACATTGGGGTGTGCCGCGATAGCATGAGGTGTAAACCCTGGCGACTCCCATAATATGCGTAATTGGTCTTTAACCGTGCTACTTTGAAAAGTGCGCGGAATCCCCCCGCCGGCAGGATATAAACCCGCAGCTACAGCTCGATAAACCGAGTCATGCGACCCAACATAAAACGGATTAAAATCAATTTCTTGTTGAGCTAAGTAACCTCTAAGCACCACACTAGCGGCAAATGCATTGGGTGCAGGAAAAGCCATTGATTGAGAATCCAAGTCACGCACATTATTGATAGTAGTATCAGATTCTTTACTTACCACAATAATACCACTAAGTTTTTTATCTTTTGATTTTGCGAAAGCTCGGTAACCAGGTTGCTCTGAATAAACCTGGTAATGATAAGGATTCATATAGGCAAAGTCGTATTGCCCTTGAGCTAAGCGCTTTTCAAACTCAGCAATACTTGGTGCGGTTTTAAATTCTAAGAAATGACCACTATACTGGCTAACGGCCTCCAAAAGCGGACTCCATTGCAGCGCCAAACGGGTAGCTGATTGCTGCGGCACAATGCCAAAGGTATAGGTTTTTGCCTCAGCCTTTGACATAAGAGCGGCAAAAATCACCAGCAATAAACATACTAACAACACCGTAACTTTTATTTGCATACGGCGTTTGGCCTTATATTGCTTGTTTTTTAGCTCAAACAATTCTTGTTGCTGTTTACTCAATGGAACGCGACTTCCTTTCGCCGTTTGTATTATGAAAAACATATCATATCCTTATTGAAAGTAGTTGAGAGTTAACGAGAATTCTTTGCAGATACCCCTTGAAACGAGGAAACATGTCGGTAATTCGTGAAGTTTCTCTCAATAACTCATTTTTTAAACTTGGATTAAAGCGATCGTTCATCACAACCCCGAGTAGGCGAATATCTTCAAGGCTAAGATCGTTAATGGCCGATTCAAAAGCAGGCCGAGAAGTAACACCTGCCATCATGGTGATAATGCTGGCATCACACGCCGATAAAGCTCGAGCTGCATGAAGGTTGCCGCTATTGGTTTGATTGATCGCCGAAGTATCAAACAACACCAGCTGATAACTTTCCTTCCATTGCTCTACCCACTGCTCGATAGCACCAGGTTCTCTTAGCTGCACTAAGCTCACTTTGTCCATTGGTACTGGCAGATAATCTACGCCAGACTGTTGGTCTTTAATCACCCCAAGCACTTTGCCGCGATCCCAGCCTAAATCGAACACTGGCACATCAAAATGGCGGGGATGATGCAGGTTAAAATCCACAACTAGTACGCTTCGGCCAGCTCCGGCTGCACGCCTTGCAATGGCATCAACTAAAGTAGAAACGCCCTCTTCTGGCTGGCTAGCACTCACACCAATGCAAGAATGCTGTTTCACCGGTAAGCGTTGATACACTCGCTCTAGTTCTTGATAAGTTGACGGTAAGCTAATCATATAAAACTCCAGTAATCGGCTAATTTAGTGGTGCAAAGGCTTATAGAAAACCTAACAGCGCGCTAATGGTGACAATGCGGAACACATCTTCCATGCCTTGGCGGGCCTTATGCCAGCCGCTCTCTTCACGTGATGGAATATACACAGTGTCGCCAGCGCGAATCACAGGCAACATGCCAAAGTCACCGGTTTTAGAAAACTCAAGTAAATTGAAGGTGCGGGCTTGGTCTTTACAGCAAGACAAGTTCACTACGGTAATCTTTTCTGGGAAGCCATCGTTATCAACACCACCCGCTTCGGCTAACAAGTCTAATAGCGTCATGTCATCGTTAAAGCGGTAACGACCAGGCTTGTTCACCGAGCCAAGTACGCGCACGGTGCGCTCTTTTTTCTCCGACAACCAGTTACGGTCTTTTTCTGGAATGTAGATAGAATCACCAGGTACTACGTTTGGCAGTAAGGACTCATCACCGGTTTCAAAGTACATCGCTAAATCTAATTTAGACACGCGAGAGTGCTTGCCATTGCGATGACTAATTCGCACATTGCTAATGTCTGCTTGCTCCGCTGGGCCATCGGCCGCAGCCAAAATGTCTAGGAAGTGCATGCTAGGGTCAAAACGGTAGCGACCAGGTGCAACTACTTGACCAAATACGTAGATAGAATCTTCAGAGCGCTGACGCACCCATTGTGATTTGTTGTCGCTTGGGTCGTCTGGCAATTGCGGCACCATAATCGTGGTACCCGCTACGATGCGTGGCATGCTGTTATTACTAATTTCGCCGTTTAGGTAAGCGTTTAAGTCAAAGTTAACCGAACGAGTATTGCCGTTTGAATCGCTAAACAACACGGTAATTTTAGCCATATCGGCATTGGGTTTAGGGCCACCTGCATGAGCCAACAAATCCATAAGGTTCATCTCGTTTGCCCATTCAAAACGACCAGGACGATTAACTTCACCCATCACCTTCACCGCGCGATTAGGCGATACTTTAGTCCACGACTTTTCATTTAAATCGGTTTTCTCTGGGATGAAAATCGCATCGCCAGCGGCTATTTCTGGTAACTGAGAGATTCGGCCTTCGGTAAACGATTGCAAGTCAAAACGCTCTACCGAACCATTGCTACGAATCACTCGAATTTGGCGAGTTTCGGCAAAACGGGTTGGGCCACCAGAGTTAGCTAGCACATCTAAAAAGCCAGCAGATTTATTACCTTCGTAAGCACCGGGCTTAAATACTTCACCCATTACATACACGGTGTTGGCGCCCGCTTTAATCTCTTCTTCTTGCTTAGGTACAAAAATAGTGGTGCCAGCGCTTAAACGGGGCATCATCTGGCTATCGCCGGTATCTAAATAGCGTTTTAAATTAAATAGTTGCGGGTCACCGTTGATGATAACGCGGATCTGTTCAACACTGGCGTAGCGAGTCACACCACCTGCTCGCATTAGCATATCAACTAACGAGGCAGACTCTTTAAAGGAAAAGCTACCTGGGTTATATACTTCACCAAATACTTTTACTGCAGTGCGATCTTCAGCGGCGTCACCTTTATCGTTTAAGGCTTTTGGGTCAAAATCTACTGCTACATTGCCAATTTTAGGTGAGGCAGGAACAAACAATACATCTAAAGATTCAAGCTCTGGCAGAACACTTAAATCGCCAGAATCTAAGTAGCGTTTATAGTTAAATACTTGCGTTTCATCTAAGCTCTCGCGGCGCAGTTGCATGCGGTCTAATTGCGCACCAGAGCGTAAACCACCTGCGGCTTGAATCGCCATTTGCACACCAGCACCTTGTGCCAGTACTACTTCACCCGGTTGGCCCACAAAGCCCAGCACACTAATGCGAATACGGCGTTCTTCTAACAATACTTTTAGGCCAGCAAGGTCACGGTAAGCTTTCGACAATTCGCGCTTAATCTTTTCTTGCATTTGCGCTTCGGTAAAACCCGATACCATGATTGGGCCAACTTCTGGCAAAATTAAACGGCCGTTGCGCCCTACTTCAAAATTCTTATCAAGCGAAGCTTCTCCAGGGAGAATAATTCTTACTACATCACCCGCTTGCACTTGAGGTTTAGCTGCATGCGCTTGAGCGCTAAATACAATACTTAATACAAAACCAAACAACATCCATGCTGCCACTATGTACTTACACAATTTAAAGAATTTCATGACAAGCTCCTTATTTAACACGCAAAGCGTGCTGAGCGAGGATGTTGCTGTCAGCATCAATAACACTGATGGTAACGCGGCGGTTAGAATGGCGAACAGCATCGCTGTTACCTTCTAAATAGGGTTGTGAGTCGGCTACGGCAGCCACTTCGATTAGCTGTTCGTTCATGCCTAGTTCGGTCATAAACTCGGCTACGGCCTGGGCGCGGGCTAAAGATAAACGCTGTTTGTAACTGTCATCGCCCTTGCTATCGCTATGCCCAGTGATAATTAGCGATACCTTACTGGCTGCGATAATTGGCGTTAGATTACGAAGCTGATCTTGGTAAGCAGGCGTAAGCTCGCTAGAGTCAAAAGCAAATTGATTATTGCTGTTTAATGCATCGCTAATGCTTACCATTAATTGTGAAGACTGAATATGTCCTAAACGGTCGGTTTGGCAAGCGCCACTCTCGGTTACCCGGTCCAAACGTTTTTCCAACATATTTAAAAAATGCTGCTGAATTTCAATATCGTTGGCGGCATCAAAAGTTAGCCCACCTTCTAGTTCGCGCAATATGCGCTGTTGTTGCATACGAGCTTGTGTAACCGAAGCAGGGAAACATAACTCTGCCCCTTCAAGCACCAATAAATCTAACTGGTGTTTTACTAATACAGCTTCAAATTGCAGGCCATGTTCGGGGCCTAGCTCGCGAAGATCGGTAGTGCCAGTGTCACCGTCCATCCAAGCCAAGATAGCGTGTTGATGCTCGGCAAAACCACCGCGTCCTTGTTCTGGCCAGGCGG
Source organism: Agarivorans albus (assembly GCF_019670105.1). Taxonomy (NCBI): domain Bacteria; kingdom Pseudomonadati; phylum Pseudomonadota; class Gammaproteobacteria; order Alteromonadales; family Alteromonadaceae; genus Agarivorans; species Agarivorans albus. Next base: position 1,860,347 of record NZ_AP023032.1, on the reverse strand, counting down.
TACAAGCTGTGGTCATGGTTAACAATACGGGGATGATAATGCTACGCATAATAGGCTCCTGAGGCTCAGCTTAAGCGGCGATTGAAGGTAAAGTATCAGTGGTATGATTTTGGCTAGGTAGCGTATCAATCATGGTAATGATGTGGTCTACACGAAGCATAACCAGCAAATCTCGAGGCTGTTGTTGAGCGCCAAGTAACACTAGTTGACCGCCTGCCGCATTAATGCGTTTAAACATAAATACCAAGGCGCCAATGCCAGATGCATCTAAAAACTCTACTTGGCTCATATTCACAATCACCAATTTGCTGGCTGCATCGGCGCAAATACCTTCGAAGGCTGCTTTATGCTCGGCGCAAGACTCAGCATCAAATGCGCCAACAATTGAAGCGGTAAGGTTTCCTTGGTTTGAAGTAGTTAGTTGCATTTTCATAATTCGCTCCACAATTCTTGATTTCAAGACTTATAAAGCGAGTTTTATGCCAAACTAAAAATATTCAATAAATACAAAGGCATATATATAAAAATGAGTAATAAGGAGGGTTTTAAAATTAAGAAATATTCTGATTTCGCAAATTGCAATTTGCGGGTAACTGCCAGTCTAATAGTTAAACGCCCAAGCACTTGGCTTGGGCGTTTAATGGCACAAACAAGCTAGAGTTTAAATTGGCTAATCATAGTGCCTAACTCATGGTTAATTGCCGCAATGTTTTGAGTTTCACTACGCTGGCTTTGCCCTTCACTGTTTAGCTTTTCAACCATATCGTGAATTTGATGCATGCTCCGGTTAATTTCTTGAATCACAATGTTCTGTTCGCTGGCAGAGGTAGAAACCTGACTATTTAGCTCATTAATTTGATGAATAAAATCACCCAATTTTTGCAAGCTGGTTGAGGTTTTATCCGCCTCTTCTACGGTATCTGAACAAGTATGTTCGGTGCTACCTATCGACGATACCACCAAGCTGGCTTCTTGCTTAAGCTTGGCTAAGGCCTGCTCTATTTCGCTGGTACTACTTTGAGTACGGCTTGCTAAGGCTCTCACCTCGTCGGCCACTACCGCAAAGCCGCGACCTTGATCACCTGCTCTTGCCGCTTCAATAGAAGCATTTAGTGCAAGCAAGTTGGTTTGCTCTGCAATGCTACCAATCACCTCGACAATGTTTTGAATACTCGAAGTTTCATTATTCATGTTCTCTACATTGCTAGAGGTTTCATGAATTTCACTGGCTAAAGCTTCAATTTTTTGTTGAGTAGATTTAATGGTTTGGACCGAGTCTTCGCCACTTTGGTTTGCCTCAGTGGTGTATTTAGCCGCGGCTGAAGTATTGCCAGCCACTAATTCTGCGGTATTCGACAACTCCTCAATGGCTGCAACAATCTGCGTAGTCTCGTTGGTATGTTGTTGCAAAATGTCACTGCTACTTTTGCTGTGCTGATCTAAAGTATCTATGCCTGAAGATAGCTTAGAGCGGGCAGCGTTTATTTCTAACAACATGGTTTGCAATTGAGCAATAAAACCGTTGATACCCTTGGCAATAATGCCAATGTCATCATCAGTTTTAACTTCTAAACGCTGAGTTAAATCGCCACTACCTTGGCCGAGTTCGGTTACCAAGTTGCGTAACTTAATAATCGGTTGATAAAGCTGGTTTAACACAAACAGTAAAATTATCACTGACACCAATGTTGCGGCTGCAATAATGCTGGCCATTTTGTAGCTTGTGGCTTTAAGCGGCGCAAAGGCCGTTGCCTCATCTACCGTAATCATTACGTACCACTCATCATCACCCAGCAGCTTCACTTGCTGGCTAACAAACAAGGTAGTTTGTCCACCCACCTCGGCGGTTTGTATTGCTTGCTCTTTGCCTATAAGGCTTTGGTAAACGCCGGCAAACACTTCAACATCGGCAATGTTGTCTTTCTGTTTTACTTGCTCATTGGTAGAGGCCAACACTAAGCCACTTTTGTCTAATACCAAGCCCGTTGCTCCAGCTATTTCGCCTAACGAGCTCAACTGTTCTTGTAAGTGGTCAAAACGTAAATCGGCCATAATGATGCCATCTTTAATCGGATGCATTACCCCCATCATTGGCACACCATCACTACGAGTAAAAAACACGTCGCTTAGCGACAAGCCGCTATTTCGTTTAGCAGCTTGGTACCAAGGCCGTGTACGTGGGTCGTATTTGTCTAAGCGACCAACACCATTAGGAAACGACTCAGAAGCCCTAGAAACAAACGACGAGCCATCATCAAAACCAATAATTACTTTATACACTCCACCTAAGCGGGCGGTATATTCGGTCATGGCTACGTGGTTATCGCCAATATCCTTTTCCTGATAGAGCTTTGCTAACTGAGTTACTGCGTCAGTTGTGCGCTGAAAAGAGGTTTCAATCTCTTGAGTTTTTTGATCAATCGTATGATGAATATCACGAAGTAAACTATCGGTTATTTGATCTTTGATCAGTGTGTATGAGAGGTAACTTGTTACAAGTAGAGATAAAACAAGCATAGATGCCATTGCCGACAACAAGCTTGATTTAAAGCCAAAGCGATTCATCCTTTTCACCTTTTGTAATATTTTATAACTTAATGTATTACAAATAAGTAAAGATTAATGTTAGGTACTTCAACAAAATTAAACTTCGCTTAGCGACTACCAAAAGGCTTCAAAAAAACACGCATTCGTCACTCAATTACACCAATTTAACTAAATAAAATATGTGCAAAATGCTGCTTAAGTAGCACTACCAACTTAAGAGCCTTAAGACGCACAAACACGAAAAATGAGGAAAGGAACGCCCAGCCGATAGATTGAGCGTATAAATTATTTCAGTATCCGGCAGCGCCTTTATCTAAGCGAAGTATTAGGGTCTGTTGATCTTTGGTGTTGAAATATTATTCATGATAAGCGGGCTTTAATCGCGGCGAGCACTTAGAAGCCTAGTGGGCTAAGCAAGAAGTGCTTAACAAAGAGTAAAGTTCGCATATCCGACCCCTTCGGGCAGCATTTCTTAGCCATTTATTCAGCGTTAGCGAGTGATTATTAAGCCCACTTAACTGCACACTCACAGCCTTGGCTAAATGGCTAATAAATTGCTGCAAAAACCTTCAGCAAAGATCAACAGACCCTAGCTAAAACCATCAAGATTTTTTAACAAACTGAGCGGTTACCATCATGTCGCCAGCGCCATCTACTTTGCAATCTAACTGGTGATCTTTGCCATTGGCCATGCGTTTAATCACCGCTTTAGTGCCAATCTTTAGCACCAAAGAACTGCCTTTTACTTTAAGATCTTTAGCCAAAGTAACTTTATCCCCTTCGGCCAACAAAGTGCCATTGGCATCTTTAACAACCACCTTCTCTGCTTCTGCAACTTCATCGGGGTTCCATTCAAAGGCGCATTCTGGGCATATAAGCTGGCTTTGATCTAGATAAACATATTCAGATTGGCAATTGGGGCAAGCGGGAAATGACATCTCTTTAAACTTCTTAAATTTTACTTAGCAAACATGATACTGATCGTGCGCGCCAAGAGCGAGTAGGTACTACCAATTTTATCGGAACTTCATTGCGCAACAACACTAAAATATTGATTACTTTGTTAAATACATTGCCATTTAAGCAAACTGCTATACCCTAGAGAAAACATCTCGTTTTGTCATTTATCACCGATACCTGGCTTAGCGCTCATTTATTTGTTGAGACAGCCTAATGACAAAATTACGCCTATCCTACCAAACGGTTGAGTTTGGAAAGACCGATATACACCTGTGCACCTTACGCAATAGACAAGAGTTTCACGACCCAACAGGCATTGCCGAAAAACTCGGTATAAGCTCTGCCTCTTGGCCAATATTTGGTGTAGTTTGGCCTTCAAGCTTTGTGCTCGCCCACTACATGGCCGACTATGACACAGGTACCAAAAGAATATTAGAAGTAGGCTGCGGTATCGGACTCAGCAGTTTATTGTTAAACAAACAACTTGCCAATATTACCGCCACCGATTATCACCCCGAGGTTGAAACCTTTCTCAACAGGAATACCAAACTAAATGGCGACAAAAGCATTAACTATGAAAGAGTTGGCTGGGCAGATGAACACGACACCCTAGGGCTGTTCGATGTGATAATTGGTAGCGATTTACTCTACGAGAATGAACATATAGACCAACTGGCTAACTTCATTAACGACCACTCAAAGCCTTCCAGCGAAGTAATTATTGTTGATCCAGGACGTGGCCGAAAAAGTAAGCTAAGCGCAAAAATGGTTGAATTTGGCTACACATCAAGCCATGCCAAACCCGTACATACCGACTACATTGATGAAGTTTTTAAAGGGTATATTTTAACCTTTAAGCGAGCGCAATAAGCAACAATCGCATTGCGAAAGCTCGACGAGCCTTTAGTACTCTTAAACAGCTAATTGCTTGTTCGTGACTAAACTAGAGCTCTAATGCGTTTTGCAGGCATGCCTCCAACAAGAGAATCCGGGTCTACATTTTTTGTAACAACCGAGCCTGCTGCCACAACAGAGCGAGCCCCAATAGTTACGCCTTGGCAAACAACAACATTGCCACCAATCCACACATCATCTTCCACCGTAATTGGCAAAGACTTAACCTCCCATGTCCTACGACGCTGATAGTCTAAGGGGTGAGTTGGAGTATAAAACTGCGTATTTGGGCCAATAAGTACATTGTTACCAATTTTAACAGGAGCGTTGTCTAGCATCGTAACCCCCATATTAATATAGGTATTGTCACCCACAGAAATGGTCTTGCCGTATTCACATAAAAAAGGTGGGCAAATAATACTGCCCTTACCTAAATGCGCTAATAGCTCAGCAACATAAGGTTTGGCAGCTTCAAACTGTCGTTGATTGATCTGTTGGAGTAACTCAAATGCTTTATTTCTAATTTGAGTAAGTTCAGGACTATCAGCATCATACTCCCTCCCTAAGCACATATTCTCAAACTCGCTCATTGCACTTCCAATAGCTATTACCGATTGTCCATTGTAGCAAAATGGAAAAATGAAAAAGTGGGACAAGCCACACCAATGCAGCTATACGGCAGCTACGGTCAATGCGCTGCAGCTCAGCTATGAGGCAACAACAATTGATTCACTAGGTATTAATAGTAATGCAGAACAACAAACAGGCATTACTTACTTCCGGCTTTTCTTGCCACTCTGCATGAGCCCGCATGATAGTGCTTTTTATAAGAGATATTGCTGATGTGTTTGGCAAAGCTGAGAGATCACTGGTTCCCTGATATTTTTGAGAATGGCTAAGTTTACCATCTTCAGATTTAAGCCAGCCTTCCCAGCCATGCGCTTGCGTATTATTTTGTTCGAAAATATCTAGCAGCTTTATTGCATCGGAGTAACCAACAACTAACTCATCCTCTGATTCGGATCTTTCTTTAATATCTTTCAAGCTATACATAATTGTGAAACTTAACGCCCGCTTAACAGGCATAAAATGTTTGGCTAAAATTAGGAACGAAGTGACGCAGCCAAGCTTTTTACGGCCTTTTTGAAGCGATTGTTTTGCACTTTACTGCTTTTCGCAATATAAAAGAGCAACATTTTTAGGCCTAGTCTCTATACCGCCATTAGATTGTAGTTTAAAAGATTGAGCCCCAACGCCACCTTGAATCATTAAGTTTTTATGATCTGCACCACCTGCACCTGCTGGTTGAAAAAAAGAATAGTTGCCACCATGGTCGTGTTGAGAAAACATATCATTTTGGATATTACCAGACAAGCGAACGCCGTCAGGATCTATTCGCCCTGTTTTATCTATACCTCGGACAAAACGTCCATAAGCAGGTTCAAATTCTTTCCAGCCTTTTGGACATCTCGCTAAATTAAATGAAATCACAGCTCCAGAGGGCATCTGAAATTTTTCATATTCTGAAGCTAGCCCTTTTTGTAATTTTTCCATATTGTTGTCATTTAACTCTACGACTTGATTGCTAGAATCTTTTTCTATAGTAGATAACTTTGAAAGTATTAAGTTTGCCCTTTCTTCTTGAGCTGTTAAATTTGAAATCAGCTTTTGCGCATTTATGGCAGCAGTTTCAGCATTAGCTTCAGCTCTCGCTATATTACCTATCGAGTCTTTAATTTGCTCCAGATATTGCTCTTTAGAATCTGCTAATGCTTTATTTAAAATTGCTTCATTTTTTGATTTATCTACAGCACTCCAATATGTAACTGCAGCGGCAATGATTGCTCCCCCCAAGCCACTAACAAATGAAACTTGCAATTGTACTTTTCTAGATTCATCCATTGTACTCTCCTAAAGTGCATAGACATAATGCTCCCCAGTTAAAGTGCCGACCTCCTGCGTTTATCGAGGGTTAGTCAAACTAGGGCCATACTGTTAGATGCAGAGTCTAAACAGAAAGGGAAATCAACATGTCTAAATCTAGCACGTTTTTCATTGGACTAGATGTTCACAAAAAACCACAGATGTCGCTTACTGTGTTGACCACTAAAAGATGAAGCTACTAATCAAAATTCAGTTTATCTGCGCCTTAACTTTTTTCCCTATTTATTAGCATTTCTGCGATTTCTTCCAATTTCTCATCATAAGCTTCCGCATTTCTTATTCCTGCATCCCGTAAATTTTCCAAGTTCTCTGGTGTTGCATTATCCAATGCTGAATCGGCATCATACAAGTTTGGCTGAATCCTATAGTATTTTGAGTTATCAACAGTTGAAGCAATCTGATTCAAATAATACTCTGTCATCTGCGGCCCTCCTTCAAGGGCAATATCAATGGATGGTTTTGCCCAACCAAGAGGCCCCCAATCCTTAATTTCCGAGTAGGTATAGCCTTTTAACTGCTTTCCTGTACCAATAGAGACAATTATCATATCTTTAATACCACTAACATCTTCAAATTTAATTGCCTCTGAATAAGCAGATAAAGTTGGGTCGTTAGCAACCATGCCCCCGTCAATCAGTACATATTTTTGTTTAAGTGGGGGTAACGAGTAAATACGAGCAGCCTCAAAATACGTTGGTGCAGCTGTACTGCCACGCAAAAGATCTCTCACCTTGAAGTCTCTTTTTTTATCTATTGCGGTATGCTGTTTGAAAATGATGGGAATACGTCGTTTCACATCATATGAAACGAGGCAAGTTGGTTTTAATAACTCACTGAGCTTTATATCTCCAAAGGCCGATTTCAGTACTCTCTCAAGCTCATCGGCTGAATACTTTTCGTCACGAACTCCACCTACTGTTCCGATGGACCGCCAGAAACCGACATCAAAAATCTCGTCACCATCTTCGAGATAGAAATTGACAGCTTCCTGAGCAGAAAACTTTGGTCTTTGGCTACCATCATCACTAGGGCATACATATGCAGCACTTAGAATCGCACCAGTGCTTGTACCTGCAACCAAATCGAAATAATCACCTATTCTTACGGTAGGGTCTCCGGATTTAATTTTTAGCTTTTCTTCAAGCGACACTAATATCTGGCCGGGCAATATCCCTCTTATGCCACCTCCATCAATAGATAGTATTCTCATTGTCATTTTTACTCTCCTCAAATACTTTTCTAGGAATAGTTTTTAAGAAATACAACGGCTAACCCTCGCTCCGTTCGGCGTCGAAAGTGCGTAGTTTATTGAACAGTTCGTTTTACATAGGTCTTCCGCAAAACATCGTACTTAGTCGACACAAATCGAGACTAGACACACAACTAAAGCGTTGGAATGCAACTAATGTGCAGACCATACTCTTATGTAAGTTTCTCGGCGAAACAAGCATGTGCCGATAACAAAAGACCAGTTAAAATCAGCACATAGCTAGCACCTATAATCAATAATAGTTATAGTCTTTTTAGTCATCAACAAGTTGTTCAAAATTTGATCAGCTCTTTTATTCGAGGGGCGTAATTATTAGATTGTACAGAGTGGGTAGAGAGCGAATAATTCTGTTGGGTGTACTCTACTAAAAGCCATTTACTCAATCAGTTTAGTTAGAAAGCGTGAATGTGAAGCTAAAGTATTAGAAAAAAGAAAGCCTATCTATGTTGGATTATGGCCTTCATCAATTTTCAGTATAAATGTCATGCAACCTCTGCGGGTAAACAAGAAGTCACCAAGTTTACGAGCTACCGTAAACAACTCTTTTATTGCCCTTTTCCCGCTAGTACTACCCACACCGTTTTAAGCAGTACGCTTATGTCTTGATAGAGCCAAGAGCTGCATTGGCTAAGGCTTAATGCGTAACAGTGGTCGTAAGCGAGTTTTTGTTTAACGTCTTCGATTGAGCAATCGTAGGCTAAGTTTACCTGCGCTAAACCGGTAATGCCGGGTTTTACACCCACTGTGCGTTCACTATAAAAAGGGATGGAGTTTTCTAGCGTTTGATAGAAAACTGGGCGCTCTGGTCGTGGCCCAACCAAAGACATTTCGCCTTTAAGTACATTGATGAGTTGTGGTAATTCATCAATTCGGGTTTTACGTAAAAACCGCCCCACTCGAGTAATGCGTTTGTCTTGCTTTGCCGCCCAAACAGCACCAATGCCAGATTCGGCATCGGCCCGCATACTTCTAAACTTAAAAATGTCGAACAGCTGCACTACATTGTCAGACATTAAGCCTACTCGAGTTTGCTGATAGAAAACCGGCCCTTTACTATCCAGCTTTATGGCTAATGCCACCAAAGGAAATAAGGGACTAAATACCAACAGCAATATCGTTGCCCCCAGCACATCAAATAGTCTTTTACCCACTGCAACTAAGGGGCTTACAAAGCCACTTAAGTAGCGACGCTGTAGCTTTTTAAGAAGGTAATCTACACAGCCCATCATGCTAGAGAAGTGCCCTTCTACTAAATAATTTAGGCTGCCTATTGCGTTTGGTAGTTTTGCATTAGGCATAAAGCGCGGCAACATCGCTAAGCTGTATGCCACAACCTGCAAAGCAAATAACACTGCAAATACTGCAGATTGCGCAGCTAACACCATGGCCCCAAAAAAGCTGGTGAGCATAAATACAGGGATGGTTACTCGTAAGGCTTTGCCAGAGAAGAAGGTAAAGGCCACACCTTTAAAACGCGGTAGCAACATATGTCGAAGACGAATGAGTTGCTGTAAGTTACCCGCTCCAATGCGCTTTCTGCGGCTGCGGTCTTGGCTGTCGGCGGCGTGTTCGAGCTCTAAAGCGCGAATGTTTGGTTCGTAAACAGCCCTGTAGCCTTGGGCGACTATGTCCATGGGAATAACAAAGTCATCGTTAATGGTGTCGTCTGGCATTACTCTAAATAGAGACTTTTTAATCAAATAAAATGCGCCATGAGCGCCCAAAGGTGCGCCCATGTTTGCCTCACAACGTTTTACTTCGCGTTGGTAATTCCAGTAAGCCTGCTCACCTACCGAACCAGGGCTTAGCAGGTGATAGTAACCACACACTACGCCAACTTGTGGTTGGCCAAAATGCTGCGCTGCAATTAACATTGCGTCTACCGAAATAAGCGCTGATACGTCAGACAATGCCACAATGTCGGCTTTGCTTTGCGAAATGTGCTGGTTAAGCACAGCCACTTTGCCTTGGTTTTGCAGCTGTTCACATATCTCTATGGAAAAGCTGCAAAACGCTAAGTCTTCTAAACACGCTCTTGCAACGCTGGCGGTATCGTCACTGCAGCCATCGCATATCACTTTTATGCTTAAGCGATCTTCGGGGTAATCTAAGGTAGCGAGGTTAATCAGCTTTGCCGCAATGTAATCTTGCTCGTTATAAGCAGGAATAAGTAACTCGATGCTGGGCAATTGCTGATCTTGCTCGCGTTGGTGATATTTGCGCGCAACGCTTTGAATATCATCCTCGGAATTTTGCGTTTTGTCTTTGCTCAAAAGCTTTAACAACAAAGGATATAAAGCGTGATGATAAACCACCAAGAACATTGCGATTAAGGTTACATAAATTAATGCGTTCATGATTATCCCCTTATAAGAAACGGTGACGTAAGGCCGCGTAATTGCGTGCAGTAGTGCGTAAATCGCCCGACTGCTTAACAAATTGGCGTGGATTTCCGCTACTCGGTTTTTCGAGCTTAAGCTCTAAAGCTTGCGCCATAGCAAACGCAGAACCTGGCTCTACCACTGTGCCAGTGCGCGGGCATAAGGCTTCGGTAGAGGCACCTACATTAGTCACCACTGCTGGCACCTCACAGGCTTGCGCTTCTAAAATAACCAGCGATAAGCCTTCAAAATAAGACGGTAAACAAAACAAATCTAAACTTTGGTAAAAGCGTGGCATGCAATCTAGTGCGCCTAAAAAATGTACCCGATGGCTAAGGTGCAAACTCTCTACTAACTGCTCTAAACCTTGGCGTTGGCTGCCGTCTCCGGCAAAGGCCAAGTGCACATCGGCAGGTAAAAATGGCAGCGCCTCAATTAATACGGCTTGACCTTTCTCTACTTCTAAACGCCCTGCACATCCAATTATTTGGCAGTTATTAGGTAAACCTAAGGCCTCGCGAGCGATGAGTTTATTGCCGGGGGTAAAACTGTGAGTGTCGATGCCGTTTTTAATCACTTGTACATTTTCGTCGGTTACACCTAAGGCAGTTTTTAGTTCACCGGCTACCAAATTGGCATCGGCCACTAGCATCGGTTTAACCCATTTAAGAATTGCACCTTGCAAAATGCGACGGCGCTGCTGCCGCAAATGCCAGGCATCGTGCTCGGTATGAATAACTACTTTTACTCTGGCTAAACGGGCAGCAATGCCACCATAAATGAGCGGCCCAATGTGATGAGTATGCACCACTGGCACCGCCCAACGGCGAAACAAGTTGGTAAGTTTCCACAGGGTTTTCCAGCTAAAGCCAGCTGGCTTGTTTAAAAACATTAGGCGGTCGGCAAAAGGAATCAAACGAGGCCATGCGGCTAAGGCTTCTTCTTTAGTACCTTCTAAAGAAATAATTATGCCTTGCTCATGCGCTTCTTCCATACGTTGCAGGTCAAGCGCCATAGTTTCGATGCCGCCAGGTTGTAAGTGTTGTACTACTTGGATCCAAATACTCATTGGGTCATCCTCTTTAATGCGATTCTTTAAGCGGCGGAATGCGGCTTAATACCGATACGCCTGCGATGTCTTCAATTTCTTTAATGGTGCGTAAGCTTGAGTCTGTGAGCTCGGCAATTACCGCTAAGCTAATTCCTAGGGCTATGCCTCCCACTAATCCAGCAACAACAAACATCCATAAAGGCAAGGTTGATGGGCCACTGGGTGTGTAAGGGCGGTCAATAATTTTGATCCGATCAGACTGTTCAAATACGCCAAGCGCACCGGTTACTTGCGCCATCTCATAGCGAGTGAGTAAATTTTCATACAGGCTACGCTTAACCCGCAGGTTACGATTTAGAATGCGCAACTGCTTCTCTTGCTCACCCACCGATCCCACTTGGCGCTGTAAAGAAGACGCCAAACTGCGTAATTGCGAGACCTCTTCGGCCAATGCATCTACTCGTTGGCGGGCAATCATTAAGGCTTCAACCTGCACAATCAGCATTTCGCCATTAGATTCGGTAATAGAAATTTGCTGCTGCAATAAAGCCGAGCTGTCGTGGTTACTTACTGCCGATTCGGGTTGCGCTAATACTTGAGCTCGTTCTTCTTCTAAATGGCGCAATACCCGTTTAACCGCGAGAACTTTTGAGTGACCTTCGGTGTAGCGTGACATCAAAGTGGCCAACTCGGCTCGGTTAAGTACTATTTGTTCTTCTAAACGGGTTAATACTGGATTGGTGCGCGACAATTGTTGATCGATGCTACCCAAGCTTTGCTTAGCACCCGCTAGCTCTGCTTCTCGTTCGATAAGGCGTTGACGAACTTGTGATAAACGCTCAATGTTTGCCGAATGCTGCTCTGGTAATGCATCGGCATGTTGGGTGCGGTAATTTGCTAGCGCCTCTTCGGCTTCTTCTAGCTCCATGCTGCTTAGGCTTAAGTGCTCTCGCAAAAAGCGCTCAGACTCTTTAATTGACGAACGCTCTGGCGCTAGTAATTGCTCTACAAAGTGCTTAGAAACGGTTTCTAATAACTGGCTCATTCCCTGAGGATTAGGCGATTTATAGTCGATGCGAATGAGATCTTTACCCACTTGGCGAACACTTAACGAAGCCGACAATCGATTAATCACTTGCTCTTTTTTACTGGCGCTGTCGGTTTCAAACATCAAACCTTGTTCAATCGCCACTTCGCTTAAAACGTGGCGGCTGTGCAGCAGGGTGGTTAGAGCTTCCATGCGCCCTTCCACGTTGGCCGACACGGCTAGGTCTTCCAAAAATGGGTTTAAGCTGGCGGTTTCTTGCACCAACATACTGGTATGCGAGGCATACTGTTTGTCGGTAAACATTGATACGAGTGCTCCCGCCACTGGCATCAGAAGTATTGGCAAGACAATTAGATAACGTCTGCGCCATAGCGCATCAACGATTAAATAAACTCTTGGTAATAATTCGCCCATTACATTCTCCACTTGATTCAAGTGTTGAATAGCGAATTTCATACCAAGATTTTTATTTGTTAATAATCAGTAAGTTAAACTTAATTTCACTTTAGACAATGTGGTAAACTTGCATTTTGCAACAGCTACCTTGGAACGGCTGAATTAACAGCTAAATTTGAGCGGCTCAGCCTTAGAAAACTGTTGTGAGGTCCATACATCTTTAATTTGTGGCCAGCCCCAATCTGTCATCGCAACGCCTTGCAACACGTTTTGAAAACGCAAAGATTGCCAATGATGAAACATGGGCAAACACCAATATTCACTTACTAAGGTATTGGCCAACGGCGTCATCTTGCTGAAGTAGTCTTGCAGCGCAGCATTTTCACGAACGTCACTAAGCTGCGCTTGCATCCATTGCCAATTATCACTGCCGACACAATGCTTAATAATCGGGTCGTTAAACAACCACCGAAACGCCGATGCTGGTCGGTTATCGTCTAAGTTGTAACTTGTCACTATCAGGTCTTGGCTTAACGTATTTTGGCTAGCAGCATGGTTTAATTCGGCATAGGAATACGCTGTTAGTTGAGTGCTTACGCCTACTTGCTCAAGCAACTTGGCAATGGTTTCGGCGTACAATTGCAAATCATCATGTTGATAAAAGCCAATGCTAAGCTCGTTGGGTAGCGGGACGCTCTCTGCAGCCAAACTAAAACAGTCTGGCCAAATGTCTAACAAACTAAAAGCAGGCTCTACGGCCATGCTTTTTAAACTTTTATCTGCTGCAAGCAAAAGTGCTTCGGGCTGCAAATAGCTTGATAGCCAGCGCCTTTGGCTGTAGTTAAGCGTTTGCCGCTGTTGATTAAACAGCAGGTATTGGCAGCCAAATTCTAAACGTTGTTGTAGATGTTGAGGCTGGCTTTGATCATTGCTGGTAAAAGCGTATTGCCCTTCTTTTGCTACCGAGCTTTTGGCGACAAACCAAATGCTCACCTCGTCGGGCAAGGCGCGATAACCGTGGTAGCTAGAATTTGCCTGCAAATGGATCCGCTGACTATTGTGGGCAATTAACGTGAAGGGGCCAGAACCAATCACTTGCTTGCTGCTCTCCCCTGTTTGGCTAAGTTGCAAAGCTGGTTGAATGGCATACTTTGGGTCTGCCAATAGGCCAGCAAAGCCCTGGTCACTGCTGGCTAAGGTAAATTCTACCGTTAAGGCGTTAGCCGCTTTAACACTAGTGACATGGCTTAGTTCATGTTGATATTGGGCATTAGTTTGCAGCGTATTAAACAAGGCGGCAACAGCATAGGCATCGATTACACTGCCATCGTGAAATTGCAGCTGTGGTCGCAAGTAAAAGCGATAAACCTTAAAGGACTCATCACACTGCCAATGATGGGCTAAGTCTGAATGAATGTTCCCCTCGGTGTCGCACCTAACCAAATTAGCATACAGCTGCCGCAGTAAAAATCGCTCACTATTACGTAGCAACAAGTGGGGTAGCACGGCCGAGAAAGGCCGCGAATAGGTTAGCTGTAGATTAAGAGAACCATCTCGATGGCTAGCACCAGAGGTAGCAATAAGTAGCCGGCCAAACCATTGTTGGTCATCGTCTAGCAGCGCTAACGCAGCGCTATAATCTCCAGAATCAATTTGTGCCTTAGCCAAATGTTGCTTTAGATCGGCTTCACTAAACAACAAGCTCAAATGTGAGCGCTGGTTGCGACCAACACTTGGCTGCCAGTTAAGCCACCCAAGCTCGGCCATGTGTTTTAACAAAGTTCGGGCATGTCGTGGGCTAGTGCTTATCGCTTCTGCAATATCGGCCAAAGCCAGCTTAACCGGTTCTTTAGTGCCAAACTTGGTAAGCTTTAAGTAGTACCTTAGTAGTTTAATCGCCTGCAAAACCCTACCTCCTTTATCGTAAAAACTTCCTCATTTTAGCTTTATTTAGAAAAAATCTCAGAGAAATGGTAATAAAGCTACATATAAAAACAATATAAGGAAGGATATACCCAAAGACCATCTGTTTTTAATTCCTCTTAATGGGCGCAAAATAGCCTTGTGTTTAACAACAGCTCTTAGAGGAAAACAATGACTAGTTTAGAACTTAAAGCCAATCAGCAGCTTATGCACTATCGCAAAAACATAAACCATTTGAACAGCGCGCAAGTTAAAGACAAAGCCAGTGATAAGCTAGTGGCTGCAGCCTCTCCAGCCACCATGGCCAAACACACAAAACAGCAGGCGCTGCATAGCCATAGCCCATTGGCCCAAGCTGCACTGCAATCGATGCTGAGCTTATGCCAATGGGATGTATCTAATTTAAGTGATGAAGAGCTTAGCGAGCATTTTTAGCTTGCTAGCTTAAAGCGACCAACATTACTTTCTTGCTGATTTGACAGCGCGTTTAAGCGCTGGCCTTCAGCAGCTAGGGTATCTAATGTTTGGCTGTTTTCTTTTGCTTGCTGAGCTAATAAAGCCATTTCCTTGGTGATACTGCTAGCACCTTCGCGCTGCTGCTCGGTAGCAGTACTAATGCTGTGAGACATATCCCTAAGTTGCTGAATATCTTCACCTACCTCTGAAATCGCCTCAGATAGTTGGTTATTTAAGCTTACGGTGTCACCCATTTTGCTACGGCTTTCGTCCATCAATTCCATAGACGTGCTTGCTTGCTCTTCTAGGCGGGCCATTACTTTGGCAATTTGCTTCGTTTGCTCACCAGTGCGCATAGACAACAACCTTACTTCGTCGGCTACTACCGAAAACCCGCGGCCATACTCGCCAGCCCTTGCCGCTTCAATCGCTGCGTTTAACGCCAGCAAGTTGGTGGCATCGGCAATGGATTGGATAACTTCTAATACCGACTTAACGTCTTGCACATCGCTTAACAAACTCTCCATTGCTCCGTGAGTACTGTAAATATGCTGCTGCAAGGCTTGAATAGTTTGCTGGTTTTGCAGCATAACGCTGGTACCGCTTTTTAAACGATTGTCTGCACTTTCGGTTTGATGGAAGGAATCACTAGCAATGGTGGCAATCTCTTGGCTGGCATTCGCCATTTGCGTAATGGCGCTACCAACGCTAGCTAAACTGGTATTCTGATGGTCGTTTTTGCCTTTAATTTCACCGGTTATATTGGCGTTACTATTGGCCATGGTTTCTAGTTCGTTCGTCACTTGAGCAATTTCGCTTAAAGAACGATTGGTATTCTCGGCAACTTCATTCACCCAGCCTGCTACTTTGGCAAATTCACCATTCCAATTGCTTTGCATGTGTAGGGTAAAATCACCTTTGGCCATGGCTCGGGTAACAGTAGCCAAATCATCTATCGGTCGTTTGATTAAACGGCTAATCGAAATACACGCAGCAACGGCAACCAATAAGGCTATAAAACCGGCAACGCTGGCGCTAATGCTTACCTTTGTCACCAGGCTTTCTGCCTCGTTAACCATCGTATCGGTCTGGCTATCAATAGTGCTTACTAACTGCCTAAGTGCGGTAATTTGTTTTTCGATTTCGCTTTCTAACTCGGTACGTTTTAAGCCGACTTGCTGAATGTTTCGTTTGTTTTCAAGTATCCGTGATAACAAACCTTGAGGTTGCTGCACATGCTTAATAAAGAATGCCCAGTTACTTTGAATATCGGCGTGGCTGTTAATCGATTCAATTTCAAAGCTTAAATCTTCGAAACTAGTACTTAAGCGAGTAGTGCTGGAGCGAATAGTTGCGAGTATTTTGTTCACCGCATTTGGATCGTTTACCGACACCAACTCAAATACCTTAAGCTGAACGCGCTGCGAGGCGGCCATATACGTTCGGTAGATATCGCGAATATACTGATCTTCCAAGGCGTAAGGTTCAACCTGATACCCCATGTCGTTATACAGCTCGGTAGATTGCAAAATAAACTGATTAAATAATTTGGTCAGCTCGTCAGCTTCGCTATAGCTTTGTGATAACGCTTGGTATACCGCCACCAACTCCTCGTCTAACTGGTGCACCATAGACTTAGAAGCAGAGAAACCAGCGATAATAGACGTTTGTTGTTGAGCAGTTGAGCCAGCAATAGCTCGCTCTAATAAAGACTCTGTAGCATCACGCTGTTGTTGCCAGCCTTGGTACAGGTCATCCAATTGTTGTTGATTATTCGAGGTGAGAATAGCCAGAACCAAATGGTTCATTTGTAAGTATGCGGCTTCTACCTCAGAAGCATTTTGTAAGGCCACCAACGATTGCGTTGCTAAGGTTTGGTTGCGGCTTTGAATATTATTTAAGCCCACAATGGCAATAAGAATAGCTGTAACAAAGGTACTAGCGATGACAGCTACCACCGTAACCACTTGCCGCGAAATCGACATTTTTCTCAAGCGATTGAAATAGTTAAATCGTTCTACCATGTTGTACCCCATAACCAACAATACTTTCCGTAGTGGTTATTGACGTTAACGAGGGTAAACATTTTCAGCAATAACAATTCGGCTATTTTATGGATAGGATCAACAATTGTTTCTTAGTTGATGTAGGCTTTACTTGTTGGTTTTAAGCTTTTGATATTACTGGTTAAAAATAAACAACTACGGATATTATAAAAGCTAAAACTATTGCTTAACTCCTCGCAAGCTCTGCCGATAAAATGACTGTAAAGGGAATTTATTGGGAATGACGCAATGTCTTTATCATCGATTAATGGCTCGGCAAGTAACGCATATATGGCACAAGCAGCTGCGCAACAAGCTCAAGCAGTTAAAGCCCCACTGCCGCCAACAAATACTACAGAGCAAACCGCCACCCAAAAACCAAACGAGCCAGAAGACAGCGCTGTTAAGTCTTTTGCTTACGGAGCCTTAGGTATGGACAAACCCAATGAGGTTAAAGACAACGATGATGGCGCCTATACCGCAGGACAAGTATTAAAAGCCATTGGCACGGTTGGCAGCATCATCGCCATTATGGTGTGAACTAACGAGCGTTAACCGCCCAAGTGGTTTCTTGATGTTGATCGGGATGACGTGGCACCAAAAACGAAAAGGCCAATGAAGCCACTGCAATGCCCGCCCCTATCCAAAATACTAAAGATGAAGAATACAGCCAAACAAATCCCAACAACGCGGGCAATACCACCGCTGCAATATGGTTAATGGTAAAGCTCACCCCCGCCGAGCTGGCAATGTCGGCTGGATCGGCAATTTTTTGGAAGTAACTTTTTATCGCTATCGCCATAGCAAAAAACAGATGATCGATAATATATAAGCCCGCTGCCCACTCTGCTGTGTCCACCAAAGCATATCCAGCAAATACAAAAATTAGCCCTGTGTACTCAATAATTAGCGCTCTACGTTCACCGATACGCCCAATCAACTGGCCAATTTTTCCGGCAAACAGAATATTTAGCACTTGGTTAGCAAGATAAAGTAAGGCGATGTCTGACACTGAATAGTCAAACTTCTCTACCATCAAAAAGCCGGCAAACACCACGAAGATTTGCCTACGTGCTCCACTTAAAAAGACTAAGGTATAAAACAGCCAATAACGCTGGCGCAATATTAGTCGTTTGTGTTGTTCGTGTTCTGCGGTGTAATGCGGAAACCTTAAGGCTATAAACAACACCGCTATTATGGTTGCTCCACCAAACATGGCGTAAAGCGATACATATTCAAACTCGGTGTACTCGAGTAGAGCCCATAAAGAGCTATAGGCTAACACCGCTGCAGCACCTTTCACCGCTAAAGCTTTACCCATAAATGCCGGCGTTTCATCTTTTGGGATCCACTGTAAGGTGAGTGATTGGTTAACTGTTTCAAAGTAATGAAAACCCACCGACATAAGTACCGTAGTAAAGTACAAACCATAAACACTGGGAAAGAACCCAGTAAGGGTAATACCAATCGCCAGCACTAACAGGCTGAGCAGAGCGAAGGTTTGCTCTTTGAGCACTAACAGTACAAAAATTGCGGTGAAGGCTAAAAAGCCAGGGACCTCACGCAAGCTTTGCAAAATACCAATTTCGCGACCGGTAAATTGCGCAACTTCAATAGCAAAATTGTTGAGTAAAACCATCCATATGGAAAAACTAAAGGGCATTAAAAATGCCATCATTAACAAAAGTTGTTTCTTAGAACGCTGCATCATAATCCTTGATGAAAGTAACCGAGCTTTAGCTCAGTTCAGAAAAAGCTAAGCGAATACCAAAGGCAGCAAATAAGCCGCCTAAACCACGATTTAACCAACACTTAATTTTGTCACTTGCCTGTACGCGATGAGAAATAGAAGCACTTAACCAAGCTAAAATATGGCCCCAAATCATAGCGTTAAGATTAAACACCAAACCTAACACCACAAATGCCAAAGCTTTGTTTGGCTCGGCGGCATCGATAAACTGGGGAACAAATGCTAAGAAAAACAACGCCACTTTAGGGTTTAAGCTATTGGTAAGAAAGCCCTGGCTAAATATTTTGGAATAGCTGGTTACAGCGCCCTGATTGTTACTTAAGGGCAAAGTAGCATCGGGGGTGTTTTTTGTAAGGGCCATCGAAAAGCCCATATACAACAAATAAATACAGCCAATAACCTTGATCACGGTAAAAGCCGCAGCCGAACTTGCTAAAATAGCAGAAAGACCAAACGCCGCCGCAGCTATATGTACAAAGGTACCCGCACCAATGCCTAACGCGGCCACCGAGCCAGCTTTAAAACCTTGGCTAGCACTGCGCGCCATTACATACAAAGAGTCTGGCCCTGGGATCAAATTTAGCAAAATACCCGAAACGACAAATAGCCAGAACTCGTTAATACCTAACATTGCTACTACTCCATTAGTGTTTTGCTTTATGCGCGAAAGATCATCAGATTAGCATGGAGTTTGTACAAAGCCCTAAGCAGAAAAGACTATTTACACCAATAAAAGTAAAACATAATTTGGCAAACTATGCTCAAATTTAAGCTGCTTCAAACACCGGTAAATCTATTGTTTGTTGCTGGTTATTTTACTTGGAACCTGAGTACGGTTTTAAGCTTGTCTGGTGTTACTTTTCGAGGGTCTGACAGGTAAATTTCTCGATGAACTTTAGATAGTCGCTCAAGACCTTCAGCGACGGCAAAGGCTTCCATTTTTTCAAAGCTTTGCGGCTCATCATCGAATGGGCCTACATGTAGCATTTGTACCGTTTTCCCTTCTTCTATTTGCTCAAAACTAAGTTGTTCAAAAAGAGGGTTAGCTTTTTTCTGTTTTGCTAGCTCAAGCATATCACGGTAAAACGCTTGGTCGACAAAGTCTGGCTGGCGGATCATTAAACGATATACCAGCTCATCTTTATTAATGGTGCCATCGAAGTTGGCTTTTGCTTTGTCGCTAATATCCCAAACACCTTCTAAGGGATAAACGGTAAAATCAAAATAACCTTGCGGTGGCTTATCCATTTTTTTAGGCATCATTTTAATGGTGTAAGCGAGCGCATATAAGGCCTCTACCTTTTTGGTAAAAGCACTGCTTGCAGGGCTCCCCTCGCCTTGAATACTTATAAAGGAAAACTTAGGAACGGTAAGGGTTTCTGGTTTGTTTTTCGGGAGATAGAAACTCTTCTCCTTTTTTCTCCATTCATGTTTGGCTTGCATCTGCGAACTCTTATTTTCAAGCTAATGATTAGGGTCTGTTGATCTTTGGTGTTGAAATTGCTGCAAAAACCATCAGCAAAGATCAACAGACCCTAGTAGATTATCACGCTTATCCTAAGTCATCATTGTCCTAAGCGGTGTTGTATTAACTATCTACTTTCATTCCAACATTCGTTTCATTAAAAACCGCATATGCTTTAAGTTTCTCCACTGGATACTGGACTCTGGGCACGGCCCACAAAAAAGGCGACTAAAAGCCGCCTTCATTGATTGGGGTAATCACTAACCACAGCTACCAAATAAAGCCGTAGATTGCGTTTCTGCTTGCTCAACCAAGTTTGCACACGAAACCTCTGTTGCGCTAAAGGCTTCTGCTAAATCGATGCGAATTTCTGCGTAGGTATCTAAATTACGCATTTTGAATGAGCCATTGTCAAAGTTGTAAGTATATTGAATCCAAGTAGCGTAAGTTTCGCCGTTAGCGGGATCAATAATGTCTTGTGGTACTAGGTTGCCTGCGTCAAAGGTAGACTGCAGCTTACCTTCGGTTTGTGCCCAGTTTGCATCTTGCTTAAATTCAACATTTGCTGAATGGTACAAACCACGCAGCATACGATCTGCCGATGAAATGCTAGAACCAATTTTGTGGCCAGTTTCAGTAAGGCTCATATCGCCTGCAGCTTGAGCGTTTGCTTCATGATATTGCTGTAGTGGCGCATTAGCCATTACCCGCATTTGATCATTCACACTACCGCGGTGTACCCGCATTTCCCCGCCTTTATTTAGCTCAAATAACGCAATATCGCCGCTTTTGTCTTGAACCGAAATATGTAAACCGTGCTGGTCGCCATGAATGCCATCTACCCAAGCAAACTGGAATTGCTTGGCTTCAAACGCTTTCACAGCTTCTTCTACTGTAGCGAAATTTTCAGCCATAAAGCTTGCAGCATCACCCCAGTTTACCGCCGGTGCGCCGTTATCTTTATAGTCTTTAATAAACTCCGCTGAGTCATATAAATACAAGGTAGACGCAGATAAGCCTGCGGCATTAATAGCCTCTCCTACTGTATCAACAAATACTTCACGCTCTTCTAAAGCGAGCGTTGGGTACTTTACTGTCCAAGTTGCCGCAGTTTTATATGAAGGTACGTCTTTAGTTGTTACTTCTGTACCTACTGGATGAAGAATAGCAACCGTTCCAAGCTGAACACCCCAATCTAGAGTACGTACTTGCGAAACGCCGTGGGGAGTATCTAAGGTAATGCGAGAACATGCATTAGCAGTTTGTACAGCGCCAAACGTTACCGCAGCAATGGTTAAAGCAATCATCGATTTTTTCATAGTCATTCTCTCGTTATTAATTGCCCACTCCTTGGCGAATAGTGAACAAAAAAGCACAAATAAAAGTGCTTTCCGGTTCGAGTGATGACAATTAAAACATAACGAAACTAAACTAATTAATCAGCACCTTTAAGGTCAACTAACAGCTTGTGATTGAGGTATTAGGCAAAGAACAGTAGGTAAACATGCCCTGAGGCTAGGCAGGCTAAATCACCGTTATAAACAAGCGGATTTAGCTTGTCTAAAACGACGAGTCAAACAATAACGATATGCTTAAGCACTATACAACTGAACGCAGTTTCGCCCCTGTTCCTTAGCCATATACAAGGCTTTGTCTGCTTGTTGCAGCAAGGTCTTTAATGACTTCACATCGCTGCTACTTGCCACTCCAAAGCTGGCGGTGCAGGTAAAGTTAGCTTCACCCACGATAGGAATAATGTGTTTAGATACCCGCTCGCGCATTCGCTCGGCTACTTGTTGCGCTTGCTCTAAGTTGGTTTTAGGCATGGCAATAACAAACTCCTCGCCACCAATACGGGCAAACAAGTCTTGCTCGCGACAAATCGCATTAATTTCTTTGCTTATTTCAACTAAGCACAAGTCACCAACCACATGACCATAACGATCATTAATGCTTTTAAAATAATCAAAATCGAGCAAGACCAAGCTCATTGTTTGGTGCAACTTGTTGGCATGCTCGAGCATTTCGTTACCCTCAGCAAAGAAGCAATGGCGATTTGCCAAACCGGTTAGCGAATCGGTCGACGCTTGTAAGGTAAGTTGCTTTTCGTTGGCTTCAATTTGTCGCGCAAAAATGGTCAGCACAAAAACCACTTCAATCATATTCACCAATACCACCGACTGATAAAGCAAGTGATTGGTGGCAGCATCTAGCTCTATAAGCGGATTTAAATTAAGGGTGTTTTCGCAGTAAAGGAACAAACCTACCGAGGCTGCGCTTAATGCCAGCATCTCTCGTCGCTGATGAAGCTCAAACAGCAAAAATGCGCCAGTAGGCACCAAGAAATAGTACAAGTGAAAACCACTTTGATTGGTCACATACACATTGGTACAAACCAGTAAATGCACCATTAACACCGAGAAAAACCAGGTTTTAGCTCCAGATACATGACCCCGGTGCATAAATGCTAAGGTGGCAAAGTAAGCCACTGTAAAACCAAGATTAATTGAAGCAACACCGCTATTATCAAGCAGTAGCCAATAGTTGAGTGAGTATAAGCCAGATATAACGGTGGTTATTAAGGCGATGATATTGGTTAGCTTTATGCGGCTAACGGCAGCAAAAGAGTGCCCTTCGGCCCCTAAGTTTATTAGTTTTTTAATTTGCATATTGTTATCTGAGACTTCCCTTTCCAAGTACAGACTAACATACAAACTAGTAACAAATTGTTTCAAATTCGCATTTTCTAACATTAAGATTTAGTTGCAAACGTCGGCAATAATAGAGCTAAAAGTCAGTAAAATTCATTATTTTTTAATTAACAGCAAGTTAAAGCAAAGGCGAAAATATTTGCAGCGTTAAGTGACAAAAATGCTAATGGCTAACGCTGCTGCCAAGCACTTAAAATTTAACTATGCCAATAATCCAACTATTGGGCTTTAACGACTCATTCCATTAAAGCCCTAATACACGAACTAAAGCAGCGAATTTAAGCGTCGCTTAAAACGATTACTTAGGCATTTCCACCAACAAATGCCCTTGTTGTGCTTGGCTTAAATCAACTTCAAAACGTTGTGGTGACCAACCATGTACTTTATCGCGCGCTTCGATATAAACAATGGAACCAACAGCTGGATGTGGCACCTTGCTTAAGCTGCGAGCAAAGGGCTGCTCATTAACATGGGGATGTAATAATTCGCGCTCTCCCAAAACCGTGCCATTTACATCCACTACTCGCCACATATTGGCATAGTGATCCCAACCTGTATCGCTATGCATAAGTGATACATCTACCTTCCAGGTTCGTTGGCCATCTTGAGTAAACTCTGCGGCCACTATTGTGACATCGTTAGCTAAGGCCGAAATGGAGTAAAAGCTAAGAGCTAAGCAACTGGCTAGAAAACTTCGCGAAATGTTAGGTAAGGAAAATGGCATACCAGTACCCTATTGGCTGCTAGGAATGTATTTACACCCTAGCAGCAAAGCCAACTATTGCGTAGCTTTGTTTTGTAAGTGTTCTATTAACTGTTGAGCCATTGCTCGGCTTGGTCAGCCTGAACCATATCAAACGCTTTAATGCTTAAGCCTGGAATAAGCTTGCCTTCAAGCTCGCTAATGGTTTGCACCCATTGCTTGTCGCACAACACTGCGGCGCGTTTAAACTGGCGGATCACTTTAAACATCTCGGGAATACGTGCAAATTCTACGGCTAAGGCACTTAAGGTAGGTAATGCAAAGTCTTCGATTCGATAAAGCATTAGCCCCTGCTCTATACCTTGTACTTTGCTGCTAAGTTCATCTAAGGCTAGTTTCATTTCGTCCGCATCAAGCTTCCCGCCGAATTCAATATCTAAACGGTTGTCAGCCACTTTTGTTACGTTAAACATGTTGGTCCCCCTTAAGATAGTTAGACCGCTTATATTAGTTCTAACCTATGATTCTAGTTTCTTTAGAATTTCTAAGGCTGAATGATTATGACGGCCTGTCGAAAAACAAAGATTGTGTACCCTAAGAGTAATAGCCACTGCAACTAGTACATCTTTAGACGCGTCAATTAAGCTTCGAATCTCTTCAGGCTTAACTCCATTAGCTCCCAGAACATCCTCATCAGTCTTGTTAGTCTCAGAATGAGCTATTAATTGACTTCTAATCGTCAAAATCCGACTTATTAAAGACTTAAATGGCGACAGCTTCTCATCTATAATCATCGCCAGGTTTTCTAGCCCTTCCTCAAGCAGCAGCGTTCTCAACTTTCGAAAACGTGATGATTTAGTGCAGGTATCAAAAGCTCGGCTGAGTGCCATAAACATGGCAATTTGATTGGCCACACAACATGTGTGCAAAAAGTAGTTATAGTCGGGACTTTCAAAAGCTTCTTTAAATCGATGTCTATTTTCTGAAAATCCTAAAGCCCACCAAGTCTCAAAATGTGATGAAGCTTCATCAATTGATGTTTCCAAATCAGATAAAACTTTTAGTAGAGTAATGAGAGTCTCCTTTATTGATTTCTATATTTACTTTAATCCTAATAACTGTTTTAAGTATTGAGTAAGATCGTGTTTTAAAACGCCTTAATTGCGCATAGGCTCGTTGTTTATTTGTAGAAAATCACCAACCAAATAGTCGCCACATTTTCCGCTGTTTCTGCTACTCGATGCTTTTGATGTGCGGGGATGTTTAAGTAATCACCCTTTCCTAAAACAACACGCTGGCCGTTATCAAACTCTATAACTGCCGAGCCTTCTAAAACGCTTACCCATTCATTTTCTTCTTGGTCATACCAACCCTGTTCAGGTGAGGCTTGTCCATAAGAAACAATCCGCTCAACCCTTAATCCATCGGCTTGTAGTAAGTCACTAAAATGCTCTTGGGTCTTATCCCTAGGCAACTTAGCAAATAGATTGTCCATAACTATTACGCCCCTTAATTAAGCCAATTTGATTATTTAGCTAATCCAAGCCCAGTTAACGTTTGCTTAACTATCACCAATAATTCCGCCTCACTGGTAACAACTTTTGACAACACGCTAACTCCCATTAGTAAACTTTGTAGCGCTAAAGCTTTCTCTCTAGTTTGCTGTTCTTCTAGCTCCCCTTTAGCCACTGCTAGTTGCAATAGCTGCTCGAAGCGGGCAATGTTGGCGTGCACCATTTTGCTTAGGTTTTCACCCAATTCTTCGTCTACAGCCACTAACTCAGAGATCGAGTTAATCACCAAACATCCACGCGCTTCGGGATCGCTTGCTCTAAAACGGCATACATCTGCGAAAAATGCGTTAATTAGCGCGAGTACATTAGTATGTTGCTCTGGCTGGTTTAAAACTTGATCAGGGGTAATGGTGGCGTATAAATCTAGGGTTTCTAAAAACAGCGCTTGGCGACTACCAAATGCGTTATAAAAACTGGAACGCGTTATGCCAAGTTTTTCGGATAAGGCTTTAACCGAACAGGCCTCGTAACCATGTAACCAAAACTCATTCATGCAATCTTCTATTGCTGCTGAACGATCAAACTTCGCTGCTCTACCCATGTTCTTCTGATACTGCTCAATATGTTCACATGTGTACAAATTAGCATAATTGTACTTAGCTGCCTAATCTCTGCTCCAGAAGTTGGCCATCTAAGCTTGCTCTTCAGATGAAACGACTATTTGTGATTTATTTTTTGTACATCTATGGACAAAAACAATTTATAAAACTAAATTGTACGCATGTGTACAATAAATATTGTACCTTGTTGGGCGCAGTTAACATGCCCTGTTACATCTTGATTTTATGCAAGCCAACTAAAAGGAAGACCGAGACATGACTGCATTTTTTGTTGCAACTAGCCAAGTAAAAGACCCAGAAAAATTTGCGCAATATGGCCAACAAGCAGCCGCTACACTGGGCGAGTATGGCGGTGAGCTGGTAATAAAAGGGAAATTTTCTGGCAACCTTAGTGGTGCAAATGAGCATGATGCTGTGGGAGTAATTAAGTTTCCCAGTATGAGCAATTTGCAAAGCTGGTACGACAGCCCTAATTATCAAGCGCTTTTGCCACTTAGGGAGCAAGCGGTGTTTATGAACATTAGTACTTACGCGGTACCTGAGTAAGCTTTAGCCTTACCCAAGCTTTAACTTTAAACCCAGATTTGCTGGCTCATTTCTGGGTTTACTTAACTTCACATAAGGCCATCACAAGCTAAGGCTAGCAAGCGAAATAACAGCTAAGCTAAAAGCACCAGTCGCTAAATACCTAGAGGCCTGCTATTGAAGCTTATTAAGATACTTGTCATTTTATTGGGGCTTATTGCTTATCCGACATTAGCAAACCAACACGCAACAAACATTCAAATAGTAATGCAACCAGCGGTAAGCCAAGCCGATAAAGAAAGCCGTGCGCTTATAAAACGCAGTAATATAAACCAGCACTTTAGTCAGTTAGTCACACAGCTGTTCAACTTTAGACGAGCAGTAACTTTGGAATATGGCATCAATGATGGCCCACTGTACGACCCAGACGCTCATGGTATTTACATTCCTTATGCCTTTGTTGCCGAGACCCTAGAGTTTTTCGCCAACAACAACTACCAAAAACGCTATGGCATAAGCGCAGAAGATGCGGCCATAGACACTCTATTGCACACCCTGTTACATGAGTTAGGCCACGCTTACATTACCGACCAGCAAATACCAATCCTTGGCAAAGAGGAAGATGCCGCAGACAATTTAGCCACCATTGTATTACTCAACTACGTTGAACTGGGTGACGAAGTAGCAATTAGTGCAGCCGACATGTTTGCGTTTGAATCTGAAGATAAACCCAATTTTTACGAGTTAAGTGAATATATAAATGAACACAGTTTTGATTTACAACGCTATTTTTCAACCCTGTGTTTAGTGTATGGCTCTAACCCTAAACGCTACCCCAAATTGCTAAATGAGATTGACACCAGCTACTTGGCAGAGCGCCAAGAGTTTTGCATTCACCAGTACCAGCAAACTAACCAAAGCTGGCACACTTACTTAAAACAACCTTAACCCTCATTATTCAGCTTAGTACTAAGCACCGCTTCTAATTGGCTAAAACCATTAACCAAATCACCTAAGTGCTCTTTGCCAATGGCATTCGCTAAATGTTGGTCTAATTCAGCCAACAACAACCTCGCATCAGCCATTAACAACTCACCTTGATGAGTAAACAAAATTTGCTTTTGTTTACCTACTCCCTCTCGCTGTTCCAAGTACCCTTTGTTACTTAGATCTTTTACTGTTTTAGCCACCATCTGGCGACTCACACCTAAATTTCTCGCGATTTCCGAACCAAAATTAATCCCGCAATCTAACGCACTTAAAAAACTTAAGGTGGCAGGGCTAATTGAACTGTAGCCCTTGTTAGAGAGAGCCTTAGATAAGTAATTACTTGTTAAATCTTGAATTTTGCTAGTTGCCATAACCAACTGCAAAGCGTGGCTATCAACCATCGCAACGCCCACCCGTGTCAACCTTGTTGACATAATCACCCCTAGTCACTACGCTTATGTCAACCAAGTATACATAAGGAGCAATTATGAAACATCTCTATCTGTTTTTGGCTATAGCAGGAGCCATTGTGCCCTATGTGTTTTTTATTGAGTTTATTACGGCACATGGCTTTAATTTAGGGCTATTTATTCCTGCCCTTTTTGCAAATGGCGCTGCAGGTGGCTTTAGTACTGATTTACTGATTAGCTCACTGGTGTTTTGGCTGTTCATGTTTAGCGATAAGCAAGCAGATCGTCCAAAACCGTACTGGTTTATTGTGATCAACTTATCCATAGGCCTAAGCTGCGCTTTACCAGCGTACTTGTACTTTAAAATAAGAAATCAACAAACCGCTGCAGCTGTTCAGGGTATCCCTTAGTCAGAAATGGGTTAATCGATTAAAAATAGCTCTAGCATTTGCTGGAGCTATTAATACAGTTAACAAGCTACTATAAATGACAGCGTGAAGGCCGTAAGCTAGTAACTCTCTCCAAATACAATGTCTTGCTGAGTGTCCAACCATAGAGGATGTTTAAACATCGCTTTAGAAAAAAGGCGACTTTGCAAATGCAGATTTAACCAAGCTTGTAAGTGAGTATATGGGCCATTTAGGTAAAGCTGTCGGTTAACCTTGGAAAACTGTCGAATAAACGGCAGTAAAGCATAATCAAGAAGGCTGGCTTTATCGCCCATTAGAAACCGGTGTTTAGTTAAACGTTGCTCCAAGTCTTGCACAAAAGGCTCACACTTTAGCCTGCATGCTTCTAGGTCTTGATGATGGTAGCGTTTTGCGTCTTTGTAGCGCTCTAAATCCGGCTTAAATTGCTGATCGTTATGCTCAATAACTTGCAGTATTTCATCTAGCGCATCGCCTCGCGATGAATACAATAAATCATTAGGATCGTTACGCCTTAGCGCCCACAGCATTATATCTAGGCTCTCATCAATAACCTGATATTGAGTTGCTTCAGCGTTGAGGGTATCAGCTAAAACCAATACCGGTACCGTTCCTTTTGGCGACAAGGCTAGCATTTCTTCAGGCTTGTTTTTCATAACAATCGGCCGCAAATGCACAGCTTGCCCCGCCAGCAAAATAGCCAATCGAGCCCTCATCGCATAAGGACAGTTTTGCAGAGAGTACAATATAGGTAATGTAGACACGTTAGCGGATTAGCTCCCTGACTGTATTAAACTTATAAGGTCCCCATTTTATGGCGTTTGGCAATGTCTTTAAACAGATCTAACATCCCTTGGTTAAACAAAAAATCATCACTCATCTTAAAGCTTTGGCATAAATCCATATCAGGGTGACCACAACGGCTTAGATTATCTAAACTAAAAGCCTTTTACATCAGAGACCAATCAACTAAGCCGCTAAGCTCAGCAACTAGCTGAAGTCTTCAGGATAAAGGTGCGACGTAACATCATCTAAGAAGCGCTTTAGCTTTAGCTCTTCGGGAGAAGCAAAATTTCTTGATGAGATTACACCATAAGTAAAAGTTTGCCCTTGGGGCAGGCTATCTCTAGGGTCGTTCCCTAAATTTGCTTCATGCAATATAAATTTTAGCTGCTCTATTATGGAGTCGTATACCGCGAGCTCTATAGAAGCGATATTTTTCTTTGAGAACTCAGTTAATGCAAGGTTCGTCGATGCTACAAGATTTTTATAATTCACTTAAATGCCCTTTGGATTTATTTCAATAATTTTGTTTTTTATCTCATCATTGACTAGCAGTTGGGTTCCACCGCCACTGCAATGAACATCTACACCTGGAGTGGTCCAGTTATCTTTTACTGGTTTAGCTGACGATTTTAACCCTGTACCTTTAACTACTGTAAAAGGCTTGGAAGTTCTTCCTTCACCACTGATGCCTAAAGAATCAGGAGACTGATTAGATTTAGGATCAAACCAATTCCCGGGATAACCATGTGACTTAACATGTTGAGACATAGATTCCGGAGGTGGGAAACTGATTACCTCCAAAGGCTGAGTTAGATCTACTCCACCGTCCTTGGTTCCGTCAGGAGAGCCCAAAGCATCGTGAATTTGGTCCTTAGTAAACCCATTGTTTTCCAAATAATCTCTAGCAACGGTCTCCCTAGCCTTTATGTGCTGCATAGAATCCCCTTCACTTTTAGCTAGTTTAGTCATCGTATCTATTGAAGCTTGCTTATCTATGGGAATAGCTTCGTTATTTATATCAAAGTTAGGCTGAGCTTGATTAGCTGAGCTTCCTTCTAAGAATTCATTACTATAGCCTCCAAGTCCAAGCGCTTTTGAAGGCCGCTCAGCTGGCCTTTGAGAGTTACCAACAGCTGTTGAAGCAGCTACCGGAATTCCGCCTTCGGCATCGGTTGGTGGCAACGGCGCAAAGTTTTCACCCTTAAATACACTTACCTCTCCACTCATAATGCTGCGGCTTAACCAGCTGAGTTTATCTTGGCGAGATTTGTGGTGTGCTAAGTAGTCATTAGAAACTTGCTGATAGAGCCTATCAATATCAAATTGCTGGCCCCATGAGACGCTATGGTTTTGTAACAAGGCATCAATGTTGTACTTCTCAATACTATTTTGAACTTGCTCTGCAGGTACGTCATGAGTATTAGCTTGAGCAGGCAAGAAAAAATAAGACTGGCCAAATGGGTCTACTAGCAGTGTTTGGTTGAATTTAGATTGCTCGATAGGATTAGCGTTTGCTTGCATACTTGCCTCGCTCTACGCCGCCTTGGTTTGCTGCCTTAAACATGCGGTTCCTTGCCTGTTTTAGTTGCTAGGTATTAACTTTAAAATCAATAAAGTGGCGATGCTATCAGGCTAATGAGGGATGAGTCAATATTGAGAGGGTGTACAGCATACTTAGCGCGTAATAAATCATCAAACAGCGCACGTATATGAGCGTGACGCTAAGCGAACCAAATGCTTAAAAACAACGGGAGAAGTGCTTTTTAACAAGGTACCCCTCTACCAAGCAACGCTGATCAAATAGTCGTCAAAACACTGCTAGCAAAATACCAGCAGTGCTTGTTAGAGAGTTACAAGCCTTGGCTGTATTGGGCGTTTGTTGCCACTGTAACCATACTACTAAGCTGTTGTTGCGCTTGCTCATCCCCTTGCAGAAATGCCTCAAACTGAGTGACCAACACCGTTTTGTCTAACTCAGCTTTCGAGCCGGCGCCTATGTTGGTTAAGTCGATAAAAAACTCGTCAAACTGGCCTGCTAGATCATTCACAATATCAAAGTTCAAGAATTGCTCGTGGTTGTAAATACTTGGGTAACCGCCCTTTTGTTTGTCGACCGCAAATGACACACCTTTCACATTAGTAATAGTGGTAGCCTTAGTACACTTAAGCATGCAGCCATCTTCAATCGCAGGCTTATTACAGCCTACAGTTTGTTGGAAGAAACACTGCCGGCTAGTCATCATCAAAATAGGGTGATAAATGCTGTAGAGCAATTTGAAGTTATCGGGCTTGGTAATATTTCGAATTTGCATGCGATTAATTTCGTTAGAAATAAACGCACCAGCACAATTAAGCTCTTCTTTTAAAGTGACTAAAGCGTGTGAATTGGTGGTATTTAAGAATGGTCCGGCTATCCACTCAATGCCCATTTGGTAAGCCTTAAAAGCCACACCGGTATTGTTACTTACAATACGTGCTGGGCGAACTTCTTCCAGTAAACGCACCGCTTCTAGATAATCTTTACCAATTAACACCGCTGGGAACCACGGGATTAATCGCGGATTACGTAAGAAAATATCAATGTATTTATTATTGCCAGTTTTAAAGCTCTCTGGCAGCTTAAAATAAACATCTGATTCGGTTAAATCACATAGGTGTAAGTCTTTTTCATCTGCAATAAGCAGCGACATGCTTGGTTTACCTTCTGTGCGAGGATGCTTAGGCAAGGCTGGCACCTCTACCGCTGGCACATGTGGCACAGAATTGTTTAAGGCCAATATAGCCTGGTTTTTCAGCTCACTAATTTGCTTAAGTGGCAAACTTAAGTTAGCTGCTAAACCTGAGCAATCAAACTCAGCGTAATCGTAATCTCGGTTAGCGAAGTTTTTAAAACGCTTCTCAAGCAGGGCTTGGTCTAAAGATTGTTTACCGGCTTGGCTAAGCAACTCTTCAGTCGCCAATTGATACACTTTATCCTTATCACCAACAGTGAGAATTAAACGCAAGGGTTGGTTTAATTCACCAGAAAACTGAACCTTTAAAGGCTGCTTAGCAATGCTCAAGTACTTAACTTTTTCGGCTAGTTCATCACCAATTTCGTTGCGCTCTGCGTGCAAGCCTTTTCTGGCTTCTTTAATCTCTACCACTGATATAGCGTTATATTTTTGAACTGCATGCTGCACGCTGTTATCACGCGGGTTATCGATAAACATATCCTTGGTAAGGTTGCCCTTTAAGAAGGAATTGGTGAAATCTCGGTTAAATACTCGGTATAGGTTTGAATCGTCGGCTAGAATTTTTCCGGTCTCAACAAACTTGTCGATATGTTTACGCCAGCTATCCACCACGGTGTAAACATAGTGAGCACCTTTAATACGGCCCTCAATTTTAAGTGAGTCTACTTGTGCATCCACCAGCTCTGGCAAATCAAAATAAGCAGAATTGTCTTTAAGGTTAAGTGGGAAGCGATTACCAGCATTGGTGATTTCGTATTCGTCTCTACATGCTTGGCTACAACGGCCGCGGTTACCTGAGTTACCCACACTTACCGAACTTGAATAACACTGACCAGAAAAGGCGATACATAACGAGCCATGTACAAACACCTCGGTTAATACATCATGTTTATGTGCTAAAGCCGTTAGCGTTTTTATCTCAGCCAAATTTAACTCGCGTGACAGGTTTAGCCTAGAAGCGCCAAGCTTTGCCAAAAACTCTACCTGCCCTTCGTTGTGGGTTGTGAGCTGGGTAGAAGCATGAATATCTAAGCTTGGGAAATGCTTCTTAACTAAGTTAAACATGCCCAAGTCTTGCACAATAATCCCGTTAAGGCTGGTATTTACCAGTTTGTTAAGCAACTTAACCATGGCAGGAATTTCTTGTTCAAGAATGACCACGTTTAGGGTGAGAAACACCTCACAATCATACTTATGCGCCAAGCGTAAAATACCATTCAAATCATCAAAAGAAAGGTTTGAGGCACGGTTACGGGCATTAAAGGTATCTAAACCACAATACACCGCATTGGCACCAGCGATTACCGCCGCCTTTATGGCTTCTACATCACCACCGGGGGCAAGTAACTCAATCTTTCTACTCATGTTTCAAACTCACTTTACTTGGGCTAACAGCCTAATCTTGAATTGCGCGGGATTTTAACGGCAACAGAACACTATTGCTACAGTTAACTAACCTCATCTAGCAGTACTTTCTAAAATAAGCCAACTTGGCAAGTGGCAGCTAAACAACTGCTAGAAACAGCAACTGCTAGGTTGCTGTTTCCCCCGACAAATTTGTAATAACAACCTAAACTATAATTAGACCCCACAGCATAGAGTGGGCGCTAAGTAGCAAATGACCGATTGCTCGAACAATCAGGACTAAAGCTTATGGCTAATACCAACTCACACCCTAGCAAAAAATCCACGGGCACCTGGCAAGTAGTGGTGGCAGTTATCATCTTTGTTACCAGCCTGATAGCGGCGTTTTATTGGGGCTACAAAGACATTCACTTTTTGGTAGTGAATCCCGAGTTATCAGATAAAGGCAGCGACATTTTCCTAAAATACCTATTTATTGTGGTTGCGGTAGAGCGCGCTGCTGCAGTATTTGTAAGTAACTACCGAAATCGAAAAGTAGCCGATTGGACCTTAAGAATATCCAGAATTAAAGAAACCCTATCTGATGAAAGCCAACACTTAAACGTGCTAAAAATGGTGTTTGAACGAGAGATCCAAGTCGCGCAAAAAGTGTTAGATAAACAAATGGTTGATTTGCTTATCCCACCAGAAGATACCGCTGATGAATACCGAGCCGCGCTATTGTGCATTAAACACAGCTATGAGTTTTCGCTGGCTAGGCATCAATCAACATGCAACCGAGACGTAACCTTTTTTGTGTTTATCTCGGGTATTGTGCTGGCATCACTAGGGCTTAGCATTCTTAGCGATGTAATGATGAACCTAACCGAAATATCCGGCATACACGGCCATCTAATAAGAATCGCCGACGTACTCATAACCGGCGGTCTTTTGGGAGGAGGAAGCGCAGGACTCAACTTTGCGTCGACTCGATTTGCTGAATTGATGAAGAAAAATTAATGAACGGCAATTGATTAGTGCTTGCAGCCAATTAGAGGTTCCAAGCACTTTCTTTTGGTTTAATAGCAAAGTACCCGTTTAATTATAACGAGTACTGTGAGTCTATTAGTTATAGTTCTACCGTGCCAATTTGTGGTTTGTCTTCTTCCTCTTCATCAACTTGATTGTCGGTTAAAAACTTATAGCCAAGTGACAAAACACCCACTTGGATAGTAGCTACTAACAAAGATACCGCTGTTGAAAATATCGCAAATAGCCAGCTATCCTCAACGGCAATTATGCTTAGAAGCATATTACTGCTAGTAGGAAGCAACCCCATTAACAGGGCTAAACGCCAACCATTTCCATCACTTAAGTTCCAGGCCCAGGATAAGCTCTTCCCCCTAATGCCAATAGCACTTGCAGGAAGGACTAACGACCACCGACCAACAAAATAATACACCGGGAAGGTAATCGCTAATGATACAATTTGAGCGACTAATTGAGGTGAGTTTTCTCCCAAAACCATGCTGCCAACAAGTACGCCACTAATACCAACCACCGGCAAAGATAC
This sequence comes from Agarivorans albus, assembly GCF_019670105.1. Lineage (NCBI taxonomy): Bacteria > Pseudomonadati > Pseudomonadota > Gammaproteobacteria > Alteromonadales > Alteromonadaceae > Agarivorans > Agarivorans albus. The sequence goes on along the minus strand of NZ_AP023032.1, from coordinate 1,825,878 downwards.
CAAAGCAACACAAACTATTAACAGCAAGCTCCAACCTGCAAAGCGGACCTCATTACCTGTCCAGTTAAACACCCTCTCTTCGCTAGGCAATCGCTTGTTAAGAAACAAACGGTGAGCACCAACCAAGGCCTGCAGCGCTGTAGTTATATAAGCAATGCTCAAAAAAGCTATACCAATATTACTAAAGTAACTGTCACCAACTTCTAACGAAAGTGACGCAAACAACACTGCAATAAACATAACAAAAAGCAGCGGAGCGCCAATATTAAGAAGATCTCGAAAATAACGAAAAGGCAAAGACACGGCATCATACAAAATGGCGGTAACGGGTAACTGCTGGCTCAAAATAAATTCCTTGTTCTAAATACCACTCCCTCCAACCCTATGGGTTGAGCTAGCCAACTATTAAAAAAGAAAAGCACGGCAAATGCCATACACCAAATTGGTGAATTTGTTCGGCTTTCGCGATATTTAGTGAGCTAAACACTGCTAATAGCTGGCGCTATACAGCGCGTTGAAGAGAAATTGCTAAGCAGCGAAATCAAAAGTGAAAGAGTGAAAGAGTGAAAAAGTACAACATGACGCATTTTACTAAAAAGAGCCCTCCGTATTGTGCTGGCTTCACTAGGGCTTAGTATTCTTAGTGATGTAATGATGAACCTAACTGAGATGTCTGGCATACACGGCCATCTAATAAGAATTGCTGAGCTGATGAAGAAAAATTAATGAAAAAGTGGAACGACAGCGTAGCGCTAAACGCCCAACGAATTATGGTTTACGATACAGTCACAACTCCACACAACAATGCAATAATCTGATATTGTTTTTATATTCAGTTTTTTATGCTTAACAATCAAGAAACCAAAGTGTCATAAACCACTCATATAGTAAGGCCAAATTTTTTAAAGCCATTACTTAGTAGGTTTAGAACATGAAAAAACTTCTCGGCACCGCTATTGCTTTAGCCCTTAGCACCTCAGCTTTTGCTTCTTTAGATAAGCGCTACCAAGACACTAGCGGTAACCTAACCGCAGACATTCCTGAAGCAGCTAAGCAAGTTGATCCAAGCACCTTAATCTTTGCTTATACGCCGGTTGAAGATCCATCTGTTTACGCCGATGTCTGGGGAGAGTTTCTTACCCATTTAGCCGACAAAACGGGTAAAAAAGTACGCTTTTTCCCGGTGCAAAATAACGCAGCTCAAATTGAAGCAATGCGCGCTGGCCGCTTGCATGTAGCAGGTTTTAACACTGGCTCGACTCCTTTAGCAGTGAACTGTGCTGGTTTTGTTCCATTCACCATAATGGCTGGCGATGACGGCTCTTTTGGTTACGAAATGGAGATCATCACTCATCCGGATTCTGGCATTAACACCATCGACGATCTTCGCGGCAAAAATGTAGCTTTTACCTCGCAAACCTCTAACTCAGGTTTTAAAGCACCTTCAGCTATTTTAGGGGCAGAGTTTGGCTTAACCCCAGATCAAGACTTTAATACTGCTTTCTCTGGAGCCCACGATAACTCTATTATTGGTGTAGCCCATAAGGATTACGACGCGGCTGCGATTGCTAACTCTGTATTAACTCGCATGCTGGATCGCGAAGTAGTAAAACAAAGCGATATAAAATCGGTATATACCTCTGAAACCTTCCCTACTACTGCTTACGGTGTAGCGCATAACTTAAGTGAAGAGCTGCAAACCAAAATTAAAGACGCATTCTTTAGCTTTGACTGGCAAGGCACCAAGCTTCAAGAAGAGTTTACCCGTAATGGAGAATCTCAATTTATTCCTATTACTTACCAAGAACACTGGTCGGTAATTCGCACTATTGATACTGCCAACCAAGTATCTTACAGCTGCAGCTAACCCGCTCTGTTTATAAGCAACACCTTACTTTGGTGTTGCTTACTCCCCTTTTTATAAACAAATTTTTAAATCCATTATGCATACAGCCGGTATTTAAACGGGTTGTAAACTTGAGGTACTCACAATGGCAACCCTGCAGTTAAAGTCACTAAGCATGCATTACTCAGCTAAAGACAAAGCACTTAGTGATGTCAGCTTGGAAGTTAATGCTGGAGAAATAGTCGGGCTAATTGGGCCTTCTGGCGCTGGCAAATCAACGCTTATACGCTGCATTAATAGGCTTAATAATCCCACCGGCGGACAGGTCCTTTTTAAACAGCAAGACCTAACTAACATCAGTGGTTCTCGCCTTCGCCAAGCGCGGCGAAAGATTGCGATGATTTTTCAGGAATATGCCTTAATTGAACGCCTAACCGTAATGGAAAACGTACTTTCTGGTCGCCTAGGTTACGTATCATTTATGAGTAGCCTATTGCGTAAGTTCCCGGGTAAAGATGTTCAGCAAGCCTATGCCTTACTCGACCGAGTTGGTTTGTTAGAGCATGCCAATAAACGCGTAGACGCTTTATCTGGAGGGCAACGACAACGCGTAGGTATCGCGCGAGCTTTAGCGCAAAATCCAGAGTTACTACTCATCGATGAGCCAACTGCGGCCTTAGATCCACGCACTGCTAGGCAAGTTATGCGGCTAATTAGTGAAATATGTGCAGAGCAAGGTTTGCCGGCCATCATTAATATTCACGATGTAAATTTAGCCAAACTGTTTGTTCAGCGCATTGTAGGTCTGCAACAAGGAAAAGTGGTATTTGATGGCAGCCCAGCACAGCTTAACGATGATGTGCTCACACTAATTTATGGCGAAGAAGACTGGCAACAAAGTGAGTCAAATGAAGAAGATACACCAGAGCCACAGGTTACTTTATTAAAGGCAAGTGCCTAATGAACTCGCTTGCAAATTATCCAGATACCTGGAAAAAACCTCACCTTATTAAACAGCCAATCTTACGTTACAGCCTATTGTTGCTTACCGCTGTTTACTTATATCTGGCCCTCAATTCAGTTGAAATTAATTGGCTACGGGTTTATGAAGGCGGAGAGCGCGGTTGGCGCTTTATTCAAGGCTTTCTTGCTCCTGATTTTAGTTCTCGTTGGCCACATATTGTAGACGGCATACTAGAAAGCTTAACCATGACCTTATGTGCTACGGTAGCGGGAGTTATTTTATCAATTCCCTTCGGCTTAGGTGCTGCTCGCAACCTAGCTCCAACTTGGCTGTATTTGTTTTGTCGCAGCGTAATTGCGGTAGCCCGCAGCTTTCAAGAGATCATCATAGCTATTTTATGTGTCGCACTTTTCGGCTTTGGTGCGTTTGCCGGTTTCGTTACCCTCACCTTCGCCACGATTGGCTTTTTGGCGAAATTGTTTGCCGAGGAAATAGAAGCTATAGAACCACAATCTCTTACTGCCATCAAAGCCACCGGTGCAAGCTGGTTACAACAGGTTAACTATGCAGTACAACCGCAAGTTATGCCGCGGTTAATAGGTTTAAGCATGTACCGCCTAGACATTAACTTTAGAGAGTCAGCAGTAATAGGCATTGTTGGCGCGGGCGGTATTGGTGCCACTCTAAACACCGCCATGGATCGCTACGAATACGATTCTGCAGCGGCGATTCTTTTAGTGATTATTGGCTTAGTGATGCTAGCCGAGTTTGCCTCTGGGCAAATTAGAAAACGAATAAAATAAGGAGCGCGAGATGACACAAGCAAGCTATCCCGCATATTGGGAAAAACACTCGCGCCGCCAACGCTTAACATCATGGTTCATATGGTTTTTATTTATCACACTTTGTGTATTTTGCTGGCAACAAATGAACCGCGACACCCTGTGGTATTTTGTTAGTGATGCCCCAACCCAACTAGCGGATATTAGCGGCAGAATGTGGCCGCCTCGCTGGAGCTATATGTCTCAATTATGGCAGCCTTTATGGGACACCCTCAATATTGCTACCCTCGGCACAGCTTTGGGCGTAGTAATGGCGGTCCCAGTAGCCTTTTTGGCAGCGAGCAATACAACGCCTAGTCAATGGTTGGTTCGCCCAATTGCCCTCTTCATTATTGCTGCAAGCCGCTCTATTAATTCGTTGATTTGGGCCTTGCTTTTAGTGGCGGTTCTGGGGCCAGGATTACTCGCAGGTATTATCGCTATTGCCCTACGTTCTATTGGTTTTGTGGCCAAGCTAATGTACGAAGCGATAGAAGAAATAAACCCAAACCAAGTAGCAGCAATTAACGCCACAGGCGCTTCTAGACTACAAGTATTAGATTACGCAGTGGTGCCGCAAATTATGCCTACATTTATTGGTACCACGATTTTCCGCTGGGATATTAATATTCGAGAATCTACCGTTCTTGGCTTAGTTGGCGCCGGAGGTATAGGCTTGCGTTTAAACGAGTCTTTAGCCACGCTGGCTTGGCCGCAAGTAGCATTAATATTCTTAGCGATATTATCTACAGTAATCTTTTCTGAGTGGATATCAGCGCGCTGCAGACGAGCATTCATCTAATACTCCTCTACAAAAGAAATGCTTGAGGCCATCTAGCGCCTTAGGCATCTCTTCCCCTTGGCACACTGATTACTATTTAAGCTGAACACGTTAAAACTAAAAACGAAGCATCAATTAGTGAGCTAAACGCTGTTAATAGCCAGCGCTTTACCGTATGTTGAAGAAAAACGGCTACGCAGCGAGATGATTAGTGAAAAAATATAAACATGAAGCTCAGTTACTAAAAAAAGCCTTACAAATTGGTGAGGTATACGCACTGCAACGCGGTTTTGCCAAGTTTCCACCTGGCATATCAGAGAAAGACAAAGTAGAAGCCTTATACATGTTGTTAGCCGAAGACAAACGACTAACACCGTTACCTAAAGACAAAATCACCGGCCCAGAAATGCGCCACAAACTGGTACTGTGGTTAGCTAACCAACTGCCTAAAGACCACGAACTTTTAGACGGTTAGCGATACAAACAATCACAAGAAGCAGCACTTAGTGCTGCTTACTTATAATTTCTTCTCCCTAATCGCCGCCCTGATTTTTCTGATGTCGTAAATCCTCACCTCAAAAAGTCTCATCTGAACCATTAACCTATCTGCTTATATCCACAAATCGCACATTTAAAATATAATAATATTTTTATCAGCTAATATTGATAATGGTTCATGTGTTGTAAAACAGCACCAAGCCGCATAGAAACTAAATCAATTAAACTCGAAAGGATGCACAATGAGTAATAAAGGAACTAAAATTGATTCGAAATTGCTAAAAAATCTTAGGTTAAAAAGGGGGTTAGCCAGGAGCAATTATCCGACATTAGTTACAAAAACCAGTGCTATATATCGCCCTCAACTATTAAGAGAGCTGAAAAGAATGGGCACATATCCTTCAACACACTAAAAAACTACTGCGAATTATTCAGCTTAGACCGTGAATCTCTTACTAATACAGACCAAACTCCTCGCTTAAGCCCCTCCTTGCCAAACGGCATCCGCTATAGCCTGATCCACTGGCTCTCACTAATTAGTTTAGACAAAACAAGCGAGCAAATTGAGATTGCGACTATTTCTAATCGACTCTTAGAGCATTTAAAGAAAAATCAACATGATCCGGAAATAGCGAAAGTGTTTAATCACTTAAGTTAATCAAAAGTCATTGAAGTCACCTTGTAACTTGATACCAAGGTGACCTTAAACTGACGCCAACCTGACATTGAGCCCCCTCAATTTACTCACTAATCTATCAATAAATCTTGAGTACAAAAAACACTCAACCTTGGTGAAAGGATAAGAAAATGAGTCAGGGAATAACAGCCTCTAAGCCCAGTGCTAATAGCCTCGAGCAACTGCAGAATATAGGTAACAATGGAGAAGGTATCAAGATTGCGATAATAGATGGCTCGATTGATTCAAACCACCAACTATTTGATGAAGCAACCATATGCCAATCAGCCCCAAATAACTCCATTCATGGTACAGCAGTCGCGAGTTTAATAGCTGGTAAAGCCATTGGGCTAACACCAAAAGCCACCATATTAAGCTACCCAGTATTTAGTGAGGATAAATCAGGTAACCCTATTGGCTGCTCAGAAATCACCTTAGCCAACGCAATAAATAAAGCAGCGAGCGATGGCTGTAACATTGTAAACGTGAGCGGAGCAACCCCCTCGCTAAATGGTTTAGGCTCACAGGAACTGCGTAATGCGGTTCAGCGCTGCAAAAAACAGGGGATATTAATCGTTGCAGCAGTGGGTAACGACGCCAAAAATACCGAATCGCTTCCGGCCTCTCTAGATTATGTGCTCGCAGTTGGGGCCTGTGACGAAAAAGGCAACCCAGCACCGTTTAACAACCATGGCACCAAGCTAAAAACCAAAATGTTGCTTGCTTCGGGTGTAAATATGCCTGTAGCAAAAAACCAAGGCTCAATCAGCGTCATATCGGGAAGCAGTTTCTCAACACCTGTTGTTAGCGCAACCGCAGCCTTAATTCAATCTGCACTTGGCTTATCTAACCTCAGCCCAAACTCGGTAAAAAAAACCAAAGAGATACTGATAGATAGTGCCAGCGTTATTTGTTCTGGTGCAGATGAGAAATCCAAAAGCACCTACCGAAAACTTCACATTCCTGCAGTACTAGAAAGGGTTAAGCAGGAGTTACTCACTAAACCTCAACAACAAAACCAAAGGTACCTACCCATGTCTGATACTCAAAGCAATAACCAAACAGATGCAGCAGTACTCCCTGCACAAACTGCGATTGATGAACCCATAATTCCTGCAAGTTCAAGCAATACTGAAAGCCCAGTCTCGGCAGAGCTAAGCCAACCTGTAGGCCTTCAGCTGCCATCAGTGGCAGATTCAGCTCCTCAAATAAACGTACACCAAACGCCTTCTCAAGTCAGTACTCAAGAGATAAGTCCTTGTTCCAGCAGCGACCCCAGAGTGGCCGCCTCCCAAGACAAAATCTTTATTGTTGGCACCTTGGGGTATGACTTTGGAACAGAAGCTAGGCTAGATTACTTCACACAAGTGATGGGAAGTAAAAAAGGTCACCCCTTTGATCCCATTGAGATGGCAAAGCATCTCAATGACGGCGATAACGCAGAGCAATCAAACGCACTAATTTGGCTGCTTAAGATTGATGGTATTCCTGTTTATGCCGTTGAACCTGACAATCAATTTGCCGTTATTCAATACGCCCGCCTCGTTCAATTTCTTAATGAACAAGAAACTCAAGGCATTGAACGGGTTTCAATTGCAGGCGTCGTTTCTGGTGAGACTCGATTATTTAACGGCCAAGTTATTCCGAAAATTTCTCCTGTATTACGCGGCATGTTTAACTGGAGCTCAGACGCCCTAGCAAAAGAGGTACTTGGCAGCGCCTCTGGTAATGAAGAGCAAAGTACCCTGTTATGTAACTTCTTAAATCGCGTGTACTACGAGCTGCGAAACCTAGGTCGAGCCTCTCAAGAGCGAGCGATTAATTACGCTGCAACAAATGCTTATCAGATGAAAGAGATCTTTGATGATGCATTCAGCCAACATTTAGTTCTAAGTAAAATTAGCGCTGAACCAAGTCCTGTTTGCCGTCCAGACTCTGATTGCTGGGATGTAGTTTTAGAATTCTTCAACCCTAATGAACGCCTCACCAATGCTCGCAAACTATACCGCTACACAGTAGACGTGAGTGACCTAATCCCTGTAACCGTTGGAACGCTGCGCAGCTGGCATGCCTACTAATGATTGCAGAACCAAATTATCGTCAATGTTTGACGGTATGTACCGGGGACTCCCCCAACTAACTAGTAAAAGGAAATTATTATGAAAATGCCAATTCAAGCTCAAAGTGTAGACCGCTCTAACCGTATCGCTGAAGCAAAAGCTGCCGGCGTAAACCCAGCATTTTGGGGCGGTGTATTAGATGTACTGAAAAAAGCAGGCCAAGGCGCTCTTAATGGCGTATTGAGCTAAGCACTTTAGCGCATAGAGTAAGCTCTATGCGCTTTTTCTTTATTAATTCTCATAAAAATAAGGCAAGATCATGGACCAAGACTTTCATTACTACGGAACATATTACTCAGCTAAAACGGGTGGGTTCAATCGAGATGAGGCCACTTTAATCGCAAAAGCGGCCAATTTCATCGATTTTTTTAGCGAACAAACCTACGCGGCATACTGGGAACTAGTGACCGACGACACAAAATCAGATAACTACAATATTGTGGCTCAACTTGAATACCCTCGATATACCTATCAAGGAGGGCTGCTAGGATCAGGCTTATCACCAGAAGATGGTTTATGGTGCTCTTACCATTTCACCCCAGGTAACTATGACTGCCCACCAAATACTCCAAGCCAAGAGATGATTCATGGGGCCCCAGTGGCGAGCCAATTGCCAGAGTTCCAAGTTCGTGATACCAACCAGGGGAAAAGTATACTTAAAAAGTACAATCCAAACACGGTTGAAGACCTTAAATATGGCAAGCTGCTAAATCGACCTCAAAGTGCGCTATCCCGCCAATTACTTCTCGATGCTATTGAATGCGCCACTAACAATGACAGGCTTGAGGCCATCCTTAATTACGCTGTTGGCGGACAAGAGATACTTAAAAACAAGGAAGATTGCCTAAACAGATTTAAACTAATTCTGTTAGGTATTCGCGCACATGTGATCGCTGATACATGGGCTCATCAAGATTTTTGTGGCGTGAGCAATGTAATGAATACTTATTGGGATGTGAACTATGACCCGGACTCATGGAAACCATCAGAGATGGGATACGGTAGGCAATCAATTAACTATAATGACGGCAAGTCTGGATGGAAAAACAAAGTACTCTCATCAACAAGCAAATTAGGAAATAAAAATTTTGAAGCGGTTCCTAATGGCTCTTCATATCTAGGACATGGTTGGATGGGCCACATGCCAGATTTCAGTTTTGTAAAATTTGAGTATAAGCCTTGCTGGGCTTCTCCCCATCAAGTCACCCAGCGAGATAACCGTAAAGAATACTTAGCAGCTTGGTTAGAGCTCACTAGTTTATTTAATCAAGCTAACGGAAATGGCAAAATTGTCTTTGACCAAGTAATGCAAGAACAACTACATAAAGCTCAAAAAGCTATAGAAACACCTTATAAACTAGAAAAAGAAAAATGGGTCGCTGGCCGTAAAGTATCTGCTGACGCTTGGAAGGAGATCTTCGAAGAGGGCCCCACCTCCGACATAGATGTAGTAGCCGAACCGCATGAAAATGCAGTGCTTAATGGGCTAATAGAGGGAACCAAACGATTAGACCGTTATGGTAAATTATACGTAAATGTAAACAGTGATTTATATTTGTTCCAAATCGCAGCAGACTATCATTTTCATTTTGTTAAAAGCTACTTAGATACGCACAATATCTACAAATTTACAGGTTCTTGGTCTCAACAAACCAGCGCACTGTCTGAAGAGGTAACCCAACTTTTTGAACATTGCTAACAAATATCCTTTCCAACCACTCCTCATTAGAGCTCAGGTTAATGCCAGAGTTCTAATGAACGCCATGACCTTAAAGCTTTTCCTTCACCCAATGCTCTGCAATTTGCTCTCTGGTGGCATACCAAACACCTTCAAATTGCTGGGTATATTGAATAAAACGCTGTAAAGCAGCAAACCTTGCTGGGCGGCCTATTATGCGGCAGTGCAAGCCAATGCTAAGCATTTTGGGTGTGGTTTCACCTTCAAAATACAACACATCAAAAGCATCTTTTAAATATTGGTAAAATTGCTCGCCGCTGTTAAAGCCCTGTGGGGTAGCAAAGCGCATGTCGTTGGTGTCTAGGGTATAGGGCACCATTAACAAGGGTTTGCTGTAGTTGTTGTCCCAATAGGGTAAGTCGTCGGCGTAACTATCAGCGCAATAGAGAATATCGTCACGCTCGGCAATTAACTTTAGGGTATGCGGACTGGTGCGGCCGGTATACCAGCCTTTAGGTTTCGAGCCAGTAGTTTGTTGATGAATAGCAATGGCTTGCTCTATGTGTTCACGCTCTTGCTGCTCGCTAAAATCTTGATAGTGAATCCATCTTAAACCATGGCTGGCAATTTCCCAGTTGGCATCTAACATAGCTTTTACCGCTTCCGGGTTGCGCTGCAAGGCCATAGCAACGGCAAACACGGTTACTGGGATCCCTTGGCTCACAAACAAACGATGCAAGCGCCAAAAACCTGCTCGGCTACCATACTCGTATATGGATTCCATACTCATATGGCGATCGGGATATGCCTCTGCCCCAACTATTTCCGATAAAAACTTCTCGGAATGACTATCACCATGTAATACGCAGTTTTCGCCCCCCTCTTCATAATTAACCACAAATTGCAGGGCAACTTTGGCTTTATTTGGCCAGTTTGCTTTGGGCGGGTTTTGGCCGTAACCGAATAAATCTCGAGGGTAGTTATTGTTGCTCATAGTTATCCTTAGTTCACCAATTGAATGGCTAATTGGTGATGCTGTAATTTTAGTTGTTCTAGCTGGGCGCGGGTTTCATCAGCGTCTTCAATAATCCACTTACCCGCTACCATCAGTGTGCTCACTTGGCTTGCTCCACATAAAATCAAAGCGGCTAATGGGTCGTGAGCACCCGAAAAATTAAGGCCATCTAACTTATACAAACCAATGTCTGCCTGCTTACCTGGCGCCAAAACGCCAATATCATCGCGCCCCAATGCCGCGGCGCTGCCTTGGCTTGCCCAATTAAGCACTTGCTGGTGAGTGATTTGATCGGCGCGATAACGCAAGCGCTGCTGCATTAATGAATGGCGTAACTCTTGAATCATATTAGAGCTATCGTTAGAGGCTGAACCGTCTACCGCCATGCCTAGCTTACAACCGGCTTTGGCTAAGTCTAAGGTGGGGCAAATGCCCGATGCCAGCACCATGTTAGAGGTTGGGCAATGTGCTATTCCAACTTGTGCAGCACCTAAACGTTGAATTTCAGTTTGGTCAAAGTGAATGCCATGGGCTAACCACGTTTGTGGCCCTAGCCACCCACAATGCTCCAAATAGTCTACCGGTCGCATGCCTAGCGTTCTCAAACAAAAGTCGTTTTCATCAATGGTTTCACCAAGGTGAGTATGCAGTCGTACACCTTGCTCTTTGGCTAACGTGGCGGTGTCGCACATTAGCGATTCGGTCACCGAAAAAGGTGAGCATGGCGCAAGCGCCAAGTTAAGCATGCTGCCTTGTTCAGCACTGTGATAGCGCTTAATTAAACGCAGGCTATCATCAAGAATTTGCTGCTCGGTTTGCACTACAGAGTCTGGCGGCAAGCCGCCGTCTTTTTGTGACAAACTCATACTGCCGCGGGTTAAGGTTGCCCGCACTCCCAAGCGCCCTACTACCTCGGCTTGAATATCTATCGCCTCGCTTAAGGCATGGTTAAATACATAGTGATGATCGGCCACCGTTGTCGCGCCGCTCAACATTAGCTCCCAACAAGCAATCTCTGTGGCAACTTCGATGTGCTTAGCAGTAAGGCCAGCCCATACTGGGTAAAGTGTTTGTAACCAAGGAAATAACGGCTGATTAATTGCAGCCGGTAAGCAGCGTGTAAGGGTTTGATAAAAGTGGTGATGGGTATTTATTAAGCCAGGCAGTAACACCATATCGCTGGCATCGAGCTGTTGATCTACTGCTGTAACCGGCTGCTGCCCTGCTGCAATACATTCAATTATTTGGCTTCCTTGAATCACAATGCCACCGCGTAAATCACGCTCGGCATCGGGGCCGCTGATAGCTCCGCTAAATACGTCTAAAGGATTTTTAATCCAAGTGGTTTGGCTTGCTGGTATAGCTGAACTAGTTTGAGCTTGATTAGAGAGTGGCGACATTACTTAGTGCTTGTCCTGTTAGCGTAGTAGCTAAAGCATAAGCAAAAATCTGACCAAGCACTCAGCTTTTGTTTTAGCTTTTTAAGCCAATCCCGCGAATAACTATATCAATCACGTTTTGCTCGGCTTTGGCAAACTCTTCTGCGCTTAAGGTTTTACCGTTGATCATTCTAATCTCGGTATCAAAATCGGCGTAAAATTGAGTAGCACCCCAAATCAAAAACAGCAGGTATAAAGGTTCTATAGCTGCAATTTTTCCTTGGTCGACCCAAGCTTGAATCAAGCTACATTTGTTTTTAGTCCAATCTACAACCGGAAATTGCAAGTTGCCCTTTAGGTTAGGTGCACCTTGGATAATTTCCATAGCAAAGATCCGAGAACTTTTAGGGTGGCTGCGGCTGTAACGCATTTTAGAGCGAATATAAGCGCTAATTGCTTGCTCGGGGTCATCGTTAGCGGTGGTGTTTTCAAAGGCATCGTTCCACATGTCTACAATATCTTCGAGCAAGGTTTTGTATAGGCCTTGTTTGGATTTGAAGTAATACAGGATGTTAGCCTTGGGCAACTCGGCTCTATCGGCAATGGCTTGTAAGGAAGTGCCTTGGTAACCGTGTTTCACAAATTCATTGGTTGCCGCTTTAAGAATAAGCCGTTCATTCTTTTTTCTAATTGCGCCACTTTGACCTGCCGTAGCTTTAGCCATGCTAACCCACTCTCCCTGTTGAACTTTAATGCCGAAACTTTATACCAAAGTATTATTAATGATTAATTTATAAATCACTAGCACTAAGTTTGCTTTACTAAAAATAGCGATAAACGCACCATAACGCGCCAAAACTTGCCATACTTCGCACCATCAAAGCACAACAAAAAACCAACAATTGCAACTTATTAGCTACAGCGCTTAACTTGAACAGTTGGTCAGATTTATGCAGTAAGACCAGCCAAGCGGATAGAATGCATAAACGAATGGACGCAAAATGAAACCAGAGCAAAGCTTGTTGTCGTTATGGCGAGTGACAAAACGTTACCCCGGTGTAATTGCCAACGACAAAGTAAGCCTAGACTTAGCCGAAGGAGAAATCTTGGCGCTACTAGGTGAAAATGGCGCAGGGAAATCCACCCTGGTCAAAATGATCTACGGAGTGATTCAGCCCGACGAAGGCGGCCTACTATGGAAAGGGAAAGAGCAATTAATACGCTCGCCTAACATGGCCAGAGCCATGGGCATTGGCATGGTGTTTCAGCATTTCTCGGTATTTGAAACTCTCACCGTGCAAGAGAACATAGCGTTAAGCTTAGATGCTGGTGTAGTTAAAGATGCCGCAGCGCTGCGAGCAAAGATCGTTGAGCTAAGCAATGCCTACGAGCTAAAGGTTGAGCCCGACCGTTACGTGCATAACCTAAGCATTGGCGAGCGCCAGCGGCTTGAAATTTTGCGTTGCTTAATTCAAGACGTAAAACTGCTGATTTTAGATGAGCCCACCTCGGTACTCACCCCCCAAGAAGTGGCCGGTTTGTTTAAAGTATTACGCACCTTGGCAAGCCAGGGCTGCAGTATTTTGTTTATTAGCCACAAGCTAAAAGAAGTGACCGAGCTGTGTGACCGCGCCGTTATATTACGTGGCGGTAAAGTGAGTGGAGAATGTATTCCTTCACAAGAAACGCCAGAATCAATTGCTGGCATGATGGTTGGTAGCGATACCCAACTATCGGAACGCTACCAAAAACGCATTGGCTCAGACGAGTTAATGGTAGTGAATAATTTGAGCGTGCCACCCACCAATCCCTTCGGTACAGGCCTAAATAAGGTGAACTTAAGTCTGCATCGCGGCGAAATTTTAGGTATTGCCGGGGTTGCTGGTAATGGCCAAGAAGATTTACTCGAAGCACTTAGCGGCGAAGATACTCGCGCGGCAGCCGACAACATTTTAATTGGTAAACGCAAAGTGGGTAAATTACATGCTGGCGAGCGCCGCTTGCTAGGTATGAGCTATGTACCCACCGACCGTTTAGGCCAAGGCGCGGTGCCAGAGATGAGTTTGGCCGACAATACCTTGCTTACCAGCGCGCGCAAAGGCTTGGTAAGCAAAGGGCTAATTTTGCCGCACAAAGTGGTGGAGCTCGCCAAAACCATTATTCATCGAAATGACGTTAAGTGTCATAACGCTCACGCCCAAGCTAAGAGCCTATCGGGCGGTAACCTACAAAAATTTATTATTGGTAGAGAAGTAGACCAAAATCCAGAAATTTTGATTTGCGCTCACCCGACCTGGGGCGTAGACATTGGCGCAGCCAGCGCAATTCATCGCCAACTGATTGAACTTCGTGATAAAGGTGCTGCCATTTTGGTGGTGTCAGAGGACATCGATGAGCTGTTTATGATCTCCGATCGCATTGCCGCCTTATACGAGGGACAACTTTCTGCGGCGGTGCATACCGAGCAAACCAATATCGAAGAAATTGGCAAATGGATTGCCGGTGGATTTGTCCATAACGATAGCGAGCAAGGAGGCCAAGCGTATGCTTAAAACTCAAGCCCGTTTAGAGTCATCAAAGTTAATGTCTTGGCTCTCGCCACTCATCGCTATTGTTCTCACCATGTTGGTGTCTAGTGTGATGTTTTGGGCCCTAGATATAAACCCAGCCACCGCCTTTAAAGTGTTTATCATCGACCCGCTAAGTGATAGCTATAACTTAGGCGAGTTAATGGTAAAAACCACTCCTTTGCTGCTTTGTGCTACGGGTTTAGCCTTGTGTTACAAAGCCAATATTTGGAACATTGGCGCAGAGGGCCAGTTGCTGGTTGGCGCGTTAGTCGGCAGCTATTTTGCGCTGCAAGCCAATGAGCAAAGTGGCTATGGGTGGTTATTGGTTACTCTCACAGCAGGGGCATTAGCCGGTATGCTTTGGGCGGCCATCCCTACTCTGCTGCATCAGCTATTTCATACCAACCTTATTCTTACCACCATCATGCTCAACTACATTGGCTTGTACTTGCTGCTGTGGGGCGTGCATGGCCCTTTAATTGACCCAGACGGATTTGGTTTCCCAGAGTCAGCCATTTTTGCCGACAGTGTATTGCTGCCTACCATAATGGAGGATGGTCGCGCCTCCATTAGTATTCTCTTGGCAGTGGTATTTGCCATTGGCTCTGGGATCATTTTGTATCGCACCTTACCTGGTTTTCAGCTGCGAGTATTTGGCTCCGACCAACCTGCTGCGCGTTACGCAGGTTACAGCAGCAAATTTATTGTTTGGAGCGTAATGCTAAGCGCCGGCGCACTGGCAGGTTTTGCTGGTGTGGCAGAAGTAACCGGTCCAATTGGTCAGCTCATTCCGCAAGTGTCTCCGGGCTATGGTTACGCCGCCATTATTGTGGCCTACCTTGGCAGGCTAAATCCCTTTGGCATTATTTTCGCGGCATTCTTCATGGGTACTTTATACATGGGCAGCGATTTAGCCCAAATAGAACTAGGTATGCCCACTGCCATCACTGGTTTATTCCAAGGTGTATTGCTGTTTTTCTTACTCGCTTGCGACTTTCTCATTCATTACAAAATAGTCTGGCAGCCCAGCGCGGGCGTAGCGCAACCCTCTTCATCTAGTGCTAAGCAAGGAGCTGCATAATGGACATGGAACTACTGCAACAAATATTGGTAGCAGCAATTAAAACTGGAACCCCCTTGTTATTAGTAGCGCTAGGCGAGCTAATTTGTGAAAAATCAGGCGTACTTAACTTGGGCCAAGAAGGCATGATGTTAATGGGCGCCATGGCAGGCTTTGCCGGCGCCTACTTTACTGGCAACTTAGCCTTAGGTTTATTGCTAGCGGTGATTGCAGGCATGTTAATGGCGGGTATATTTGGGCTTCTCTCGTTAAACCTTAATACCAACCAAGTGGCAACTGGCCTAGCGCTTACTATTTTTGGCACCGGTTTAAGTGCTTTCTTAGGTGCAAGCTTGGTTGGCTCTACCATTAACGGCTTTAAGGCGATTTCAATTCCTTTGTTAAGTGATATTCCAATGCTTGGGGCCTTGCTATTTCAGCATGACATTTTGGTATATGGCAGTTTTGCTTTAGTGGCAATAACTTGGTGGGTTGTGAATAAAACCCGCGCAGGTTTAACCTTGCGCGCTGTTGGCGAAAACCCCTATTCGGCTAATGCTCTTGGCATTAAGGTAATAAAGGTTCGTTATATTGCGGTGCTTTTTGGCGGCGCAATGGCAGGCTTAGCTGGCGCTTATATGTCGCTTTCTTATACCCCAATGTGGATGGAAAACATGACCGCTGGCCGCGGCTGGATTGCGTTATCGTTAGTGGTGTTTGCATCATGGCGTGTAGGTTATTTAATGGTAGGCGCTTACCTGTTTGGCGCAGCCTCTATTTTGCACTTAGTGATGCAAGGTATAGGCTTTACCATATCGCCTAACTTGCTAGCGATGATGCCTTACGTGGCAACTATTGTGGTAATGGTAATGATTAGTGCCAACCCAATTCGCCAGAAATTAGCGGCCCCAATGAGCCTAGCTAAACCCTTTGACGCTCGCCGCCATTAATAAGCAGGCCAATTTATTGAAGCAAATACTTCAAGCTAGCCAGCAAACTAACGTATTATGCTTGCCCGCTAGTTTGGAGTAGTCATGACTTATTCGCTGTACCTTGCTCACATCAACGATACCCACTCTCATTTTGAGCCGACTTTGGTTCATTTTGAAGTGACCATAAACCAAGAGGTTTACCAAGTAGACGCATACTGCGGCGGGTATGCAAGGTTTGCTACAGCGGTAAAACAACACCAAGACTTAGCAAAACAAAATAATAGCTCAAGCCTGTTTTTACACGCTGGCGATAGCTTTCAAGGCAGTTTGTACTTTAGCCAGTTTAAAGGTGAAGCTAACGCTCATTTACTCAATTTGATGTCGGTAGATGCTATGACTATTGGCAATCATGAGTTTGATCTTGGCAATGCTCCAGTGTCTAAATTTGTTGATCAGGTTAACTTCCCCTGTCTTGCCGGCAACATGGATTTAAGCCAAGAAGATCAGCAAAAGCATTTACCTTTAGCACCCAATAACAATCTGTATTACTACAACAACGAGCTGGCCATTGCTAACTATCTGCTTAAGCCCTTAGGCGACCAGCAATTAGCCATTGTAGGCATCACTCACGACCAGATGCACAACATTGGTTGCCCCGATGCCGACTGCCATTTTTTGAACGCCATAAAAACCACTCAAGCTACGGTTAAGCACTTAAAGCAACAAGGCGTGAATCACATCATCATACTTAGCCATTTGGGCTATGACGGCGACATCGCCTTAGCCAAAGCCGTAACTGGCATAAGTGTGATTGTTGGTGGCCACTCACACACATTAACCGGCGATTTTAAGCATTTGGGGCTAGCAAGTACCGGAAATAGCGGACAATGGCAGAATGAGTGCTTAATACTACAAGCTGGTAAACATGCAGAATCCATAGGTTTAAGTTGTTTACATTTTGATAAGAATGGCAAGGTTATTAAGCTTGAAGGCGGAACCCAGTTTCTTATCGATGACAACTGGCAAGCCAAACAAAACGGGCAGATGGTTTGCAATGAAACTCGCCGTCTCATTAGCGACTATTTGGCTACCGCACCAGGGCTATTAAAGTGCTCTGATGATCAGCAAATCAGCGAGATCATCAATCAACAATATCGTCCAGTGGTTGAACAAATGAAAAGCCAAGTAGTGACCATGCTCAGCCAGCCTTTACGCCATAGTAGAATGCCAAATAAAGAGCTACCCAATGGCAGTGAAATTGCGCCGCTAATTTGCCAAGGATTTTACCAAGCCTCTGCTGCCAAGCACCCTACCGATTTTGCCTTGCACAATGCTGGCGGCGTTCGCGTATCGCTAAAAGCAGGCCCTTTGAGTAAGGCTGATATTTGTGGACGCTTACTGCCCTTCGAAATAACCTTAATGAGTTATTTAATTAAGGGCGAAGATTTAGCCATGGCCATTGAAGGTGCCATTAACAATGCCACTAACAATGGTTTAATGGGTACTGGAGATGGCAGCTTTCCCTACTTTTTCAAACTGCGTTATAGCTACCAAGCCCACAAACCTCTTGGGCAGCGCGTTAGCCAAATACAACTTGAAGAAGAGCAAGGCTGGCAAGCGTTGCAGCCCCAGCGGGTTTATCGCGGCGTTTCTTCCGCCTACACCTTGGCAGGAAAAGAAGGCTACGACGCATTATTAAACAGCTGGGATCATCACGATTTAGAGCTCAGCATGAGCGACAGCTTTGTTGCCTTTGCCAGTAGCAAACAATATTTGGTCTAATAGGCCTAGATAACACGCAAAATTGATTAAGTGAAAAGGAAAACGCCAGTGATTAGAGCCATGACCCAAGCCGACTTTAGTGCATTTTGGCCAAGCTTTAAGGCAGTAATACAGGCGCAGCAAAGTTACGCCTTTGATCCAGACATGAGCGAACAACAAGCCTTTCAGCTTTGGTGCGAGTTGCCGCTAAAAAGCTTTGTGTTTGAACACAAGCAGCAAATTTTAGGGACTTATTACATAAAACCCAACGCCATGGGCCCCAGCAAACATATTTGCAATTGTGGTTATATGGTAAGCGAAGCAGCTCGTGGAAAAGGCATAGCGCGTAAACTATGCGAACACTCTCAGGATATTGCCTTAGAGCTAGGCTTTAAAGCTATGCAGTTTAACTCTGTAGTTGCCACTAATACCGTTGCTATTGCGCTTTGGCACAAGCTCGGCTTTGCGACTATCGGCACCATTCCAAAGGCCTACTTACACCCCAAGTTAGGTTATGTAGACTGCCTAATCATGCATAAACAATTAAGTGATTAAAACTGGATTGAAGCCCCATAACCTACTTACTTAAGAGTTGTAGGGCTTTATAGCAGCTTAATCTTTAGCAATTGCCTTTCTTAAACCTATTCTGCTGTGTCCAGTAGGAAAGTTGTCAAAACGGGTAAACTCGCTAAACCCTAAACGCTTATAAAACGCGGGTGCTTGCCAGCTTTGGGTCCATAACCATAAACCACTCAGGCCTTTGTCTCTAGCATAGTCTTCGGCTTGCTGCATAAGCTGCTGGCCCATGCCTTGACCGCGGCAGCTATCGTCTACCCACAGCTCGTCTATGTATAACCAATCCCACAGTAAGTCTGCGGTAAGCGCGGCAATAAGTTTTTCCTCTGCATTTTGCAGCGTCCAATTTAAACGCTGCTTGTGATACGCTGGCGCGTCTTGTGATTGACTATGCTCTTCAAACCCCGCAGCCAAGGCGGAGTTAAGCATCGGTGCCAATGCCCCTGTCGAAAACTCAAATTTAGCCATTACTTCCCCCAGCTTTAAACTGAACCCACACCACTATTTATTCAGCAAGTAAGTGTAACGCTCTCGGTTATACAAGTAAGCTAAATTCATTTACATGTACTTGAATATTGTTTGCCAGATAACCACTACCAGCGCTTGTCAGTGGTTTATTTAACTAGGGTCTGTTGATCTTTGCTGATGGTTTTTGCAGCCATTTAGGCAAGGCAGTGAGTGTGCAGTTAAGTGGGCTTAATCATCACTCGCTAACGCTGAATAAATGGCTAATAAATGCTGACCGAAGGGTTCGGATAAGCGAACTTTACTCTTTGTTAAGCACTTCTCGCTTAGACCACTAGGCTTCTAAGTGCTCGCCTCGATTAAAGCCCGCTTATCTCGAACAAAATTTCAACACCAAAGATCAACAGACCCTAAGTAATTATTAACAAAATCTAAAAACTGTTTCTCACTAACAGCCGTTGTAGTTGCTAGGTTCAACATCTACTATTTAAAACAACTTAAGGCATTCGCTTTTAGGCTTTCAATTTTAAGATAGGTATCAAGCACATGAGCAAAACCATTTTAATTACCGGTGCAACCGACGGCATTGGTTTAGTTACCGCCAAGCAATTGCTAGAGCAGGGTCATAAGGTGCTGCTTCATGGCCGTAATCCAGCCAAACTCGAGTCTGTTAAAAATCAATTAAGCGTGAATGGTGCACAAGTAGATACCTTTGTAGCCGACCTATCCAAGCTTGAGCAAGTTGATGAGCTAGCCAAACAAGTAGCGAGCAAGTACAGCAGTTTAGATGTAGTGATTAACAATGCTGGGGTATTTAACATCCCCGATCCGCGCAATGCTCAAGGGCAAGATTTACGCTTTATAGTAAACACCCTTGCCCCATACAAGCTCACCAAAGCGCTACTACCTTTGATGGGTAAAAGTGGTCGCGTTGTGAACCTATCATCTGCTGCCCAAGCCACAGTAGATTTGGACGCGCTAAGAGGCAATCGTCAGCTTAGTGACAACTCTGCTTATGCGCAAAGCAAGCTGGCACTAACCATGTGGTCTCGCGAATTGGGCTTAGCGCTAAAAGACAGTGGCCCAATCGTCGTATCGGTTAATCCTAAATCGCTACTTGGCAGCAAAATGGTGAAAGACGCCTACGGTATTGCTGGCGGCGATTTAAACATTGGTGCAGATATACTAGTAAGAGCCAGCTTATCGGAAGAGTTTAATGATGCTGCCGGCCTATATTTTGACAACGACATCGGCCAATTTGCCTCACCCCACCCCGATGCGCTAAACGCCCAGAAGACTGGCCAAGTTGTTGAATTAATAGAAACGCTCATCTAATAATTAGAGCAACTAGAAAGTCTTTAAAACGCTACTAATACAGTGGCGTTTTACTTTTTAACCCCTGAGAAACTTGGTGGCTAATATCCATAACAAAGCAGTCTGGATAACTTAAGTTTACGTCGCTTGCCTACCCGCTTAAAATTTATGAAAAGCTCACCGAGCTGCACTATGCTTTTGAGGTAATAGTTAATACAAATGGTTCCTCATGATACGCAACATTCTCTTTAGCCTAGTTTTTATATCCCTGCCCAGTTTCGCTTTTCAAGCCATTCACTTGGGCACGCAAGATCGTCCCCCTTATACCTGGCCACAAGATGGAAAGCCCGCAGGCCCCTTCGATAACGTTGTAGTCTGCGCATTAGAGAGCATGGGCGTTGAATATAGCATCGACTTTTTGCCTTGGGCGAGAGCCCAATCAATGACCCAGCGAGGCCAATTAGATGGTTTTTATGCGGGTTCCCAAAATGCTGAGCGTGACAGTTACGCTACAGCCAGCCGCTTTATTGGTAAACAAAACTGGGCGTATTTTTATTTAGCAGATGTTATTAACCAACCAATTGATGACGAATACTTAAAGAACGCACGCGTGGGGGCTTACCTAGGGTCAAACATGGCGCAATGGCTAAAAGCAAAAGGCGTGAAAGTAGCCTATCGACCCGTTGAACCAGAAATGTTGCTAGAAGGGTTAATACGCGATCGAGCCGACATCATTTTAGCTAATGAGGCGGCGATGCTAAAACTTACCGAGAAAACTAATCGCAGCGCCTATATCGACCGCCAAGTGGTAGTAAGCAAGCCCATCGCAGTCTATTTTGGCAACACCTACTTAAATGAAAACCCCGGCTTTATTAATGCTTTCAATCAAGCAGCTAGCCAGTGCCTGCCGGAAGCGTCATTGGTGATATACAGCGAATAGCAAGGAGCTAGAGTTATCAGTTTTAACTAGCTTATTTTTGGACAGAAAGAATTTAGAGTCGATGGTCTAAATAACTCTCAACTCATTACTTTATGTATTCTGAACTGACAAATTCTTCACACCATATGAAAATCATTAATGAATAAAAACGCAATACGGCACACATTCACTGCGCCGAACAAAGGCTTCTTTGATCTACGCTAAAACGAAGAATCTTAGGGCTATTCAATTACTTCTAGGTCATGCTAAGTTAGAAAGCACGATTGAATACCTTGGTGTCAGATTGAGGATCCGCTAAGGATTTCAGAGAGTTGTGAGACGTGAACAATTTGAACTCTTATAGCAAGTGATGCTGTGGCTAAATTAAAACCATTACAATAGTGGCTTTCCGCTGTCATCTCGATGCTTATATCGTTAAAAACTACAAAAGGAAATACAGTGGACGCAAACGCCCTGACAGTACTAGCCATATTAGTGGCTGGATATACACTGCTCGCTGAAGAGAAGCGAATTGATTTGAAACTGAGGTTCTCATGGGTTGACAAGTCAGTAATTGGATTTTTGGTCATCACTTTACTCTACAGTATTTACCTACCTGTGTTGGATGCTATTGGCCTAGCCTTACCGCTAAAATGGCTATGGGGTTTTGATGAGAAGCTCACAGCGTTTACTGCTATCGTCGCGATCTTACTTTACCTAGCTTTGAAGCTTGGAGGGAAGCGTCTTCCTAAAACAAAAATTTTTGATTGGCAGAAAGAATCAAGTCATTTACTGAGAAACCAGAGATTCGAACAGTTGGCGTTCTTGATGGATAAGTACCATCATCAATTTATCACTACTTTTCAAGACCATTGGTTCGACCGAATTCGCACTAAATTACTAGCACCTTATCGACCATCTATTAGAGAGCTTATTGACTTAGAACTGAGCGATGAACCTGATGATAGTTCAATGAGTAGTCGCTTCAAAACAATTCTTTTTAATCTGATGAAGCCTTTTGCGTTCGCAATGTCGTATTGCTTACCCGATCACAGCAAATACAAAGAAGATGTATCCTCAAGTATCTCCGACGTATTTAAGTCTCACCTTTTTGTAGGGCATTTAGCTCAAACACAACCATTGCTTTGTGCGAAGTTTACAACCGTTGGTTTCAGAGCTGATGACGAGTTTAACACATTATTTTTGAGAGAATTGATTGCCAATAGATCCAGCCAACTTTACCGAGAACTTCGAGATAACCAGAATTGTTCTTACACAGGTGAGTACTACATTGATGATTCAAATCCTCTATTAAGCTTCTACTTCAAAGACATCGAGATTGCTTCTCAAATTGGAATCTGGAAGCCCATCGGAGATTACACGCTAGAATTTATCAAAAAACAAAAAGGCGATGACAGTTATTATAATCAACCCTTCTCATATACCTATTACGAAGAAGAAAAATGGGCATGCCCTATTTTCGTCAATATTCACTTCTTCAACGTGATGATATCAAGAGCTATCCATACAGGCCACCAAGACAATATGTGGTTGATGTATATAGAAAAGTATGTAGAACAAATACTAGAAAACTATATGCCTAGCTCTGATGTAGACAAAGACCGTGAGTTCCCAACTCGTTTCGACTATCTCATCTATCAATCGTTAGATGCATTGAGGGACTGGGTTGGCGCAGCCACACACAACACTGATGACAACACCATGGTTCAACTCGACGTTAACACTGTACCTATACGCTGGGCGGCTTCTACGCTAGGTAGTACATTTTATACTTTAGTTAAGTCGAACAAGCTTACCGATAGCCAATATGTGTACTATCTAGAGATGATCGTCAAATTAATCAAAGAGCTGGATGCCTCTAGTAACGAAAGGCTTAGCAAACTCATTGTTATTAATGCGATTAAGCAGTACGAGCACTCATCCCCAGATAGAAATGTAATTAATGCTTTGGTTAGGTACTACTCACGAGTTGACCATGTTCTCAAATCAAGAGAATCAACTTTTGAAAAACTGGTTTAAGAAGCCCTCGATACACCTTTACGCTAACTATATTTTTCCAACGGAACCATTTATAGAGATGTAAGGACAATCACTAGAGAAGACTCTAAGTCGCTTTTGTCCCGAAGCAACCTAGAATTTATTTCTAAATACTCACTGCCAATGCATAGGTATCACCAACGCCACATGAGTAAAATTTTAGGAAGTCACGATTAACAGAAAATGTGAGTTTGGTCGTCGAAGTTGATAATGGGGCAAAGCGTGTTTGCCGAGATCAGCTTCAGCACGTCCTAGGACAAAAGCTACGTCGAGGTTCAGTTCTTTATTTGTCTTCGGATAATGTCTGGCAATACAACTGGCTAGAGGTCGTCATCGCTCAAATCTAACTAAGTGACTAAACTCAGCGTATCACTACACTTCAAATCAATGAAGAAGTTGAAGAATTGAAGAATCATCACTATCATCATTGCCATTCTTCATAATATTTTCAATTAGTTAGAAGGCGATTAGAGGGTGAGAAACGTTATTAGTGACGATAAAATCAGTGATTTTCGAGACTTAGTTAACTCAAACTCTAGCTTTGTATATCAAATATACAAAGATAAAGGTGGTAAGAATCTTTTTAACCTCGTTTGCTCTGCTATGGATTGGATCTCTGTCTCTGTTCGGCACTTAGAAAATGCGCCAGAGTTTGACAAAAACATAGATAGTAGATGTATGCAGGTCTACTCTCTGATCTCTTCAATAGACCTCATTTTTGAGTCAATAAAACAACTCCATCGAGTGTTTATGACTGGTAAGAAAGACCCGTTTTATGGTGAAAAGAAATGCTTCAAAGATCGCCTCTTCGCTAATGAAGATGATAACAATTACTTTAAAACTATCAGGGCGTGTTTCGGTGCTCACCCCGTAAACCTGAATCAAGAAAATTCAAAGCGTTTCGCAAGTTGGCCATTCCCAAGTCATTTCAACACTGGCGATTTGAGTGTTCATTTGTACAGTCGAGATGTTGGTATAGAAGACTTAACGTTAAACCTCAATATCAATGAGCTGTTGGAATTTCTCAGAATTCGATATGAGTATCTTGATGTTATTGCTGATAGGATTGAAACACTGTTTGTTGAGTATCAACACAAACTTTCAAAAGAAAAGATTGAGACTAAATCAGATCCTTTAGAACAACTCTATGTTCTTCGTACTGAGTCAGAAAAACGATTAGATAACGATTACTATAACGGGGAGATTGATGACCTGATTATGATTTTTGAAGCGGAAGTAACTGACGCTGACCTTGTGCTATTGGCTGATAAGTATAAAGAATCCCTCCTACCTATGATTGAAGAGATTAAGACGAATCTTCAAGAAATGAACATCGTTGACCTAGCAAACGATATTGAACTGAAAATAAGATCTGACCTTGATAAAGAGTTACGTTATGAACTTGGTAAGTTCTACACTTGGGTTCACGGTGGCGGATACGATCCGCTACTCGAATACTATTTTGAAAGGTTTAACGCTTCTACTGCCGGTAAGTTTAAGTTCACCAAAACTGATGACATCAAACTTACGTTTCTTAAAGCAAAGCTCATGCTAACTGAATAGTGTGAACAAATAGGACCAACTCTTATCTTTTGCTGTTCATTACTTTTTGTATATCAAAGTTACCTGAACATCATTGTTTGAACTTTGGGTTGTAACTCATAAAGGGGCAAAAACGTTTCATACACTCAATAGCCAAGACTGTGCTTTTCAATCCCATTATCTTCGCCGAGTAGCGCAAATGAACAAGGGAGCAGAGTTGAAGTCTGTTTGAGCGTAGCGAGTTACTTCAACTCCCTTGTGAATGTGCAACGGAGGATCTAAGAAGATGCAGGGCGAGTTTTCTTTTTGCTTCGTTTTTCTTTGCTCGTCAAAGAAAAATGACGTCGCCGCAGGCGAAAGCTTTTACTCTATAGCTAACACATAAAGGGGCAAACACGAGTTAACTTATAGCTTCACTTCTCGCTGATGAAGAAACCTATCGCTGAGCAAAAAGAGCGCTCTATCGGCGCTCTTATCTACTTAAGACTAAGCAAATACTGGCGCGTCAAAATCTTCTGCTTCGTCGCTGTATACACAAACATTTGAATCTTCTACTAAGCCTGTCTCTGCAACACAATGGGTTTGAAAAAACTCGCTAATTTCTTTGCGTTGGCAGTGCGCTTCAAAGCTTTCTTTATCCGCCCAAATCTCTTGAAAGGCGATGGGATAACCAGTGCCCTGAGCAAAAGGGTTGTCAATTTGGCGTGTAACCGTGTATTGAATACAGCCATCTTCGCGCAAGGTGTTTGGCTCTAACGCTTGCAATACTTTAAACAGCTCGTTTTGTTTACCAGCTTTAGGTTTAAACATGGCAATGCAATAGATCTTTTTAGACATAAGGCTTCCTTAATAAAGCGGCGAGCTGAGCTCGCCATTCTTAAAAATATCAATAATAAGCCTTTGTGCGGGAAAACGCTGCAACTAATTGGCTATTAACAAGCTTTATAGCGCAGCGTTTGCATTGCCAACAAGCGCTTGTAAGCTAACTCTTGGCGCAGCGCAGACGAGCCTTCACACCAGTTGTATTCCAGCGGTTCCCAAAGTGGATCTTTGGGTGATAAACCCAAAGCCTCAATATAACTTGCCTTGGCCACTACATATTGGCTTTTATAGGGAAGAATTACCCCTCCCTGCTTGGCTTGCAGAGCCAGAGCCTCTGGATAATTGGCGCACCAATGATTAAGCAACGCCATACAAGCAGGCGAGTACCAAAACTTGCCGCTATCTTGTTGCATGGTTTGCTTGTGCTGACACGATAATACACTTTGAGCGTGTTGCCAGTCTTTAAAGCCCGCTTCTCGCGCTACATACAACAAGGCATGTTTTAGTTGTGGTGATTTGTCTTTAGCTAAACTTACTAATGGGGAATCGGCAGTATGGCGCTGTTTAAGCAAAATTTTACTGCGAATTTTAAGTTCTTCAACGGCAGATAACATCTCTATGCTCCTAAATACTTAAGTTGTTCCCCGCAAAACAATATTCAGAATGACATACAGTGTCGTAATGATGTGTAACTAAGCATGTGCTTAAGGGTGAGTTCCTCTTGGCGGGCAGGCGCCCCTTAGCACCTGCCCGCATTCTGCCAAAGCTAAGTTAATTATACAAGTAAACTCTAAGGCTCATTAATTCTACGATTGTTGCGTACTCGGTTTGAGTTGAGCCGCAACAGAAGATGGCTGCTCAGGTAATAATAAACTAAGCAAGATAGCCACTAAACCACCGGAGGTAACTGCTGACCCAAAGATGTTTTGAACCAATTTAGGCGCGTGTTGTAATAGGTCGGGTACCATTGTCACGCCTAAACCTACCCCAAAAGACACTGCCATAATAAGTAGTTTGCGGCGATTAAGTGTTTCGCTAGCAATAATTTTAATCCCTGCTGCCGCCACTGTACCAAACATCACCAAGGTGGCTCCGCCTAGTACTGGTTTAGGAATTTGCTGTAAAACAGCGCCTAATATGGGGAATAGTCCCAGTACCACTAGTATTAGTGCAATGTAATAACCTATATACCGACTGGCTACGCCGGTTAGTTGAATCACTCCATTATTTTGGCTAAAGGTAGTGTTTGGAAAAGTATTAAAAACAGCGGCAATTAAGGAGTTAACGCCGTCGGCTAGCACTCCGCCACGCACCCGTTTTAAGTAGCTGTCTCCCTTAATCTCTTGCTGCGAGATAGCGCAGTTAGCGGTAATATCGCCAGCCGATTCTATTGCCGTAATAAAGTAGATAAGCGCAATAGGAAGAAAGGCTACCCAGTCAAAACTAAAACCATATTTAAACGGAATAGGAATACTCACCCAAGGTTGTGAGCCTAGCGAAGAAAAATCTACTTTCCCCATAAATAGCGCGATTAACATACCAGCGAGCAGACCAATAACAATTGATGAGAGACGCAGCCAAGGGTTTGCCGAACGGTTTAAAGCAATAATAATTGCCAACACAGTGAAACCTAAACCTAGGTTTTGTAAGCTACCAAAATCGGCAGCTTTAAAGCCCCCCGCCAAATCGGTCATGCCTACTTTAATCAGCGAAATACCAATGATGGTAATCACTATTCCGGTCACCAATGGCGTGATGATTTTCTTCATTTTAACCAGCATTTGCGATAAGAAAATCTCGATAAAAGCGCCCAAAAAGCAAACGCCAAATATTAGCGACAATATCTCTTCGGGACCGCCGCCTTGGCTTTTAGCGATAAAGCCTGCCGCCAATATCGAGCCTAAGAAAGCAAAACTGGTCCCTTGCACACAAATCATGCCTGCGCCAATAGGGCCTAACCTTTTTGCCTGAATGAAGGTTCCAACGCCAGATACAATGAGCGCCATGCTAATCAGGTAGGGAATGTGCGAGCCTAAGCCTAATACGCCCCCAATAATCAAGGTTGGGGTTATCACGCCAACAAAACATGCCAATACATGTTGTAGCCCAGCAAAAAATGCTTCTGCTACCGCAGGTCTCTCCTCTAGTTGGTACAACAACTCCTTTGGTATCGCTTTTTCCGTATTTGCACTCATGCTTTACTCCCTGTTATTTCGCTATATCACAAGCAGATATCTGACCACTAGGTCAGATTAATAACGCAAGGAACTTGCCAATTTACCTTTTTGCAACAACCAGCCTACAACAACTATCATTTATTCAATCACTTAGACGGGGAACATTGCCAATAAACCATCGCTCAACGAGCTAGCAACATTGATATCATTACGCGTTTAATTGGTGCGCTCTCACCAATACCTGCACCAGCAACTACCAATGCCGAGCATCACATAAAATGCGCCGATTTAGTGTTTTACTCTTGACTGGCAGTGCGAATCAAAATCCTTAAATAACAGTGAGATAACTGTCTTTTATTAGCGACAGGCTCGCGCTAATTCTGGATATTAACGTGATAAGGCTCACAGCTTAATGATAAATTTAATTCTTAATTTAAATGTCAATTGATGCTGCTCTAGTATCTTGCCCAACCAGTTTTGGTTTAAGTGCCCCTTAATAAACAAGAAAGTAATAAAGTGAAGGGACAAAGCTTAGCAATATCAGGATGATATGAGTGTTACATTGCGCAAACTAGATTTGTTGCCGCCAATAATTAGCTAACAAAGCTAAGGCATCAGCAAAGCATTTAACTAACACCCATGCCACATGTTTTTAAAACACTATCATGGAGAAATAAATGCAATTATCCACAGCCTCGGCGCTGGTTGGTGCATGCTTTAGTCTGTTGACTAGCAGCGCCTACGCAGCCACTAGCGTAAGCATCGACTTAAACACCCAAAAGTTTATTGGCGGCGAATCTCAGTTAGATCGCGAAAAATACTTTAACCTACATACCACCCACTCAGAAAACCAAGTTACCAATGATGAGCTTGAGTATTTAACTAACGATCTAAACGCTGGCTTTGGCCGCGGCTTTTGGAGTCCGTTTTCGGCTCACAAAGGGCATGATTCCTACCCTAACGAAGCCACCGCTAAAACCAATGGTGCCAAAAACATTAGTAGCACCAAAAACCACAACAACTATGCTTATTTCTCGAATCGCTACATTGTTACCGACCATCCGCGAAACGCATTTGCAGCCAATCAAGACCCTGTAAAAGCCGCCGAGTGGGCAGCCAACTACTTTAAACACTACTTTGATGACAGCACTCGCCCCATTTTTTATGAGCCAATTAACGAGCCCTTTGTACATGCCGGTGAGTTTGGGATCGATGCCGATCTAGCACGCTCAAAAATCACAGAGCTGTTCAAGCAAATTGGTAAAAAGTTTGACCAAGAAAACATAGATACCAAAGTGATCGGTTATGCTGGTGCTTGGCCGTCGATGGAATTGTGGGATTTTAGGCACTTTGATACCCGCATGAAAATGTTCATGGATAGCGCAGGCCCATACATGGATGCCTTTTCGGTACATTTATACGATGGCGTAAACGTAACTGGCGCGAATAGTCAACGCTCTGGTAGCAACTTAGACGCGATCTTAGATTTAGTTGAAAGCTACAGCTACCACAAATGGGCACAGGTTAAACCGCTGGCCATTACCGAATATGGTGGCATTGAAAAAGGTTACGGCGACACCTACAGCGACATTGCTAGCGTGCAATCGGTTCGTTCTATCAACAACATGTTATTCCAGCTGTTAGACCGCCAAGATCGCTTACTAACTTCTATTCCTTTTATTACCGGCAAAGCTAGCTGGCATTACAATGCCGCAAACAACTGGGAACCATACGGCGCGGTAATTACTCGCCCTGACCCAAGCAGCATTGTTAACGGCAAACCTACCCGCTTCTTCTGGACCCCACGTATTCACTTCTACCAACTATGGTCAGACGTAAAAGGGGTTCGAGTTAAAAGCCAAAGTTCTAATCCAGATGTTCAAGTACAAGCATTTGTAGATGGCAACAAAGCGTACGTTGCGCTTAATAGTTTGTCTGAGAATACCGAGCAAGTTAGTTTAGATTTTGTAAGCAGCTTAGGTAGCATCAATAAGGTAGCTAAGAAATCGTTAAAAATTTACCCAAATGCTGCGCCAGTTTATCAAGACAACAGTAATGTAAATGCTCCAAGTAGCTTGAGCTTAATTGCTGGCGAAACGGTTGTTTTGCAATACAGCTTTAATCAAAACATCGACCTAGACAACACGCTACATGTAAACAGCTATTACAGCACCACTAACTTACAAACCATTTCTGCCAACAAAGCGCTTAACTTTGCGATTAACAACGTTAGTGCCGGCCAAGGTACCTCAAACCTAAAAGTGAGTATTGGGCGTAAACACAACAAATCGAAAAAGCCAGTCGTGAAAATAAACGGCACTGCGTTAACTGTTCCGAATAACTGGAAAGGTGGCGATCAAAGCTCACGCGATGACTTTTTTGGCGCCTTGCATATCCCAGTACCCAACAATTTACTGAGCAAAAACAATGTTGTTAGCATAACCTTCCCCGATTCAGATGGTCGCGTAAGCTCGGTGGTTTTAGAGGTGAACAACCAAAGTAACGCTGCCGTAACCCAAGATGCAGTAAGCTTTACCAACACCATCGACAGCCTAGCACCGGGTAAAAATTACGCCGTTACGCTGGATTACAGCGCCAGCCAAAGCCGTGACTTAACCGTATCCATTTGGAAAGACCAAAGTTACCTAGCGGGCACAACTGTTAACGTAGCTGCTGGAGAAGGTACTAAAACCATAGATGTTACCTTGGCAAATGAAACGGTATCTGGCGAAACGGGCTACATCATAAAGGCTAATATTCGCCCTCAAGGTGGCGATGTTGCTAGCATTATCAAACAAACCCAAATCAACGATATTGTGATTGAAAGTGACAGCGGCGCAAACTACGACCAAATCGTGTTTGTAGAAAGCTACCAAGAACTCACTAGCGCTCTGCAATACACCATTAAGCTTGATTACTCGGCCATGCAACAGCGTGACTTGGTTGTAGAGTTATGGGATGAACAAAACTGGCTAGCCTCTGGCAAAACCAGTGTGCCTCCTGGTTCGGGCACTACCTCAGTCACTATTGACCTTAGCACCGCACCGGCCGCAGGTAGCCAAGGTTACAAGCTTAAAGGCTCTATTCGCCCAAGCGGCACATCGTGGCAAGACAATCTTGATTTCGAGCAGATTAGCAATATTGAAATTGTTAGCGACCTTCCTAGTGAAGACACCACTAAGCTAGTGATGCCTTCTACCGAGTTGCTGCAGGCTCAGAGCTATCAATTTACGGTTGACTACAGCGCGACTCAACAGCGTGACGTAGTGGTTGAGCTATGGCTGAACAATCAATGGTTGGCTCAAGCTACCGAGCAAGTAGAAGCAGGTGAAGGCAGCGTACAACTTACCGTTGAACTTGATGAAGTGGCACAGGCCGCCAACACCTATACCGTTAAAAACAGTATCCGCCCATTAGGAACCGATTGGCACAGTAACTTAGCCACTAACCAAGTAAACAATGTAAGCGTTATAAGTGACGCACTTACTGCACCGAGCACTTGGACTAACCTGCAATTTAAACACAGCGCTAAATGTATGGACGTAGCAGGTGGCAAAACCACTAACGGTAGTCAATATCACCAATGGACCTGTAATACTCTAAACGACAACCAACGTTTTTTGTTTACGCCTCTCGGAGACAACTGGTACACCATTAAAGCTAAGGTGAGCAACAAATGTGTCGACCTAGCCAGTGGCACCACCGCCAATGGTGGGAAATTGCAGCAGTATTCTTGTGATAACAACAACCCAAACCAAGTTTGGCAGTTAGTTGAACAACAAGATGGTTGGTTTGAGCTGCGTGCTAAACCTTCCGCAAAATGTATTGATGTAAAAAATGCCGCTAGCACTAACCAAGCCAGCATTCAGCAATGGAATTGTGGTAACCAAGCTAACCAACTTCTCCGCTTTATAGAATAAACCAGTAAGGTTTAAGAGCCGCTTTGCGCGGCTCTTTTTTCTTTTTACACCTCGCCTACCCTAATCATTTACCACGCAAAATCGCCTAACATTGGTGCGTAGCTAGCGTTTGCTGCACCACAAACAATCATTCATTTAAAACCGTCGCATTAACAATTCCTTCAACTAAACTCAACAAAGCTTGTGAAATTGGGATTTATTGACTTAAATCAAAAAACATGACCAAGTGGCCAGCTTTTTGCTACTTCAATTTTTTAACTAACCGCCATTCCAAGAAACGGAGTTCTAAATGAAACTAAATAAATGGATAAGTGCTGCAGCCTTTGCTGTAACCACCTTAATAGCACCAGTTAGCATGGCTGCCGACGAGCCACTAAAAGTAGGCTTTGTATATGTTGGCCCTGTAGGAGACCACGGTTGGAGTTATGAACACGACCAAGGTCGAATTGAGATGGAGCAGCACTTTGGCGGAAAAGTTAGTACCACCTTTGTAGAAAACGTTCCTGAAGGCGCAGATGCAGAGCGAGTGATTACCCAGTTGGCCAAATCAGGTCACGACGTTATCTTCACAACGTCTTTTGGTTTTATGAACCCAACAATCAAGGCCGCTAAACGCTTTCCTAAAGTTACCTTTGAACACGCTACCGGCTACAAACGCAGCAAAAACGTATCTACTTATGTATTGCGTACCTACGAGGGCCGTTATGTATCAGGCGTGGCCGCTGGCATGACCACCAAAACCAATGTGATTGGTTACATTGCCTCGTTCCCCATTCCGGAAGTGATCCGTGACATTAACTCGGTGTACTTAGGCGCAAAAAGTGTAAACCCGGACGTGCAAATTAAAATTGTGTGGGTAAATACTTGGTACGATCCAGGTAAAGAAGCAGACGCCGCCAACGCCCTTATGGACCAAGGCGTAGACATTATTCTGCAGCACACCGACAGCCCTGCACCACTTATTGCCGCCGAGAAGCGCGGCGTAATGGGCATTGGTCAAGCATCGGATATGAGCCAATTTGCCCCTACTGCACATATGTTCTCGGTACGTGATGTTTGGGCACCGCATTACATTCGCACCGTTGAGGAAGTTCTTGCTAATTCTTGGAAGCCAGAAGATTACTGGGGTGGTTTTGCAGAAAACATTCTGCAAATTGTTTCGGTTAACCCAGCCCTACCCGACGACGTAAAAACCGCCATTAGCGAAACTGAAGCCAAGATTAAATCGGGCGAATTTCATCCATTTACCGGTCCAATGAAAGACAACAGCGGTAAAGAGGTGATCCCAGCGGGTAAAACGCTTAACGACCAAGAGCTAGCGGGTGTGATGTGGTACGTAGAAGGCATCGACGCAACGATTCCTTAGTAAACCTAAACCCCAAATAAACCGATGTTCTTAATGAGTGCCCAGCTTAACTGGGCCTTTACAGTGAGAGTAAGATGAACTTAGCCCTACCTATTATTGATATTTCTACGCTAGATAATAGCGATAGTCAGCACTGGCAAGAAACCATTCAAGCCATTGATTCTGCCTGTCGTGACAAGGGCTTTTTTTATGTGACCGGTCATGGCATTCCTAGCGAGCAATTTGCCGCTATGCAAGCCATGGCTGCGAAGTTCTTTGCTCTCAGTGAACAAGAAAAACAAAAGATCAATATTCAGCACTCGGCCAACCATAGAGGTTGGGGACAAGTAAGTGCAGAGCAACTTGACCCAAGCGGCCCTAAAGACTGCAAAGAGACCTTTGATATGGCTTTAGATCTTAGCCCTTATCATCCACAAGTTGCGCGTTACCCACAGTTGTACGGGCCAAATCAGTACCCAAATCTTGACGGCTTTATCCAACTTTTGCAGCAGCATTACGAACTCACTTTGCAAGCTGGCCTCAAAATACTTAAAGCCATGGCTTTAGCCTTGGGCCAAAGCGAAGACTTCTTTAGCAAGCATTTTAGCTGCCCGATTAGTGTGCTGCGCTTAATTCATTATCCGCCTCAGCTACAAAATGATAACGGCGCTGGCGCACACACAGACTATGGCTGCATTACCTTGCTGTATCAGGATCAAACCGGCGGCCTACAGGTACAAGACCGCAATCAACAATGGCTAGATGCACCACCGGTGGAGAATAGTTTTGTGGTGAATATTGGCGACTTAATGCAACGTTGGACCAACGGCCGATACAAGTCGACGCCGCATCGAGTGCTTAGTCCAAAACAGCAAACTACTCGCTTTTCAATGCCATTTTTTGTAGAGCCAGACTTTGATACTCCAGTGAATACTCTCGCGAGCTGTTTAGCACCTGGGGAGCACAGTCAGTATCCCGAAATAACGGCTGGTGAATGGATACTATCGCGCTTTGCCGATACTTACGCTTATAGAAACGACCAGCAAGAATAAAAAAATTTGGCTAAAAAGCTGACCAATCAGTCAGCTTGATAGCTGCAAATTTTCCGGAGCAATCATGTTACAACTTATGATTAACGACCAAGCCATCACCTTAAGCCAGCAAGCGGCCGATACCATGCTGCTTAGCTTTTTACGCGAGCGACAAGGTTTAGTGGGCAGTAAAGAAGGTTGCGCCAGTGGCGATTGCGGTGCATGCACCGTAGTAATGGTGAGCCAAGATCAGCAACAACAACTTAGTTACAAGCAAATAAACAGCTGCATTACGCCCTTACATTCTTTGCACGGTAAACAAATCATTACCGTTGAATACCTAAAGCAAGGCCAAGAACTGCATCCCGTTCAACAAGCCATAGTAGATAAACATGGCAGCCAATGCGGTTTTTGTACGCCTGGTTTTGTGATGTCTTTATATGCCTTATCTCGTCAAACACCTAAACCCGAACATCCCGAGGAATTTTTAGCTGGCAACTTGTGCCGTTGCACTGGCTATGGGCCACTTATCGAAGCGGCTAAGCAAGTAGCAGCAGCGCCAGCGGCCAAGGATCATATCCAAGAAAATGAGTCCGCCGTGCAGTACTGGATGGGGCAATGCGACAAGCTAGAAAGTGACCACTACTGGCAACCTACGAGTCGCAGTGAGTTAGCCAGCATTCGCGCAAAACACCCTCATGCCAAATGGATAGGCGGCGGTACCGATTTAGCATTAGAAGTTACTCAACAGTATCAACGCATTGATGAAATTATCGACTTAACCGCCCTTCCTGAGCTCACCGGCATCGAGCGCACCAACAATGGTTGGCGCATAGGGGCGGCAGTGCCCTTAGATAAAGTTCACGCTTTTATGGCGCAGCACTACCCCACTACCGACGAAATTTTTGCTCGCTTGGGCAATATTACCATTCGTCACCGCGCCACCCTTGGTGGCAGTTTAGGCAATGCCTCACCCATTGGCGACATAGCTCCATTGCTAATTAGCCTAAACGGCAAAATTGAAGTAGATGATGGCACCACTACCGAGCTTTACGCACCGGAAGACTACATCACAGGCTACCGCGAAACGCGCTTAAAACCGCAACAATGGATTAGCGCCATTCACCTGCCAGATTTGTCTCCAACACTTAAGCATCAAATCTACAAGGTGAGTAAACGTTATGAAGATGACATCGCCACCGTGGTATTGGCGGTAGCCATGGAGTGCGATGACCAAGGCAGAGTAAGCCACTGCGTGATCTCAGCAGGTGGCGTGGCGGCTAAGTCGGTGCGCTTAAGCCAGCTAGAAGACTGCTTATTGGGTGAAGCCTTCAACAACGACAAACTCAAACAGCTACAAGCCCTAGTGCCGCAATATGTAAAACCCATTGATGATGTGCGAGCGAGCGCAGCTTACAGGGTATTGCTAGTACAGAATCTATTAAAACGCTTCTACCTCTATAGCCAACAATTACCCACGAGGTTAGCCGCCCATGCGTAAATTAACGACTCAGCACCTCGAGCAAACTGCGCCAAGCCAAGTAGTGGGTAAATCGATTCCCCATGAGAGTGCAGCCAAACAAGTCGCTGGCGAAGCGCAGTTCATCGACGACTATAACCTGCCAAGTGGTTGCTTGCATGCTGCAGTCATCACGAGCCAAGTAGCCAAAGGTAAAGTACTTGCTCAGCAATTAGATTCGCTGCAACAACACCCCGATGTAGTTGCGGTAATTCGCTGCCAGGATATCCCTGGACACCAAGATATTGGCCCGATATTTAAAGGCGACCCGCTGTTAAGTGAGAACGAGATTAGTTACTTCCAGCAGCCTATAGCACTAGTTCTTGCCCATAGCCACCAGCTCGCATGGCAAATTGCCCACCAAGCTAATCAAGAGCTAATACAATACCAAAGCGCCGATACGCTAGCGCTAAGTGAGCAAGATATTAGCGATTTAAGCCAGCCCAATGCAACCGTGCGCCCAAGCCATTGCATGGGCAAGCAAATAGCCGATGCTCAACTAGACCGCAGTGAACTGCAACTAAGTGGTGAACAACATATTGGCGGGCAAGAACACTTTTATTTAGAAGGACAAGTAAGCCTCGCACAGCCAACCGAAGATGGCGGCGTTATGCTTTACACCTCTTCACAGCACCCTAGCGAAGTACAAAAACTAGTAGCAGAAGTATTAGGCATTGCGTTTCACCAAGTTACCGTAGACATGCGCCGCATGGGCGGCGGCTTTGGCGGGAAAGAAACTCAAGCCGCTCAATGGGCGTGCTTAGCCAGCCTTGCTGCCTGGCATTGCAATAAACCGGTGAAAATACGCCTACCACGCAGTATAGATATGGCGGTAACCGGCAAGCGCCATCCTTTTTATAACCGATACCAACTAGGTTTAAGCGCAGAGGGAATCATTGAAAGTGCTAAGTTAGAAGTGAATGGCTTGTGTGGTCACTCGCCTGATTTATCCGACGCGATTGTGGATAGGGCGATGTTTCATAGCGACAACGCCTACAACTTAGGCGAAGCCGAAGTCGTAGGTAATCGATTAAAAACCGATACCGTTTCACATACAGCTTTCCGCGGCTTTGGTGGCCCACAAGGCATGATGTTAATTGAACAAGCTATGCAAGACATCGCAATTGCTACCGGCCAAGATGCCTTAGATGTGCGTTACAAAAACCTCTATCGCGATGGACATACCACCACCCACTACGGCATGCCAGTAGAGCAACATCAAGACCAGCTTAACTTAATTAAACAATTAGAAGAGAATTCAGATTACCGCGCACGCCGCCAACAAATAGATCAATGGAACAACTCTAATTCGCTAATCAAAAAAGGCCTTGCCTTAAGCCCTGTAAAATTTGGTATTTCATTTACCGCTAAACACCTTAACCAAGCAGGCGCACTGCTGCATGTATATACCGACGGCAGTGTTCAGTTGAATCATGGCGGCACCGAAATGGGCCAAGGTCTGCATACCAAGGTTCAGCAGATTGTGGCGCAAACTTTGGGGATTCCTTTTAGTTATGTGCTGATTACGTCTACCCGCACCGACAAAGTACCGAATACCTCACCCACGGCGGCTTCTTCAGGCAGTGATTTAAACGGGATGGCTGCGCATAATGCGGCGAAAGAAATCAAACAACGTTTGCTTGAATTTGCCCAGCAACATTACCAGCTTGCAGCAGAACAAATCACCATAAACCAAGGCCAAGTTAAACTCGCCGAGCAAACCATTAGCTGGGCGGAGTTAGTGCAACAAGCTTACATGCAGCGAGTGTCACTCTCAGCGACTGGCTTTTATAAAACACCTAAAATTTGGTACGACCGCGAACAAGCTCAGGGACGGCCGTTTTTCTACTTTGCACTGGGCGCTTCCGTTAGCGAAGTGAGCATTGATACGCTAACTGGGGAAATGAGCGTAGACCGAGTAGACATTCTGCATGATGTAGGCACCAGCCTGAATCCGGCCATCGACATTGGCCAAATAGAAGGCGCCTTTATACAAGGCCTAGGCTGGCTTACTAACGAAGAACTGGTATGGGACAAAAAAGGAAAGTTACTAAGTAATAGCCCGGCAAATTACAAAATCCCTACTATTGGCGACTACCCCGAACAAATGAACATTACATTGTTCGACCAAGCCAACCCTGAGCACAGCATCTACCGCTCTAAAGCAGTGGGCGAGCCACCTTTTATGTTAGCCATTAGCGCTTGGTGTGCCATTTACGATGCAGTGACGTCAATCAGCCAACATAAGCAGCCAGCGCAGTTAGATTCTCCAGCCACCAGCGAGCGAATTTTAATGGCTTGCCAAAAACAATATGAGTTTATGGAGGCGCAAGATGAGTGATTGGCAAACTCACTTTTTACCCAATAACTGGTTAGATGCCTGCAGTTATCTTAAACAGCAACAGCAGCCATTTTGTATTGCGACCATTGTGGCCGAGGCTGGTTCCGTGCCGCGAGCAACAGGCGCTAAAATGGTGATAAGTCAGCAACAACAATTCGATACCTTAGGCGGTGGAAATTTAGAGTTTTCGGTGATCAAGCATGCACGCGAGCAACTGGAAAAGGGAACAAAGTCTAATCACATTGAGCGCTTCTCCTTAGCTGCGGATCTAGCCCAATGTTGCGGGGGTGCAGTACAAGTATTGTTCGAATACTTTCTGGTTGATCAGCCACTTATCACCATTTATGGAGCGGGACATGTAAGCCATTGTTTATGTGAAATACTGGCGAAACTGCCGGTACAAGTGCAAGTCATTGATAACCGCCAGCAATGGCTAGATTCAATTGGCCAATTTGGTGTGAACACCCACTATCACGCACAGCCAGAAAATAGCGTAGCAGAACTAAAAGCCAACTCTTATGTTGTCATTCTAAGCCAAGACCATAGCTTAGATTTCGCGCTTAGTTTAGCTGCGTTGCGCCGGGGAAATTTAGCCTTTGTAGGCGTGATTGGCTCTCAAACTAAAGCCCAACGATTTAGGTATCGCTTAGCCGAACAACTTGAAAATCCGGCACAGTGTGATCAACTAACTTGCCCTATTGGCCTATCCGAGGTGAGTGGGAAATTACCCATGCAAGTCGCGGTATCGATTAGCGCCCAGCTGATCACGCTGCTAGAAAAACACGCTAAAACCGGTGACAGGGACCAGCAAAAACACCAATGGGAATCTAGCAATACTCTGCGAAAACAACTTGCGGGAGAACAGCTCAATGAGTGACGACGAAAAACATCTTAAGCTGCTAAACAATCTTCCGCACAGTCAATTCATCAGCGAAATGGCCAGTATTTGCAGTAGCAAAACATGGCAAACCACCATGGCAACATTGCGCCCCTTTCAGTCAGTTGAGCAATTTATGTCTATGGCGAAACAAGCCTTTAGCCAGCTAACAGAGAGCGATTGGCTGGAGGCTTTTGCGGGTCATCCAATGATTGGTGATCTAACCAGCCTTCAAAAAAAATACAACCAAGCCAAGCACTTAAGCGAAGCAGAGCAAGCACAAGTCAACCATGCTCAACAAGCCACTCTTAGTGCTTTACTCGAACTTAATCAGCGCTATTTAAGCCGTTATGGCTTCATTTTCATCGTATTTGCTAGCGGTAAATCCGCCGAGGAAATGCTGCATATATTGGAGCAGCGTTGCGGGAATAGCCGCGAGCAAGAATTACACAATGCTGCCGAACAACAACAACGCATTAGCCTGCGTAGAATGGAGAATTTATTTTGAGCACCTTAAGCTGCCATGTACTCGATACCACTTGTGGCCAGCCCGCAGCAGGTATTGCGGTAGAAATTTATCGCTTTGGCGAAAGCCAAAGCTTAGCCAAAGGCTTAACCGATCAAGACGGGCGTTATAAGTTTGAACAATTAGACTTGCCTAGCGATTGCTACTGCCTGCGTTTTATAACCGAAGAATACTGCCTAGCGCACTTCCAGCAATGCTTTTTTCCTTTAGCCGATGTGGTGTTTATTAGTGATGAGCAACAAGCCCATTACCACATCCCGCTGCTGTTAAGCACCTTTAGCTATTCCACTTATCGAGGCAGCTAAGATGACGCGACAGTTCCACCGCGGGAGTATTTTACACTTTCCAAAGGCCACTATTGCACCGAGCGATAACTACCAATATCTCCATGATGGCATGTTGGTAGTTGAGGATGGTCTTGTTCAACACCTTGGGGATGCGCAAGATTATTTGAGCAACAACCCCGAAGTACAAGCGGCTGTTATTCAGCATCATGGCCTAATTATTCCGGGGCTTATCGACAGCCATGTGCACTACCCCCAGGTAGAGATTATTGCCAGCTATGGCAAGCAACTATTGGATTGGTTAAACACTTACACCTTTCCTGCTGAGCAACAATTTGTTGAAGCTGCTTATGCTCGTGCCCAAGCCGAGTTCTTTTTGCAACAACTGTTTGCCCACGGCACCACCACAGCTAGTGTGTATGCAACCGTTCACCCGCAATCGGTAAGCAGCTTTTTTGAGGCGGCAGAAAGCTACAATGCACGAATGATTTGCGGCAAAGTATTGATGGACAGAAACTGCCCCACCGCGCTGCAAGATAGCGCTGAATCTGGCTATCGAGAGAGCAAGCAACTGCTGGAGCAATGGCACAAAAATGGCCGGCAACTCTACGCAATCACACCGCGTTTTGCGCCTACCAGTAGCGAAGCGCAATTAGCTAAAGCGGGTCAGTTAGCCAAGGAACACCCAGATAGCTTTATTCAAACTCATTTGTCGGAAAACCCCACCGAAGTACAGTGGATTAACGAGCTATTTCCCGATTACTCTGACTACCTGGCAGTGTACGAAGCGCATGACTTGGTGCGCGAACGTTCGCTATTTGGCCATGGCATACATCTTACCGACCGTGAGTATTTAGCCTTGGCAAGCTCAGGTGCAACCATTAACTTTTGCCCCTCATCTAACTTGTTTTTAGGTAGCGGTTTATTTAACTACCAACGCGCCCAAGCCAATGGCGTGGCCGTAGCGCTTGCTAGTGATGTAGGCGGTGGCACCAGCTTAAGTATGTTTGCTAACCAAGCTGATGCATACAAAGTTTGCCAGCTGCAACAAGCCAGCTTGAGCCCTTTCGATTCATTGTATTTATGTACTCAAGGCGCAGCAGTGGCAATGGGTATTGAAAGGCAAGTGGGCAATTTAAATGTAGGCAGCGAAGCCGATTTTATTGAACTAGATATGCACCCTACTCCGATGCTTAGCCAGCGCTTAAATAAAGCCAGCAGCTTAAGTGAGAAATTATTTGCCATTAATACCCTAGGTGATGACCGCGTTATAAACGCCACCTATTTAGCAGGTAAGCAAGTTTACAAAAAAGGACAACACTATGTGGCCACAGCTGTATGAATGGTTAGCCCTCTTTATTAAATGGTTTCATGTCATTGCAGGCATTGCATGGATAGGCGCTAGCTTTTATTTTGTTTGGTTAGATAACAACTTAAAAACGCCGCCAGAATGGAAAAAGCAAAAAGGCATTAAAGGCGATTTGTGGGCGGTGCATGGAGGCGGCTTTTACGAAGTAGCCAAGTACCAAGTGGGCCCAGAAAAAATGCCAGAAAAGCTCCATTGGTTTAAATGGGAAGCCTATAGCACCTGGCTTAGTGGCACATTATTGCTGTTTTGGATGTACTACCTTCGCGCCGATGCCTACCTAATTGACCCACAAGTGATGGCTTTAACCAGCTATCAAGCCATTGGTTTGGGAGTTGGCGGCATTGCGCTTGGTTTTGCCATTTATGAAGGTTTACTGCGCTCACCCATTGCTAACAAACCTTTGCCCTTAAGCCTATGTTTAATCGTTATAGGTGCACTGTTTTGTTATGGTTTTACTCAAGTATTTAGCGGCCGTGGTGCCTTTATCCATATGGGCGCATTAATTGGCACCATTATGGTGACCAATGTGTGGATCAAGATCATCCCAGGACAGCGACAAATGGTGGCGCAAGTTAGCGCTGGCGAACCCGTTGACCCAGCGCCAGGTCTCGAAGCAAAAAAGCGCTCGGTGCATAATAACTACCTCACCTTGCCAGTCATTTTCTTGATGATTAGTAACCACTATCCAATGATTTATCAGCACAGCCATAGTTGGTTAATCCTCTGTGCGCTGATCGGCTTAAGCGCTTGGATCCGCCATTATTTCAACCTAAAGCACCAAGGCGTTCAAAAGCCCAGCATTATTGTCAGCGGCGCTGCAGGCTTACTGTTACTGGCGGTGTTTTTAAGCTGGAGTAACGCTAATCGCCCTGTGCAGGTTCAAGATCAAAACAACAATGAGCTAAACGCCGAGCAGGGCCATGTAATGGCAATTATTCAGCAGCGCTGTACCACTTGTCACAGCCGCATGCCTACAGACGATACCTTCACCGCAGCACCTGGAGGGGTAAACTTAGATACTTGGCAAGATGTAGATCGCTGGAAAGCACGCATTGTAGAACGCTCATTTGTTAGTCAAGACATGCCGTTTTTGAACAAAACCCAAATGACTTATGGCGAACGGCAACTACTTGATCAGCATTTAAGTAACTAAGGGTGCTCTCAACTGAACCTCTAGTCCCAGGCTGTTGCAATTACAGCCTGGGTTTATCTCTAACTTTAAATTTAAACAAAATAGTTTTGCATCAACACCTGGTGCATCGCTAATTGTCCCCCGCGTACACCTGCCGGTTTAGCCGCTTTGCCAATAGCGATGATCATACCAATCACATGGTCTTGAGGCAGGTTAATAACCTCCGCCAATTGGCCAGCATCAAAACCTATCATTGGGCAAGTATCATAACCCAAGCCTTTCGCTGCTAGCATTAAGGTTTGGGCTGCCATGCCGCACGAGCGCATCGCTTCATCACGTTGCAACTGATCTTTGCCGTGATAAAAACTAGCTAGCATATCTACCAAAACACCCTGCGCTTTAGCGTCTACATTTTGCCAATAGCGCTCTGGTTGCTTAGCCCAAGCTTGAGTGTCAGCACATAACACCAATAACTCCGAAGCCTCTGTCACTTGTGGTTGGCCCCAAGCAGCTTCACCAACTTGCTCTCGCACCTCGGCATTGCTCACTCTTACAAATCGCCAATGCTGAATGTTGTAAGAGGTGGGCGATAACAACACAGCTTCCATCATTTTCTGGAAATCTCGCTCACTCATTTGTTCGCCTGAATGAAAATGCTTAACCGCACGACGTTGCTCAATGGCTGTAAATAGTTCCATGGTTGTTCCTTAAGCTTTGTAAGTAATTTGGTGAAACTTAAGACCTTGACTTAAGTTGCCACCAGCTTAATTCCGCAGGGTTTAAATGATAATCCCGCTTTTGCAAAAGAAACTGTTGAGAAAAACTATACAATAGTCTTAGAAAAGTGCTTTTAGCGTCCGTTATATTCAACAAAAATTGTGAGCAATAACTGGAATATTGATTAGCCTTTAGCAAAAATAATTCGCTAAAATACTTAAGTTTCTAGCGACGTTTTAGCAAGCTAAGGTATAAGGTGTGAGCCAAGAACTGTATATAAGAAAACCCGAGCGCAGCGATTTAGAAGAGCTAAGCGAGTGCTATCAAAACAGTGAGATATTTCATCGCCCTTGGAGCTATCCGCCAAAAAATGTGCGCGCTTATTTAGAAGAAGAACACCGCTATTTTGTTTGCCTGCAAGCAACGGGTGAAATAGTCGGTACTTTTAATATCTCGGCTATCATTCGCGGCCATTTTCAATCAGCTTACCTTAGTTACGAAGTCTTTCATCCTCACCAAGCCCAAGGCTATATGCGAGCAGGCATCCGCTTAGTATTAAAAGAAGCCTTCGAAGAACTCAACCTGCACCGCTTAGAAGCCAATATCCAGCCAGCCAATAAAGCTTCAATAGCATTAGTAGCAAAAGCAGGGTTCGTTAAAGAAGGTCTATCAAAAAACTACTTAAACATTG
Source organism: Agarivorans albus (assembly GCF_019670105.1). NCBI lineage: Bacteria > Pseudomonadati > Pseudomonadota > Gammaproteobacteria > Alteromonadales > Alteromonadaceae > Agarivorans > Agarivorans albus. The sequence continues at coordinate 1,782,152 of NZ_AP023032.1, read as the reverse complement.
GTGGTAAAGGATGGAAAGACCACGAACGCTGGGCGATTATTAATCCTAAATGGCGTGCAGAATAACTTATGTGGCCAATGCTTAGCCGCTCTCAGGCAATTATAAACAAGTGCTAACTAGCAATGACAAGGCGATGTTAGTGACTAAAAAACCTTGCCACCTTTAACTATATGTGGCGACAAGGTCTTATTCATAACTAAGAATTGACCAACTTAAACCTCTCACCTTTAAAGGTCTTCACTGGATTACCCCGCTCAACTTGCAAATGTTGAAGCCAGCGTGACTTTTCCTGCTGGCCCATTTTATCTAGCTTGGTTAATTCCAACTTTTGCAGCAACAACGCTCGAGCTAAACGTTTATTAGCGTGTTGACTGCGCTCACTTTCAACTCTCACCGATAGTCCAGAGTTCACATGTATCGCTCGAACGGCCGAATCAGTAGTGTTAACATGTTGGCCACCAGCACCAGAGGCGCGGCAGGTTTGAAACCTTAACTCAGCATCATATTTAAGGTCATCTACTTCAAAGCAACGCCCACTAAAGTACCAGTTTCTGCGCTTATGTTGTGGCCTAAACTGGCTTTGGCAAACCCACAACAATGCGCCTTGCCACTCAGTTGCTAGCTGCGAGGCGTCTTTTGAATTTGTAGCGTCTAGCTTTAGTAAGGCAGACTTCAGACAGCCACTAACTTCCGCCTCATTGGCCTCAATTAGTTCCATATCTATCAATCTTTTGTTGCACTGACTTTCAATTACCTTAAGCGCTAAAGCCACAGCTCGACAACATTCGATTGGACCTTGCCCTGCAGAAAGCTGTAATAAGATCATCCCCCACAACTCCCGTTAGTTTTAAACGTTAACACCGGGCGCAACTTAGCAACTAACTCAATTAAACCAGCGTTGAGCATGTCAGAAATAACACTTTCACTGCTTTTATAAGCTTGAGGAGCTTCGTCATATAGTAGTTCCTTACTTCCGCAAACTACTCTACTGCCTAGGGCAGTGTTAATCATATCCTCGCGTTTATACTTATGGCTTAAGCGGCCTTGGCATTCTCCACGCTTCCATTTTCTCCCTGCTCCATGAGCTAAAGAAAACAGATTGCTAGATTGTGTATAAGCATTTATTGGTTTAACTAGGTAGGTGTAATCGCCACGGGAACCTGGAATCACCACATAACCTTGATCACTAGGTGTCGCACCTTTTCTATGTAACCATCCATTTTGATTAGCCACTTTTTTCGCAGTAACGAGGTTATGGTTAACATCCATAGACATAGTGCCTGACGCATTAATGGCATCAATAAAGCGCAAAGCAATAAGCTCTCGATTAAGTTCTGCCCAACGCACCGCTTCGTCGTGTTTTGAGATGTAATCTCCAAAGTCTTTGCTGTCTGTTGACAACCCGCCATGGCTATACTTAGTGACATGTTCAAGCAGTATCGATTGACCTAAGCCTCGCGATCCTGAATGAACCAGTAATTGAAGCCTCTTACGATCTAGTCCTAACTCATCTATAGCTTGTTGGTTAAAAACTTCTTCAATAGCTTGAAACTCAGCAAAGTGATTACCGCCGCCGATTGTCCCAAACGCATTGTCAAAACATGAATTGATAATGCGCTTTTCTTGCTTCCTTCTAGCGATGATGGGTAACCAAGCGTCATCTAATGGCATTTCCACATGTTTAAGTTTTCTCTCTAACTTGAGCAAATTTAATTTAGCTAACTTGGTTGATGTTTGCCATAAGGCCATACCACACCCTATATCGTTCCCAACCAACGCCGGATACACTTTATCTAACGCATGGAATGCAGCACCAATTGGGTATCCTCTACCGGGGTGAAGATCAGGCATACCAGCAACTAAGTTCATGCTAGGTAGCTCAGAAGTTTTTATTAATTGTTGTATTGCTAGCCCCTCGACCCAAGTATTTTTGGATGCAATAAGGCTAACTTTGTCAGTAATTTTTTGGACGGATTTGCCCATAATACCAATTCCTTTTAAAAGGATTTAAAACATAAAACGAATTGGCAGGTCTTTTTCTGAAAGGAAATAAAGCGGAAGGTTTCTAGTTCTTATATGAGTAGACAGTTAGAGATAACAAGCTCAACAATAAAAACTTTTACCCAGCTAGACCTGCAAAGGTTGTGGTTGATTTAGTCATGATATTTCTCCTTCGCAGATAAATTGATAATTAATTGAGCGTCGATACTAGGCAAACAATTCTTTAAAATCAATGATTAAATAATCATTAGTTAAAAAAAGCTAAACATATCGCTATGATGGGAACAAAAATTAGCAAGCATAAACCCCACACCACTATTTATCCTTAAGCTCCCAATATGGCTGTTCTGCAGCTAAGTGCTCTATGGCAAAATCGACAAAAGCTCTCACCTTGGCAGGCAAAAATTGACGCTCTGAAAACACTGCGTAAATGCTTTGGTTTGGCATTTGGTATTGGTTTAACAGCTTAATTAAACGCCCCGCTACAATATCTGGCCCAGCCACAAAAGTGGGTAAGCGCCCAATGCCTAATCCTTGCAACATGGCTTCGCGCAAAGCTTCACTGTTATTCACTCGATAATTGCCTTTTACGTCTATTGATTGTGATTGTCCATCACGCATAAATGTCCATTCTTTTACATCTCGAGAATAGCTAAACTGAAGGCAATTGTGGGCGGCTAATTGTTCAATAGTTTGCGGTATACCATAATGCTTTAAATACTCTGGAGAGGCGCATAACACGCTTTTTAGCGGAGCAAGTTTACGCACAATTAATGATGAATCGGGCAAGTTTCCGGCTCGTATTGCTACGTCAAAACCTTCGGCCACCAAGTCGACAACTTTGTCGTCCATCACCATATCAATAGTAATTTTAGGATAACGCTGCAAAAACTTGGCTATCAGCGGTGCTATATGTAAACGGCCAAAAGACATAGGCGTGTTAATGCGCAGCAAACCTTGTGGCTCCCCCTGCAATTGGGCAACCGCATCTTGGGCATCTTTTGCGGCATTATTGGCTTTTACCGCATGCTCAAAATAATGCTTACCCGCTTCGGTTAAACTCAGTTTACGGGTAGTACGGTGCAGTAATTTAACCCCAAGTTGCTGTTCGAGTAGATTAATCCGCTTACTTACTGCCGACTTGGAGATCCCCAAACTACGCGCTGCAGGCGAAAACCCACCATGTTCAACTACTGCTACAAATACAGGAATTGCTGCAAATCCGTCCATGCGCTCACCACTGTCAACTTAATCTCAACAGTTATTATCAAAATAGAGGGATTATCAGTCAATATAAATATTATTACACTGGCGGCATGACTGAATAACGCGGTATTTGCCATGCTAAACCCAAGCTACACTCACACTAAGCCAAGCTTAAACAACAACCATTTGGCAACCCATGGCTTGATGCTGCTAATGGTTACGCTAGTCGCTAGCTCTTTCCCAGTCGGCGCGGCGATTACCCATGCATTACCTCCAGTAGTGATGATGTTTTTGCGCTTCCTCACTGCGGCTTTGTTATTTGCCCCCTATGTGTTGTACAGAAACGGATTAACGTTACCTTCCGGTAAAACCTTAATGGGATATGCATTGCTGAGCGTACCCTTGGTGATATTTTTTTGGTGTATGTTTGAAGCGCTGCGCCATACCAGCGCGTTAAACACCGGTGCTTTATATACAACATTGCCTGCCATTACCGCCCTTACTAGCTTTTTTATCCTAGGCCAAGCCTTAAAACTACAGAGAGCGGTGGGTTTAACAATGGGTACTTTGGGCGCTTTATGGATTGTATTTCGCGGTGATGTTAATGCGCTGTTTGCATTAACGCTAAATCAAGGAGACTTGCTGTTTTTGCTCGGCTGTGTCGCTTTAAGTATTTATAACCCCTTAATGAAAAAGCTTTACCAAGGCGAGCCACAAGAACTAATGACATTTTGGGTCTTAACATTTGGCAGCCTGTTTTTGTTGCTACTTTCACTCAACAGCTTAAATGAGATTAATTGGTTAGCAGTGCCCCTAAAAGCTTATGCTGGCATTGGCTATTTAGCGTTATTCACTACCCTAACTACCTTTTTCTTGCTGCAAATAGGTACGGTGCGCCTTGGCCCCACCAAAGTGGCAGCCTACAGTTACTTAACGCCTCTATTGGTTTTAGTGCTTACAGTAAGTATGGGGTTTGAGCAACTATCATGGCGATTATTGCCTGGCGCAATACTGGTGTTTTTTGCAATGCTAATTATTCAAAATGACAATAGTTGAAACAGATGATTTTTTCTTGACCCGAGGCAATATTCTCAAATAAGGTAAGCGCGAATAAACCAACACTACAGGACGTAACTCATGGCACAGGCAGATATCGCTAACTTTGTTGAAGTTCTTACTAAAGATCCCGATCAAATTCGCTTTGAAGATAGTATGAAAATTATTGATGCAAACTACGAGTTCACGCCAAGTGCATTTAGCAACGGCAAGCAACATAATGCCGAAGGTGAAAACTCAGGCTCATGCAAAGTATTTGCTTTTGGTCAATTAAACGGATTAAGTAAACAACAAACCCTAGCCTTGTTTGGCCAATACTACCAAGATGTATTGTCTACGCCATACAGTGACGACCACCAAAATATTCGCCAGTTTATTAAAAACGGTTGGGATGGCATTAGCTTCAGCCAACCTGCCTTAAGCCTTAAAGCTTAAAACGTAAAAAGCCGCTTAATGCGGTTTTTTACTTCGCTAGTATCATCTCCACCGCTTCTCAGAGCCCCCTCAAAAAGTAGCACTACTCGGCAATGACTGCAGACTTTAAACCGCACTTAGCAACCCTAAACGCCAAACTCTTGTAAGGCATGCATTGCTGCTTTTGCTTTGTCGGTTTGCACAAATACATGATCGTGATAATAGGCAGCAATTACGTTCGCGCTAATACCTTTTGATGCGAGCTTGTTGGCAACAGCGGCGGTTAGCCCAACAGCCTCTAAGCTAGAGTGCACTGTTAAGGTAATCTGGCTGAATGAGCCCTCATATTCCAAGCCCGCTGCTTTAGCCGCTGCCTTTTTAACAACAAGTGTTAAACCTTCAGATTCTATAAAAGTGGCTACAGGCTCTAGTTCCAAGTATTCGCTAATACCTCCAGGAACCGTGCAGAATACAAATTCTGCATCTATCAACTTAGGGTGCATAGACCTTAAAAGCTCGTCTAAATCTGTAATTCCTGACATGCTGGAAATCCTTTTGTGAATGCGCCTTTATTGTATAAAACCATGAGCAAAATACTTAGTGGTTTCCCCCATTCCCCAAGAACATAGCAAGCTATCTGTTAGCTTACCCTAAATCTTATACTCCTTTGGGTCGTTAGATTTATTGCTTGTCATCTACCACTTTTAGTTTAGAGATATAAGGAAGGTTACGGTTTAAATTGTTCCAAGGTAAACCATAACCCACCAGCATATCGTCGCTGTCCATTAAATAAGCAAAATGTTGTTTTACTGGAATATCTACTCTGCCGGGTTTTACCAGCAAACTAGCAATAGACAAAGATGAGGGTGAGAACTGAGCACTTAGATGGGCAATAAGCCGCTGCATCGTTCCGCCAGACTCTATGGCATCATCAATTACAATCACTGGCTTATTGTTAATTTCGATATTTTGATGATAAACAATGGTGGAGTTGTTCTGCCGATCGCCAGGTGTATGTGGGCAAGAGATGTAATCCATTTCAACTTCAAAGTTTAACTGGCGCACCAGATCAGCAGTAAATAAAATACCTCCCGGAACTACCGTAATTAGCACAACCGTTTTACCTGCATACAAGTGATTTAGTTGCTTAGCTACCGTACTTACTCCTTGGCTAATTTGTTGCTGGCTTAATACCAGCTCGCCGATGTGTTTGTTTCCCATAAAAACCCTTTGTATTTGAACTAAGTGATGGCTGGCTGATCGCTTTTTGTTGGCTGCGACTGCGGCCAGAGTTTCAGTCGTTCGGTGCTAAACATCATTAAACCACTAAACACTAGCAATGCGATTGGCAGGACCACAAAAGAACTGGATGCAGCCAATAAGCCGATAAACGGAGGCATTAAGGTAGTCCCAACATAGGCGCAAGCCATCGATAAACCAATAATAGTCTGCGTTGCTTGCTTGCCAAACCGTTGTGGCGTTAGATGAATAGTATTTGGATAGATAGGCGCACAACCAAAGCCGATAAACATTAAGCCGATTTTAGCCAGCATTGGCCAACCAGGTATCAGCAAAAACATAACGCCAACAAAAATAGTCAATACTCCACCACGAACTAGTTTATCTTCTGCAATTCGCTCAGAAACAAATCCACATATAAAGCGCCCCAGCGTAATCCCCAAAAAGTACATAGCGGTCCAAAAAGCAGCATTGGCAGCACTTACTTGCTGCTGACTAATTAAGTAACTAGCGGCCCACAAGCCAGTCCCCGCTTCTAAGGAGCAATAACAAAAAAAAGTAAGCAATTGCAGCTTAACGCCCTTCATTTTAAAGGCTGTAGCATTGCTTAGCGGTGTATGCTGCTCGCCGCTTGCTGCTAACTTCTCGCTGGTTGCGCGTCGCCACAGGGGCAAAGCCAACAGCAATACTGCAACTAAGGCAAACTGAATATAAGAAATACTGGCGTAACCGTCGCGCCAACCTTGTTGCTGACTCAGATAAATCGCCATAATCAAAGGACCAGCGGTGGCACCAACGCCCCAAAAAGAATGCAGGTAATTCATATGTTTGGCTTTGTAGTTTATCGCGACAAAGTTGTTTAAAGCGGCATCCACTGCGCCCGCACCTAAACCTAAAGGCACAGCCAAAAGCGCCAGTAACCAAACGTTGTAAGTTAAGCTAAAGCCAAATAAAGCAATCGCAGTCATTAGTACGCTTACAGCTACCACTTTACCTGTGCCAAAGTAATGAGTAAGCCGAGTAGATAATAGACTCGACACCACTGTTCCCGCGCTAACAACAATAGAAATTGCACCGGCAAATTCGAGGCTGGCGTCTAAGTCGCCCCGCATGATTGGCCACGATGAGCCCAATAGTGAGTCGGGCAAACCAAGGCTAATAAACGCCAGGTAAATAATCGCTAACAGCAATAGCATTTCAGTTACTCACTAGGTAAGACAGATGAACATCAAAGTAACTGAACAATACTCTTCACTACGATTGCTTAATAGCGATTTTCTCTCATAAAATACAACAAAACTCTCAGTTAATGATGAAAGGCAATTCTTTGCTCTTCAAATAGAGGTGAAGGCATGAATACTTACAAAATTCGTTTTTTCAATTCTGCCGGATATCGTGACAACGAAATCATCCGCACTAATTTTCAGATTGAAGAGCGGAACAATAGCTTGGTGGTCTTAGAAGAAGGGGTTGTTGTTGGTAATGCCGAGATGGTTGAACAGCTTATTAACGAAACCCGCGGTTGGCAAGAAGCCAACACCGCAGTCAGTGCAGAGAAAGTGACAAGCGAAGGTGGTACGCTTAGTCACTAAGCCCAATTGAGTACTTAATCTCGCTGCACCACGCCAAAATTAGATTGCTGCAATAACCACGCTTGCATGTGTTTATCGAATAAACGTTCGAAGGTATTAAACTTAGTAAGCTGAGTGACCCGTTCACTTAAATGACGCCTTAATGCTTCGCTATTACAACCTGATTTTTTTGAAAAAGTGAAATACAAACCCTCTATTGAGATTGGATTATCTAAAGCAACAACCTTAGATTTTAAGCCCGCCGACTCCAAAATAGTTAAGCCCTGATATAACTCGTAAAGCACATAATCGAAACGGTCGGCCAACAACATGGCAAAAGAGCGCTCTGCCGATGCACTGCTAAGTATTTTCAGGTTCTTTTTGGCGTAAGCATCAAAGTCTTGACCAAAGCTGTTATTTACTAAGGTGCCTCCACGGCGGTCTAACAAGTCTTCCCATTTTTGATAATTAAATTCCTTACCTTTTTTGGTCCAAACAACACTGGGAACGTCAGTAAACTGCGGCACAATGTAGTCCATGTATTCTTGTCGCTCATTGGTTAGAAAGGCGCCCGCTAACATATCTATTTCACCATGTTTGGCTTCTTGCAATGCTCTTGCCCATACGCCTCGATCCCGAGCGTCAACACTAATCTCGGTGTCCATTAAAGCCAACTCAAGTAGTTCTATGGCTAAGCCAGTAAGCTTGCCAGGATGATTTTGGTCTCGCCATAATATGGGGGGATATTCGGCATTACCGGTTACCACTAATCGATTACAAATAGTTAGCTCGGAGGCTGACACCCACTGAGAGCTGCTGAGTGCGACAATTAAGAATAAGGTTTTGGTAAACGCGGACATTGCGTAGCTTCCTTAAATACAACCTGTACTTAAGGTTAGCGCTAAGTACTTAGTTATCAAGCTTGCTTAATGCTAAGCAACTGAAAAATTTGTATTTAGTGACCAGACTCCAATTTAGCTTAAGGCTCATTGTCAGCATCCGCTTTATAAACTAGCTAAGGATGCGGAGTGTCCACCAAACTAATCCGCTTGCTTATCGGTATTTACCTGCTTCGCTTGCTGCCAAGCTTGACGGCAAAGCTCACTGCCATCTGCATCCAGCGGCGCTTCCACTATCCAGCGCAAAGGTGAAACAACCGGGCTGGTTACAAAACGAATGGTGGTGCCAATTAAACCACCACTTGCGATGCCTATTCTGAAATCTTCAAAACTTCCAGTAACTTGTACCGGTGTAGACAAACCAAAGATTTGGGCGCGTTTCGCTTTTGGTCGCAACACCATTTTTACTTGTTGTTGCTTAAAGTCCACTTCGGTTTCACCTAGCACTCTCATGCGGGAAGTGTCTGCCAACAAGACATTTTGCACCAATTCACCATCGTTACTATCAAAGGCGGCCACCACGCAATTAAGTACCGATTTGTCGGAATCATCTAGTTCGGGAACTACAGCACTGGCTAGGCTTACCGCCCATAAGTCCATAATTCCGGCTTCAAATTCTTTAGGCCAAACCGCAAATCCTACCTTACCGTTGGCATTCTCTAACCATTGCTCAAGCAGTTCAAACTCACTGTTTACATCTAAATGTAGACTAAAACTACCACGCATTTCGGTATCGGGTTTTATCCGCCTTGCTAACAAGCCATAATCAAAATTATCGATATCCGCCTTAAGCTGACTATAAAAACCATTTTCTAAAGCACTTAACTCGCCACTAAGGTTAATTTCACCGCCTGGCAGGGCCAACCATAGAGGCGCTAAACGCAAGCTGCCATCGTGTAACTGCCAATGCAATTTACCCTCGCCTAACCAATCTTCACCAGATTTAACCCGCTCAACATCTAAAGAAAAATTGGCGTTTAAACGCTGGAACACAGCTTGACTCAACAAAGGCTGAGCGACATCGTTTGAATCAACTTTATTTTGCTCCTCAGAATTACTTTGCGTTTGTTCAGCTGGCAAAGCAGCGCGTTGCTCAAGCCCTTGCCAATCTCCCGTTTTAAAATCATCTAACTGAATATTATTGGCACTAATCGCAATATCGAGTTGGGGTTTTGCGTTTACGGTACTTAAGTTAGCCAAGCCAGTGAGCTCGCTATTTGCTACCGCTAATAGCATGTTATTAATTGCGTAGCCTTGCTCGTTTATCTGCAATTCACCGGCAAGCTCTATCGGGCCAAACGGTGGCAGTTGAATACCATGCAAACTGTCTAGCTGACTTAAACTAGGACTTTTTAAGCGCATGGCAAGGCTTAAGTTATTGCTTGAAACTGGACGTGGAAGTGTCGCCTCTGCCGCTAAGCTAACCTGGTTTATGTCTAAATTAAGCTGAATTGGCAGCTCACGAGGTTGTTGGCTAAACTCGGCCAAACTGAGAGTGCTTAGCTCTACACTTAACGGAAGCTGCTTTAACTGACCTGTTAGGGCCAAAGTCAAGGGCTGCTGCGGGCTAGCAGTTAAGCTCCCTTGATTGAGCTCTACTCTTGCGCTCGCTTGAGTATTGGGATCAATTAAGTCCCAATGGCCGCCAATCAGCTTAGCCGAGAGCGTGGTGCTCGCTAATAGCTGGGCTATATTGTCGCCCGTTAAAGACAAATCTAGTTCTGCACGTTCCAAAGCTAAATTAGCTTGTTCTGCAATATTGAGTTGTTTAAGCAATTGAGGGATATTTGGCTGCTCACTAGCAACAGTAAAATCTAGTTTTAGTGGTGAACTACGTAAATCTAATACTGCGTTCCCCGCTATTTTACTTTGAGCAAATTCGCCACTAAATGGCGCTTGCTGCAACCAGCCATCACGCGCAGAAGCTTGCAGTGCTATTCGATTAAATTGATGTTCACCTAACAGTAGTTGCGCTACCGAAATATCAAGATCAGCATCATGAATAGCCACACCTTGCGGCAAGATAGGCACACTAATATCTATTGCCTTCTTTTCACTAGCCGGTTGGGTAGCTGCTTTATCTTCTTTTAATCCTGGCTGTGCAGATTCGCTGGGCATAAAGGCCATTAACTGGGCTATGTTAATGCGTTGCCAATCGGAACTAATGCTCACTAAACCTTGCTCAGTTTTACTTTTATCCCAACTTGCCTGTAACTTGCCTTGGCTGTCGGCCAATTGAAGCTGATTAATGTTAAGTGATGAACGCCCTTTTGCTGCCTGCAATGCGAGATCGAGCTTAAAAATCCCCTGCGCTTCTTTATCTACGCCTAGCCATGGCGCGAGCAAACCAATACGTGGAGAATTTGCATTTAGCTGCAGACTTGCTCCCTGCTGCCACACGCCACTAGGTAGCTCTCCATTTAGGTTTAGCTCTATTGCGGGCGAGTCTAACTGCATGCGCACTTGCCACGCTTGTTGATTGAGCATGGCTCTTAGAGGGCTGGTATGAATTACCGCGCTAACCGGAATATCTAGCAACACACCATCAAGATTAACGGCTACTTCACTCGCTAATCCGGCACTCATGTTAGCACTGGCAATATCAAAACTGGTGCCAGCGGGTAAGGTCATACGGCTGTCTTCAATCTTGTAGTTAAACTGGCTACTTTCTAGTAGCTCAGCAACATCACTACCCGCCGCATTAATGCGTAATACCGAGCGGCCAATGCTTCCAGTACTTCCCGCCAACATTGGAATGCGGCTGGCTAATTTATCTAGTGGAGATTTTTGCGCGACCAAGCGCATTGACGTTGTTAAGCGGTCGTCCTGCACATTTGCTTTTAAGTTACCGCGAAAGCGAATGTCGTCGACCACTGCGCGCAGCGGTGCTTTTAACTGTTCACCTTCTACTTTTAAACCTAGGCTAATAGATGATATTTCTTGCGGTAGCCCGATTATCTCACCAATGCTTAACGACAAATCTGCATCGGCTTGATTTAACCAGTAGCGGATTATCTGCAACAACGGTAAAGCTTCAGCTTGTGTTTCTGCTTCTTGAACTTGCGCGACAGCGGGCTTATTTGGCTTCGGCTGAGTGGGAGTATCAACTAAAGGTTCTTCTGAAGACTGATTAGGCTCAACGTTGGGAAGCCAAACGCCTAAATCAATTTGGTTTATATCTAAGTTGCCATTAATAGCCACTGGCTGGTGCCCGGTAAGCGCTAACTCACCAGAAAATTGGCTACTCCCTAAAGTAGCCGAAATTGGCGATAAACTATAACTCCCAGGTTTACCATCAAAACGGGTCGCTAATTTAATGGGTGCAATATGCGATAAATTTTCTCCTAACAAACGGGCAATCGAATCGGCATTTTGCCAATCAAGTTTCAGCTCCAAGTAGCTGTTTATTTCTTTTTGCGGCGCCAACTGGCCCGATAAGCCCAAACTAGCATCTGCCACCTGCATATTCAGTTGCACGTCGCCAGCTCGCCCTTGCAATAAGGGCTCTAACTGCCAGGTTGAATCTAAGGAGTAACGCTCATCTAGCATGCTGCCTTTTGCTGTCATCGCCAAGGTCTCGCTATCTAAGGAGGTTAGTTTCAGCTCTTCGAGCTGCCAGCTAAGCACTGCTTCAGCAGCTTGGTCTGTGTAGCTAATTCTGGCATCACTAATTAAAATTTGCTCTTTGATTTCAAAGCTATAGTTAATACCTTGCCAAGTGAAATCATTGCTACCTTCTGATTTGCTAAGGTCTGGCTGAGAGGCTGTATTGCTTGGCGCGGTTGCAGAACTAGCAAATTGCCAATTGTTATCCCCTTCCTCGGTTCTTATTAACTCTAAATAAAAGCCATCTAGCAGTACTTGCTCGATCTCTAGATGCTGCCTTAGTAATGGCAATACTTGAACCTGAGCACTGGTTTTGCGCACTTGAGCAAAGCTTTGTTCACCAAAGCCGCTAGGATTGGCAATATGAATATCTTCAACGGTAATCGCTGGACGAAAAGACAGCTCTAGTTGGATATTTCCGTTAATACGAACATCTCGCTGCAGTTGCTCGCTAAGTAGCTTGGTAACCAATTGACGGCTATCACCAATCTCTACCTTCACCCCCACCATTAAGGCTGCAATGGGTAGCAGGACAATAAGCAACAACACTGTTAAACCTATTAAGCTTCGTTTTAGCCAGGGCTTCATTTTCATCACTACAGTCACGTTTAAATAACAGAAAAAGCCACCAGCACACCGGCTAATAGCTTGAATTTAATGTTGATATTGTAAACCTACTAACAAACTATAGTGTTTGATTAGCAATAAGATAATAGTTAGAAAGGAAATATTTAGCGCTAGCCAAGGCTGACTAGCGCCAGAGGGTATTTTTTAAAGCGAGGTAGGTATTAATCCTTCAATCAGTGCCGGTCGCCACGCACCGGCTTCAGGATCGTAAGCACCAAAACCAGAAGCATACTCCCAGTAGGCCCAACTTATATTGCGCTTTTCTGCTTCACGAGCAATAAACGCTGTCCAAGCACGTTGATGGTCGGGATCAGAATGCAGTGAATACACGCCATATTCTCCCATGAAGATCTCAAAGCCTCGCCCAGCTTGTTCATTCCAAGCCGTTACCCTATCGAACAAATCAATCAAAGGTTGCTGGTCTGAAGCAGTACCTAACCATGGTGTGCCAATCCAATCATTAGAGCCCGATACCCAATCGGCGCCTTGGTGAGTGAAGTGGAACGGTTCGTAATAGTGAACGGTAATAATGGTGTTGCCGGAGTTAACACTGCTAGGTAATTGCAATTGGGTTAAGCCATCAGGGTGTCCCCAATTGGCGGTACCAATCATAATAGTACGCTGCTCACTACCAGTGTTTTGCTGATCGGCCATAGTGGTCCAAATCAACTGTGTTAGGCGAGCAATGATGTCATTCCAGTCGTCGTAGCCAATGGTGCCATTTGGCTCATTAAGTAGCTCAAATACCACTTGCTCTTGGCCATACTCACTTAACGGGAATTCTTCACTGATTTGTTGCCAGATACCCACTAAGCGACGTATATGGTTTTCTTGCATGTTCTCGCCGTCGTTCATCATTTCTTCGTAGTGATGAACGTTTAGCACGACTTGCAGATCCTCAGCTAAACTCCAGTCTACCACTTGCTTAACCCGAGCCATGAAGCTTGCATCTATTTGATAAGGTGTTGTTTCACCAGCATGATTTGACCAACGCACCGGGATGCGCACCGTTTTAAAACCAGCATCAGCAATAATTTGTAGATCTTCTTGAACCAGCAGTCTTCCACCCGTCCACTCTCCTTCATTCGGCGCTTCTAAGTAGTTACCTAAGTTAAGTCCTCGGCCAAGTTGGGTTTGGCTAAGTCCGCCGCTGGCATTCCAACCATACAGGTCGGTGTAGTAGGCGCTATCCAATTCAACTTCTGCATCGCTTGGCGCGCCCACAGAGCTACCGCCACCACATGCTGCAAGTAGAATACAACTACTGAGCAACACACCACCTTGAAGACATTTCTTAATCACTTCCATGCTTTACCTTCTAAACAACTACCTATTACTACTTAGCAGGCTAACTGATTAGCCCGGGCTGACCTAGGCTAAAGCTTTGTTCAGTAATCAGAATTTGTAGGTTCTCACATTAATAAAGCATCAATGAAAATATGCCCAAATTTGTTTCAAACAAAACATCAAAGAATGTGAAAAAACAACAAACCCGCAGTGTTAATTGCGGGTTTAGCGTAAAAGATAGTAGCTAGGGTCTGTTGATCTTTGGTGTTGAAATGTTGTTCGAGATAAGCGGGCTTTAATCGCGGCGAGCACTTAGAAGCCTAGTGGGCTAAGCAAGAAGTGCTTAACAAAGAGTAAAGCTTGCTTATCCGAACCCTTTGGGCAGCATTTATTAGCCATTTATTCAGCGTTAGCGAGTGATTATTAAGCCCACTTAACTGCACACTCAATGCCTTGCCTAAATGGCTAATAAATTGCTGCAAAAACCATCAGCAAAGATCAACAGACCTTAGTTAACTAAAAATACTTAAAGTGGAAGCGCAGATGGTCTTCGATAAAGCTAGCGATGAAGAAATAGCTATGGTCGTAGCCTTGCTGCACTCTAAAGTTTATTGGGTAATCAAGTTGCTTAGCGGCATCAACAAGGGTTTCGGGCTTGAGCTGCTCAGCAAGAAAATTGTCATCGCTGCCTTGGTCAATCAGCAGTGGTAATTGCTGCTCGGGTTTTAATTGTTTAATCAACAAACTACTGTCGTGCTCCTGCCAACGTAGTTGGTCATTACCTAAATAAGCCGCAAAAGCCTTTTGTCCCCAAGGGCAATTTGTAGGCTGACAGATTGGGCTAAATGCCGAAACCGACGAATAACGCTGGGGGTTTTTAAAGGCTATAGACAATGCGCCATGCCCGCCCATCGAGTGCCCGGCAATTGCTCGCTGTTGGGAAATGGGAAAATGCTGCTCTAACAACGCCGGTAACTCTTCACAAATATAGCTATACATTTGATAGTGCTTAGCCCAAGGCGCTTGGCTGGCATTAACATAAAAGCCAGCACCTAAGCCTAAATCATAAGCACCTTTTGGGTCATCAGCAACGCCTTCACCTCGTGGGCTGGTATCAGGGGCCACAATCGCCATACCTAGCTCGGCAGCCACTTTAAAGGCTCCGGCTTTTTGCATGAAATTTTCGTCGCTACAGGTTAAACCAGACAACCAATACAACAAGGGTACCGGTGTATCCTCGGCAGCTTGCGGCGGCATATACACAGCAAAAGTCATTTCACATTGCGTGGATTCTGATTGATGAGAATAACGCTGATGGACTCCACCAAACACTTTGTTGCTGGCAAGTAATTTAATCGTCATTGCACGCTACCTTAATAGTGAATTACGCTGCGAATACTCTTACCTTGATGCATTAAATCAAATGCCTCATTAATTTTGTCTAAAGCCATGGTATGGGTAATAAAGTCACTAAGTTTAAACTCGCCTGCCATGTAACGTTCTACATATTCTGGTAACTCACTGCGCCCTTTTACTCCTCCAAATGCCGAGCCGCGCCAAACCCTGCCGGTAACTAATTGAAACGGCCTAGTGCTTATCTCTTCGCCCGCTCCAGCCACCCCAATAATGACCGATTCACCCCAACCTTTATGGCAACACTCTAAGGCTGAGCGCATCACGTTTACGTTTCCAATACATTCAAACGAAAAATCCACGCCACCATCGGTAAGTTCTACGATGTAATCTTGAATAGGTTTATCGATGGTTTGTGGGTTTATGCAGTCGGTAGCGCCAAGCTGTTTGGCTAACTCGAACTTAGATTCGTTAATATCAATGGCCAGAATGCGTGAAGCCTTAGCCATTTCTGCGCCAATCACTGCAGACAAGCCAATGCCGCCTAAACCAAATATTGCCACCGTATCTCCAGCTTGCACTTTGGCTGTTTTTGTCACCGCGCCCATGCCGGTGGTAACGCCACAGCCCAGCAAACAGACTTCTTTTAAGTCGGCACTTGGATTTATTTTGGCTAATGATATTTCTGGCAGCACGGTGTATTCACTAAAAGTAGAGCAGCCCATGTAATGAAAGATGGGTTTACCATCTTTATAAAAGCGGGTTGTACCGTCTGGCATTAACCCTTGCCCTTGAGTTGAGCGAATTTTTTGGCAAAGGTTGGTTTTGCCCGACAGACAAAACTTACACTCGCCACATTCTGGAGTATAAAGCGGAATCACGTGGTCCCCCACTTTAACCGAGTTAACCCCCTCACCCACTTGCTCAACGATGCCGCCACCTTCATGGCCAAGAATACAGGGAAATACCCCCTCTGAATCGGCGCCCGATAAGGTGTAAGCATCGGTATGACATACCCCTGTAGCAATGATCTTAACCAGCACTTCTCCTTTCTTAGGTGGCATAACATCTACGGTTTCGATAGAAAGCGGCTGATTGGGTGCCCAAGCAATAGCGGCTCGAGATTTAATAAAGTTACTGGTATCCATAACATTCCTTCACTAATAGATAAGCAATTTAAACATGCAGTTACCAGAGCATAGCAGAGCCTATAGCCTTGAGCTTTATAAGCATTTTTTATTTTGGGGAACAAAAAAGGCAGCCCGAACGGGCTGCAAAACAAAATGAACTCAAAAACACGGTAAGCAACTTTTGTTGCTTGAACTACTTACAACTTAATTGAGGTGCAAAAACTTACATCGGCATGGTGAGTCTTTAAATCGTAGCTATGGTAAAGCTCGAAACACGGGCGGTTATCAACCGTTAACTCTGCGTCTACCACTTGGGTCATCAACTGCTGCCAGTAAAGCGCATATTGCGATTTATCCGTTACCAGTTTACGCAAGTTGGCATAACTCCCCGCAGGTAAGGTTTGCAACTCGATGCCTGCAGGTGGAGTAACCCCTGCAGGTATAGCCAAGCAAACGTCGGTACGGCATTTATCGGCTGGAGTTAACTCTGGGTTGTCGTGATAAATAAAAATACTCTCACCGTCAGCTAAACCCATTGGTCCCGCCCAGCCATAAAGGCGTTCACTGGCAACATCGTAACCTTCGCCATAGGGCCCGGTTACCCGAATGTAAGCCAAGTTCTTTTCTTCAAAATGTTCAGTTTTCATGATTTCACTCCTTGTTTGATTTGCAGTGTCATCATATTGCGTGCCGTTTGCTAAAGCGTGTCCATTGTTGCGTAACAGGTGTCCAATCTTGCTGTCTCTTAGCAATTGAGTGTAATGCTCCATGCTTTCACAATTTTTTACTTCGCTAGGGCTTAGTGCGAAATAACCACGAAAAGCCTTAGCTAAGGCTTGCGAGCTAGAAAAACCAAAATCTAAAGCCACCTTGGTAACCGCTTCTTTATGAAAAAATAGCTGGGTGGCGGCTTTCTCAAGTTTTAAGCGGCGAATAAAATCGGCGGGAGTCTCTCCCGTTACCGCCTTAAACACACGGTGAAAATAGTAAGGAGATAAATGGGCCATCTCCGCCACTTCATTCAAATTAAGGTTTTTATCGTAGTTTTTTTCTAAGTAACGAATCACCGGTACAAACTTACGGTGATAATTAGTTTTACTCATTGTGCTCCCTGCTGCTGATCGTATAGAGCGAGCTGTTGATAAAGCCAAATGGATGAGTCCACTTGCTCGCCATTGGCAAAACGAATTTGATAAGGTTTACCGCTCAAGGACGACTTGCTGGCAAGCTTGTCGATGAACATTTCGGCGGTCCAGCTCTCTTTATCTGGCGCAAACCAACTGTTTTGCGCGCGCTTTAGCTTCATTCTTAAATGTTCGCCTGCTTGCTGAGGATTGTGCTCAGAGCCATTGCGAACAAAAGTGAGATCGGCTTGTTCAATGGCTTGTAAAAGGGCTTCAATTCGTTGCTTCTGTAGCACCCAATTTGAGTCGCTTGCTGTTTCAGCTAAGGCAAATTGACTAAACATGCACAAACTTAACAACAGTAAACTAACACCGCGTTTAAATAGCACCATCAAAAACACCTTTTATTGTAGGGGTTTGCGCCTAGTCTATGACTCATTTCCCTTAAGCTCAAGAAACAAAATAACTGTTGTTAATCGCTGAGTAACTTTAGCCAAGTAGTGTAAACTAAGCGTGGATATTCATTCGAATAATGACTATGATTTTTCATAAATACCAAACAATTAGCTGACGGAGCTGCGTTAAATGCACTATTTCTGGGTACCGTTTTTACCCATGCTAGGAATTATTGTTCCTTTGCTAACCAACAAATTCAGCCGAAGTACTTGTGCACTGGCTACCGCCTTGCTACCTGCGCTTGCACTGGCCTTGATTTTGTTCGACATGCCTGCGGTATTGGGTGGCCAATTTTTCACCCAAAGTATCGCTTGGATCCCACAGCTAGGGCTTAACCTCTCTTTTCGCCTTGATGGCTTATCAGTGCTGTTCAGCTTACTGATTTTGGGCATAGGTTTATTGGTCATTTTGTATGCTCGCTACTACTTGAGCGAAAAAGACCACATGGGCCGCTTTTATTGCTACCTAATCATGTTTATGACTGCAATGCTGGGTATTGTGATGTCGAATAACATGTTGCAGTTGTGGTTTTTCTGGGAGTTAACCAGTATCAGCTCCTTCCTACTCATTAGTTTTTGGTCTCATAGCAGTGACGCCAGAAAAGGCGCTCGCATGGCGCTTACCATTACTGGCGCTGGCGGCTTAGCCCTGTTAGGTGGCATTGTGTTACTGGGTCAAGTTGTCGGTAGCTACGAACTGGATGTGGTGTTAAACAGCGGCGATTTAGTGCAGCAACACCCTTATTACTTTGCCATTTTGGCTTTGTTTCTATTAGGCGCTTTCACTAAATCGGCACAGTTTCCGTTCCACTTTTGGCTACCACATGCCATGGCAGCCCCTACACCGGTAAGTGCTTATTTACACTCTGCCACTATGGTTAAAGCGGGTATCTTTCTATTAGCACGTTTTTACCCAGTGCTAGCAGGAACCGAAACCTGGTTTGCGGTGGTTTCTCTTACTGGCTTGTTCACGTTGTTACTGGGTGCTTACACAGCACTATTTAAGCACGATTTAAAAGGCTTACTGGCTTATTCAACCATTAGTCACTTGGGTTTAATTGTATTGCTGCTTGGCTTAAATACCCAACTGGCGGCAATTGCTGCAGTATTTCATATTATTAACCACGCCATTTTTAAAGCTTCACTATTTATGGCTGCAGGCATTATCGACCATGAGTCCGGTTCGCGTGATATGCGCAAACTTAATGGTTTATGGAAGTACATGCCAATCACCGCCACGCTGGCGATGGTGGCCTCAGCCTCGATGGCGGGTGTGCCGCTGTTAAATGGTTTTCTTTCCAAAGAAATGTTTTTTGCCGAAACTCTCGACCAAAGCATTTTAGGCTCATTGTCTTGGCTTATTCCTGTTCTCGCCACCATTGGCGGAGCGTTTGCAGTAGCCTATTCATTACGCTTTATTCACGATGTGTTTTTCAACGGGGAACCAAAAGGTTTAACCAAAACACCGCACGAGCCACCGCGCTACATGCGAGTGCCCGTCGAAATCTTGGTGGCTTTATGTTTGATTGTTGGAATCTTCCCTAATTTCACCATTGGCCCGCTGTTAGACAGTGCCTCGCTGGCAGTATTGAACCACCCCTTACCCGAATTTAGTTTAGCTCTTTGGCACGGCTTTAACATTCCATTGCTTATGAGCGGTCTGGCTATTGCTGGCGGATTAGCCATTTATTTAAACCGCAAACCATTGTTTAGGTTTGAAGGCTTATTCCCTGCGCTGGACGCAAAAATGATATTTGAAGGCGCCATTCAACGCTGCGTAATATGGGCGCAAAAAGTGAATGGTTATTTAGAGTCTGGCTCGTTACAGCGCTACGCATTTTGGCTGTGCTTTTTTGCACTAGCCCTAACGGCACCACCGCTACTGGATTTAGAGACAACTCAAGGAAGCTTGCCAAGCACGCCGCTTAATGGCGCTGTAGTGATTGCCGCAATATTACTGATTGCAGGCTCTCTCGCTACCATCATTTGGAGCCACTACCGGATGATAGCGCTGCTGATGCTATCGCTAGTGGGTTTGGTGGTATCGATTACCTTCGCCTACTTCTCGGCGCCAGATTTAGCCTTAACCCAGTTATCTGTAGAAGTAGTAACGGTAATCTTACTGTTGTTAGCTTTGTACTTTTTTCCTCAACATACTCCTACCAGTAAAAGCCGCCCCAGCCACTTTGTTCGTGACTTAGCGGTAGCTTCGGCAATTGGTTGTATCGTTGGCAGTATTTGTTTTGCCTTACTGACTCACCCGCTCGATAGCATTTCAGATTTCTTTATTGCTAATGCTAAAACTGGCGGCGGTGGTACCAATGTGGTTAACGTAATTTTGGTTGATTTCCGTGGTTTTGATACCTTTGGCGAAATTACCGTTTTGGGTATTGCGGCACTAGGTATTTATAAGCTGATCGCAAGAATGCGTTTATCGATGCGTACTAAAGATCACGATGGCCGCTTATGGGCTAAAGACAAATACCCAATTCTGCTGTCGGTAGTATCACAAAGCTTACTGCCCTTATTCTTATTGGTATCGGCTTACATTTTCATGCGAGGACACAACCTACCTGGTGGTGGCTTTATTGCGGGCCTAATTACCTCGATTGCGCTAATTCAGCAGTATTTGGCTCACGGCGTAGATTGGATGAGCAAGCGGGTAAGTGTTAGTTACCACTACTTTATTGCCATTGGTTTAGTCACCGCAGCAATCACCGGTTTAGGTAGCTGGGCCTTTGGTCGCCCATTCTTAACCTCCTGGTTTGATTACTTCTCACTACCTTGGATAGGCAAGTTTGAGCTTACCAGCGCGTTGGTATTTGATTTAGGCGTGTACTTAACGGTAATCGGCGCAACCTTATTGATTTTGGCTAATCTAGGCAAACTCACTACCAAAGAACGACTCACCGTAGGAGAAAGATAATGGAAGTAGTCTACTCAGTGTGTGTCGGCTTTATGACCGCTTGTGGCATCTTTTTGATGCTACGTGGCCACACTTTTACCCTTGTTATAGGATTAACCTTGCTGTCTTATGCTGTTAACTTATTTTTGTTTGCCAGTGGCGGATTAACCATTGGCGCTCCAGCGGTGCTAAATGGCGGAGATAATTACGCCGACCCACTCCCTCAAGCTTTAGTCCTAACAGCGATTGTTATTGGATTTGCGATGACCGCTTTTGCCGTTATTTTGGCCATGCGCGGACGTGCCGACTTGGGTAATGACCATGTTGATGGAGAAGAACCTATAGACCGTTTAGCGCGGGAGGATAAAGCCTAATGAGTTTGTTTGATCATTTAGTTGTTTTCCCCGTTCTTATCCCGTTTTTTGTGGGCGTGGTGTTGCTATTTCCAAGCCTAAGTGCTTCGTTAAGCAAACAACGTATTTTCACTGTTGCAGCCAATTTATCAATGGCTGTTGTGGCAATAGCCTTGCTTTTAAAAGTGCAAAATCAAGGTATTCAAATGTATGCCTTAGGTGATTGGTCGGCGCCCTTTGGTATTGTATTAGTGGCTGATGCCTTTTCAGCATTAATGATTGCCTTAAGCGCCATATTAGGCCTAACTGTCATTTTGTATGCCAGTGCCGGTGAAGATAAAAATGGCGCATTTTTTCATCCATTAATTATGTTCCAACTAATGGGTATTAACGGCGCCTTTCTAACTGGCGATGCGTTCAATCTGTTTGTATTTTTTGAGGTATTACTGATTGCTTCCTACTCCTTGATGATCCACGGAGGCGGTAAACAAAAAATTCAGGCCAACATCCATTATGTGTTTTTGAACTTAATTGGCTCATCGTTATTCTTGTTTGCCTTAGGCACCTTATACGGCACCTTAGGTACCCTCAACTTTGCCGATATGGCTGACAAAATTCCGCAACTGTCACACAGTGAACAGCTAATTACTAAGTCTGGTGCATTACTGTTACTTGCCGTGTTTGGCTTGAAAGCAGCAATGCTTCCGCTGCACTTTTGGTTGCCTAAAGCATACTCAAGCACCAGCACCCCAGTAGCCGCGCTATTTGCCATTATGACCAAAGTTGGTATCTACAGTATTTGGCGGATCCACGGAGTAATGTTTGGTGAACAAGCGGGTGAGCTAGCCAATATTGCACTACCTTGGCTATGGCCAATTGCCCTATTAACCATCGCCATTGGCGCGATATCAGTATTAGCGAGCCAAAGCCTAAGAGTATTATGTAGCAACTTGGTGATTGTTTCGGTTGGTACTTTGTTGGTTACAATTAGCCTTAATAGCGTACAAGCAAGCACTGCCGGTATTTATTACTTAGTACACAGTACCATCGCTTGTGCCGCGATGTTTTTGCTGGCGGGGCTCATTCAGCAACAGCGAGGAAAAGCAGAAGACCGCTTTGTAACAGCGAGAGCCATGCCTCAATCAGCTAAATTAGGCTTTGTATTTGCGCTGCTTGCAATTGGTCTAATCGGCATGCCTCCGTTGTCTGGTTTTGTTGGCAAAGCCCTTATCTTGCAATCGGTCACCGATACCAATCAAATGGCGTGGATATGGTCTTTAATTTTAGGTGCAGGTTTGATTTCGCTAATTGCCTTATCTCGCGCCGGAACCTCTTTGTTTTGGCGTACCAGTGGCGAAAACACCACTGCCTTACAAGGGCACCCTATTCAATATTTAGCCATCGCTATTTTAGTGGGCTTACTACCTTTAATGGTGGTCTTTGGTGGTCCATTAACCGATTACGCTCAGCTTGCCGCAGAGCAACTCAATGCAGGCTTAAGCCTGCAACAACTTAACGAGGTAGCCAAATGATTAAAACTCAAAAGAAATTTGTTTGGTTTCCAACCCCTTACCACAGCTTACTGTTGTGGTTAGTATGGCAAATCTTACATGAGTTTAGCCGCGGGCATATGGTACTAGGTGCAATCTTCGCTATTGTAATCCCTTGGATCGTTGCGCCTCTAAGTGAAAAAGAACCGGTTGCTAAAAACCCACTTAAAGTAATCTCTTACACATTTCGTTTAATTATCGATATTGTAGTTTCGAACTTTGATGTTGCGAAAAGGGTTTTGCAAAGTAACAAAAAGCTTAACCCTGCGTTTGTCGCAGTGCCCATCTCTTTTAGCGAACCTTTGCCATTAACCATTTTTACAAGCAGTGTGTCGTTAACCCCAGGAACCTGCAGTGTCGAGTTATCTGACGACAAACAATGGCTGTATGTACACGTGCTTCACCTAGAGGATGAGCAAGCGCTAATTACACAAATTAAACAGCGCTATGAAGCCCCACTGAAGGAGATTTTCAAATGTTAGCTTATGCCACTCTCTTTGCTAGCGGCTTAATTTGTATAGCCTTGGCGCTTAATGCTTGGCGCTTAATTATTGGGCCTACCGCACCTGATCGCATTGTTGCGGTAGACACTATGTATATCAACAGTATTGCCTTAATTATATTGCTAGGTTTATACCAAGGCTCGGTAAGTTACTACGAAAGCGCATTGCTAATCGCCCTATTAGGCTTTGTTAGTACTGCTGCATTTTGTAAATACTTACTTCGCGGCGACATCATCGAATAGGATTAGCAGATGACCAGTTTATTAGAAATTGTTGTAAGTATTCTGCTTGTACTAGGTGCGGTAGTTATGTTGATTGGCTCAATTGGTTTAGCCAAGTTGCCAGATTTTTTCACCCGCTTGCACGCCCCAACCAAGGCGAGCACATTGGGTGTCGGCTGTATTTTAATTGCCTCAATGGTTTATTTTAGCTTTGAGTTAGGCAGGGTTAATTTAAAAGAAATACTGATTACCATGTTTTTGCTAATTACTGCGCCTATTGCTGCGCACATGCTAGCTAAAGCCGGTTTGCACTACAAAGTGAAGCTTAAGGACAATACTCATAAGCAACACTTAACCAACAAAGCTTATTTGCATCAAAACCCGAATGACGAGTAATCAACATCCGGCGGCGTTTTTTAATCGCGCCGCCGACAATAACAAACAGGCAATCATAGAACAGCTCGCACCAAGGCTAACATCATCGCGGTGTCTGCTTGAGATTGGCTCAGGCACCGGACAACACGCGGCTTTTTTTGCTAAAGCCCTACCTCAGCTTCGTTGGCAGACCTCAGACCAACAAACCAATGACGCAGCCATTCAATATTGGCAAGAGTACATGCTACTCAGTGAGCAACCGCCGCCGCTTAGCTATCAAGTAGGTAAAGATGTATGGCCATGTGATTGCGACGCGGTATATACCGCCAATACCGCACACATAATGCGTAAAGAGCTCGTAGAGCTAATGTATTCGGACATCGGTGACAATTTACCATCTAATGGACAACTGTTTCACTATGGCCCGTTTAAGCAAGCTGGCCAATACAGTAGCGAGAGTAATCGCGAGTTCGATTTGATGCTGCAAGCTCAAGGCTACGGAGGCCTTCGAGACATTGAGCAATTGCAGGCTTGGGCTGCCAAACATGATTTACACCTCAAAGAGACAATAGCTATGCCAGCTAACAACCTGTTTTTAGTTTGGCAAAAGGCCTAACTTACAAAAATAAAAAAGCCAGTCATAAGACTGGCTTTTTTATACTCGCACAGTTTACTCTGCGCTAGCAGCTTTATCTTCATTGGTGTAAATCAAGATTGGGTCACTCTCACCTTGAATCACCGTTTGGTCGATAACTACTTTTGAAATATTATCAATCGATGGTAAGTCGTACATAGTATTAAGCAATACGGCTTCTACAATTGAACGCAAACCACGAGCACCAGTTTTACGCTCCATCGCTTTGTGAGCGATAGCTCGAAGTGCATCTTCGCGAAACTCTAGCTCAACATCTTCAAGCTTGAACAAAGCACCGTACTGTTTAGTAAGGGCATTTTTAGGTTCGCTCAAAATCTGGATTAATGCGTCTTCATCAAGCTCAGTTAGCGTAGCCACAACTGGCAAACGACCAATAAACTCAGGAATAAGACCATACTTAACTAGATCTTCTGGCTCAACTTTAGAGAAGGTTTCGCTTAGCGAGTTTTTATCTGCTTCACCCTTCACTTCAGCCCCGAAACCAATACCGGTTCCGGTAGAAGCACGTTGCTCGATAACCTTATCTAAGCCAGCAAATGCGCCACCACAGATGAATAAGATCTTAGAGGTATCAACCTGTAAAAACTCTTGCTGAGGATGCTTACGTCCGCCTTGAGGAGGAACAGAAGCTACAGTACCTTCAATTAACTTAAGTAAGGCTTGCTGTACACCTTCACCAGAAACATCACGAGTAATTGACGGGTTATCTGATTTACGAGAAATTTTGTCAATTTCATCAATGTAAACAATACCGCGTTGCGCTTTATCAACGTCGTAGTCACATTTCTGCAGTAACTTCTGAATGATGTTTTCAACATCTTCGCCCACATAACCTGCTTCGGTTAAAGTGGTAGCATCAGCCATGGTAAACGGTACGTCGAGTAAACGAGCAAGCGTTTCCGCCAGTAGAGTTTTACCACTACCAGTTGGGCCAATAAGCAGGATATTACTCTTACCAAGCTCAATGCCATCAGCCACATCACCGTTACGAAGGCGCTTGTAGTGGTTATAAACCGCAACTGCTAATACTTTCTTGGCGTGATCCTGACCAATTACGTAGTCATCAAGGTGTTCTCTAATTTCCTTAGGAACCGGTAAGGCGTTGCCTTCTTTTTTATTTGGCGATATTTCTTTTATTTCTTCTCGAATGATGTCGTTACATAACTCAACACATTCGTCACAAATATAGACGGAGGGACCGGCAATCAGCTTTCTCACTTCATGCTGGCTTTTACCGCAGAAGGAGCAATACAACAGCTTACTGCTATCTCCATCACCCTTGCGCTTATCTGTCATTCGCTAACCTCAAACTATGTAGCATTCTACGCTTTTATCTACAGTGTAAATCAAACCGCGAAGAATGCTATTTTCTCTATGCTCTATCTGTACAGACCGTGAATTGGAACTAATTATTCACGACGCGCAAAGATATCATCGACGATACCGTATTCTTTAGCCTGTTCAGCTGTCATATAGTTATCGCGATCAGTGTCTGCAGCGATAGTATCAAAACTTTGACCAGTATGCTCGGCCAACAACTCGTTCATGCGACGTTTTGTTTTAATAATTTCGTTAGCGTGAATTTCAATGTCAGAAGCTTGACCTTGATAACCGCCTAGTGGCTGGTGAATCATCACTTTGGCGTTTGGTAAACAATAACGTTTGCCTTTAGCGCCACCAGCCAATAAAAATGCGCCCATGCTTGCTGCCATACCCATACACACGGTACTAATTTTAGGCTTAATAAACTGCATGGTGTCGTAAATCGCCATACCAGCGCTAATTGAACCGCCTGGCGAGTTAATGTAAATGAAGATGTCTTTCTCTGGGTTCTCAGATTCTAAAAATAACAACTGAGCAACCACTAGGTTGGCCATGTGGTCTTCCACTTGACCAGTTAAGAAAATAACTCGGTCTTTTAATAGACGAGAGTATATATCATAAGAGCGTTCCCCTTTAGAGGTTTGCTCAATAACCATTGGCACCAAAGCCGCCATGGGGTCGAATGCAGACTGATTAACTTCTTTAGACATTGATGCGCTCTTCCTTAAAAAAAATGGCTCGTATGTAGTACATACGAGCCATTATATGCGAGATAAAGGTGGCTAAGTCAAATTAGACCTTAGTTTGCACCTTGCTTGTTCATAATTTCATCAAAAGCTACTTCTTTTTCAGTCACTTTTGCTTTACCAAGCACAAATTCAATCGCTTGCTCTTCTAAAACTACGTTACGAACGTTGTTCATCAACTCTTCGTTTTTCGCGTAGTAGTCAAGAACTTCAGTTGGATCTTCGTAAGCAGAAGCGAAAGAAGCAATGTGCTCTTTAACTTTCTCATCATCAGCTTCTAGTTCGTTAACTTTGATTAACTCACCTAATAGAAGACCGGTGCGAACGCGACGTTGTGCTTGCTCAGTGAATAGCTCATCCGGAAGCTCTGGAGCATTTTGTGCGTTTTCGCCAAAACGTTGCATTGCTTGCTTACGAAGTTGCTCAACTTCTTGAGAAACTAGAGCAGCTGGTACGTCAATTTCGTTTTGCTCGATAAGACCAGCTAAAACTTGCTCTTTAACACCCGCTTTTAGCGTTTGCTCAAGTTCACGTTCCATGTTCTTACGGATTTCAGCTTTAAGTGCGTCTAGTTCACCAGACTCTACACCGAACAATTTAACGAATTCTTCGTTAACTTCAGCTAGTTCAGGCTTTTCAACTTTGTTGATTTTGATATCAAAAGTTGCAGCTTTACCTTTTAGGTTTTCTGCGTGGTAATCTTCTGGGAAGTTAACTTCAATAGTGAACTCTTCGCCAGTTTTCTTACCCATGATGCCGTCTTCAAAACCAGGAATCATACGGCCAGCGCCCATAGCTAGGTCGAAACCTTCAGCTTTGCCGCCTTCAAATTCTTCACCGTCGATCTTACCTAAGAAGTCTAGGTTTACGCGGAATTCGTTTTTGATCATGCCCTTGGTTTCTTTCCAAGTAGCTTGCTGCTTGCGCAACGTGTCGATCATGTTGTCAACGTCTTTGTCGTTAACAGTAGCTGTTTTCTTTTCTACTTCGATTGCGTCTAGACCAGCAACTTCTACTTCTGGGAAGATTTCGAAAGTAGCGCTAAAGCTGAACTCGCCATCTTTAGTATCACCAGGCTGAAGTGCTGGAGCACCTGCTGGGTTTAGCTTCTCTTGCATGATAGCTTCGTAGAATGAACGCTGCATTGCTTGACCAGTTACATCGTGGCGAATAGCTGCACCGTAACGTTTCTTGATTACGCTTACTGGCACTTTACCAGGGCGGAAACCGTCGATGCGAGCGCGACGTGATTCTTGCTTAAGCGCTTGCTCAATTTGCTGTTCGATTTGCGTAGCGTCAATCGAAATCGTAACACGACGCTCCAAGCCCTGAGTTGTTTCTACTGAAACCTGCATTTTATTACCTCGGCTATAGTCAGCACCCTGCTGACAATTTACTTACGTAAACAATGGGAATTTAGCGGTTCGCATTGGCGAACTAGCTGTCCTTAGTTAAGGACCCATAATTTCAAAACGCCGCATTATAGCCATGGTTTTCGCCAAGGTCGAGACTGATTGCTAGATAATCGCAGATATCGCGTAAATATTTGCTGCTACGCATACCTGTTTGGCGATTTTCACTACATTAAGCTCAAAGCTCCCGCTCAAAAAACAGGTCTTTGTTGATATAACGCTTGCTTATAATTAGCGCACCCGCACAAAATTAGACCAATGACTCTACAAAGCTAGGCAAGCGATAAGCAAACTTTTATACTTCGCCGAAAACGGATGCGGTAAAAATGTTTAGGGATTAATGAAAAACCAAGGCTTTACCTTAATAGAACTGGTTGTAGTGATTATCGTGATCGGTATTCTTGCGGTTACTGCTGCACCTAAGCTACTAAATCTATCCAGTGATGCCCGAATAAAAACCATTGAACAAATCAGCGTTAGTGTAAAAGCCGCCAACGACCTCCTCACCCTTAAATCCTACATGCCAAGTTATGTGTCGCAACAGGTGCCTAATCGCGATGATTTAATCGACGTAGACATGGATGGAGATGGCACTTTTGATGTATTTAACCCCGATAGTCCTGACGTAAGACTAAAATGGCGATACCTTGATAATACCGACATTACTAAACGCATCGACATTGATGATGTTTTTGTTTTACAAGAGCAAGGCATTGCTTTCACTTATTTGGGTTACGACAGAAACGGTAATGGCCAAGTCACTGACGACAACTGCTATTTTCAATATACCCAAGCCAGTAACGCAACTACACCTCCGCAATACGAGCTAGTCGACGACGGTTGCTAAAAAGCCCCTAAGGCGGGGCTTTTGCTAAATGCATTAACGACCGACTAAAGAAATGGGTAACTAACGCCTACTTGAGCCAGAATCTCATCCATTACTCGCTGGGTGCCTAGGGTGTCTTGCCAAGTATTTAACTGGCTTTGCAACATCCCCCGACGAATGCAACTCATCGCTTCACTTGCTTGATACTCAAAACCGCTGGCTAAGTACGGCAGCTCTAATAACTCTGGGCGCTTGTCGAATAAATGAAGCTCTACTTTGTTGCTATCCCAAAAATACGCTGGCACCACAATTTTGCCTTTATCACCGTAAATGCAAAAACTGTTTTCGGTATAACTTTGGAAAGAACAGGTGAATTGGCTAACTGCACCACCATAGTTAAGAATAACGCTACAACGCTCGTCAACACCTGTAGGACCAACCAAGCCATCGGCTAAAACCTTACTAGGGTGTCTGCCCATCACAAACTGCGATAAAGCAACGTTATACACTCCGTAATCAAGTAGCACCCCGCCCGCTAAATCTACATTAAGTAAGCGATCACTTTCATCTCTTGGGATTGGAAACGCAAAGCTAGATTGCAGCAACTTAATGTCACCAATCATGTTTTGATTTAGCCAACGCTTTACCTGCTGCCATACTGGCAAATAGCGGCTCCACATAGCTTCCATTAAAAACACTTGGTGCTGTTCGGCCAACGCCATAAGTTGTTCAGCTTGCGCGGCATTCACCGTTAAGGGCTTTTCACACAACACTGGCTTACCCGCTAAAATACAAGCCCGAATCGTTTCGTAATGAAAACGATGGGGGTTGGCAATATATACTGCATCAACCTTTAGGTCGGCGAGTAATTCGTCGTATCGTAAATAGCTAGTAGCGGCGCCAAAATCTTTAGCAAAAGCTTTGCCACGCTGCTCATTAGAGCTTGCCACCGCATACAGTTTGGCGTCTTCTATGGCGCTTAAGCCCTCGGCAAAACGCCGAGCAATACGGCCTGGAGCAATAATGCCCCAGTTAAAGGTTTTTCTTTGCATTATTGATTTAACCTTTTACCGCACCACTGGTGAGCCCAGAAATCATTTGCCTAGAGGCAAACAAGTAAAAGGTCACAATCGGTAAAATGGAAATGGTAGTTCCCAACATCACCGCGCCCCATGGAGTATTTGGCAAACCTTGAACGGTTCGCAGAGCAAGTGTTACCACATACTTATCTTGGCTAGACAAAATCACCAAAGGTCCTAGGAAGTTATTCCAGAAGAAAACAAATTGCACAATGGCAACGGTTCCCAATACTGGTTTCATCAGCGGTAATGCAATGCGGAAATAAATTGACCACTCCCCCGCTCCATCAATTCGCGCGGACTCTATTAACTCTCGAGGGATAGAACTCACCACATATTGGCGCACCAAAAATATCGCAAAAGGGGTAGCGGTAAACGGCAACCACAAGGCAACGTGAGTATTTAATAAACCCAAAAACTGCACAATCATGTAGTAAGGAATCAAACCTAAGATAGGCGGTACCATCATTGAGGCTACCATGGTTCCAAATATAAAATTCTTCCCTCTAAACTTGTAGATTGCAAAGGCATAACCGCCCATAGAGCAAAACAAGATAGACACCACAGTCCCTAAGCCAGTGACATAAAAGCTGTTCAGCATTGAAGTCCAAAACGGCAAGGTATCAACCAAAGACTGATAGTTCTCAAACAGTGCATTGCCTAGCGCCAAGCTAAGCTCTGAAGAAAAAATCTCAGTTCGGGTACGAGTAGATAAAATGCTCGACCATATAAACGGGAATATACTTAAAAAAGCACACAACACTAAAAAGACATAAAACCCAATAGTGCCCACTACCCCAAAGATTTGGGCGGCTAATTCTCCGCCCTTGGTTTGCTGCCTACGACGACGAGGCAGGGTAGAATTTGCGAATATATTCATGAATGGCTCCCTAATCCTTTACGGCCAAAGAATAAGAACTGCACCGCCGTTACCGCTGCAATGATTAAGAACAGTAACCACGACATTGCCGATGCCCAGCCCATGTCTAGCCATTCCCAAGCGACTTTATAGAGGAACATAGAAATCGTTAAGCCAGAGTTACCAATGCCACCGGTACCATTAGTTAGAATGAACGGTTCTTCGAACATTTGTAGGCTACCGATAATGGTTAAAGTGACCCCAAAGAAAATAAATGGGCGTAAATGAGGCAAGGCGATATACCAGAAACGTTGACGGAAGTTTGCACCATCTAGCAAAGCCGCTTCTTCCACTTCCTTTGATATAGTCAATATGCCGGAAATATAGATTACTAAGTGAAAACCGGTGTATTTCCAAAATTGTAAAAAGGCAATAGCAGGTTTAATCAACAAACGATCTTCTAGCCAGCGCAAGGGCATTAAGTCGTTTAACCAGCCAAAGATGTAACCCAGACCAGGCGCGTTAGCTAGAGCTACCAAAGCCTTGTTAATTATCCCTACATTTGCAGAGTACATGTTTACAAAAATCAGGCTCACCGCAACGGTAGAGGTGATAAACGGTAAAAAGAAGGCAGAGGTCATAAAGTGGCGAAACTTGCTGCCAAGGTTCACCAGCAAATAAGCCATTGGAATTGCGACTAAGTGTTGGCTTATCCCTGAGGCTAATCCCAGCCAAATTGTGTTATATAAAGAACGGTAAAAGTCTTCGTCTTCTAAAGAAAACGTGTAGTTTTCGATGCCGACAAAGCGCATTGAATCTAATCCAGCAACCGGGTTCCATTGGTGAAACGACAAATACAAAGAAAAGGCGAAACCAAAAACCTGAAAAACCAAGAATAGAATGATGAACGGCATTAAAAAACCGTAAGGGGCGAACACTTGGCCTAACTTGGCAAACGACCGTTTGCGTGCAGACCTAGCCTTCTTATCGCCCTCTACCTCGGAAAGAGGTGCGGATGCGTGAGAACTGCTCATGTTACTTACTCATATTGTGGTGAACTGAGCGACGACAGTCGCCCAGTAATTAGAAAGAGACGGTGAAGCTTACAAACTACGCATGCGGCGTTTTATTTGTTTCTCGGCATCAGCCAAGGCTTCTTTCACATCTTTGCCTTCTTCTACTACCGCTGGTAACGCTTGCTCTAAAATAATCGCGCGGGCGATGTTATCGGCTTTAGAAGGTTTAATTGGCTTAATGTTTTCAGCAATTTCTGTCCACAATAGGCGAGCTTTTTGGCCACCTAAGAAAGGCATTTCTTCTTGGAACATTGGCGCGTCGTAAGAACTTTTTAATGCAGGGAAAGCAGCATTGGTTTTAAATTCGTACAACACGATGTCGCGGTTTTTAGTTAAGTATTCAACTAATTTGTAGGCTTCTTCTTTATTCTTGCTTTGCTCAGGGATCGCAAGGAATGTCCCCCCCCATGAACCGTAATTACCCGCAGGTAAACCACTTACGCCCCACTTACCGCCCGTATCAGGCGCGATCCAAGATTCTAGGAAACCCGCTAACCAAGCTCCCGAAAATTGAATAGCGAAATTGGCGTTTTTCAAGCCTTCGAACCACTCGGAGCTCCAGTCACCAATACGCGCATCAAGGCCTTTTTCACGCGCCATTTTGGCGTAAGTAAAGGCTTTAACAAAACGTTCGTTAGTTACAATTGGGTTATCATCTTTATCGAAGTAAATACTATTACCCGCTTCTACTTCGGTATTGATGATTGCTTGAGCGATAGAGCCAGCATGACCCACTAACGGAACACCTTTAGTTTTTAGCTCTTCGCCCCAAGCCATTAATGCGTCCCAATCTTTAGTAACGGCTTCAGGGTTGAAGCCTTTATCTTGCATGTGCTCACGGCGGTAATACATTACACCTGGGCCAACGTTTAGCGGCAACGCGTATTGCTCGCCATCAGCGCCTTTACCTTGTGCCCAAGCAAATGGAGCAAATTTGTTTTCATCCTGATCAGCGTTAAAAGCTTTGCTCATGTTGGCAAAGCCGCCTTGGTTAACAATGGCGCCAATCTTTTCTACATCGATACATACCACGTCGCCAGCACCATCGCCGGTAGCTAGAGCCGTGGTCAGTTTGTTGTGGTGGTCAACCCAGTTGTTAGACAGTACTTCAACTTTAATGCCTGGGTTGGCTTTGTAAAAATCGTCAATCTTTTCTACGGCGGTTTTATCGTGGTTTGGCCAACAATCGTAACGAATGGTTGTTTCTGCCTGTGCCGCCACGGTTGTGCCTGCTATAACTAGCGCTAAACTAAGCTTTTTGAGTTCCATTATTCAAATCCTTATGGGCGTCACTCAAACTGCTAAATTTGCACAGTAGGAGTGAACAACTAGATTGTTTTAACGGATTCGCGCTCCATCAGTTGAACATCAACCTCAAGGGCTAAATCCAGTTCTTCCTGTGCAATCAAACTTAACGCGCGTTTCGCAGCTAAGTTGCCGATACTTGCAACAGGTATCCTCATTGAGCTCATTTTGGGTTTAAGGAATTCATTCAGTGGCACATCCTCAAAACCAATCACTGAGACATCTTCAGGTACCGACAACCCGGCATGATTAAGCGCTTGAATTCCGCCAATCGCCATTTCGTCGTTACCATAAAAGACGGCGCTAAAGTGATGTTTAGCCGCTAACAACTTTTCAGTTGCTAGCTTTCCGCCAGGGACTTGAAAGTTAGATTCCAATACCAACTCAGGACGATAAGGAATTGCGAATTCCTCTAAAGCCTTGCGGTAACCGGTTAATCTATCTCTCGCGTCTTGATTACTTAAAGGTCCGGTGATGGTGGCAATATCACTATGCCCGTTAGCAATCAGGTGCTTGGTAGCCTGGTAAGCTCCACTGGTGTCGTCGAAGCGTATACACTGGCTGTCCAATTCTTCAATAAAGCGGGAAATCAATACTACTGGGCTTCCTGCTTGGTTAATCTTGATAATTTCTTCGTCCGATAAACAATCGGAATACACAATAATCGCGTCACATTGGCGCGAGACCATAAATTCCATAGCTGCACGCTCAGACTCATAAGTGCCATGCCCGCTAGTAACCATGCATTGATACCCAGCCTTGGTGAGAACTTCTTCCACCTCACACATGATGCTGCCAAAAAAGAAACCGCCTAAAGAGCGCACCATTAAACCAACACTTTGCGAACGCCCTTTTGCCAAGGCTTGAGAGAAATAGTTGGGCGCAAAACCCAACTCATCCATGGCTTGATTAACTCGCTCTCGCAACTCTGGTTTCACACCTGGGTAATCGTTTAATACCCGTGATACTGACGCACGAGATACCTTCGCCCTCGCGGCTACATCTTTAATGGTAACTTTCTTGTTATTCACAACGCTCTCCGTAAGCGGTTTCACAGCTAGCTCTAATAAGACCTTTATTTTCAGTCACTAGCAATTGCAGAACCGATTTCTATGGGTTTTGTCGTGAAAAATGTTAACGCTATCACTGTCGCTCTTCTACCACTTTATTGCTGCCAAAGTGGTAACGCATATTCCGGTAGACACAAATGTCTGTAATATCTAAAGGCGTGCCTTTAGGAACTGCGCGATAATTAGTCGATATACGATTTCCACCATGGATGGGCAGCACTCGATGCCAAGTATGGCCATGTAAGAAAATCAGGCTGCCTTTTTTCGGGCGCAGCACTAATTGCCCTGGTAACTCACCCTCTGGGTCTCCAATTGGAATTTCACCACGCAAATGAGAGCGAGGCACCACAACTACTTCACCACCTATGTCTTGGCGAATGTCCGAGGTGTAGATGAGGCGATTAATATTGAAACGTTTAGGGTCATCGGGGTCGCAGTCTTGGTGCCAGGCCTGCCCTACCGTACCTTGTTTAGAAAACATCACCATGCAGTAAAGTGTTTGGCTGTCTTCGCCTAACACGGCTTTTGAAAGTGCTTTGAAGTAAGGGTGCTGATCAACCTCGTTAAACAACAAGCAACCTTCATTTTGCGGAAACCAAGGAATCACTTCGGTTTTGGCACGATCTAAAAATTCATTGGTGTGCCAAAATTCTGGATCTACACCATAGTGCTCATTAATAGCATTGGTCATTTGGTCCATTAGCTGCATTGAAAAGAAGTCTTCAATAAGTAAGTAGCCATCTCGCCAGAACTGATCACTAAGTGCCTTAAGATCCATTTCTTCTCCAGTTTACCTTATTCCCTTAACCCAGAATCCGATTAAAAAACACAAAATGAAACCGGTTCCTGAAACTGGTTTCAGAATATTATTGATTATGAAAACAAACAAGTAATCTAAAAGAGAAATGAGATCTTGATCAGTAATAATTAACTAAACATTAACATTTATTTGAAGCTGATTAACGCAAAAAAAGCCCGCATTCTATGCGGGCAAACAAAGGCTATGCAATTGCTAATATAGCCAAGGAAGAGGAATGAAATAGATTCGACTAAGGCACCTCCTATTGTTGAACAAATTCGAACCAGTCAATGTTTCCTGGCGTGTTATAGTCACCACTTGCAGTAAATTCGATGGTAAGTAAGTGCTCACCTTGAGTTAGCGTTATTTCCTCAAGACTCACTACTTGGTAGGTTTCCCAGCTCTTAGTTGCCGGAATGTTTACTTGTTCGATGAGTCTTTCGCCATTTAATAGCACTTTGAAAGAGCCGGCTTTTTTCCCACCATGCCCCAGCCTAAAGTTAGCGGTATAAGTGCCTGTTTCAGCCACGCTAACCGAGTAATTCAACCACTCACCTTTGGCTGTCCAGCCAACTACGAAGCTTTCGGTCTCGGGATCTTTGCCAATATCAACAAGTTCATCTTCACGGAAGCGGATGCCCCATTCGTTCGCACCGTGGTTTATACCCGAACTATCTTTATAAGCTACACCCTCGCCTCCTTTATCGTACTCTTGTGCTTGAATGCGACCAGGAATTGCAGCAGGTTTATCGTGAAATGGGCTTGATTTAACCACCTTGGCTATTTCTGACTTAGCGGCTGTAGCTGCCGTTATTGCAACACTGGCTTCAGTCCAACCACTCAATTGATCAAAGCCGCCGTCTTCTTGGCGATAAATATACTTACCGTTGTCTAGGCGATTAAAGAATTGTTGCTTAATATATGGATTTACTTGCACTCTGGCATCACCCCATATGCCATCTTTACAGGTTAAGCCAAGCTTAACTGCGCGGGTGTTTTTAATGTCGCAACTCCAACCAGCAAATGACTCCCAATGCATGTTGATGTAAGACACTGCGCGAATTGATTGCTGATGACGTTCCAGAAAATCAAAGAACGGTTCATACCAATCTTGCCAAATTTGCTCGCCACTAACTTTTAGTAAGTTATTCACCGTGGTATCTGCATCGGGTTTGTACTCGCCACGTTCAATCCAATAGTATTTGGGGCTAGCTTCAGCAACAAAGATAGGTTTATCTTTTGCATTTAAGTAAGCGATGATGTTATCCAAAGCTAAACTATTGCCTTGCTCGTCAGCATCACTCAAGGAGCCAAAAGCAATCGGCAAACCACCAGCGGCATTTTTAGCTGTATCACTTAGGCAATCACGAGGTTGGGAAAAATATGAAAGCCCCAGCCAATCAACATGCTCATCGCCTGGGTACCAAGCGTCATAATCTAAGCCCTTAAAACTATTCTGAGTTTCGGTAAACACCGAGTTGTCCATAGATGCACAATAGCCAGCAATTTGCCAAACAGTAGTAATATTTTGCGCGTCGTTCTTGGCAATAGCAGCAGTGATAACCTTCCAAGCAGCTTTAAACTCCTCTGGGTGGTAGTTATTCCAGTAACCATCTACTTCATAGCCAATTCTAAGCATAATTGGCCTGTTCAAACCCTTTAGATGTTTTACTAAACGGTCTACATTATTGACGCTACGTGGGTGCCCCTCTGCTAACTTCTTATAGGTGTTTTTTAGCCACAAACCTATCGCCAATGTAGCGTTTGGGTAATCCTCAGCATAAGCAGGAATATCCAAAGACCCATGCGACTCAGGAAAAGCATTAAGCACACCGGTTAAGTCGGCCGAGGCGTAAGCGGTAACAGCAGCAGGCTGCACTCCTGTGTCAGCAACAAACTCAATAATAGTTTGTATGTCTTGGCCAATAAACATTAAGGTCTTACCCTGCGGAGGCAAAAACTGATGACGCTTGTACGATGTTACATCTAGATTAGGCTCAACCTTACTGGTTGCTCCGCACCCACCTAACAACGCCGCTAGAGAAACACCCAGTATTGCCGAGGTAGTTGTCCTTTTCTTCATATATCGCTCTTCCATAAAGTTCTCGTAATAACGCTTTTACTTTACCACTCAAACTAATTAAAACCGTGAACTCAAACACACAAATGAAACCGGTTTCAGACAAGTGTTACTTAAAAGTAAAATCATCGAACTATAAATAAAGGAGCGAGCTTTTGTGGCAGAAAGTGAGAAGGCAGTTGCTAATTTCAGATTGTCATTGGAAATTTAATAAATATAAAACAGACACTTATAATAAAAATACAGAATAAGCACCACTCGACAATGCCATATATAGCAAACAAACAAGGTCATTTCGAGCAACACTCTAAAGCCTAACGCTTAGCCACTAGGCCTAAAATATCATCGCTCTACTATTCATTTGCGCTCGCACCAAACTCGAAGTTAATATTTTGTTATTCAAGCTTTTAAAAATCATATTTGCTCGTGATTGTTACAAGCAATCTGGAATAGCGTAGTAAAGAATAAGCCCCCACAATAAGCAATTAACCATAAACCATTGATTAAATTGATTAAGATATCCAATAGAACACTGTAAAGTTGAAGCATAATCTAATTGGCGAGCTAAAAACCGCCCTACATCACATGTTAACGCTACCATCCAAAATCGCTTATTTTTGCCCTAACGCTCCGCATAGTTAACAAAAATTTACTTTTGCTTATGAATTTTAAAAATCGAAATAGAACTGTGATCCACACATCATTGAAACCGGTATCATTGTGACGAAGTTCAAAATAAAACCGGTTTCAGATCCCTATAATCGAATCGTCTTTTGGCAAAACAGCGATGTTTAAGGAAGCCCAATGAAGACATACGGAAATATATTTAGGGAGTTAAATTAAAATGAAAATTAAAGCACTATCTGTTGCATGTTCAATGGCACTTGCAGCTAGCGCAGTTAGCACAACTGTTGCAGCTGAAGAAGGATTCGAATTCCACGGATACTTCCGCTCTGGCGCGCTATTTACCGGCTCAACTGGCGGCAACCAAGCACTTTACCCTGCATCTAAAGAAAGCTTAGGTCGCTTAGGTATTGAAAGTGATGACTTCTACGAGCTAGCGTTTAACAAAACGTGGGCCCTAGACAACGGTCAAAAAATTGCTATCAAAACGCGTTTAGGTCAGCACAACACTGGCGAAGATGCATTTGAAGCTCAGCAGAACTACTCGATTAACGGTTCAGCTACTGGCTTACTAGAGGGATTTGTAGAGTTTGAAGGCTTAACAAACACCGGCAAAATGTGGGGTGGTCAGCGCTACTACGGCCGTGATAACTACATCTTCATGACTGACTTTTTCTACACAGATTGGTCGGGCACGGGTTTGGGTGTTCAGCAAATGGAACTAGGCGGCGGTAAGTGGGATTTTGCTTACTTAGCGAGTAACCGCCCCGATGACAACGGCTATGGCAGCGACGAAAGCGCCCCACTTCACTTAGGCCACGCTCGTGCCGATTACGGCAACTGGCGTGTAGAGTTAGTGGGTAAATACATGGCTGACAACGTGTCTCGCAGTGATGACGGAAATGGCAATATTACTGTTTCTGAGTTTGCCACTAATGGTATTGAAGCGCATGTTCAATACACACCAAAAGACTTCTTCTGGTTGGGCAATGGTTTCTCAAAAATCTCTGTTCAAGCCGGTTCAGGCCTAGGTGCTAGTAGCATGCTTGGTAAGTCATTCACTAACTACAACGGCTATGCGCCAGGCAGCGCTGGTAAAGGCCCTGTTGGCATGGCTCACGTAGATAAAGGTGATAAATCTTACCGCGCTTTAGCTTATGGTGGCTGGTTTGGCAGCAGCGTTATGATCTTCCCGTCTGTACAAATGCAGTATGACGATTTAGATAATGGCAACAAGAGCTTATGGTGGTCAGCAATGGCTCGCCCTGTGTTCTTGATCAACTCTATCGACAATTTCACCATTGCTACTGAATTTGGTTACACAGAAACAGACGTAGAAGGCTCAGGCGGTAACACTTTGTTTGAATCTTCACAGTACAAAGCAACCATAGCTCCTACTTGGGTAATTGGTACTGGTACTGGCCCTGCTCCTGAGATCCGCTTGTTAGCAAGTTACATCGACGGTAAGACAAATGGCCAAGATAATACCAATGCAAATGGTGAGCAAAAAGGTGAGTTTGTTTACGGTGTTCAAGCGGACATGTGGTGGTAGAAACGAGCCCTTAGGAAGAAGTGATTGGAGTTAGTGTGGCACCAACTTCAAACACTCCGGTAAAACTTCGGGTGATGACGAAGCTTTACTAACCCTAATAGGCAAGGTGAAATATTTGTGGCGAATACTCACCTTGCCTACTTTACGCTAAGCCTTTGTGAATTAGCAATAACTTAGTCAACAAACAGCAACAAGATAAAACAAAAACAACAAATAAAGGTGAAGGCAATGATCTTTGCTTAGCAACAAGGAAGATATGATGAAAAAGTTACTAGTAATAACTATGGTTGCGTTAACAGCGGCCTGTAGTAGTAATAAGAGTATGATTATTGATTATGGTGCTGCTGACGCAAAAACTGTACAGAAAATAGATCCCAGCATTGGTTACCAAGCCTTAGAGCAAGCGCCTGTTTGTTGCTCTAACTTGTCACAGCTCAATTACCAAAAAATATCGGCGCCAGGTAAAGTTGACTTTACCCTTACTACTCAAGATCCCGCTTTTCAGTTCAGAACAGGTAAATCCTTTGTTAAAGCCATTGAATTACCAGAAGTAAATGGCCCCATTAAGGTTGCGGTATCTTCCCCCATTGTTACCAGTGTTTTTGCTCCTACCCTATTAGTACTCGACAAAAACTTCGACCCCATTGATGTTTACGGGGAAGAAACTATCAATTACGAGAACGGCTCGCTATTAAGTATTGACCGTTTTTTTGGCAATGTGGAATTACCCGCAGTGTTTCGAGATGGGAGACAAGCTAAGTACCTAGTGGTGCTTACAACAGACCAAGCGATGCAACAAACCACTAAACTCGACCCACCCGATCCAAAAGCAGTGGAGTTAGGTAGAGAGGCCGATGTAGTAAAAATGTACAGCAACCAACCCATTGCCCACACAGCTACCGGTGTATTCCGCTTAGCCTTCGATTACGCACCAGGGGCTGCTAGCTCAGCTAATGACATGGTTGAACAGCAAAGCTCTACAGACGCATTAATTTCAGAGCCTGCTGCAGCCAGCACTGCAAGCGCTGTTGCAGTAAGTTCAGCAAAAATCAAAACCAGCCCTATACAACCAGAAACCGAAGCAATGTTTAATCAACTTATCGAAAATGCGGTAAAAGCCAGTGACTTTGATAAAGCGTTAAGCTTTGTGGAAGAAGCAGAGCGTGCAGGTTCAACCTCAGCCCGCGATGCCTTGGTTGAAGCAATGAAAAAGCATCACTAGCGATAGCTTTAAATTTTACATCAGAAGAGAGCTACGGCTCTCTTTTGTATTTGGAGGTGCGTTGAGGCAGCTAACTCCCGACACAAACGTTTAAACTTCGATAAACGTTAATTACAAGGAGCCTTACCACTGTAAACAAGGCTTTAGATAATGGTCGATGATAAGCCAAGCTTAACAGCCGAACTCCCGACACCAACACTCAAAATTCAATAAACACCAAATACAAAAAAGCCCCGTCATTGCTGACGAGGCTTCATGTAGTGGTCGTGATGAGCCAAGCTTAACAGCCGAACTCCCGACACCAATACTCAAAATTCAATAAACACCAAATACAAAAAAGCCCCGTCATTACTGACGAGGCTTCATGTAGTGGTCGGTGATGAGCCAAGCTTAATAGGCGAACTCCCGACACAAACACTCAAAATTCAATAAACGCCAAATACAAAAAAGCCCCGTCATTACTGACGGGGCTTCATGTAGTGGTCGGTGATGAGAGATTCGAACTCCCGACCCTCTGGTCCCAAACCAGATGCGCTACCAAGCTGCGCTAATCACCGAAATTTGACTTGGTATGTTTACCAGACTCTCTGGTCCCGCTCTTTATGAGCTTCGCGACGATGCACTACCAAGTTGCGCTAATCACCGAAAACTAGTTGGTATTTTTAAGCGTTACCTACGCTTACACCAATAATGGTGCGGAAGGAGAGACTTGAACTCTCACACCTTGCGATACTAGAACCTAAATCTAGCGCGTCTACCAATTCCGCCACTTCCGCAAAACTATTTTCGCAACACTGCTATGGCAATGTAGTCGAATAATGGGGTGAGTAATGGGATTTGAACCCACGACAACCGGAATCACAATCCGGGGCTCTACCAACTGAGCTATACCCACCACAAACTTTTATGCTACTAGAGCATGTATTTGGCGCACCCTGTAGGACTCGAACCTACTACCTACGGCTTAGAAGGCCGTTGCTCTATCCAGATGAGCTAAGGGCGCATCTTTAGCGTCAAATAACCCAGTATAAACACTAGGCTTCAAAAATTTGGTCGGTGATGAGAGATTCGAACTCCCGACCCTCTGGTCCCAAACCAGATGCGCTACCAAGCTGCGCTAATCACCGATTGCTTTGATATTTTAGAAGGCTATACCCTCTGGTCCCGCTCTTTATGAGCTTCGCGGCGATGCGCTATCAAACTACGCTATTCACCGATTTGTTTAAAGCACTGATTGTGCCCTTCAACGGAGGCGAATACTACCCACTTGATTGGTCAGCGTCAAACAGTTTTTTACTGATATTTACCGATTGGTTACAGCATAGCCAAAATGGGTGAATTTCAACAATATCTAGCGCTATTTATCAGCAAACAAACAGCATGTGCCAATCAACAAGCTTTGCACTTCCACATTTGAAACGTAGGCACTGTTTATTTGGATCATTGTTATTTATTAATCCAAATCAATAGTTAACTACGACTAAAGTAGTAGTCTCGTGCTGGTTATTTAAACACAGAATGTTTTTTACGATTGGAATGGAATCTCATGAGTGAAGTTGCGTTATCCATCTTAGTGCTATCAGCAGTGGCTGTTATAGGCCTATGGTTTGGTGGGATAAAGGTTCGTGGTGTTGGCTTAGGTATAGGCGGCGTATTGTTTGGAGGCCTATTTGTTGGCCACTTCATCAAACAATTTGGCTGGCACCTTGATCCACACGCACTACATTTTATCAAAGAGTTTGGCCTTATCTTATTTGTTTACACCATTGGTATCCAAGTAGGTCCAGGTTTTTTTGCCTCACTTAAAGCAAGCGGCTTACGATTAAACCTACTAGCCGTTGGCATAGTCGTATTGGGCGGCGTTACTGCAGTTGCACTTCATTTTATTTTCGACCTGCCTTTAAACGTATTTTTAGGCATATACAGCGGCGCGGTTACCAATACCCCCTCTCTAGCAGCTGGTCAGCAAATTCTACAAGAACTAGGTATG
The DNA here is from genome assembly GCF_019670105.1 of Agarivorans albus. Classification (NCBI taxonomy): domain Bacteria; kingdom Pseudomonadati; phylum Pseudomonadota; class Gammaproteobacteria; order Alteromonadales; family Alteromonadaceae; genus Agarivorans; species Agarivorans albus. The sequence goes on along the minus strand of NZ_AP023032.1, from coordinate 1,739,659 downwards.
GCTACAGAAGAAACCACCGTACTCGGTTTAGGTTATGCAATGGCTTACCCCTTTGGCATTTTAGGCATCTTGCTCACTATGTGGATCATCCGCCTTGCCTTTCGCGTTGATATCGAAAAAGAAGCAGAAGACTTCGATAATGCCAAAGGTAAAAAGAAACAAAGCCTACTCGATATAAACGTTATTATTGAAAACCCCAACCTAAATGGCATTGCTTTCTCAGAGTTGAGTAAACTGATTGGCGAAGATGTGATTTGTTCGCGAGTAAAATCAGATGGCGAACTAAAAGTACCTGGTGCCGATATGCTGATGCACCTAGGCGACTACCTGCACTTGGTTGGACCCGACCGCAATAAACTAGAACAAGCCACCTTAATTATTGGCCAAGAGATTAATGAATCTCTTTCTACTAAAGGGACCTTGCTTCGCAGCGAGCGGGTTGTAGTCACCGAGGAGCGGATTTTAGGTAAAAAACTCAGCGAGTTAGATTTAAAACATAGCTTCGACGTAATTATCTCGCGTCTAAACCGTGCCGGTGTTGAGCTAGTCGCTAACAAAGACACCATTTTACAGTTTGGCGATATTCTTAATATCGTAGGCCCTAGCCAAGACATTGAAAAAGTAGCCAAAAGCTTAGGCAACGTGCGTAGCAAGTTACAGCATGTGCAAATGCTGCCTATTTTCATTGGTATTGGCTTAGGTGTTTTACTTGGTTCTTTACCTTTAGCAATTCCAAGCTTGCCGGCTCCTCTTAAGCTTGGCTTAGCTGGAGGCCCACTTATTGTGGCAATTATTCTTGCGAGAATTGGCAGTATTGGCCGCCTTTACTGGTTTATGCCACCAAGTGCCAACTTAGCACTTAGAGAGATAGGAATTGTGCTATTTTTGGCGGTTGTAGGTATTAACTCGGGTGCTAACTTCATTGAAACTTTAGTCGAGGGCGATGGCCTTAGCTGGATGTTCTATGGCGCTTTTATAACCCTTATTCCCCTGCTTATTATTGGCTTTATTGGGCGTTACGTTCTAAAAGTGAATTACTTAAGCCTATGTGGTTTGATGGCAGGTTCGATGACCGATCCACCAGCGTTGGCATTTGCTAACTCTATTCACAGTACCAGCGGTGCCTCGGCCTTAGCCTACGCTACGGTGTACCCTTTGGTAATGTGTTTACGGATTTTATCACCGCAAGTAATCGCTGTATTACTCTGGGTTGCTGCTTAGTTATATAAAGGCCTGCGCAAGCAGGCTTTTGCTTTATCCGCTTTATAAATTCCCCCGTTTCACTCATTTTCTTTTTAAAACCCTCCTTTTTGCTAAAAAAAAGATCTGACATTTATTCGCCTATCATGCCAAAATAGCGCCCTCTAGCATGGTCAATCACTCGTTAAAGAAGAATCAATGTCTGCACAAATAATTGATGGAAAAAAAATCGCTCAACAAGTTCAAGATCAAGTTGCTGAGCGTGTTAAGCAAAGAGTCGCTGAAGGGAAACGTGCTCCAGGTTTAGCCGTGATTTTAGTAGGCGATAACCCAGCCTCTCAAGTTTATGTAGGCAGCAAACGCCGCGTATGTGAAGCCGTTGGCTTTATTTCGAAGTCTATCGACTTAGATGACAACACTGATGAGCAAACGCTATTAGCCGAAATTGACAAACTTAACGATGACCCACTAATCGACGGAATCTTAGTGCAATTGCCTTTACCCGAAGGTATCGATGAAACCAAAGTGGTTGAGCGTATTCGCCCAGACAAAGATGTAGATGGTTTTCATCCTTATAACATTGGTCGATTAGCTCAACGTATTCCAGCACTGCGCCCATGTACTCCCAAAGGCATTATTACCCTTATTGAATCAACCGGTGTCAGCCCTTACGGCCTAGAAGCCGTGGTTGTTGGTGCCTCGAACATTGTTGGCCGACCAATGACCTTAGAGTTATTGCTAGCCGGCTGCACTACCACCACTTGTCACCGTTTCACTAAAGACCTAGAAGCGCATGTGCGTCGCGCCGATTTAGTAGTTGTTGCAGTAGGTAAACCGCAATTTATTCCTGGCGAATGGATTAAACCCGGAGCAATGGTGATCGATGTAGGCATTAACCGCTTAGACAACGGTAAACTAGCTGGTGATGTTGAATATGAAGTTGCTCGTCAAAATGCCGCGTTTATTACGCCAGTACCTGGTGGAGTTGGCCCAATGACAGTGGCAACACTTATTCAAAACACCTTAGAAGCCTGTGAAGAGTTCCACGACAAATAGTCGGTTGGGCGAATACTCAGATCAAGTATTCGCCATTTTCACTGCAACTTAATCAAAAGTAAGCTAATTTTAACAAAGGGACTAGATTAGGATTACTTATGCTCCACCGTTACTTATTATTGCTGTGTTTAACCTTACCTTTTGCCGCTCGTGCAGAAAACATTAGCTTTGTAACGGAAAACCTGCGCCCTTTTAACTATGTAGAAGATGCTCACCTAACCGGTATTTCTGTAGAGCTACTGCGTTTAGTGTGGCAAGAGATGGGCGAAGATCCTCAGCCTATTAAAGTGCAAACCTGGGAAAAAGCCTACTACTTGCTACAGCATCGCCCCAATATGGCATTGTTTCTTACCATGCGTAGCCCCCGTAGAGAACACATGTTTCACTGGGCCTGCCCCATAACTACCTCCAATATTAAACTCATCGCTTTAAAGTCACGCGCTATCAAAATTGACCAAATTGGGCCAAATTCAAAACTCCTATTTGGCGCTATGAAGGCCGGCGTTGGCGAACAGCTCTTGCTCTATAAAGGCGTTGAATTTGAGCAGATATCACTTACTGAAGACTTAGAAAAAGCCTTACGCATGTTAAAGCGCGAGCGTGTTGATGTTATTGCTTCTGAACCCGAGGTCGTCGAGCAAACCGCTAAAGCCTTAGGATTTGAAAGTGAGCTATTTGAACCTGTTCATCAGCTGGGTAAGTTAGAGGGTTGTTATGCATTTAGCCAAGGGACTGACCCAGATTATTTGCAACGCTTTAGAGCCGCACTAAGCAAAGTGACCTCTGGCGAGCAATATCAAAGCTTATTAAAGAAATACAAGATGTAAAAAAGGCAGCCTAGGCTGCCTTTTTGTTATCTGTAAACCTTGCTTAGGCTTTACGCCAAGTGGTGCCTGCCGCACCGTCTTCCAACACAATACCCATTTCGGTTAGGCGATTACGTGCAATGTCTGCTGCAGCCCAATCTTTATCAGCTCGCGCTTGATTACGCGCAGCAATCAAAGCCTCAATCTCAGCCACTTCACTATCGTGCTCACCTTGCAAAAAGGTTTCTACATCTTGTGTCAAAATGCCAAGCACCGCGCTAAGTTCTATCAACAAGCTAGCATACTGGCCGGCTAACATTGCATTGCTGTCTTTAACCCGGTTAATTTCTTTTGCTAACTCGAATAAAACAGGCAAGGCTTCTGGTGTATTAAAATCGTCATCCATCGCAGCCTTAAACGGTTCACGATAAGCACCTGCTACTTGTTCGTCTACAGCTACCAGCTCAATACCACGCAAGGCAGTATACAAACGCTCAAGAGCCGAGCGAGATTGCTTTAAGTTGTCTTCAGAGTAATTTAACTGGCTGCGGTAATGGCCAGACAACAAGAAGTAACGCACTGTTTCAGGATCATACACTTCTAACACATCTTTGATGGTGAAGAAGTTACCTAAAGACTTAGACATTTTCTCTTTGTTTACCTGAACCATGCCAGAGTGCATCCAGTAGTTCACGTAATTGGTTTTATGGGCGCAGCAAGATTGAGCAATTTCGTTTTCATGGTGTGGGAAGGCTAAATCTGAACCGCCACCGTGAATATCAAATACATCCCCTAAGTGCTTCATATTCATTGCTGAACATTCAATGTGCCAGCCAGGGCGACCTTTACCCCATGGAGAATCCCACATAGGCTCACCAGGTTTGGCACTTTTCCACAACACAAAATCAAGAGGATTACGCTTGTCTTCTTCTACTTCTACTCGCGCGCCTGCTTGTAGCATGTCTAAGTTTTGTAAGCTCAGCTTGCCGTAATCGGCGAAGGTGCTTACTTCAAACAGTACATCACCACTATCGGCAACATAAGCATGGCCGTTAGCAATCAGCTTTTCTATCACTTCAATGATTTCTGGCATATGCGTTGTTACCCGAGGCTCAATATCAGGGCGCAGCATATTCAGTGCATCAAAGTCAGCATGCATTGCTTTAGTAAAACGCTCGGTTAAGGCATCACAGCTTTCGCCGTTTTCAGCAGCACGTTTAATAATTTTGTCGTCTACGTCGGTAATGTTGCGAACAAAATTTAGCTCGTACCCCGACCAACGTAAGTAGCGAGCAACCGTATCAAAAGCAACAAACGTACGCGCGTGGCCAATGTGACAGTAGTCGTAAATGGTAACTCCACAAACATACATACCCACTTTCCCTTCTACTAAGGGCTTAAACGCTTGTTTCTTGCGGGTTAAAGTATTGTATATCTGTAACATCAAATTGGTTTCCTGTTCCATTTACTGACTATTGCTAAGGTTGGCTATTCTAACACTGCGCCTGAGGAAAAACAGCCGAATTAAGCGCTGTGACTAGTCAGTAGACATGGGAAAGTTTAGAATCGGTGCACTTACCAAAAAAGGGTGAAACAATGGTTACTTTACATACAAATTTTGGCGACATCGTGGTTAAACTAAACACCGCTGAAGCGCCTGAAACAGCTGCTAACTTCATTGCTTATGCAAAAGATGGATTTTACAACGACACTATCTTCCACCGCGTAATCGATGGCTTTATGGTTCAAGGCGGTGGCTTTGCATCTGGCATGGAAGAGAAAGAAACCAAAGCGCCAATTAAAAACGAGGCGAACAACGGTTTATCTAACAAAACTGGCACCTTGGCAATGGCTCGCACCATGGATCCTCACTCAGCTTCTGCCCAGTTTTTCATCAACGTGAATGACAACACCTTCCTAGACTTTAAAGCAGAGACCACCGAAGGATGGGGTTACTGCGTATTTGGAGAAGTCGTTGAAGGCATGGATGTAGTTAACAAAATCAAAGGCGTAGACACTGGTAACTTTGGTTATGTTCACTCAGACGTTCCTTTAGAAGAAGTACTAATCACTTCTGTAAGTGTTGCGGAATAAGCTTACGTGCACACCTATTTCATTTCAGATTTACATCTAAGTGAAGATCGGCCTGACATTATTCAGGCCTTTCTCGACTTTTTGCAGCAACAAGCCCCTAAGGCCGAAGCCCTCTACATTTTGGGCGACTTATTCGAGTTTTGGATTGGTGATGACGATAAAACACCGGTGGCCAAGCAAGTAGAACAAGCGTTAAAAGCTTTGTCTGATAAAGGTGTGCCAAGTTACTTTATTCATGGTAACCGAGACTTTATGGTAGGCAAAGCTTACGCACAATGCTGCGGCATGACCTTGCTTGAAGAAGAAACATTGGTAGATCTTTACGGTCATAAAGTCTTAATTTTGCATGGCGATACCTTATGCACTGACGATGTAGGTTATCAAGAGTACCGCGAGGTAACTCAAAAGCTTTGGCTTAGGCGCTTATTTTTATTGCTGCCTCTATTTGTTCGGCAAAAAATTGCCAACAAAATCCGCAGTAAAAGTAAACAAGCCAACACCAGCAAATCGCTTGGCATTATGGATGTTAACCAACAAGCCGTTGAACAACGCTTTGAAGGTCAGGCTATCGACTACATGATCCACGGTCATACCCACCGACCAGATATCCACTCTATTGAGCAAACCAATAATACAATCAAGTATCGGGTAGTACTTGGAGATTGGTACCAACAAATGAGTGTATTAAAAATTGATCGAAACGGATTAGAACTTAGCGCTAAAGGTCAGCTACAGAAGCTTGAGCTTGGTCAATAATTTAAACATTAAGTACTAGCACTTTGCTTAGGTAAATTGTTAATAAACCAAGCCAAGCACTTGAATACTCTACTCTTACCCAAATTCTCAGCAGAATCGTTTAATTAATAAACTACTTGACGATTTCATAGACATCGCGCATAACTTAATCATTAATGTTGCATTAATGTTAATTTTAGCGAGGACGCGCCTATGTTATTTAGTCATGTTTGGGGACTAGCTTCACATACAAAAGAAGAATGGCAAGACATTGACAAGCACCACGAAGGGATCGGAGCGAGCTTGTCGCACTTATTACTTATGGCACTTATTCCTGCCATTTGTGGTTACTTTTCTACCGTACACATTGGTTGGAAGGTGGGAGCAAATAGCTTTTCATTAACCAGCGACAGTGCGATTTTCATGTCTGTGGCTATGTATGCAGCCATGGTTACCGTAGTGTTGTGCTTAGCTTATGCAGCGCTTTGGATGGCAAAAACGTTTAATACCGATACCACCTACCAGCAAACCCTAGAGCTATCTGCTTACGTAGCCACGCCAATTTATATGGTGGGTTTCGCCGCGCTTTATCCAGAACCTTGGTTTGTTATGGTTGCCGGCTTAGTTGGAGTTACTTACGCCGTATATTTGCTGTACACGGGTGTGCCTATCATTATGCACATCCCAGAAGAGCGAGGCTTCATCTTTGCCAGTAGCCTAGTTACTGTAGGCTTGGTGATGTTAGTGACCGTGCTCATCTCAACTGTTATTTTATGGTCTAGCGGCGCAGGCCCCATCTTTGCGAACTGACGCAAGGCCAAAACAAAAAAAAGCTCGCAACTAAGCGAGCTTTTTTATTGGCTAAAGGGCTATTTTAAACGCCTTCTTTTTGCCGCTTGGCTTTGCGTGCGAGAGCGGTGTTTACGCACAGACTTTCTAATACGCTGAGTACTACGAACACGATCTTCAACCTTGATAATCGTATTCTCTTCTTTATTTAGCTGTACCAACTTACGCAAGTAGTTTACCTGATCTAAGGGCATTTCTTGCCAGCCGCTGCGTGGTAAACCTTTAGGTAAAGGAATAAGCCCATAACGAACCCGAATCAAACGGCTCACTTGCATGCCTTGAGATTCCCACATTCTGCGCACTTCGCGATTACGACCCTCGCTTAGTGTCACGGAGTACCACTGATTAATACCCTCGCCGCCTTGGCGCTTAACCGTGGTAAATGCAGCACGGCCATCTTCTAATTCAACACCGGTGCGTAAGTTACGAATTACTTCGTCATCTACATCACCAAATACCCGCACCGCGTATTCTCGCTCAACTTCGAAACTTGGATGCATCAAACGGTTAGCCAACTCGCCATCGGTAGTAAATAACAATAAACCAGAGGTATTGATATCTAATCGACCTACCGCAATCCAGCGACCATGTTGCAAACGTGGTAAACGGTCAAATACGGTTTCTCGCCCTTCTGGGTCATTGCGAGAACAGATTTCACCTTCCGACTTATGGTACGCCAATACACGACAAATGGTGTCTTCGACTTTTTGGATGTCGATGATGCGGCCATCCACCCTTACTTCAACCCCTTCTTCGATGCGATCACCTAAAGTGGCAATACTCCCATCTACGCTTACTCTCCCTGCGTCAATTACAGCTTCCATCTCACGACGTGAGCCTAAACCGCTGCGGGCCAGGACTTTTTGAAGTTTTTCACTCATATTTCTTATCCGGGTGGTAAAGTGCGCTAAGTCTGAAAGTCTTGCGGCAGTTTTTCAAGTAAAGATTGATCTAATTCTGGCAAATCGGCCAGATCTTTCAAACCAAAGTAATCTAAGAAGCTTGTTGTAGTTGCAAATAAGGTAGGACGGCCGGGAATTTCTTTATGTCCGACGCTGCGGATCCAATTGCGCTCTCTCAATACACTTATGATATGGCTGCTCACGGCCACTCCCCTAATCGCTTCGATCTCACCGCGAGTAATTGGCTGGCGATAAGCAATTAAAGTGAGTGTTTCTAACATTGCTCGGCTAAATTTCGGGGCTTTTTCAGCCCATAAGTTGGCTAATTGTGGCGCATATTCTTGGCGCGCTCTAAATTGAAACCCGGATGCGGTTTCGGCCAACTCAATACCCGAATCTTGATAACGCAAAGACAACTCTTCAAGCACCATATTCACTTGTGCTTTAGCTAATCCTACATCTGCCAACACCGTGGCTTGCAGCTCTTTAACGCTGAGCGGTCTGCCAGCAACAAACAAAGCGGCTTCAACTAACTTAACTAAATTGGGTTTAGCCATGCTCAGAGATCTCCGCATCAACTAATAATACTTGAATAGGCTGCAGAGGCTGACTTTGCACACACTTGATATAACCTTCTTTGACTAACTCAAGTATTGCCAAAAAACTTACCACTAAACCGCTACGACCTTCAGATAAGGAAAACAACTGACTAAATTCGACAAACTGGTGTTGTTGTAACTTGGCCAATATATCGCTCATCCTTTGCCGAGTAGACAGTTTTTCACGCTTAATTTCATGATGTTCAAAGTTAGCCACTCGCTGAGCAATACCCCGCATAGCTTGAATCAACTCATCCATCGTCACTTCTGGGTAAATAACATTGATTGGCATATCTTGAGGGCGGTTGATGGTAGCTGTGTAAGTATCTCGTTGCTGTCTTGGTAGACTATCTACTTTTTCGGTAGCGTCTTTATATAATTCATACTCTTGAAGACGCCGAATAAGCTCAGCCCTTGGATCTTCCTCAACTTGTTCGTGCTCTTGTACTGGTAGCAAGCTGCGCGATTTAATTTCGGTTAACAGCGCTGCCATTACCAAATACTCTGCTGCGAGCTCTAATTTGAGCATTCGCATTGCTTCAATATATTCCATATATTGCTGGGTGATGGCTAATACTGGTAAGTGTTCAATATCCAACTTCTGTTTACGGATTAAATACAATAATAAATCCAATGGCCCCTCAAACTGCTCCAGAATCACTTCCATGGCATCCGGCGGAATAAACAAATCCTCCGGCATGTCTAGCCAAGGCTCACCATTTACGCTGGCTAGAGTTAATTGCTGAGTAGGAGAAGCCTGTTCAGACATTATTCAAATGGGCTCGTATCACCGGAGCCACTGCGCAATATCTCTGGCTCATCTTCTGAAAGATCAATAACAGTAGTAGGCTGCTCGCCTAAATAGCCACCGTTAACAATTAAATCTACTTGGTGTTCCAATAGGTCGCGTATTTGTTCCGGATCAGATTCGGTGTAGTCATTGCCCGGCAAAATTAAGCTCGATGACATTAGTGGCTCACCAAGAGCTTCCAGCATCGCCAATGCAATTTTGTTGTCGGGAACTCGAATACCTATGGTTTTACGTTTAGGGTTGAGTAAGCGACGTGGCACTTCCTTGGTACCTTTAAAAATAAAGGTATATGGTCCTGGGGTATTGTTGCGTAACAAGCGATAAGCTTGGTTACCCACTCGCGCATATTCCGAGAGCTCAGATAAATCGCGACACATTAAAGTAAAATGGTGGTTTTTATCTAACTGACGAATACGGCAAATGCGCTCTAATGCGGCTTTATCACCAATATGGCAACCAATGGCATAACCTGAATCGGTTGGGTAGATCACCACCCCGCCCTGTTGAATATGATTAGCCGCTTGGTTCATCAAGCGCTGTTGAGGGTTGTCGGGGTGTACATAGAAAAACTGACTCATAACTGTCCCTGCGATTAATGGGCCTAGCGATTGGATTCAGGAGAGAAGCCAGGCCACAACTGCCAAATAGCTTGGCACTTTTCTGGTAATTGTAAGCCTCTACCTAATTCACGCCAAGGAGAGGGATGATGAAAATCAGAGCCTTGAGAAGCACGTAATCCATTTTGTTCGGCTAAATCAGCTAGCCACAGTAATTGGTCTTTAGACATTTGCGGCATTGCCACTTCTACGCCGTCGCCGCCCAATTCGGCAAACTCGGCTAACAACTTACGCACCCATTTATTCGACAAATCATAATGAGTTGGGTGAGCCAATACAGCAACGCCGCCCGCTTGGTGAATAATCTCTATAGCATCGCCCATGCTCATCCAATTATTAGGCACATAACCGGTATTGCCACGGCTTAAATACTTATCAAATACTTTATTAAAGTTAGCTGCTATACCACGTTCCACCAATACCTTGGCAAAATGGGAACGGGTTATCGGGGCTGTACCTGCCAATTGTTTTGCATCACTGTACACATCATTGATACCGGCTTTTGCTAAACGGCGACTCATTTCTTGAGCGCGAACTTCTCGCTTGTCTCGTTGCTCAGCTAAGTGTCTTTGTAATTCTGTAGACGTCACGTCAATATTCAAGCCTACAATATGAATATCAAAAGCATGCCAAGCAGTAGAGATTTCAGTGCCAGTGATAATTTGCACATGCTTCGCATTAGCTTTTGCTTCTGCAATGCCAGCTGTGGTGTCGTGGTCGGTAATAGCCAACACGTCGACTTGCATGTTTTCGGCACGCATTACTATTTCAGTTGGGCTTAAGCCACCATCCGAGGCAGTAGTATGGCAATGCAAATCAAATCGCATTAAATTTCCTAAATTTTTTCTTGACTTGGTGATGTCATTTACAGTTAACTTAGTCTATCAAAATGACTAGGAATAAGCATGACAACTTTTCTTCTTACCAACAAATCTTGGTGGTGGCGCACTCCGAAATAAACGGGTGTGAGTTGTTGTATTTCCAATACATTGAACAGAACAACAAAAAGCCCGCTTAATGCGGGCTTTTTTTATATTTGCGCTACGGCCTTAACGAGGAGTAACGAACCATGAGTAATCACCCTAGGGTGCAGCTAAGCAACAACTTAATTGATGCTAGCTACGTGCTTGACCCACTAAGCTTGTATCAAGAGCTTTGCAAAGAGAGTCAACACAATGTTTTGCTAGAATCTTGCGAAATAGACAGCAAAGAAAACTTACAAAGTTTAATTTTGGCCGATGCAGCCTTAAAGATCACTTGTAAAGGTCGTCAAGTGACGTTTACTGCGGTATCACTCAATGGTGAAGCGGTTATCTCGGCGGTTGTAGAACACAGTGACAACAGCTTAATCACCGAACATAGTGCAACTCAACTGGTTTTAGATTACCCACTCCCAGCCGCTAATTTGGATGAGGATTCTCGTTTAAAAGCGAGCTCTCCTGTTGATGCCTTACGTTTAATAACCACACTTTACGGTGAGCTAGCCTCTCATGATAAAGGCGTTTTTATCGGCGGTGTATTTGCCTATGATTTCATCGCCAGCTTTGAGCAACTACAAGACGTCGCCGAAAGCACCAACATTTGCCCCGACTACCAGTTTTACCTCGCCGAAACATTGCTACTAATAGACCACCAAGAACAAGTGACTCACTTAATTGGCTCGGTATATAATGAAAGTGAGCAAGCTAGAATAAATCAGCGTTTAGCCCACTTAGTAGAATTATGTGAGCATAAAAATCACCAACAAGCGCAGCCAGATTTTAGTGATTACCAAGGGAAGATTGAAGCTGACATTAGCGACCGAGACTTCTGCCAGAATGTAGAAACCATGAAAGACTACATTCGCCAAGGTGACATTTTTCAAGTAGTTCCATCTCGCAGTTTTAAACTCTCTTGCCCTGATAGCCTCGCCGCTTACCGCGAATTAAAAATTACCAACCCAAGCCCTTACATGTTCTACCTGCAAGACAGTGAATTTGTATTGTTTGGCGCCTCTCCTGAGAGTGCAATTAAATACTCCTCTGATAGCCGAGATGTAGAAATTTACCCGATTGCCGGCACGCGTAAACGCGGCTTTAACGCCGATGGTTCGATTAACCAAGATTTAGACGGCCGCCTAGAGCTTGAGCTACGCCTAGATAAAAAAGAAACCGCAGAACATATTATGTTGGTTGATTTAGCTCGTAATGATGTCGCTCGCATCAGTGAGCCTGGCACTCGCCATGTAGCTGATTTGCTAAAAGTAGACCGCTACAGCCACGTAATGCACTTAGTATCGCGCGTAGTAGGTACCTTACGTAATGACCTAGACGCACTTCACGCTTATCAAGCGTGCATGAACATGGGTACTCTTGTTGGCGCACCCAAAATTCGCGCTTCAGAGTTAATTCGCCAAGTAGAACAGCAGCGCCGTGGCAGTTATGGTGGCGCAGTTGGTTACCTTGCAGGTAACGGCGACATGGATAGCTGTATCGTTATTCGTTCTGCTTTTGTTAAAGATAAGGTCGCGCATGTTCAAGCTGGAGCTGGTGTGGTGTATGATTCACAGCCTCAAGCCGAAGCCGATGAAACTCGCAACAAAGCAGCTGCGGTGCTAAATGCCATTGCCCGCGCTCACGGTTCTACTTTGAAGGATGTTAGTGATGACGCATAGTGTATTTTTGTTAGACAACTTTGACTCGTTCACTTACAACCTTGTTGATCAGTTTCGTAGTCAAGGCTTAGAGGTTAGCATTTACCGTAACCACTTAAGTGCTAAAGAGATTAAACAACATATTGATAATAGCCCTACTCCGCCAGTATTGGTTTTATCACCAGGTCCTGGTAACCCACAACAAGCGGGCTGTATGTTAGAGCTTATCGATTTATGTAAAGGCGAAGTACCTATTATTGGAATCTGCCTTGGCCACCAAGCACTAGTAGAAAGCTACGGTGGTGTGGTGGGTAAAGCAGATGAAATTGTTCATGGTAAATCGTCGGCGATTGAGCACGACAACCGCCTTATGTTTGAAGGTTTAAGCAATCCTCTGCCAGTAGCGCGCTACCACTCGTTAGTAGCCACTACAATGCCAGATGGGGTTGTGGTGAATGCTCATTATCAAAACATGCCAATGGCGATAATCAACGAACAAGACAAGATTGTTGGGTTTCAATTCCACCCCGAATCCATTTTAACCAGCGAAGGGGCAACACTATTAGCCCGCAGCCTAGACTGGGCCACCCAAAAGGAGCAAGCGTAATGCAGGCTATTTTAGAGCAGCTATATCAAGGAAAAGACTTAAGCATTGAACAAGCACAGCAGGTATTTAGTCAGGTGATTCAGGGTGAAGTTGAGCCTATCGTTTTATCTTCATTGCTCACTGCACTAAAGGTTAAAGGCGAGCAACCCCAAGAAATCGCTGGAGCAGCCAAAGCTTTATTAGCGAATGCGGCGCCTTTTCCAAGCCCCGATTATGATTTTGCGGATATTGTTGGCACCGGCGGTGATGGCCACAACACCATTAATATCTCAACCACCTCTGCGTTTGTTGCAGCAAGCTTAGGGGTTAAGGTAGCCAAGCACGGTAACCGCAGTGTATCGAGCAAGTCGGGCTCTTCAGACTTATTGGCCGCTTTGGGAATTAACATTCAAATGACCCCAGATACCGCGCGCAAATGTTTAGATGAATTGGGCCTGTGCTTTTTGTTTGCACCGCAATACCACGCAGGTGTACGCCACGCCATGCCGGTGCGCCAAACCTTAAAAACCCGCACCATCTTTAATGTACTAGGTCCGCTAATTAACCCAGCTCATCCAAGTATGGAAGTGATGGGCGTTTATAACCCCGCGCTCATTTCGCCCATTGCGCATACCTTGCAACAGTTAGGTATGAAAAAAGCCATGGTGGTTCACGGTGCTGGCTTAGACGAAGTAGCCATTCATGGTGAAACTCAAATTGCGGAGATTAACGGCGACAAGATTACCGAATATAGCTTAAGCCCAGCTGATTTTGGTGTTGAGCAAGCCGATCTAGATGCCATTAAAGGTGGCACTCCTGAAGAAAACAAAGCCATCACTTTACAGTTATTGCAAGGCACCGCGACACCAGCACAACAAGCAGCTGTTGCAGTTAATGTTGCCTTGTTACTTAAGCTTGCAGGTAAAGCTGATGATGTTGCTCAAGGCGTTAAAATGGCCTTAGATGAAATGGCCTCTGGTCGTCCACTAACCCTAGCAAACCAATTGGCGGAGATGAGTCAGTGAGCCAAGCAGAAACAAAACAAGCCACCATTCTAGATAAAATTGTGGCTGACAAAGAAATTTGGTTAGCAGAGCGTATGCAAAGCCAAGCACTAGCAAGCTTTATCGATCAGGTTGAGCCCACGGAACGTAGTTTTTATGATGCGCTATCAGGCTCACCCGCTAAGTTTATTCTTGAATGTAAAAAGGCTTCTCCATCTAAAGGCTTGATTCGCCCGGAGTTCGACTTAGACCTAATTGCCGGCGTATATAAAAACTATGCTGCGGCCATTTCGGTGCTCACTGATACCAAATACTTTCAAGGTGAGTTTGACTATGTAACTCAGGTTAGAGAGCAAGTTGAGCAACCAGTGTTATGTAAAGACTTCTTCATTGACGAGTACCAAATCTATCTAGCCCGTTATCACAAAGCTGATGCCATCTTGCTAATGTTATCGGTTCTCGATGACAACGAGTATCGCTTGCTGGCTGAAGTAGCCCACAAGCTAAATATGGGCGTACTTACTGAAGTGAGTAACCAACAAGAGCTTGAGCGCGCTATTGATCTAAATGCCAAAGTCATCGGTATTAACAACCGCAACTTGCGTGACTTATCGATTACCTTAGATAGAACACCAGAGCTGGCCAAACAAATTCCTGAAGATCGCATCATCATTTCAGAATCAGGCATTTATCAGCACCAACAAGTGCGTGAGCTAGCCAAATACGCCAACGGCTTTTTAGTAGGTAGCTCACTAATGAGCCAAGATGATGTAGACATGGCTTGTCGTAAACTCATACTTGGTGAAAACAAAGTATGCGGCTTAACACGCGAGCAAGATGTTAAAACGGTTTATCAAGCGGGCGCAGTATACGGCGGATTAATTTTCGCCGAAAAGTCGCCGCGCTGCGTAAACCTAGCGCAAGCAGAAAAACTCAGCCAAGCGGCACCACTTAATTTTGTGGGTGTATTTGTAAATAGCTCGGTTGAAGAAGTGGCCAATATTGCCAATCAACTTAAACTTCATGCAGTGCAATTGCATGGTGATGAAGACGAGCAATTCATCAAGCAGCTAAAAGAAAAACTTAACAGCAGCCTTGTATGGAAAGCGCTTGGCGTGAGTGAGGCATTACCAGAAGCGCCAAGCAACGCAGACAAAATATTATTTGATAGCAAAGTCGCCGGCCAATGCGGCGGTACAGGGCAAACCTTCGATTGGCAACTATTAGGTGAGCACAGTCATGGTGCGATGCTAGCAGGCGGCATAAGCCCAAGTAACATTCAAGATGCGCTAGCCTACGCCGCTGCAGGCTTAGATTTAAACTCCGGTGTAGAACAAGCGCCAGGGGTAAAAGACCCAGCAAAAGTTAATGCTGCGTTTGAACAAATTAGACAGTACTAGTCTCAAACAGATTAGTAAGCGTTAACCATTTTTAACGAATAAGAGTCAACAATGAGTAAACTAAATTCATATTTCGGCGAGTTTGGCGGGCAGTTTGTACCACAAATTTTAGTGCCAGCGCTCGACCAGCTAGAACAAGCCTTTATCGACGCCCAAGAAGACCCTAGCTTTATTGAAGAGTTCAACGGGCTATTAAGCGAATATGCTGGCAGACCAACACCTCTAACCTTGTGCCGCAATTTAACTGCGGGTACTAAAACCAAAATTTACCTAAAGCGTGAAGACTTATTACATGGTGGTGCACATAAAACCAACCAAGTGTTAGGCCAAGCCCTATTAGCAAAACGCATGGGTAAGAAAGAAATTATTGCTGAAACCGGTGCTGGCCAACATGGCGTAGCGACCGCCTTAGCGTGTGCCTTACTTGGTCTAAAGTGCCGTGTTTACATGGGCGCAATTGACTGTGAACGCCAAAAGCCTAACGTGTTCAGAATGAAGCTAATGGGTGCAGAAGTTATCCCAGTACACAGCGGCTCTTCTACCCTAAAAGACGCGTGTAACGAAGCCTTGCGTGACTGGGCAGCCAGTTATGACAGCGCTCACTACTTATTAGGTACAGCAGCCGGCCCTCACCCATTCCCAACCATTGTTCGCGAATTCCAGAAAATGATTGGCGAAGAAGCCAAACAGCAGATTCTTGAGACCGAAGGTCGCTTGCCTGATGCGGTAATTGCATGTGTGGGCGGTGGCTCTAACGCAATCGGCATGTTTGCAGACTTCATCAAAGAAGAAGATGTAAAACTAATTGGCGTAGAACCTGCGGGTAAAGGTATTGATACCGACCAACATGGCGCTCCACTTAAACATGGCCGCAAAGGTATGTTTTTTGGTATGCATTCGTTATTGATGCAAGACCAAAATGGTCAAATTGAAGAGTCTTATTCAATTTCAGCTGGCTTAGATTTTCCATCAGTAGGCCCGCAGCATGCTTATTTGAATTCAATCGGCAGAGCAGATTATGAATCAGCTACCGATGAAGAAGCCTTGGACGCATTCCAAACTCTAGCTGAGAGTGAAGGTATTATTCCCGCTCTAGAGTCTGCTCACGCGCTGGCTTACGCGCTAAAACTCGCTAAGCAAGATAAAGACAAAGAACAGATATTGTTGGTAAACCTATCGGGGCGTGGCGACAAAGACATCTTTACCGTAGCCGAAATATTCGAACAAAGAGGAAGCTTATAATGACGCAACGTTACGCTAATCTATTTGAACGTCTAACAAGCGAAAAACAAGGCGCCTTCGTTCCCTTTGTAACACTTGGCGATCCCAATTTAGAGCAATCTCTAGCCATTGTTGATGCCTTAGTTGAAGGTGGTGCGGATGCTTTAGAGTTGGGTATCCCTTTCTCTGATCCAGTAGCTGACGGCCCTACCATTCAAGGAGCTAACGTTCGCGCATTAGCAGCTGATGTTACCCCTCCTAAATGTTTAGAAATGCTAAGTGCTATTCGTGAAAAACATCCAGAGGTACCTATTGGTCTGTTGTTATACGCTAACCTCGTATATTCAACCGGCATTGATTCTTTCTATCAAAAGCTTGCGGCTGCAGGCGTAGACTCGGTGCTGGTTGCAGATGTGCCGATTCGTGAGTCAGCGCCTTTTAGAGAAGCTGCTGATAAGCATGGCTTGCAAAGCATCTTTATTGCACCACCAAACGCCGATGAAGCGACTTTAGCCAAAGTGGCCGAGTACGGACAAGGTTACACCTACCTTGTTAGCCGAGCAGGCGTTACCGGTACAGAAACCAAAGCAGGCGCACCGGTGGGAGAGTTGTTAAACAAACTTAAGCAACATAATGCGCCGCCAGCTTTACTGGGTTTTGGCATCGCAACTCCTCAACAGGTTAAAGAAACCATTGAAGCTGGCGCAGCTGGTGCGATATCGGGCTCAGCCGTAGTTAAGATCATCGAAAACAACCTTGAAGACAAAGCGCAAATGCTTGTAACACTCAAGCAATTTGCCAGTGACATGAAAGCGGCTACCGTTTAGTTAAAGATCTTGCTACTATCAAAAGCCGCTTTCTAGCGGCTTTTTTATTAACAGCTTACGCTGAGGAACTATGAAACAATTTTTCGAGTTTATCCCTTTAGTTATTTTTTTGGCAGCCTATTACTTAAAAGACATATATGCTGCAACTCTTGCGTTAATGATATCAACTGCGGTCTTATTGCTAATTTCATATATTAAAAACAAAAAAGTTGAGAAAATGCATCTCATCTCCTTTGTTCTTATATTGGTCTTTGGTGGCTTAACTCTAATCCTGCGCGACGATAACTTTATTAAATGGAAACCTACCGTTATTAACTGGATCTTTGGTTTAGTGCTGTTAGTGAGTCAGTTTGCATTTGGTAACCCACTGATCAAAAAGATGCTGGGCAAAGAAATGACGCTGCCAGACGATATTTGGTCAAAAGTGAATGTCTCATGGGCACTTTTTTTCATCGCTTGCGGAACACTAAACCTCTATATCGCATTCAGTTTCTCAGAAGAATTTTGGGTCAATTTTAAGGTGTTTGGCCTACTCGGCTTAACCTTGGTGTTTACAGTAGGCACAGTCGTTTACTTATACAAACACTTACCTAAAGAACAAAAAGAATCACTCACAGAGAAAAAGGATTAATAGCATGTGGTATGTAATCTATGCAGAAGATGTGGCTAATAGTTTAGATAAACGCAAACAAGCGCGACCAGCACACTTAGAGCGTTTAAACGCTTTACTCAGCGAAGGGCGATTACTAGTTGCCGGCCCAATGCCCGCTATTGATGCTGATGACCCAGCAGAAGCAGGCTTCTCAGGCTCTACAGTAATAGCAGAGTTTTCAAGCTTAGAAGATGCAAAAGCCTGGGCAGATGCAGACCCTTATGTGGCTGCAGGCGTTTACGAAAAGGTAAGTGTAAAGCCCTTCAAAAAAGTACTTCCTTAATCTAATTGGGCGAGCTATCGCCCATTTGTCATTTTAGTGTCACAATTTAGCCCAAATGAGTGATTCGCATATAAAACTTATCCTCTACTGTTATTCATGGTTTTATCAAAAAGGAGAATAAACCATGAAATTACTTAAGCTGGCACTGGTGCTCGTATTTAGTTTAATCAATATACAACCAGCCTTAGCTAATAAAAATGTAACACCAATCAACTTAAATACTGCCAACGCAGAACAACTAGATTCTTTAAAAGGCGTAGGTGAGTCGAAATCAACAGCGATTGTTCAGTACCGCCAGCAACACGGTAACTTCAAGAACATTGAACAAATTGTGCTAGTGCCAGGCATTGGTGAAAAGATTTACCTCGATAACAAAGACCGAATCTACGTAGACTAAGTTACCCACCTAACATCGTCCGTAGCTCGCTACCACCGCGAGGGCGATGGCTTCTCCACTTCAAAGAATTATCACAAGAATGTCTATTCGCAAACATCTCAATTTAAAATGTCATTTTGGCGTGTTACAGTGCACGGGCATTTAACCTTACTTTTTCAAGAGACTGAAAATGACCCAACAAGTACGAAAAGCGGTACTACCGGTAGCAGGACTAGGAACAAGAATGCTACCCGCCACCAAGGCCATCCCTAAAGAGATGTTACCCATTGTAGACAAGCCGCTAATTCAATATGTTGTTCAAGAAGCAATATCTGCAGGCATTAAAGAGATCATTTTAGTAACCCACTCTAGTAAGAACTCAATAGAAAACCATTTTGACACTAGCTTCGAACTAGAAGCAACATTAGAGAAACGGGTAAAGCGTCAATTGCTTAATGAAGTGCGCTCTATTTGTCCTAAAAACGTTACCATCATGCATGTACGACAAGGTGTTGCAAAAGGTCTAGGTCACGCAATTCTATGTGCCCACCCTCTTATTGGCGACGAGCCTTTTGCCGTGCTTCTTCCAGATGTAGTACTAGATGATTCAACCTCAGACCTTCGCATTGAAAATTTGGCAGACATGGTGGCGAAGTTTAACCAAACAGGCTCTAGCCAAGTAATGGTTGAAGCAGTAGCTCAGGAAGATGTTAGCAAGTTTGGTATTGTAGACATCAACGGCAGCGAGCTTAAACCCGGAAATTCAGCAGACATGGTAGGTTCTGTAGAAAAACCCGCTGTTGAGGATGCTCCTTCTAATCTTGCTGTTGTGGGCCGTTATGTATTATCAGCTAAAATCTGGAAAGAGCTCGCAAGAACCCCTCCTGGTGCCGGAGATGAAATTCAATTAACTGATGCCATTGCTAGTTTAATGAAGAAAGAAACTACTCAGGCATACTACATGGTAGGAAAAAGCCATGACTGTGGTAGTAAGTTTGGCTATATGAAAGCCATCGTTGAATTTGGCTTACGCCACCCAGAGCTAAGAGACCGATTCAAGAAATACTTGTCTGAGCTGAAGCTCAAGTAAACCTAAAATCACTTTCTCAATTAAAAAGCCTGTTTGACAAACAGGCTTTTTAATTGACAGTCTCCTAATTAGCTAGAAGCTTTTTCCACTTAAGCAATCTCACCAAGCAACACGCCAAGCGTAATTACTGGTCAACCTTGTATGTGCAAGAGGGCGATGTTTGTGATGCGCTAGGTTAGCGCTGTTGATGAAACGACTGAGGTTTGAGTGTGGGTATATCTGGAAGACTTTTGTGAGACTAAATCGCAGGCAATAAAAAAGCCCTCGTCGTTAGACGAGGGCTTAGTATAGGAGCCTGGCGGTGACCTACTTTCACATGGGGAAGCCCCACACTATCATCGGCGCAGTTGCGTTTCACTTCTGAGTTCGGCATGGAGTCAGGTGGGTCCACAACGCTATTGCCACCAGGCAAAAACTGTTGTCTTTAACATTCGAAAAAGCTGAAATACCTCATGAGCACTAACAAGTATTCATGGTTTCTAAATAAAGTATCTATAAGCAACACCCTTTAGGTGTTGTATGGTTAAGCCTCACGGGTAATTAGTACAAGTTAGCTCAATGCCTCACAGCACTTACACACCTTGCCTATCAACGTTGTAGTCTCCAACGGCCCTTCAGAGGACTTAAAGTCCTAGTGAGAATTAATCTCGAGGCCTGCTTCCCGCTTAGATGCTTTCAGCGGTTATCAGTTCCGAACGTAGCTACTGGGCAATGCTATTGGCATAACAACCCAAACACCAGCGGTTCGTCCACTCCGGTCCTCTCGTACTAGGAGCAGCTCCCCTCAATTCTCAAACGCCCACGGCAGATAGGGACCGAACTGTCTCACGACGTTCTAAACCCAGCTCGCGTACCACTTTAAATGGCGAACAGCCATACCCTTGGGACCGACTTCAGCCCCAGGATGTGATGAGCCGACATCGAGGTGCCAAACACCGCCGTCGATATGAACTCTTGGGCGGTATCAGCCTGTTATCCCCGGAGTACCTTTTATCCGTTGAGCGATGGCCCTTCCATACAGAACCACCGGATCACTATGACCTACTTTCGTACCTGCTCGACGTGTCTGTCTCGCAGTTAAGCTGGCTTATGCCATTGCACTAACCGTATGATGTCCGACCATACTTAGCCAACCTTCGTGCTCCTCCGTTACTCTTTGGGAGGAGACCGCCCCAGTCAAACTACCCACCAGACACTGTCCGCAATCCCGATAAGGGACCAACGTTAGAACATCAACACTACAAGGGTGGTATTTCAAGGTCGGCTCCACGTCATCTAGCGACAACGCTTCAAAGCCTCCCACCTATCCTACACATGTAGGGTCAATGTTCAGTGTCAAGCTGTAGTAAAGGTTCACGGGGTCTTTCCGTCTAGCCGCGGGTACACCGCATCTTCACGGCAATTTCAATTTCACTGAGTCTCGGGTGGAGACAGCTTGGCCATCATTACGCCATTCGTGCAGGTCGGAACTTACCCGACAAGGAATTTCGCTACCTTAGGACCGTTATAGTTACGGCCGCCGTTTACCGGGGCTTCGATCAATAGCTTCGCGCGAACGCTAACCACATCAATTAACCTTCCGGCACCGGGCAGGCGTCACACCGTATACGTCATCTTTCGATTTAGCACAGTGCTGTGTTTTTAATAAACAGTTGCAGCCAACTGGTATCTGCGACTCTCAGCAGCTTAGGGAGCAAGTCCCATCACCATCAAGAGCGTACCTTCTCCCGAAGTTACGGTACCATTTTGCCTAGTTCCTTCACCCGAGTTCTCTCAAGCGCCTTGGTATTCTCTACCCAACCACCTGTGTCGGTTTGGGGTACGGTTTCGTATAATCTGAAGCTTAGAGACTTTTCCTGGAAGCAGGGCATCAACCACTTCGTGTCCGTAGACACTCGTCATCAACTCTCAGCGTAATGTAAACCCGGATTTGCCTAAGTTTACCGCCTACTGCCTTTCACGTGGACAACCATCGCCACGCTGGCCTAGCCTTCTCCGTCCTCCCATCGCAATTATACGAAGTACAGGAATATTAACCTGTTTCCCATCGACTACACTTTTCAGTCTCGCCTTAGGGGCCGACTCACCCTGCCCTGATTAACATTGGACAGGAAACCTTGGTCTTTCGGCGAGGGGGCTTTTCACCCCCTTTATCGTTACTCATGTCAACATTCGCACTTCTGATACCTCCAGCAAACCTTACGATTCACCTTCAACGGCTTACAGAACGCTCCTCTACCGAGCATGCAAGCATGCTCCCGTAGCTTCGGTGGTATGTTTAGCCCCGTTACATCTTCCGCGCAGGCCGACTCGACCAGTGAGCTATTACGCTTTCTTTAAATGATGGCTGCTTCTAAGCCAACATCCTGGCTGTCTAAGCCTTCCCACATCGTTTCCCACTTAACATACACTTTGGGACCTTAGCTGACGGTCTGGGTTGTTTCCCTTTCCACGACGGACGTTAGCACCCGCCGTGTGTCTCCCGAGTAGTACTTGATGGTATTCGGAGTTTGCAAAGGGTTGGTAAGTCGGGATGACCCCCTAGCCTTAACAGTGCTCTACCCCCATCAGTATTCGCTCGAGGCGCTACCTAAATAGCTTTCGAGGAGAACCAGCTATCTCCCGGTTTGATTGGCCTTTCACCCCCAGCCACAAGTCATCCGCTAATTTTTCAACATTAGTCGGTTCGGTCCTCCAATTGGTGTTACCCAATCTTCAACCTGCCCATGGCTAGATCACCGGGTTTCGGGTCTAATCCCAGCAACTATGCGCGCAGTTAACACTCGGTTTCCCTACGGCTCCGCTATTCGCTTAACCTTGCTACTGAAATTAAGTCGTTGACCCATTATACAAAAGGTACGCAGTCACCCCACGAAGGGGCTCCCACTGCTTGTACGTATACGGTTTCAGGTTCTATTTCACTCCCCTCACAGGGGTTCTTTTCGCCTTTCCCTCACGGTACTGGTTCACTATCGGTCAGTCAGGAGTATTTAGCCTTGGAGGATGGTCCCCCCATATTCAGACAACATATCACGTGTGCCGTCCTACTCGATTTCACTTAAAGTAGATTTTCATGTACGGGGCTATCACCCTGTATCGCCATCCTTTCCAGAATGTTCCACTAATCACCTAAAAGCTTAAGGGCTAATCCGGGTTCGCTCGCCGCTACTACCAGAATCTCGGTTGATTTCTTTTCCTCCGGGTACTTAGATGTTTCAGTTCCCCGGGTTCGCCTCGCAACGCTATGTATTCACGTTACGATACTGCATAAAATGCAGTGGGTTTCCCCATTCGGAAATCCATGTCTATTACGTCTTTTATCGACTTAACATGGCTTATCGCAGATTAACACGTCCTTCATCGCCTCTGACTGCCAAGGCATCCACCGTATACGCTTAGTCACTTAACCATACAACACCTAAATGTTGTCGCTTAAATCACTTGAATGGTCAGGCTGTATAAATCCTGCCATTCGAGTACGATCACCTTATTTTTGAATACCAAGAACACTTGTTATTAAACTCATATTCTTGAGATATTTTTTATCAGCTTTTCCAAATTGTTAAAGAGCAATTGGTTCCTTAGAAACCAAAGCTAAGCACTGTATAAACAAATGCTTAGCTTTGTATTCTCAAACCAAGAGAGAGAATGGTATCCCGTAGGGGATTTGAACCCCTGTTACCGCCGTGAAAGGGCGGTGTCCTAGGCCTCTAGACGAACGGGACACTGCAGTAGCTGTTCTCGTTGGTTCTACACCACACTAGAACTTCTCTCTTTTCTTTTTCATCAAGCAATCTGTGTGAACACGTCACAAAACCTAAGCATCATAATAAGGAGGTGATCCAGCCCCAGGTTCCCCTAGGGCTACCTTGTTACGACTTCACCCCAGTCATGAACCACAAAGTGGTGAGCGTCCTCCCGAAGGTTAAACTACCCACTTCTTTTGCAGCCCACTCCCATGGTGTGACGGGCGGTGTGTACAAGGCCCGGGAACGTATTCACCGTAGCATTCTGATCTACGATTACTAGCGATTCCGACTTCACGGAGTCGAGTTGCAGACTCCGATCCGGACTACGACATGCTTTTTGGGGTCCGCTTGCTCTCGCGAGTTCGCATCCCTCTGTACATGCCATTGTAGCACGTGTGTAGCCCTGCCCGTAAGGGCCATGATGACTTGACGTCGTCCCCACCTTCCTCCGGTTTATCACCGGCAGTCTCCCTAGAGTTCCCACCATTACGTGCTGGCAAATAAGGATAGGGGTTGCGCTCGTTGCGGGACTTAACCCAACATCTCACGACACGAGCTGACGACAGCCATGCAGCACCTGTATCTGAGTTCCCGAAGGCACTAAACCATCTCTGGTAAATTCTCAGTATGTCAAGGGCAGGTAAGGTTCTTCGCGTTGCATCGAATTAAACCACATGCTCCACCGCTTGTGCGGGCCCCCGTCAATTCATTTGAGTTTTAACCTTGCGGCCGTACTCCCCAGGCGGTCTACTTAATGCGTTAGCTGCGTTACCCACGAGTTAAACTCACAGACAACTAGTAGACATCGTTTACGGCGTGGACTACCAGGGTATCTAATCCTGTTTGCTCCCCACGCTTTCGTACATGAGCGTCAGTTTTTGTCCAGGTGGCCGCCTTCGCCACTGGTATTCCTTCAGATCTCTACGCATTTCACCGCTACACCTGAAATTCTACCACCCTCTACAAAACTCTAGCTTGCCAGTTCCAAATGCCATTCCCAGGTTGAGCCCGGGGATTTCACATCTGGCTTAACAAGCCGCCTGCGTACGCTTTACGCCCAGTAATTCCGATTAACGCTCGGACCCTCCGTATTACCGCGGCTGCTGGCACGGAGTTAGCCGGTCCTTCTTCTGTCGCTAACGTCAAAGATAGCAAGTATTAATTACTACCCCTTCCTCACGACTGAAAGTGCTTTACAACCCGAAGGCCTTCTTCACACACGCGGCATGGCTGCATCAGGCTTTCGCCCATTGTGCAATATTCCCCACTGCTGCCTCCCGTAGGAGTCTGGGCCGTGTCTCAGTCCCAGTGTGGCTGATCATCCTCTCAAACCAGCTAGGGATCGTCGCCTTGGTAAGCCATTACCTTACCAACTAGCTAATCCCACTTGGGCTAATCTTTACGCGAAAGGTGCCGAAGCATCCCCTCCTTTGGTCCGAAGACATTATGCGGTATTAGCAGTCGTTTCCAACTGTTGTCCCCCACGTAAAGGCATATTCCCAAGCATTACTCACCCGTCCGCCGCTCGTCATCTTCTAGCAAGCTAGAAATGTTACCGCTCGACTTGCATGTGTTAAGCCTGCCGCCAGCGTTCAATCTGAGCCATGATCAAACTCTTCAATCAAAAGTTTTTTCGCTCAAAGTTAAAAACTGAAATTATTACTGTGTTTTACAGTGCAAGACTCCAGTTCACTTAAGCTTAATTTTTTCGCTTAAGGTCCTGTGAGTGCTCACACAGATTGCTTGATAAATTGTTAAAGAGCGTTGCTTCTCAATCGAAGCGAGGTGCGCATTCTACGCTTTCCTCTGTGGCTGTCAACCGCTTTTTAAAACATTTTAAAAAGAAGTTTGAGAGCCGGCTAACTTAGCCCTAGGCCTTGCTAACCCTGACGTAGCCTTGCTTTGCTTTAGCGCGCTGCGTGCCGTGTCAGTGGAGGTGCATTATAGGGATCGATTCCCGCGGCGCAAGCGTTTTTTGAAGAAAATCACAGAAACACGGTTAAGTGTTCAGATAGTGAACAACAAAGCTTTAAAAGGATAGCTTATTTGCATAAATCTATCCCCTAAGAGTTACTAGAAAGTGAAGATAAAAGGAAGAAAATTGATCTAGCCCTTTAGGATATACTTGGCCGCTTCAGCTAGAGACGAAATCGTAGCAGTCGCTAAGGCTTTATCTTGTTCGCTCACATCGTACTGACCACTTACCAACAACCTATTTGGCACTCCGGCATTTTGGGCGGCCAAGATATCTGAAGCTTTATCCCCGACTAACCAAGACTTTTCTAGATCAATATCTAGTTCTGCTGCGGCTTCTAGCAACATACCTGGTTTAGGTTTGCGACAGTTACAATCTTGGCGGTAATTTTCATCACCGTATTCGCTATGATGAGGACAGTAGTAGATACCATCTAAGTCGACGCCGCGATCAGCAAGCGACCAGTCCATCCATTCGGTTAGGCTCAAGAACTGCTCTTCACTAAAGTAGCCACGCGCAATACCCGCTTGATTAGTTACAACCACAAGCAACCAACCAGCTTCTTTGAGTTTTTGCATCGCCTCAATAGCGCCGTCGATAAACTCAAAGTCATCAACTTGGGATACATAGGCCCGATCGTGGTTGATAACTCCATCTCGGTCCAAAAACACTGCAGCTTGTTTCATTAATTTTCTTTACTCGGTCAGTTAAGGGCTCATTCTACAATACAAAGCGTTGAATTTGTTGCTTGAGTTGATTGGATTTTTCTTCTAACGACTTTGCATCATGTACACTAGATTGCGCTTCACTCACTGAATCTTGAGCAATGAGGGCAATTGTTTCCAGTGTTGCCGCCACATCGGAGGCCACTGCAGATTGTTCCTCGGTGGCTGCTGCAATCGCGGTAACCATTTCGGTAACACCTTGAGTAGTGTCGATCACTTGATGCAACGCATCTCCTGCCTTATTAACCACATTGCGGCCGCTAGAAACCAGTTCGGTACTTTTTGACATACTCTGATTAGCCGCTTCAGTTAGGCTACGAATTTGGTTGATAATTCGAGCAATCTCTTCTGTGGATTGGCTAGTTCGGCTAGCCAAGCTACGCACCTCATCAGCAACTACAGCAAAACCACGCCCTTGCTCGCCAGCACGAGCTGCTTCAATAGCTGCATTTAGCGCTAACAAGTTGGTTTGTTCAGCGATACCAGCGATTACATCGGTAATCTTTTCTACCTCTTCACCCGCCAGGTTTAACTTAGCGATGTGCTGATTACTATCACTTACAGAACCTTCGATTTTTTGCATAATGGAAATGGTATCTGTCACCACTTGCCCACCTTCGCTTGCTACATCTCCGCAATCTCTTGCATGGTCAGCAGCTTGAGAAGTGTTTTGCGCTATTTCTCTGGCTGCTACAGACATCTCTTCAATAGCAGTAGCAGCTGAGTCAACTTTCGAACGCTGTTCATCTAGAGCGCTGCCAATGCCCGAGCTCTTATCAAAGACCTTCACACTGCTTTGACTCACATCTGCAGCAGTTTGATTAACCTCTGTTATTAATCCTTTTAGCTGTTCTGCCATCGCATTAATGGAGCCAGTAAGCTGCCCTACCTCGTCTTTAGCGCTAACCTTTAACGCCGGTTGCGAAAGGTTTCCGTTAGCTATTTGCATTGCTCGCTGATTAACTAGAGCCAGGTTGGATTTAATTTGACGAGTTAACCAAAGCACCACCAAGCCACCTAATAAAGCGGCAATAGCAGCACCAGCAAATACCACCAGCACAACTTGCTCGCCTAGACGCTCTAGGTCCTGTTGGTGGCTCACTAACACATTTTGCTGCTGCATATTCCAGTCATTAAGTTGCAGTTCAATATCAGCCACTAAGGGAATAACTTCATTGGCCATACGGTGGTTGGCAATATTCCAGTCAGGTGCAGCTCGTATCACAAACATTTCATCGACTAAGGGAACAAAAATATCAACTAACTCGACAAACTGTTGCCACAACCGAGCTTGTTCTTCGGTAAATAAATTATTTGCGGCCTCTACATCGGCTACCCGCTGTTTATGCCTGGCAAAATACTCTTGATATTTCTCTTGTTCATATTTATCGCCAGTAATAATAAAACTACGCAAGCTAGTAAGTGCATTGGCCAGTTCATTACGCGCTTCGCTCATATCTGCTAACAAACGTACCCGTTTTTTGGGGCTATATAAGCCGGGTTGAGAAATTTCTTCGGTGACAGCGCTAGAAACCTGGTTCATCGCTTCTTCAGCTAAGGGGGCAATATCAAACAGCAATAAAGCGTGTGCAGGTAGGTTATCTTCGCTATTGGAAATTTTGATAATTTGTTGCTGCAGTTCTTTCAAGGCTAAAAAACTAGTTAAGGTTTGCTCTGGAACCGCTATATCGCTTAACAATTGAATTTGCTCTACGGCCAAGTCAATGTTGAGCCAAGACTGTTCAAATAGGTTTTGAAAATGCTCCGCACGTTGTTTGTCGGCGCCATGAATGAGGTAAGCTCGAAGAGCACTTAGCGATTGCTGAAGGTGTCGCTCAATTTCTTTGCTTTGGGCAACTACAGGAACACTAACTTCAACTATTTGCCGCTCTTTTTGAGCAATTTTATCTAGTTGAATAAACACGATAACGGCGGAACAAAACATCAAAATAGCAACGAAACCAAAAGCCGATAACAGCTTATTCGAGATAGACACGAAGATAACTCCTTTCCACAAAAAACGATGCTGTTGTTTAAGGCTAGTCTATTTGCCTAAAGCTACAACGCATCGTGGTTTACATCCAGCAAACCTAAAAATACGAATCTATTTAGAATATAAGCGGATATGCTGTTCGATTTCCAGCATAGTTTCACTAAGAGTTTCAAATAAGCCAGCAGCAAGTGCTATATGCTCATCCAAAATCGGTTGTTTTTTCAAGCCTTCTTCAAGCGCTAAACACTGAGCTTGTAAACTGCTGGCACCGAAATAACTACTACTAGATTTAAGGCCATGCGCTAAGCGTACTGCATCTTGGTAACGCTTAACCTTTAAAGCTTGCAATAGCTCTTCAATCATCGCCTCTGCGCCCTTTTGATATTCCTGCAATAAGGCATCAAACTCATCCCCCATACTTTCTTGCAGCTTAGTAAGCTCAGTTGTTGAAATCCGTTGATATTGAACGTTAGAAAGCTCATCACTACTTGTTAGCTGTGTTTGCTCAACACTAGCATTTTTTGTATTCAACCATTTACGCAGGCAAACATATAAGCCCACTCGGTCAAATGGTTTAGTCACATAGTCATCCATTCCAGCATCAAAACAAGCCTGTTTTGCTTCTAAGCTAACGCTTGCTGTTAACGCAATAATAGGAATACGCTGAGCGAGGTTTTCAAGCTCCCGAATAACCATAGTGGCTTCATAACCATCCATGTCAGGCATCAAGCAATCCATTAAAATGAGAGAAAGTTTTGAACCCCAACGCTTAAACAGATCTATGGCTTCATGGCCATCACGAGCGATCATCACTTTAAGACCAAAGCTGTCTAACATATGGCTGGCAACACGTTGATTAACCACGGTGTCTTCAACCAACAATACGTGGCCAGACAACTTGCTTAATACAGCCTGTTCACGACTATCGGTAACACTTACGCTCAACACATCATCTTCTACACTTTGCAAAGGTAAGCTAACCCTAAATTCTGAGCCAACCCCTAAACCCGATGTCACCGATATATCACCATCCATTAAGGAAACAATGCGCTGACAGATGGCCAACCCTAAGCCAGTGCCGCCATAACGACGGGTTGTTGAACTGTCGGCCTGAGCAAAAGGCATGAATAAATTGTTGATAGACTCATCGGCAATACCAATGCCGCTGTCGGTTACTCTTACTAACACAGTTTCCTCGGCACCTGGCTGTTGACTGTATTCAACACTTAAATTCACCGTGCCCACCTCGGTAAACTTAATCGCATTATTGACGAGGTTAATGAATATTTGCTGCACCCTGCCCTGATCACCAATGAACACCTTAGGTAAATGTTCTGGGTAATCGAGATGCAAACTCAAATGCTTGGCTTTAGCTTGAGGAGAGAATAACTTAACCACCTCAAGCAAGGTTAAATGCAAGCTAAATGCATCCAAGCGTAACTCCATTTTACCGGCTTCTACCTTAGAGAAATCCAATACGTCATTAACAATCACCAATAAAGCTTTGCCAGAAAGGCGAATAGTATTTACGTGCTCAATTTGCTCTTCAGACAACGAGGAAGCACTAAGTAACTGAGTCATTCCTAAAATACCGTTTAGCGGGGTACGGATCTCGTGACTCATCATTGCCAAAAAGTCGCTTTTTGCTTGCGAAGCTGTTTCTGCATCTCGCCTAGCAATGCTTAACTGCTGCTGGCTACGCTGGTGTTCGGCAATCTCATCATTGAGCTGTTCAGTACGCGCATCTACTTTTGCCGTCATTTGGCCTATGGCTCGGGCTAATACGCCCACTTCATCATTAGATTTATCTGGCAAGGTCACCTGTATATTGCGCTCACCAAACAACAACGTTGCGTTGGTTATGTAGCGCAATGGCGCAACTATAGTGTGAGCAAAAAACCAACCTACTAGCACCATTAAGCCGATGACTACAGCTGCCGCTAACAAAGCTTGCTTAGCCGCCATTTGTGAGGCTGCGATAGTTTCCTCGTAATCAGTTATTTGCACTAAATCCAAATACTCTTGATCGTTCGACGGCAAATAAGGCAGGCGCTGAATACTTAGTATGTAAGAGCCAAACTTAACCACTTGTTCTGGTAAATCTTTAACGGGAGAATTAATTAGCTGCTGGATGCGCTGATATTCTGAGGCTTGAAAGCTCGTAGACTGCCCCCTACCATGCTCACTGCGCCATAACCTCTCTCCATTAATATCGAATACTAACAAAGGTCCAATGGTGGTTTCAGCATGTTGACTAGAACGATTTGATGACGCCTGCTGCGATACTTTAAATAAATCATCAAGGCGATACTCAAAAAGCCATATAGCGGCAACGCTGCCATCGCTATGTTGCACACTGGTTGCCAAGTACCATACACCTTGGCTATTTTGTCTAATTGTTTGAGCATGCACCCTGTCTGGCAACTTTTCTGCGTCTAATAGCAATGCCTTAGGCAGCGTTTGACCAATTCGTTTGCCTACTGAGAGATATTCAAATTGTTGGCCTTGGCTAACCACAATAAGATGGGCAGCCAGTAAAGCTTTTTCCCGTTTAAGTAACTGGCGAATATCGCTACTTAAGCGCGAATGCCAAAAATCGGGTTCAACATTGATGAAGCGTTCGTCTACAAATTGCTGCTGAATAAACCCATCAAGTAAAGATTGCTCCGCTAGATGGCTGAGCTCTTCATAAGCATGTGATATTTCTCGATCTAGGCGCTCCACTTGAATTGCATTTCGTAAACTTAGTTGCTGTTCTCGCTCGCTCTCTAAACTGGCAACAAAAGAAAAATAAAAAATAAGGTAAGTTACCGTAACCCCGGCTACCACCAAGCAACCGCTGAGCAAGGTAACGTAAGTACTGATCGAGCTTTTACTGCGTTTAAACCACGAGTACTGCTTCCCCCTAGCCCGCTCCATTAAGCGAATCAGCCGGTCTTCGCGGCGTCGCTCTCGCTCTATGGTGGTTACTGGCGCAGGCGCTCTTAACTCCAAGTAGCTAGCAACAGCTACCACCAGGTAACTGCTTAGCTTAATTAACGACAAGGAAAACACAGCAAAGCTGTTAACACCTAAGTCTTCTGACACCGGCCAAAAGTACAAAATAAATTGAATGCACACACACGCAAATACGCCACATTCAAGGGTGCAATTTAACCAACGACCACGCCAACCAAAATAAGCGATAGCAATGGCAAATACAGCAGTAACCAACAACTCCAACACTGAATGAAGATGGGCTAAAGCCACCTGCATAAAAGGTAATGACACCACATAAAGAAAGGCGACACTTAAAAAAGAAAATATCACACTACCGATAGCCAGCACTGCAATGCTCATTTTCCCACCGTTGGCTAAGCGCTCGTAACGGCTAAGCAGCACCCCGCAAATGAGCAACACAGCAGCTAAAAAGCCACGTGTAATCAGCCCAGACCATATCGCTACAGTATTCGAAGATAGTGGCTGAACACTTAAAAAGGAGGGATAGTTGAGAATAAAGTAGCAAAGCTCTAAACCCGACACCGAGAAAAAGGCGGCGCCAAAAACCAACATCGTGTAACTGTATTTCTTACGGTAAAAACTGCGGCACATTAAGCCAACAGAAAGCGGCAAAATAATGCTAAGCATCGCCACCATAACAGTAACTAAGGGAGCCACTGACGCTGAAGACTGGCGCCCCCAAAAGGCCAGAGCTACCACCAACACCAGCGAAAATAGCAAGCCAATGCTGTGCCGCCATGCTAAATCTAAATTGCGAAACATGCTGATGTTAGGTTTAGACATTACCTATATCCTTGGTAAAACATCCTAAAAACTTTTTCGCTATTCAGCATTAACTTGAAACAACAAGCGAAACTAAGTGATGTTATAATAAACCCAGTATTATCAATAAGTACATGTCAATTTTACCAGCTAATGACCAGCTTCAAGTATTTGATTCAAAGGAAGTGTATGCGTGTTTTTCTAATAATGGCGCTTAGCAGCAGCCTAATTGCTTGTAGTGGCAACTACAGTTTTAATACCAACGTAGATAAAGAAAACTTTGAAAACTATTTGCCTGCCACCGAAGTGGAAATTGTGAACGATGAACAAATCGATCCCCTGCAAGCAGAGTACTTAGGCATTGTAGAAGGGCTAAGTTGCCAAGAAAAAGCCAATCAAGCACCACCGCAGAAAGTGGATGCACGCAATAGTCTTCGCGAGCAAGCCGCCAGTATTGGGGCCAATGTAGTCACTATTCAACAATGCTACCCAATTGAAGAACCTGCAGCATGCATTGCCATGTTAAGTTGTTTTGGCAAAGCCTACAGAATTGAAAAGTAATGAATATCCAGCTATCTCCTTTGGGCCTTATCCACTCCCCTTATCAAGAGAAGTTTTCTGTGCCACGTCAACCCAGCTTGGTTAGTGCCACAACCAGTAGCTTAGTCTTCAACTCCGACTTTAATGATCCTGATTTACTAGACAGCGTGGAGCAGTTTAGTCACTTTTGGTTAGTGTTTGCCTTTCATCAAAATATTAAATCTGGCTGGAAAGCTAAGGTACGCCCACCACGTTTAGGCGGTAACAAAAAAGTGGGCGTATTAGCATCTCGTTCGTCGTTTCGCCCTAATCACTTAGGTTTATCCTTACTTGAACTTAGTCACGTTGAACGCAGCCCAAATAAGTTGGCCATGCATTTCAAAGGTGGCGATTTAGTTAACGGCACTCCTATTTATGATGTAAAACCCTACTTACCTTACGCTGACAGCGTTCCAGAAGCGCAGGCTGGTTACGCACAGCTAGCACCACAGCAGCAGCTAAAAGTGAATTGGACTCAACAAGCCTTGCAACAAGCTCAGCAACTAAACATAGAACAAACTCAACGGCTAGTGATAGAGCAAGTGTTAGCCCAAGATCCGCGCCCCGCATACAAACAAAACAAATCTGACGACCGAGAATACGGTGTGGCCTTATATCAATTCAATATCCGCTGGCGAATCTTAGAAGTTAATGCCAGTGAGTCACAAGTAGAAATTGTTTCGGTGACCCATGCAGCTTGAACCTCAGGACTATCAGCAACAACATAAACAGCGCCTTGCTTGGATGCCATGGCTTTATTACCGTTTAAAAGCTAAACACCTGCAATGGGCCAAACCCTGGCAAAATGATATCCAACAAAATTTGCAAGCACTAGAAACCGTACAAATTGGTGAGAACTGTTTCATTGCTCCAGACGCCAATATATTTGCCGAGCCAGGGCGTTTAGTCTCGCTAGGCAACAGCTCATTCGTGGCAGCCCAAAGTTTCTTGCATGGCCCAATAACCATTGGCGACCACGTAGCCATAAACCACGGATGCTCCATCGACGGCGGGCAAAAAGGCGTAAGCATTGGCAACAACAGCCGTATTGCCAACGGCGTTAAAATTTATGCCTTCAACCATGGCTTGCACCCAGAGCAAGATATTTGGCGGCAAAACAGCCAATCCAAAGGCGTCATAATTGGCGAAGATGTGTGGATTGGTGCTAACGCTTGTATTGTAGATGGCATTGAAATTGGCGACCATGCGGTCGTAGGCATGGGAGCGGTAGTCACTAAAAATGTGGCTAAATGGGCTATCGTTGCCGGTAACCCTGCAAAAATCATCGGCGACCGCCGTGACAAGGCCTGACAGAGCGAAATTAGCCTGTTACAATCGCCGCAATTTAATAGCTAAATGAAAGGACAGATATGCGTTCTAGCAAATATCTTCTGGCAACTCAGAAAGAAACTCCGAGCGATGCAGAGATTGTATCTCACCAGTTAATGCTGCGCGCTGGCATGGTAAGAAAATTAGCCTCAGGTTTATATACTTGGCTGCCCAATGGTTTGCGTGTTCTTTCAAAAGTAGAACAAATTGTTCGTGAAGAAATGAACGCCAGTGGCTCTATTGAGATCCACATGCCTACTGTTCAACCTTCAGATTTATGGCAAGAAACCGGCCGCTGGGACAAGTTTGGCCCAGAGCTGCTTCGCTTTAAAGACCGTCACTCGCGCGATTTTGTTCTAGGCCCTACCCACGAAGAAGTGGTTACCGAATTAGTCCGCAGAGAAGTAAACAGCTATAAGCAACTTCCGCTTAACTTGTTCCAAATTCAAGCCAAGTTCCGTGATGAAGTTCGCCCGCGTTTTGGCGTTATGCGCTCTCGCGAATTTTTAATGAAAGACGCCTACTCTTTCCACTTATCTGATGAATGCTTACAAAGCACTTATGATGAAATGTACGCAGCTTACTGCCGTATCTTTGAGCGTTTAGGTTTAGAGTACCGCCCAGTATTGGCCGATACTGGCAGCATTGGTGGCAGCGTATCCCATGAGTTCCACGTTCTCGCCGAGTCTGGCGAAGATGCAATCGTATTCTCAGATAACAGCGACTACGCGGCAAACATTGAAAAAGCAGAGGCCTTAGCCCCTGCAGGTGAGCGCCCAGCACCTAGCCAAGAGATGCAAGAAGTGGCTACGCCAAATGCTAAAACCATTGCTGAGCTCGTTGAACAGTTCGACATTAAGGTTGAACAAACAGTTAAAACCTTGATTGTGAAAGCCAGTGAAGAATCTGAGCATTCACTTATTGCATTAATTTTGCGTGGCGACCACGAGCTCAATGAAATTAAAGCAGAAAACTTAACTGAGATAGCTTCACCGCTTGAGTTTGCTAGTGAAGAAGAAATTCGCGCTGCAGTTGGCGCAGGCCCAGGCTCTTTAGGACCAGTTAATTTACCAATGCCAGTTATTGTAGACCGCGCTGCCGCGCACTGTAGTGACTTTGGTGCAGGTGCTAACGTAGATGATAAACATTTCTTCGGTATCAACTGGGAGCGAGATGTAGTACTTGGCGAAGTGGCAGATCTACGCAATGTGGTAGAAGGCGACCCAAGCCCTTGCGGTTCAGGTAATTTATCAATAAAACGTGGTATCGAAGTTGGCCATATTTTCCAACTTGGTGATGCCTACGCT